>NZ_LJSA01000489.1:0-250 GCF_002742505.1 Pseudomonas sp. 2995-1 | reverse complement strand
ACATATCCCACTTATGCCTACAGGCGGTATAAATGTAGAGAATGTCGGTGCTTATATTAAAGCTGGAGCCGTTGCAGCAGGAGTTGGAAGTACTTTAGTAAACACAAAAGAAGCGATCACGGAAGAATACTTAGCTAACTTAACAAAAACAGCAAGTCAGTTTGTAAATGAAGTGAAATTAGCAAGAGGTTAATGGCAACAAACACAAGTTTGAAGGAGAGATATAATGAAACCTTTTATTCATGATGAT
>NZ_LJSA01000020.1:0-229 GCF_002742505.1 Pseudomonas sp. 2995-1 | reverse complement strand
TCAGATAACAGTTCTTCATACGGAACATTTATAGACTCTTTATCTGTAATCCACTCATCTCTATAACGAAAAGATATTTTCGCCGCTTCTGCCATTAGGTGATAATAATCAGGGGTATGATCTCCAATAGATGTTAGGTCATACTTATTTAAAACATTTAACATCATGAGAGTAGCAATCCCCTGGGTGTTAGGCTTCAACTCATGTACTTGATAGCCTTTATATGTTG
>NZ_LJSA01000488.1:0-285 GCF_002742505.1 Pseudomonas sp. 2995-1 | reverse complement strand
GTGAAATACTTGCATAATAAGCAAGTGTTGTTAACCAGTCTTTTTGTTCATTACTAAAACGTAACTGTGATTTTTCTCCGACTACTAAAATAAAGCAGTGCTGATCTTCTCCAATAACTACCGCAAATTGATGGCTTTTCTCAAGCACTTTCCCTATTTCAGTTTTTAATTTATGACGGAGGTGCACCAACGGTACCCCCTTTAATCGTTCATTTATAATATTTACTACCTTTTCTAAATCATGTGTGTTTAATCCTGCGGGTAACGCCACTGTCTGATTTTCAA
>NZ_LJSA01000487.1:0-274 GCF_002742505.1 Pseudomonas sp. 2995-1 | reverse complement strand
GCGCTAAAAAATGGGGACTATGTTTCAGTAGCGGCTTTTTCTAAAGATATTAAAGTGTATGTTCCTCCAGCTAAAGGGATGGAGCATTTGCAGACAATTATTCAAGCTGTTTATGATCTTAAAGTGGATGCAACAGAGTCTAACTATGGAGCAGTATTAAACTATTTGCAATCCGTACAAAATAAACGGAGTCTTCTTTTGTTATTCAGTGATATTCAAACTTTTCTTTATGAGGAAAGTGCTCTAGCCTATTTAAAAAAGCTAAGACAAAGAC
>NZ_LJSA01000486.1:0-313 GCF_002742505.1 Pseudomonas sp. 2995-1 | reverse complement strand
GTGTGAATAAAGACACTGGTATCCTTGATTACGAAGATGTACGTGCAAAAGCTCAAGAGCACAAACCTAAACTTATCGTAGCAGGAGCGAGTGCTTATCCAAGAGAGATCGACTTCAAAGTATTCCGTGAGATTGCTGATGAAGTGGGTGCTTATCTCATGGTAGATATGGCTCATATTGCAGGTTTGGTTGCAACTGGTCACCACCCGTCTCCAGTACCTTACGCAGACTTTGTAACAACGACAACACATAAAACGTTACGTGGACCTCGTGGTGGAATGATTTTATGTAAAGAAGAATTCGGTAAAAAGAT
>NZ_LJSA01000485.1:0-313 GCF_002742505.1 Pseudomonas sp. 2995-1 | reverse complement strand
TCTACACTATCTGCCATAGTGTCTAGTTCTGTTTTTTCCATATAAATACTTCTACTTGGAAATGCAACAGACACACCTTCTTCTTCTAAAATACCCATTATTCTTAAATTAATTTCCTCCCTAACACGTAAAAATTCTTCCCACTGCGTTGTCTTCGTAAAGAAGTATAGGAAAATATCAAGACTACTAGTATTAAAGGCATGAAAACGTACCATTATTAACTCTTGATGTATTTCATCGTGGTTTCGAAGCATGTCATCTATTTTTTCCACACATCGCTCAATTTTTTCCTTAGGAGTGGAATACTTCACTC
>NZ_LJSA01000484.1:0-315 GCF_002742505.1 Pseudomonas sp. 2995-1 | reverse complement strand
ATTGGTGCCGGTGGTGAAATCAACTTTCAGGCTGGCAGTAGGCGTTTCTTCGTCGGTAGCAACGAAGCTACCGGCGATGGTGCCGACTTTGGCGCTGTTCTCCACGATGGTAGTCGCAGCCACGGTGATAACCGGGATGTCGTTGACCAGCGTCACATCCGGAGTAGCGGCGGCGGTTGCGCTGCCTTTGTCTGCATCAGTCACGGTCAGATCGAACGCTGGCAGTTTATTGCCCGCATTAACGAAGTCAGCACCGGCCTGAGTCAAGACAACGTTGTTGCCAACGATGGCGTAGTAACCGTCTTTATTGCTGTC
>NZ_LJSA01000483.1:0-315 GCF_002742505.1 Pseudomonas sp. 2995-1 | reverse complement strand
ACGACACGCTCCTTCAGGTCTGAAAAACCATAATGAATGTTCAGCTGGATGATGGCGTTCCCCTGCTATAAGTTTCCTAGCTAATCTTTTATCTTTTTCCCGTGCATGCTGATAAAAATAACTTTTTTGTACCGCTTCAAACCCACCAGGAGATTGAAACACCATTCTTTCCACGTCATTAATATCAGTAAAATCTAGACAATCTGCACGGACCCGGTTCACCATTACATTACCAGCTTTCAGCATTCCCAGTTCTCCTTCCCCCTCAGCTTCAGCGCGCATGAGTCGGGCAAGAAGAGCAACATCATTTTCCCT
>NZ_LJSA01000482.1:0-315 GCF_002742505.1 Pseudomonas sp. 2995-1 | reverse complement strand
ATTTCCATCAGCTGGTATATTCGCTCTTGTAGTATCCCAAGGTTGAGTCTTTCCTCTTCCATAAAATAGCTCAATTTCAGAACCTGTATCAACATTTTCTAAAAAGGCATATACATCATAATCATCCCCACCGTTTACTGCAGACCAATCAAGTGCAATGGTATCATTTTCATAAGCGTAAAATGAATCACTGATTGCCCACGGACCATGGAATACAGCAAAGTTTGGATCTCTTAAATTATGAGGGCGACTGCTTCTTTCTTTAACCCAATATCTTGACTCTAATCTTAAAGCATAATTACCTATAGATTTAAC
>NZ_LJSA01000481.1:0-316 GCF_002742505.1 Pseudomonas sp. 2995-1 | reverse complement strand
CCCCATACCTCACAGCTTTTTGAGCATAGGAAAAATCGTTATATCCACTTACAATAATAAATTTTTGATCACTATTAATTTGCTCATGAACATTTTTAATTAAATCAAGACCATCTACAACTGGCATCCTTATATCAGTAATAACAAGGTCAGGGGAATGCTTTTTGATGAGGTCATACGCATCTTCACCATTACCTGCTTCTGCGATTACTTCAAATCCACACTCTTGCCAGTTAATTAAACTTAATAATCCTTGTCGTACAAAAACTTCGTCGTCTACTAATAATACTTTATACATCATCCCACTCCCCTTAAT
>NZ_LJSA01000019.1:0-229 GCF_002742505.1 Pseudomonas sp. 2995-1 | reverse complement strand
GAACCGACAAGCGGGCTCGATCCCCTGATGGAGCGGGTGTTTCAGGAATATGTGGGCAGGGTGAAAGCGGAAGGCAAAACAGTCCTTCTTTCCAGCCACATTCTTTCTGAAGTAGAACGGCTCTGTGACCGTGTGGGGATCATCAGGGGCGGGGAGATCATTGAATCAGGCACGCTGGATGAGCTTCGACACCTGACCAGAACAGGCATCCTTGTTAAAACGAAAAGCC
>NZ_LJSA01000480.1:0-234 GCF_002742505.1 Pseudomonas sp. 2995-1 | reverse complement strand
TTCCTAAGGCGCTTGAAGAAGCAGCGGCGATTGATGGGGCAAAACCGTGGCAGATCATCTGGCATATTGTTATTCCTATCTCGCTGCCAGCCATTATCACAGTAAGTATCTTTTCATTGCGTGAAGCATGGAATGAGTTCCCATTCGTTCTAGCATTCACAACTTCCCAAGATATGCGGACATTACCGTACCAATTATTCATGCTAAGAGATAGTATGGGTATGCAAGACCTGT
>NZ_LJSA01000479.1:0-317 GCF_002742505.1 Pseudomonas sp. 2995-1 | reverse complement strand
GTATATCCTTTAACACAAAACAGTTTTAAAGTGGTTAATTATTACAGTATTAACAAAAAGATACGCAAACATTTTTTTTATAAAACAAACCAACTAGTATTTGTTTAAATTAGCCAGGCTGTTCCTGAAATAACTGTTTTATTTATGAAGAGGGGGAATGTAGTTTGGTTGAATGTAAAGAAGTTTATTTGGAGTTAAAGCGTTTAGGAAGTTAAACACATTCGTGATTTAAATTGAAAAAGTATAGGAATAGATGGGATCAATGGCTTGTGAAAGGATTATTCTTGTATCTTGAAAAAAGAAAGTAAGCAAATCTC
>NZ_LJSA01000478.1:0-312 GCF_002742505.1 Pseudomonas sp. 2995-1 | reverse complement strand
GATATACCCCAGATGGTGCGGACATGATGTTAAGAATTGATAAAGAAAGATCCGAGACGTGAGTTGGAGAACCAACTTGATCATCAACTACTGCTACTTTTTCATTCCGTCTACTTTTCTCAGCAATAGTTTTAACAAAATTTGAACCTTCCCCACCAAACAACCAAGATGTTCGAATAATCCGCCAAGTTTCTTTATAGCAGCGTATATATTCTTCGGCTAACCATTTAGTATAGCCATAGTGATTTACTGGAGATGGGAATTGTTCCTCATTATAGGGCGTGGACCACTCCCCATCGAATACATAATCAC
>NZ_LJSA01000477.1:0-263 GCF_002742505.1 Pseudomonas sp. 2995-1 | reverse complement strand
GATCTAATTCGGGAACAATATCAATTGATTGACCATATCTTCCTACAGCAGAGTACAGTCCTAATTCACTTAATGGCCCTGAAGTTGCTACCCACCATAAATACCCATAGTCGAACACATTATTTCCTGGTACTTTTGCGTGTGCTTTTAAAGATTCTTCAATCCACGATTCTGGAACTATTTGTTCCTCTTCCCATTTTCCATTTTGAAGATAAAGCTGTCCAAACCTTGCCATATCTCTTGCAGAAACCTGAAACAAGTAT
>NZ_LJSA01000476.1:0-320 GCF_002742505.1 Pseudomonas sp. 2995-1 | reverse complement strand
CCATACCTCTCACCCCATTCAGTGTGCCATGTCGGATAATCAAAGTCTTCACCATGGACCTCTTCAGCATTTAGACCGTGAAGGTTATATACACCACCTTAGCGAGTTTCTTCGTTAACAGGAATAGAATATCCACCAATTACCTCATTTTCATAGATTCCAAACAATCCCATTTACTTCCCCAATATCAGATAAAGAACTTAATGGGTGATTTGAGAGCCTTTAAGTCAACAGTTCTTCGTGCGAAGAGACGAGAAGAGTGTAGTGGGATGGTTTAAGTCAACAGTTCTATGTGCGAAGACGAGAGAAGAGTGGAGTGG
>NZ_LJSA01000475.1:0-380 GCF_002742505.1 Pseudomonas sp. 2995-1 | reverse complement strand
AAATGCCCTTGAATCTGTTAATAATGTTTGTGCAATGAGTGGAGCGCCAATAATCATTAGTGTCATAAAAATAATACTCAATATGGTTGTGATTGAAAGGGACACGACCAAAATTCGCTTTATTCTAGGCTTGTCATTATCAGCGTCAGCTTCTGCAACGAGTTTCGAAATAGCTACAGGAAGTCCTAGCTGTGTTAAAGTGATAACAAGTAAGAGGGTAGGAACTGCCATCATATATAGCCCTACACCTTCTGAACCCATGATTCTTGCTACTACAATTTTGTTAACAAACCCGAGTACACGGGTGATTAAACCAGCTAAAATTAAAATAAACGCCCCTTTTATAAAGGATTGTTTTGTCATAAACAGCCCCTACTTTC
>NZ_LJSA01000474.1:0-251 GCF_002742505.1 Pseudomonas sp. 2995-1 | reverse complement strand
TATCGACCTTGCACAATGTTTAAAACAATTTATTACAATGGGTTTTCAACGAGTGGACATGGTAGCCTCACCAGGGCAATTTAGTTTACGTGGGGGAATTATAGATATATATCCACTTACTGAAGAGATGCCACTTCGTATAGAACTCTTTGATACAGAAGTAGATTCTATTCGATATTTTGATGTGGAAACACAGCGTTCTAAATCTCAGGTCAAAAAAGTTCAAATTGGTCCTGCTAGAGAAGTTCTAC
>NZ_LJSA01000473.1:0-321 GCF_002742505.1 Pseudomonas sp. 2995-1 | reverse complement strand
TCATTAATGTATCGATGATCGAGGTAAATCTCAATCTCATTTTTCCAAATCTCCTTCACATCACCAAAGTCAATCATGAGACCATTATCATCTACGTAACCACTAATCCCAAAAATCACCTTATACGTATGGCCATGGAGATTTTTACATTTTCCTTCATAGCTGTGCAAGTGATGGGCTGCATCGAAAGTAAATTCCTTACTTACTAATACTCTTTTATTGTGATACTTTAACTCTTCTTTTATGATATCTGTGCCTAATTTCTGCATCTTCTCAACGATGTTAAAACCAAACATAACGTTAAACCCCTTCCCTTTGTAA
>NZ_LJSA01000472.1:0-480 GCF_002742505.1 Pseudomonas sp. 2995-1 | reverse complement strand
TTAAACTAGTATCTTCTTCGCCACCTTGTAATAGTTTCAGCCTCTTATCTGTTGGTAACTTCCACTTATCATTCTCCTCATTAAGTTCGCCAAGTTGTAAATCGACGCGATGAAATAATGATTGGTAGTCTTTTATATGAGTATCAAGTAACGTTGTATAAGTTATTTCTGTTGCATCATTAATTGTTTTTAAACACTGCTCCTCTGGGTGTTTATATCTATAAGATGTCGCTGCAGATAATATTATTGTGACTGCGTCTGCGTCTGTGACTATGATTCTGTTCCCTAGCGTCTCTGTATGTCCATTATCCGCAATGGCTTTGATGGCACTTCGAAATTCAATACCATTCTTCCCACCCGTTTCTCCACGCATTACTAGACAATCATCACTTATGGCTTCCATATCATCTAAATTCCTTGTATTTCCTCGATCATAATGCATGTGAAATGAAATAGATTGCTTTTTTGAGGCAGTTAATC
>NZ_LJSA01000018.1:0-229 GCF_002742505.1 Pseudomonas sp. 2995-1 | reverse complement strand
GGGAAATATAAAGATAGAATTTTGAAGATGGTATATTTCACTGGAAAATAGGAAGAGGTATACCTTTTGAAAGGGAGGGCCAATATGGTTAAACGGACAAAAGGATCTATAGAAGCAGAAATAAGTAAAGCATTAACACAATGGGAGAAAGACTACCTTGGGAGAGGTTCAGTTTCAGTGAAGACTGATATTTTAAGGGATATGATCATTGTGACACTTCAAGGTATTT
>NZ_LJSA01000471.1:0-246 GCF_002742505.1 Pseudomonas sp. 2995-1 | reverse complement strand
CCCTAAGAAGTAAAGTGATTCATGCATTATTTGGTGTGTTAACTAGTAATTTACGTTCATTCATCCAGTTAGTGAAATAATTTACAAGGTAGTATATGATAGCCTTAACTCCTCTTTATCCTCCTACAACCAACTCGCAATACACCTCAGCTTTTTCAATGTACTTTTCTTCTATTATCTTAGCTGCTTCAAAAATTTTGATACATATAATGCAACCGTTTTTCAGGTCGTTCGACTATTTTAGTG
>NZ_LJSA01000470.1:0-322 GCF_002742505.1 Pseudomonas sp. 2995-1 | reverse complement strand
AGGGAAGTTACGAAAGGAAGTCTTTTCTTCTGTATTACTGGCTATACGGTGGATGGGCATGATTTTGCTGCTCAGGCGGTAAAAGATGGTGCTGCTGCCATTATTGCAGAAAGAGAACTTGAAGAGATAGATGTTCCTGTGGTTATCGTAAGGAACTCGAAGCGTGCAATGGCACTTATATCTGCATGCTTTTATGAGTATCCAACAAAAGACCTTCAACTTATTGGTGTCACTGGAACAAATGGTAAAACAACAACTACCCACCTAATAGAAAAAATTCTTAATGATAATAACAGGAATACTGGAATTATAGGCACTATGT
>NZ_LJSA01000469.1:0-323 GCF_002742505.1 Pseudomonas sp. 2995-1 | reverse complement strand
ATATGTTACTTCTCCTTGTTGAAAAGGAGGAATCCCACTTGTGCTTTTCAATAGTGTCGTTTTTCCAGCACCATTTCTGCCAATTAAAGCTGTTATCATCCCTTTTTCAATCTTCAAGTTAATAGGTCCTAATTGAAAGTTTTTAAAGTTGGTAGTTCCTTCACGAATTTCTAAACTACTAGTCATTCTTATTTCCCCTCTCCTCCAAACATTTCGTGAAAATGATTTTCATATCATCATCTGATAAATGTTGTTTTCGTCCAAATGCAATCAATACTTCTGCTTTATTTTTGAATTGTTCCATTTGTATGTTCTTGAGGTCC
>NZ_LJSA01000468.1:0-323 GCF_002742505.1 Pseudomonas sp. 2995-1 | reverse complement strand
CCCAATTCCTTTATTTTTCTTCTTCAATACTTCTTCAGGTCTTTGTGTTCTTACTACGAGAGGATAAAGTCCTTTATAAGTAATCCTCAACATGTCATTACTACCTATAGGTTCATCATCAAATTCTTGGGTGATTACACTGTCCTGATAAGCCCAGTAGAACTCCGCCTCTCCTTGGTTCAGACCTTTCAATCCAATACTCACAGGTTCAAAATTTCCACCGTCTCTGCTTATTTCTATGAGAGGTTCCTCGGCTATTGGGTAGCCAACAGTAAAACTTCTTCCTTCTCCATTTCCTTTTTTAAACTCCTGCTGTGTTGCTG
>NZ_LJSA01000467.1:0-406 GCF_002742505.1 Pseudomonas sp. 2995-1 | reverse complement strand
ACTGACTATGGTGTTATTTATCTCTCAAGTGATGAGATTCAAGCAATGCAAGCAGCTAAGATTGATTTGTATTTCCGTTTTGTTCCAGTGAAGGATCAGAATGAACAAGGTATTGTAGGTCAAAGATTAGCTAGTAGTCCTGTAGTAAATGAAGCTATCTTTGAAGTGTTTGGTGTGTCAGGCCAAGTGAAAATTCTTGGAAATCCTATTGAGATAGAGACGAACTATAAAGGTTACTCCACAGACGTTATTCTACCAATCGAGGATATTTATTATGATGGTATTGATTTAGATATGCTTCGTGTTTATATCGAACACAGTGATGGTGAAATCGTTGTTAAAAAAGGAGAAATTGTTTTTGATGAAAATGGATTACCTCAAGGGTTTAAATTTACGATAAATAAAT
>NZ_LJSA01000466.1:0-409 GCF_002742505.1 Pseudomonas sp. 2995-1 | reverse complement strand
TCTGTAGGCTTAAGTATTCTAATCTCCAATACAAACCCCTCCTTTTTTACATAAAACTGATGTTATTTATTCGCTAGAATGGTAAATTCCCATGGGATATTTTCATTATCCCACCCTTTATGCTCATCGAATCTCGTTAAAGTAAAGCCCACTGTAACTATCGAATTTATAATTTCGCTAAGCGTGTACGACTTAATTGAAACATGAGGAAAGCTTTTTTGTTCATCTTCGTTAAAAAAATGTTTATATGCTATGTCACCATCTTGTATCTGCTCATCAAAGTAATTGATAGATTCAGGACTTTCTCCAATACACTTTCTTAGTGGATGAAAATCACTTAAAATCATCACACCATCTTTTTTTAGTAACGAATAAAGGATGGTCATTAATTTACGAATATCATTGAAAT
>NZ_LJSA01000465.1:0-265 GCF_002742505.1 Pseudomonas sp. 2995-1 | reverse complement strand
ATACGTATGGAGACCCTTCCTTGGATGAGGAGAAAAAAGTAGAATGGCTTGCGCTTTTAAATGAATCTGATAATTTGACTTTCAAATGGGTGGAAGAAACAGAAGCTCGTGATGCAGTGTCCACTGGAGAAGCAGGCATGGCGCTGCGACTTCTAAATGATGATTATCGAATTCTCATTGCAGTACAGGACCCAAGTAGTGTATCGGTGGAAAACTATGTTTATCAAGTGTTTGCAGAGGAACTTCGACTTCATGAAGTTGATAG
>NZ_LJSA01000464.1:0-264 GCF_002742505.1 Pseudomonas sp. 2995-1 | reverse complement strand
CTATTAAAGAGGTGATATGCTTCTCCTCATTTACTGTGAATGGGCGTACTGCCATTCCGACCTTATTTGCTCCTACAAGAAATTCTGGTACTGCGACTGGTAAAAAACAATGTAATCCTGTTGCACCAACTGTTCTTGCATAATTCCAAGGCTCATAAAGACCTTTCATAAATAAAATCGCAGTTTCCACAGAAGGATCAAGTTTATTAAGTTCTACTAAGCTGTAATGATTAAAAGAGGAGACAATAACTCGGTCCTTTACAT
>NZ_LJSA01000463.1:0-448 GCF_002742505.1 Pseudomonas sp. 2995-1 | reverse complement strand
GCTGTTGCTCTACTTTTGTTTTACTTAATTTACTTGCGATTGTAGCACGTAGGTAAGGCATCACCCAGCGGTCTCCTCCGATTCTACCTGCGTTGTATCCAGCTGCTAAGATGAAAATTGTGAATAAGGCCATCCAAGGGTTAGAACTGATTGTACCTGCGAACAAGAATGCAAAGTTCATCATGATACCAAAGAATGCTGCTGCTGTTGTTAACACACCTACGATTAACCCAAGTCCTACTAGTAACTCTCCCCATGCAACCATGAAGCTAAATACTCCTGCGTTTGGAAGTGCAAAGTTCTCAATAAAAGCGTGATATGTTGGATACTGCCCTGCTACTGCTTCGTTTGCAACTACTCCGTGTAAATATCCTTCTGCACTAAATCCACCTGTAACTTTGCCCCATCCTGCATCTAACCAAAGCCATCCGATATATACTCTCAAAAC
>NZ_LJSA01000462.1:0-253 GCF_002742505.1 Pseudomonas sp. 2995-1 | reverse complement strand
TTTGTTCCGCTACATTGATTATGAGATCAATAATATTTCCAATTTGAGATGACTTTTCTCCTAATTGACCAATGATTTCTGACATCCCAATAGCATTATCATTTATCAATTTCATTTGGCTAACTGTCTTTCTAATAACTTCCGTACCCTTTTGAGATCTTTCAGCTGACTCTGCCGTTGCCTGGCTCACTTGATCCATACTACCGGAAATTTGCTGCATGCCACCTGAAATCTCTGTAACAGCTCCTGACAC
>NZ_LJSA01000017.1:0-228 GCF_002742505.1 Pseudomonas sp. 2995-1 | reverse complement strand
GAGTATTCTGATGAAGTGCTTGTGGTTACGAATCTAGAGATGACTGCATTGAAAAATACAAGGCTTATTTTAGAAACACTTGAACAGCTAGAGTTTCGTAGTAAATCTCGTTTAATCTTAAACAGGTACACAATGGAGAGCCTTATTAAATATAATGATGTCCCGAAAATGTTAGGTGAAGAAAATGTAATAAATATACCGAATAATTTTAAACTGGCATCCCAATCA
>NZ_LJSA01000461.1:0-331 GCF_002742505.1 Pseudomonas sp. 2995-1 | reverse complement strand
CTCTACAACAGTGATGCAGGTGTACATGTTCACTTCGAGATTCGTAAAGGTGGACATCCAGTAAATCCAATGGACTACATCGATCAGCCGATGACTGCTTTACCTTCAATGGACTCTGAAGAAGCGGCTGAGACACGTGGACCAGAGGAAGCACCAGAAAGTGCAGATAATAGACTCGAATCTTAAATCTAAGGCTTGAGATTCAATACTAAGAATCTACCTTACGATTTGAAAAAGTAAGTGAGTACACTCTATTGTTTGTACAAGTACAACCAAAGCACTAAGCAATTAAGAAATGAAGCATTTGTTCAGGAGAAAAATCTCTTGAAAT
>NZ_LJSA01000460.1:0-255 GCF_002742505.1 Pseudomonas sp. 2995-1 | reverse complement strand
TCCTTGCACTTTCTAGGTCGCTCTGTTGTAACTGCTTCAGTTCAGGCCAGTCACCGATGATATTATATCCATCCACAAGTAAAACGCGTCTCATTTATTTCAACCCTAGTGGATGACGACGGCGGTGAACTTCATACATTAATAAGCTTGCTGCTACAGAAGCATTTAATGATGTCACGTTACCTGCTAATGGAATACGTACTAGGAAATCACATTTTTCCTTCACAAGACGACTCATTCCTTTCCCTTCACTCC
>NZ_LJSA01000459.1:0-267 GCF_002742505.1 Pseudomonas sp. 2995-1 | reverse complement strand
TTTTTATATTGTTGACGAGTATTTGTTAATAATAGTGTTTCCTAATCTACAATAAATAAAAGCCAGGAGAATTGAAAAACTCTCCTGACCTTCATGAAGTTTTATTTAAACAGCTGATTGCGCAACTTTAGACGATTGATCGGAAATAGGCGTCTTATCATCCTCTAAAACTCTAACAAAACTCCCTACATTGTATGGATAACCAGCTTGCTCAATCTTAACCTTCACAATTTTTCCAACCATCGATTCATCTACAGGTACTTTCAC
>NZ_LJSA01000458.1:0-138257 GCF_002742505.1 Pseudomonas sp. 2995-1 | reverse complement strand
TTCGCCCCAACACTCGGCACCTCGCCTAGGCTCGGTGTGCCCTCACTCCGGCTTGAATCCGTGGGCCGCCGCGATGGGCCATCCATGGCCCAGCGCGGCTAACCCGGCGTCCTGCCGGGTTACCCACGGATTCAAGCCTGCGTTCGGCCAGCGTGTTTGACGGGGCGCCCAAGATCAAGATCAAAAGCGCAGATCAAAAGACCGCTGACTTCGTCAGCGATAAGGATGTAAGGGCCAAATCAAAAGCAGAGCAAAAGCAGGCTGATACCTATCTGATACATGGAGATCAAAATGTGGGAGGGGGCTTGCTCCCGATGGCGGTGTGTCAGCGAAAAGATCTGTAACTGACCCACTGCCATCGGGAGCAAGCCCCCTCCCACATTTTTACCCGAGTACACCAGACAAAAATCCGGTCGGCTCTAAAGCCGTCGCGCTCTAGCTTTTGATCTGAAAACGCCCCCCAAAATCAATCTCGGATTACGGCTATGCCGTGCCTAGGCGAGGCACCAAGTGGTGGGGCAAGAGCCTTTTGGTTGCTATTGGCTGGGCCGGCATTCCGGCTCTTTTCAAAAGTGACCCGCCGTCAGGGCGGAACAATTGTAGCCGCCACCTAAATAACGGATATACGCCCCACATCCACACCACCACCCCGAAACCAAAGCCTAACCCGACAAAAACACTAGGACTTTGTACCTCCGTAATAATTTGGCGTAAACTCCGGGCAAGCCTGTGAGGAGTTTCCATGACTGCCATAACCATTACCGACGCCGCCCACGATTACCTGGCTGACCTGCTCTCCAAGCAGAACACCCCAGGCATCGGCATCCGCGTCTTTATCACCCAGCCCGGCACCCAGTACGCCGAGACCTGTATTGCTTACTGCAAACCCGGTGAAGAGAAACCTGAAGACACCGCCCTGGGGCTCAAAAGCTTCACCGCGTACATCGACCACTTCAGCGAAGCCTTCCTGGACGACGCGGTGGTGGACTATGCCACCGACCGTATGGGCGGCCAGTTGACCATCAAGGCGCCAAACGCCAAGGTGCCGAGCGTCAACGCCGACAGCCCGGTCAACGAGCGCATCAACTACTACCTGCAAACCGAGATCAACCCAGGGCTGGCCAGCCACGGCGGCCAGGTCAGCCTGATCGACGTGGTCGATGACGGTATCGCCGTGCTGAAGTTCGGCGGCGGCTGCCAGGGCTGCGGCCAGGCGGACGTGACCCTGCGTGAAGGCATCGAGCGCACCCTGCTGGAGCGCGTTCCGGAGCTCAAGGGCGTCCGTGACGTGACGGACCACACGCAGAAAGAAAACGCCTACTACTAAGTAAGGCGTTCACTGCGAACAAAAAAAACGGCGCCCCGTGAGCGCCGTTTTTTTGCTTTAAAATCAGGCTCTTACGCAATAAACCTAACAACTAAGATTAACTGTGGGAGGGGGCTTGCTCCCGATAGCGGTAGCTCAGTTGCCATATTAGAAGCTGACCCACCGCTATCGGGAGCAAGCCTCTCCCAAATTTATCTGTATTTATTAATATTTATCAGTGGCTTATAGGGCTTTTGTGAAGTGAAAAATCAAGGTCGATAAAGGTGCGCATGCCCCGCCCGATACAGCGACGACTCACTGAAACTGTCACTCGCCAGCACCCGGCCCACCACAATCAACGCCGTACGCCGAAAACCTTTGGACGCGACTTTCTCGGCGATATCACTAAGGGTGCCCACTACCCAATCCTGGTCCGGCCAAGTCGCCCGATGCACCACGGCGATCGGGCAATCCGCGCCATAGTGCGGCAGCAGTTCGGCGACGATTTTCTCCAGATGATTCACCCCCAGATGAATCGCCATGGTCGTACCGTGCTGCGCCAGGCTGTCGAAACCCTCACCGGCGGGCATGTTGGTTTTATCGGCATAACGGGTCAGGATCACGCTTTGGGCGATGTCTGGCAGGGTCAGTTCCGTCTCCAGTAACGCTGCGCAGGCCGCTACGGCGGTAACGCCAGGAATGATCTGGAATGGAATGCCCAATTCCCGCAAAAGGCGGATCTGCTCGCCGATCGCTCCGTAAAGGCTCGGATCCCCGGAGTGCACGCGCGCCACGTCCTGGCCTTTGGCGTGTGCGGTCTTGATCAAGTCGATGATCTGTTCAAGGTGCAGTTCGGCGCTGTTGACCACGTGTTCTGCCTGATGACCCTCCAATACCGCCGCAGGCACCAGCGAACCGGCATAAATGATCACCGGGCAACTACGGATCAGCCGCTGGCCTTTGACGGTAATCAATTCCGGGTCGCCGGGGCCGGCGCCGATGAAGTAGACGGTCATGGAGAATTCCTGTCAAAAAACGGGCGAGCATGAAGATTGCTCATGATCGGGGAGGGCGATTATCGGGGTTTTAACCGGCGCAGGCCAACGCAAAGGTGGCTTGGGCGGTTTTTTTGCGGGTGATGAGCAACTGGGCAGGCGCGCCGCCGAGCTGTTCAACAAGGGCCAGGGCGGCACTTTCGGCGATGCCGTAACACCCCGTGTGGGCGAACGCGACGTCGGACTTGTGGCTTAGCCGGTGTTCATAAATCGCCAGTTGCTCGGCGTTGAAGCACTCCAGCGGCAGGTTCAAGTGCCGTGCCAGAGCCAGTAAGCCTGGCTCGTCGTGTTTGCGGTCGATACTGGCCAGCGCGGTGATGCATTGGGGATCAATCCCTGCCTCAGCGAGGGCCGTATCAAACAGCGCCAGCAGGGTGTGAACTTCACAACCCCGCTGGCAACCCAGGCCGACCACGTAGGTCATGCCGAGTATTGATCGTCGCGTTTGCGGCGGAACAGCCAGGCGCTGATCAGGCCCAGGGCCAGCCAGAACGCCACGTTGGTCAGTTGCGAAGCGATTTTGAACTGCGTTTCCAGGGCTTGCGGCGCGAGCATTGCGTGCACTTCCGGTTGCGGCGCGCCAATGACGTGCGGTACCGCGAGGATGGCAGCGCCCAGCACTTTCAGCAGCCAGTTGCGCCCGAACACGATCAGCGCAATCCCGGCAGCGGTGGAGGCCGCAGTGCCGATCCACCACGTCTGGCGCAGTGCCAGATCAGCGGCGGCGGTGCCCGGCAACTCGGGTGGCAGGCCCATCGTCGGCGCCAGCACGAAGGTCGCGTAACCGGCCAGGCCCCACAGCAGGCCCTGCGCCGTGCGGGTGGGGGCGCGCAATGTGTAGAGGCCGGCCAGCATCAGTGCAAAACCTACCGCCACCACCAAGTTGCCACCGGTGGTCGACAGCACGCGCTGCCAGCCATCTTCAGGCTCCCAGGCTTCGGCATCGTGGGTGTGGGCAGCAGCGCCGGCAGCGTGCTCATGCACCACTTCGGTTGCCGCCGAGGCTTTTTCAAAGGTTTCCGCCTGAAGAATCAGCGGGGCGACCCAAAAGCTTTGCAGCAGGGTCAGCAGCAGCGCGGCCAACAGGCCGGTGAAACCTGCGGTTTGCGCAATACGCTTGATCATGTCGGCAGGTCTCAGTGGCACGGGAACGCGGCGCTGTGGCGGGTATCGTGGGCAGCGTTGTGCACCGCCTCGATATGCGAGAAACCGGCGAAATACACCAGGCACGCGCCGAGGATCGACGCGCCGATGGCGGCGGTCAGGCGTTGGCTCAAGGTAGAGGTGCTGCTGGCGGAGTGCGAAGTGCTGCTGATGATCGACATGGCGCGTCCCTTTCAGGTGTCTGGATGAAACGAGCGCATGAAAACCCCGCGAGCCAGGCACGCAGAGTTCCGAACAGCGCCCGCCCACCGCGGGTTTGTTATCTGATTTTTCGGGCCGGTCTCCGGGCTTGCGAGGGACACTGGGTCTATAAAGCATCGCCTTCCCATGCCTTACAGGCACAGTGGATCTGACGCTTCACTCGCTTACCGTTGCGGGGGCAGCACCGGACTGGTCATGGCAGGCATGATTTACCGGTTTCCCGTTTCACCCTGTGAAGGGCACCCGAAACAAGGCATGTAGGAAAGCATGCAGAGCGACGGTAGTCAAATTCACCGAGCCCCTGTAGCCTTGCACCTTCGAGGTTCTTCGGCCCAGGCCGAAGCTAAGAAGGGAACGCGGTTCAATCCGCGGCTGCCCCCGCAACTGTGAAGGGTTCATCCGACTGCCACGCCACTGCCATCAACGGCGGGAAGGCGCAGCCGGCGCCGGTCTAACGACCCGCAAGCCCTAAGCCAGGAGACCTGCCTCGCAACCGATTTTCTAATTCAACCGGGCGGGGTGATCCGGTGACGAAATCCGCTTCTGCGCCGCGCCGCAGGGCCTATCGTCCCGTATGCCCGCCCCCAAGGGCATCCGATGAAAACACTGGCCAAACTCCCCGTCACCATCGTTACCGGCTTCCTCGGCTCGGGCAAAACCACCTTGCTGCGCCATATGCTCGACAACGCCCAGGGCCGTCGCATCGCCGTCATCGTCAATGAGTTCGGCGAGTTGGGCATTGATGGTGAAATCCTCAAGCAGTGCTCCATCGGTTGCACCGAAGAAGAAGCCAATGGCCGCGTGTACGAACTGGCCAACGGCTGCCTGTGCTGCACCGTGCAGGAAGAGTTCTTCCCGGTGATGCGCGAACTGGTCGCCCGTCGCGGCGACCTCGATCATATCCTCATCGAAACCTCGGGCCTGGCCCTGCCAAAACCGCTGGTGCAAGCCTTCCAGTGGCCGGAAATCCGCAGCGCCTGCACGGTTGACGCGGTGATCACCGTGGTCGACAGCCCGGCCGTGGCCGCCGGTACCTTTGCTGCGTTCCCCGATCAAGTGGACGCCCAGCGCAAACTCGACCCGAACCTGGACCATGAGTCGCCACTGCACGAGCTGTTCGCCGACCAATTGGCCAGCGCGGACCTAGTCATCCTCAACAAGGCCGATCTGATCAGCTCGGAAGACCTGGCCCGTGTGCGCCTGGAAGTCGCCGAAGAGCTGCCGCCAGCCGTCAAAATCATCGAAGCCAGCAGCGGTCGCGTGCCCTTGGACGTGTTGATTGGCCTGGGCGCCGGCTCCGAAGAGCATATCGACGGTCGTCATAGCCATCACGATCATCACCACGAAGGTGAAGACGATCACGACCACGATGCGTTTGATTCCATCTCCATCGACTTGCCCCAGGCCGACGAAGCGCTGCTGCTCGACGCATTGACTCAACTGGTCGTGCAACACGGCATCTTGCGTGTCAAAGGCTTCGCCGCGATCCCGAACAAGCCGATGCGCCTGTTGATCCAGGGCGTGGGCACCCGCTTTGACAAACACTTCGACCGCGCCTGGGGTGCTGACGAAGCACGCATCACGCGCCTGGTACTGATCGGCCAGGACCTGGATGCGGTCGGCCTCGAAGCGCAACTGCGCGCCGCGCTCAGCGTTTAATCCATGCACCTGCTCAGGACTCAGCCCGGTGGTTTTGTCGCGGACGACAATATTGCCGACCTTGGACAAACCCCCGCCGAGCTGGTGATCCTGTGCAGCGGTGATTCCAGCTTGGCGCTGCTGGCCGAAGCGGCCCAGCAGTTGCCGGATGACTACCCGAGCCTGCGCCTGGCCAACCCGATGCAGGTGCAGAACCACGCTTCGGTCGACCTGTATGTCGATGAGGTGCTGCGCCACGCGAAGGTCATCCTGATTTCCCTGCACGGTGGCATCGGTTATTGGCGCTACGGCATCGAGCGCTTGGTGGAGTTGGCCGAGCGCGGTGTGCAGCTGATCCTGGTGCCGGGGGATGATCGCCCGGACCCGGAACTCAGCGGTCTCAGTACCGTCGGCGTCGAGGCGCGGGATCGCTTGTGGCAGTTTCTGCGCCAGGGCGGGCTTGGCAACGCGCTGGACTTTTATCGCTGCCTGGCCAGCGGCTATATGGGCCGCGACTACTCGTGGGCCGAGCCGCAAGCCTTGCCGCGTACGGCGATTTATCATCCCGGCAAAGCCAATGCTCGCCTGAGCGACTGGCAGGCAGATTGGCACGCCGACCATCCCGTGGCGGCGGTGCTGTTCTATCGCTCCCATTTGCAGGCGGCCAATACCGGTTTTATCGATGTGTTCTGCCAGCGCTTGCAGGCGGCGGGCCTCAACCCGTTGCCGATGGCGGTGGCCAGTTTGAAAGAGCCCGGCTGCCTCGCGGTGGTCGAGGATTTGCTGGATGAAGTGCAGGCATCGGTGATTCTGAATACCACCGGTTTTGCCCAATCCAGCCCCGAAGCCCCGCATTTGCGGCCATTTCGCCGCAACATTCCGGTGATCCAGGCGATTTGCGCCCAGGACAACCAGCCCGGCTGGGAGGCCAGTGAACAAGGCCTGGGTCCGCGCGACCTGGCGATGCACATTGCCTTGCCGGAGCTGGACGGCCGCATTATCAGCCGGCCGATCAGCTTCAAAGACCTGGCCTGGCGCAGCGAACGCAGCCAGTCGGACGTGGTGTGCTACCGCGCAGCGCCCGAGCGTATGGATTTTGTCGCCGAGCTGGCGCGCCGTTGGGTCGAACTGGCGCGTGTGCCGAATGCGGACAAACGCATCGCGCTGATCCTTGCCAACTACCCGACCCGCGATGGCCGCATCGGCAACGGCGTGGGCTTGGACACCCCAGCGGCGGCGCTGAATATCCTGCGTGCGTTGCAAGCTGAAGGTTACCCGGTGCCAGCGGCACTGCCGGAAAGCGGCACCGCCTTGATCCACGACTTGTTGGGTGGCGTCACCAACGATCTGGACAGCCTCGACCTGCGCCCGTGCCATCAAAGCCTGGGCCTGGATGAGTACGAGGCGATGTTCAAGCGCCTGCCTGAAGCCAACCAGCGCGCCGTGCTGGAGCGCTGGGGCACGCCCCATAACGATCCGATGTTCCGCGATGGCCGCCTGATGGTCGCCGGCCTACGCCTGGGCCTGACGTTCGTCGGCATCCAGCCGGCGCGGGGTTACCAGGTGGACGCCAGTGCGGTGTACCACGACCCGGACCTGGTGCCGCCCCACGGCTATCTGGCGTTCTATTTCTGGTTACGCCACACCTATGGCGCCCATGGCGTCATCCATGTAGGCAAGCACGGTAATCTGGAATGGCTGCCGGGCAAGGGCGTGGGCCTGTCGGAACACTGCTGGCCTGACGCAATACTGGGGCCGCTGCCGAATATCTACCCCTTTATCGTCAACGACCCGGGCGAGGGCGCCCAGGCCAAGCGGCGCACCCAGGCAGTGATCATCGATCACCTGATGCCGCCGCTGACCCGCGCCGAAACCTACGGCCCGCTGCGTGACCTGGAGCTGTTGGCGGACGAGTATTACGAGGCCCAACTGCTCGACCCACGCCGTGCCCGTGAGCTGCAAAAAGACATCCTTAAGCTGGTGCGCGAAACCCGTATCGACCAGGAGCTTGAACTGGATGGCGACGCCGATGCGGCGATTTGGCTGCCGCGCCTGGACACCTACCTGTGTGATTTGAAGGAATCGCAGATCCGCGACGGCCTGCATATCTTCGGTGAATCGCCGCAAGGCCGTTTGCGCATTGATACGTTGCTGGCCTTGCTGCGCATCCCCCGAGGCGATGGCCGTGGCCCGCAATCGAGTTTGCTGCGCGTGTTGGCCAAGGCCTTTGGGCTGGGCTTCGACCCGCTGGACTGCGCCCTGGCCGAACCGTGGACTGGGCGCCGCCCGGCGGTGTTGCAGAGCATCGATGCGCAGGTGTGGCGCACCGCCGGCGACACCCGCGAGCGTCTGGAGTTGTACGCGGCGCGGCTGATCGAGCAGGCGTTGGAAGGTCCCCTTGAACAGTTGGAAGAACCCGGCTGGGAAGACGTGAAAGCGGTTATCGAAAGCCTGCGCATCGTCGTGGCACCACGCCTGGATGCCTGCGGCCCGGCGGAAATGCGCGGTTTGCTGGACGCCCTCGACGGCCGTTTCGTGCCGGCAGGTCCGAGCGGCGCGCCGAGTCGTGGGCGCTTGGATGTACTGCCCACCGGGCGCAATTTCTTCACCGTCGATGTGCGCAACCTGCCCACCACCACGGCTTGGCGCATCGGCTTCCAGTCGGCCAGCTTGCTTCTTGAGCGGCATTTGCAGGACCACGGCGATCATTTGCGCCAGTTGGGCCTGTCGGTCTGGGGCACCGCGACCATGCGCACCGGCGGCGATGATATCGCCCAGGCCATGGCGCTGATGGGCGTGCGCCCGGTGTGGGCCACCGGCAGCCAGCGGGTGGATGACTTTGAAATCCTGCCGGTCAGCCTGCTGGACCGCCCGCGTGTGGATGTGACGCTGCGGGTGTCCGGGTTTTTCCGCGATGCCTTCGCCAACTTGATCCGCCTGTTTGACGCGGCGGTGCAGGCGGTGGCGGCGCTGGACGAACCGGACGACATGAACCCACTGGCCGCCAAGGTGCGCAGCGAACGCGCGGCGTTGCTGGCGTCTGGCCTGGATGAAGAGGCCGCGGCGAAACAGGCCGGCTGGCGCATTTTTGGCGCCAAACCCGGTGCCTATGGCGCGGGCGTGCAGGGCGCGATCGATGGCCGCCTGTGGCAAAGCCGCGAGGACTTGGCCGAGGTTTACTTGAACTGGGGCGGCTACGCCTATGGCGGCGCCGACGAAGGCACCGCCGCCCGCGAGCAGTTCGCCCAGCGCCTGAGCCAGGTGCAGGCCGTGCTGCAAAACCAGGACAACCGCGAGCACGACCTGCTCGACTCCAACGATTACTACCAATTCCAGGGCGGCATGCTCGCCGCCGTGGAAACCCTGAGCGGCGATAAGGCTGCCAGCTATCACGGTGATCACAGCCAGCCGGACTTGCCGAAGATCCGCACCTTGAAGGAAGAGCTGAACCGGGTGATCCGTGCCCGCGCTGCCAACCCCAAGTGGATCGATGGGGTGAAGCGTCATGGCTATAAAGGTGCGTTTGAGATGGCCGCGACCGTGGACAATCTGTTCGCCTTCGACGCCACCACCGCGCTGATCGACGATCATCAATACGCCTTGCTCGCTGACGCCTACCTGCTCGACCCCGACACCCGCGCGTTTGTGCAGCAGCACAACCCAGCGGCGTTGCGGGACATGACCGAGCGCATGCTGGAGGCGCAACAGCGTGGCCTGTGGCAGGAGCCGGGGGCGTACCGTGAAGCGTTGGAAAACTTGTTGCTGGATATAGAAGAAGGCAGTTAGAGCGCGAGATTGGCCGTTATGGCGGGCGGTGCTGTTGTGGTGAGCGGGCTTGCCCCGCGCTGGGCTGCGAAGCGGCCCCAAAACATAGCCCCGGAGCTGCCTGGCAGACTGCGGCGCTTCTATTGGGGCTGCTTCGCAGCCCAGCGCGGGGCAAGCCCGCTCGCCACAAGAAGCGGGCTCATGACAGGTTGATTACGTGTACAGCAGAATTTAAAGAGAGACCGGATGACCGATATTCCCCATTTCCCGCTGTCCGCCGTGGTCGGCGCCGACGACCTGAAACTGGCGCTGTGCCTGACCGCCATCGACCCGAAGATCGGCGGTGTGCTGATCGAAGGCCCGCGTGGCATGGCCAAGTCCACACTGGCCCGTGGCCTGGCGGACCTGCTTGCGAGCGGTCAATTCGTCACCTTGCCGTTGGGTGCGACCGAGGAGCGCCTGGTCGGTACCCTGGACCTCGACGCTGCGCTGGGCGAGGGCCGCGCGCAGTTTTCCCCCGGCGTATTGGCCAAGGCCGATGGCGGCGTGTTGTACGTCGATGAAGTCAACTTGCTGGCCGACCACTTAGTGGACCTGTTGCTGGACGTGGCGGCCAGCGGCACCAATCTGATAGAGCGTGACGGCATCTCCCATCGCCATAGCGCGCGTTTTGTGTTGATCGGCACGATGAACCCGGAAGAGGGTGAGTTGCGTCCGCAGTTACTCGACCGTTTCGGTTTTAACGTGGCCTTGAGTGGGCAGACCTTGCCAGCCGAGCGTGGCCAGATCATTCGCCGTCGCCTGGATTTCGACAGCGATCCTGTCGCGTTCTGCGCCCAGTGGGCCGAGCCCCAGGCGGCCTTGCGCGAGCGTTGCACCCAGGCTCGGGCGCGGCTCGACAGTATCGCGCTGGATGACCAGGCCCTGGCGCAGATTACCGAGCGTTGCTTTGCTGCGGGCGTCGACGGCTTGCGCGCGGACTTGGTCTGGCTGCGCGGCGCCAGGGCCCATGCGGCGTGGCGCGGCGCTGATGAAATTGCCGAGGAGGATATTGAAGCCGTGGCCGAGTTTGCCCTGCGCCACCGTCGCCAGGAACAGTCGCCGCCCGCCAGTCCGCCGCCTGAAGGCCAGTCGCCCAAGTCCAGCGAGGCTTCGCCGGGTCAAGGCCAATGGGGTGACATGCCCGCGCCGCCGCTGCCCACCGGCGCACGTCGCGAAGTACCCAGCTGGCCAAAAAAGCCCTAGGCATTCGCCCCCGACCTGACGCGGGGGCGGATGCCCGGCCCAAGGCAGGGCGACTGGACAGAGGCAGGCAGGGCAAGGCGCGCAGCGCGCAACAGGGTTCGATCAACTGGCCGGGCACCTTGCTTGGCGGCCGACCGCAATCCCGTGAGGATTTGCTGTTTCACCTGCGCAGCCGTTCGGCCCAGCAATTGTGGCTGGTGATTGTCGACGCATCGGCTTCTACTCGGCGGCATCACGCGTTGACCGATGCCAAGGGCTTGCTGGCCCAGCTATTTGATGACGCGTACCGACAACGGGCGCGCATGGCATTGCTGACCGCCAGCGGGCAGGCGCCCAAATGGCAGGTGCAGGGCTTGAAGGCCGCGAAAGGCTTGACAGGCTGGCTGGATCAGCTCGGCGCGGGCGGTGGCACTCCATTGCTGGCCGCACTGACCGAGGCCGGGCAGTGGCTGACGGCGCGGCGTAGGCGTTATCCGGCTGAGGAGCAGCGTTTATTGGTGATCACCGATGGACGCCTCAAGGACATCGCCGCGTTGCCGTCGTTGGAGTGTTCAGGGTTGCTGGTGGATATCGAGCGCGGGCCAATCAGGCTGGGCCGGGCCGAGGCGCTGGCGGCCGGGTTGCAGTTGGATTATCGGCATATCGATAATTTGTAGTGGCGGTGTCGCCGCTATCGGGGGCAAGCCGCCTCCCACATTTGACCGAGTACACCCTTTTGGAGTGCGGTCAGTGGTGAGAGGGGGCTTGCCCCCGATGAGGCACTCACAGACACCACACACTCCATCAGCCAGCCCCTGGCACATTCGGCCAAAGATCCGCCACCAGGAACAACCGCTCGGCTTCCTCCCAATCCTCGCCGCTCTGCACCATGCGCACGAGCAACTGCGCGGGCGCCATCGGATTGAGCTCCCTCAGCCAATGCTGCATCTGTTCTTCACTCCACACTTCATCCGCCGAGTAGTGCGCCGGCGCCAGCCACGCATGCCGGGGCAATGGTTGCCAGCGACCTGGCGCGCTGGCGCTGACAAAATCCTGCCAATCACGCTGATGCAACCAGCGCCCCCGCAAATGCTGCGGATGGGCGCCGTGGGGCGCTTCGGCCAGTCCAGGCCAGGGATAGAGCAAATACCCGCCGAGCCACAAATGCGCATCGAACTGCTGGATATCCAGCGCCGCCAGTGCTTCGCGGCTTTCCGGACGCGCCGAAATAGGCAATTGATGCTGGGCAAGATGCGCCAACTTGCGGTCCAGTCGGTCATGGCAGCCCGGCCCCAGCCACTGCGCCGGGTTCTCGCCATTACCCGCCTGCGGCCCGAGATAGAGCTTGATTGCCAGTTCCAGGTGATGCACGCCATCGCGGTCGCGCAGCAACATGTCCAACTCACCCAGGGTATGCCCGGCGCGGCGGATCGGCAGGTTGGCGGCGAGCAACTCCACGCCCGGCGCATGCTGCACGGCGAATTGCCAAAGTCGCTCGTAGTACAGGCCCAGGCGGCGAGTGCGGGCCAGGCTTAACCAGTGCTGCAAGTCACGGCTGTCCTGGTCCAGTTGCCGCAGCCAGCGTTCCAGACGCTCGGGCGCCTGCACCCAGTCGCTGCCGGCCAATGGATGGCGTTGCGGCCAGGGCGTCTGCGCGAGCATCGGCGGGGCGAGCACCACCCACGCCAGGTCGCGCACCTCAGGGTGACGCAATTGGCGGGGTAAGCTGTGCAGGTCGGGGAATACGGTCATGGTCCGAGCATAGCCTTTTAATGCGGGCGCAGGATGAGCAGAAGCCCTGAGAACCATTGTCATCAAGGCTTGGCGATGACAAAGGATTTTGTCTGAGGCGGCCTTTCGCCCATAATCGTTTCTTTTTTGCCACACCCCATATCCCGCAGGAGCCCCATGGAGCACTTTCGCAATATCGGCATTATCGGTCGCCTGGGCAGTACCCAGGTGCTGGACACCGTCCGCCGGCTGAAAAAATTCCTGCTGGATCGCCACCTGCACGTGATCCTCGAAGACACCATCGCCGAGATTCTTCCTGGCCACGGCCTGCAAACCTCGTCGCGCAAGATGCTCGGCGAAGTGTGCGACATGGTCATCGTGGTGGGCGGCGACGGTAGCCTGCTCGGTGCCGCGCGGGCGTTGGCGCGGCATAACGTGCCGGTGCTGGGGATCAACCGGGGCAGCCTGGGGTTTCTCACCGATATCCGCCCCGATGAACTGGAAGTCGAAGTGGCCAAGGTGCTCGACGGCCACTACCTGGTGGAAAACCGCTTCCTGTTGCAAGCCGAAGTACGCCGTCACGGCGAAGCCATCGGCCAGGGCGATGCCCTCAACGATGTGGTGCTGCACCCCGGTAAATCCACGCGGATGATCGAGTTCGAGTTGTACATCGACGGCCAGTTCGTGTGCAGCCAGAAGGCTGACGGCCTGATCGTCGCCACGCCCACCGGCTCCACGGCCTACGCGCTGTCGGCCGGCGGGCCGATCATGCATCCCAAGCTGGATGCCATTGTGATCGTGCCGATGTATCCCCATATGTTGTCGAGCCGGCCGATTGTGGTCGATGGCAACAGTGAGCTGAAAATCGTGGTGTCCAAAGACATGCAAATCTACCCGCAGGTTTCCTGTGACGGGCAGAACCACTTCACCTGCGCCCCCGGTGACACCATCACCGTGAGCAAAAAGGCGCAGAAGCTGCGGTTGATCCACCCGCTGGACCACAACTATTACGAAGTGTGCCGCACCAAGTTGGGCTGGGGCAGCCGCTTGGGGGGTGGAGGCGACTGATGCTCGATCCCGCGCGTAGCTACGACCTGATTGGTGACGTGCACGGTTGCGCTCATACCCTTGAGCACTTGCTCGACCAAATGGGTTACCACAAGCAGGGCGGCACCTGGCGCCATCCGTCGCGCATGGCGGTGTTCCTCGGCGATATCATCGACCGTGGCCCACGCATTCGCGAGGCGCTGCATATCGTCCACGACATGGCCGAGGCCGGCCAGGCGCTGTGCATCATGGGCAACCACGAGTTCAACGCTCTGGGCTGGACCACGCCGGCGCCACCGGGCAGTGGCAAGCAGTTCGTGCGTGAGCACAACCCACGGCATGCGCGGTTGATCCAAGAGACCCTGACCCAGTTCGAACACCACCCGGCCGACTGGCACGACTTCCTCGGCTGGTTCTACGACATGCCGCTGTTTGTCGATGCCGGGCGTTTCCGCGTGGTGCATGCGTGCTGGGACGACGGCTTTATCACGCCGCTGCGTGCGACCTTCCCGGATGGCTGCATCGACCAGCACTTCCTGCAGGCCGCTGCCGTCCCTGGCAGTTTTGCCTGCAACGCCTTTGACCGCCTGCTGCGCGGCACCGACATGCGCCTGCCCGATGGCCTGACGCTCACCGGTGGCGACGGTCTGACGCGTTCGTTCTTCCGCACCAAGTTCTGGGAAGACGACCCGAAGACTTACGGCGACATCGTGTTCCAGCCCGACGCACTGCCCGAGCCGGTGGCGCGCACGCCGCTGTCCTCCAGTGAAAAAAATTCACTGCTGCGCTATGGCGTCGACGAGCCGTTGCTGTTCGTCGGCCACTACTGGCGCAGTGGCAAACCGGCGCCGATCCGCGACAACCTGGCTTGCCTGGACTACAGCGCAGTGCTGTACGGCAAGCTGGTGGCGTATCGCCTGGATCAGGAAACCCGCCTCGATCCACGTAAATTCGTATGGGTCGATGTTGAGCGGCCCGAGGTCATCACATGAGTACCGTGGCTGTACTGCGCCTGCCCCTGAGTGTCGATCTGGGCGGCTTCGTCAAACTGCTGCAACGCATGCAAGTGCCCCATCGCGTCAGCGAAGAGGCGGGCGAGCAGGTGTTGTGGGTGCCCGAGACCATCAGCGACGACGTGCGCGTGCTGTACCAGCGGTTTCCCGCCGGTGACCCCGACCAGCAACTGGATATCCCTGAACAGGCGCCGATGACGCGTCCGAGTTTTGCCCAGCAAGTGCGTCACAGCCCGGTTACGGCGTCTGTGCTGCTGGCGAGCATTATCGTCGGCGCACTGACCTTGCTGGGGGACAACCTGCAAGCCGTCGCCTGGCTGACGTTTTTGCCGTTCCGCATCCTGGGCGAGTACATCCAATTCACGCCGCTGGCCGACAGTTTGGCGTCGGGGCAGTGGTGGCGGTTGGTTACGCCGATGTTGATCCACTTCGGCATCCTGCACCTGGCCATGAACGGCATGTGGTACTGGGAACTGGGACGGCGTATCGAAGCACGCCAGGGCAGTGTCAACTTGCTCGGTTTGACCGTGCTGTTCAGCCTGGTCTCCAACTACGCTCAATACGCTTACGGTGGCCCCGGTTTGTTCGGCGGGTTGTCGGGCGTGCTGTATGGCCTGCTCGGGCATTGCTGGATCTTTCATTTACTCTCGCCGAATCCGGCTTATCGCCTGCCCCGTGGCGTGCTGGCGATGATGCTGATTTGGCTGGTGCTCTGCATGTCGGGGCTGGTCTCTATGATCGGCTTCGGCGAAATCGCCAACGCAGCCCACGTGGGCGGCCTGGTTATCGGTTGCCTCACCGGTTTGCTGGGTGGGCTGTACAGCCGCCGCAAATCGTCTATTTGATAAGGAAGAGCCTAATGTCCTCTTTTGCTGAAATGATCGAAAACATCACCCCGGACATCTACGAGAGCCTCAAGCTCGCCGTGGAAATCGGCAAGTGGTCCGATGGCCGCAAGCTCACCGCCGAACAGCGTGAACTGTCCCTGCAAGCGATGATCGCCTGGGAAATCCAGAACCTGCCGGAAGACCAGCGCACCGGCTACATGGGCCCGCAGGAATGCGCGTCCAAATCCGAGCCGGTGGCGAACATCCTGTTCAAGTCGGATGCGATCCATTGATTGAAATTGGTCGCGGTGCAGTCAGCAAAATGTCGGCGCAACTCGGTGAGCCGACCGTTCAATACGCGTTTCGCCTGGGCGAGACCGAGGTGCCGGTCAACCCATTGATCGGTACCCATATCCGCCTGGAGTACCTCGGCGCCATCCATTGCAGCCATTGCGGCCGCAAGACCAAGACCAGCTTCAGCCAGGGTTATTGCTACCCGTGCATGACCAAGCTGGCCCAGTGCGACCTGTGCATCATGAGCCCCGAGCGTTGCCATTACGACGCCGGCACTTGCCGTGATCCAGGCTGGGGCGAGAAATTTTGCATGACCGACCACGTGGTTTACCTGGCCAATTCATCGGGGATCAAGGTCGGCATCACGCGCGCCACCCAACTGCCGACGCGCTGGCTGGACCAGGGCGCGAGTCAGGCGTTGCCGATCCTGCGAGTTGCCACGCGCCAGCAGTCTGGCTTCGTCGAAGACGTGCTGCGCAGCCAGGTGGCCGACAAGACCAACTGGCGTGCATTGCTCAAGGGCGACGCACAACCCGTAGACCTCAAGCAGGTGCGTGACGAACTGTTCGCTTCCTGCGCCGAAGGCTTGGAAAACCTGCAGGAACGCTTTGGCCTGCAAGCCATCCAACCGGTGACCGACATCGAGCCGATTGAGATTCGCTACCCGGTGGAGCAGTATCCGGCCAAGATCGTCAGCTTCAACCTGGACAAGAACCCGATTGCCGAAGGCACGCTGCTGGGGATCAAGGGCCAATACCTGATCTTCGACACCGGCGTTATCAATATTCGTAAGTACACGGCCTACCAGCTCGCCGTGCACCAGTAGAAGGATGCCACCCATGCGCACCGAACAACCGAAGATGATTTACCTGAAGGATTATCAGGCGCCGGACTACCTGATCGATGAGACGCACCTGACCTTCGAGTTGTTCGAGGACCACAGCCTGGTCCACGCGCAGCTGGTGATGCGCCGTAACCCCGAGCGTGGCGCGGGCCTGCCGCCGTTGGTGCTCGATGGCCAGCAGCTGGAGCTGGTGAGCGTGAACCTGGCCGACCAGGAACTGACGGACGCTGACTACCATCTGACTGATAGCCACCTGACCGTGCACCCGACGGCGGCGACCTTTACCCTCGATACCACGGTCAAGATCCACCCGGAAACCAATACCGCTCTGGAAGGCCTGTACAAATCCGGCAGCATGTTTTGCACCCAATGCGAGGCCGAAGGCTTCCGCAAAATCACCTATTACCTCGACCGCCCGGATGTGATGAGCACCTTCACCACCACGGTGATCGCCGAGCAGCACAGCTACCCGGTGCTGCTGTCCAACGGCAACCCGATTGCCAGCGGCCCCGGTGAAGACGGCCGCCACTGGGCGACCTGGGAAGACCCGTTCAAGAAACCCGCCTATCTGTTTGCCTTGGTGGCCGGAGATTTGTGGTGCGTCGAAGACAGCTTCACCACCATGACCCAGCGCGAAGTGGCGCTGCGCATCTACGTCGAGCCAGAAAACATCGACAAGTGCCAGCACGCCATGACCAGCCTGAAGAAATCCATGCGCTGGGACGAAGAAACCTATGGCCGTGAGTACGACCTCGACATCTTCATGATCGTCGCGGTGAACGACTTCAACATGGGCGCCATGGAGAACAAGGGTCTCAATATCTTCAACTCCAGCGCCGTGCTGGCCCGCGCCGAAACCGCCACCGATGCCGCGCACCAGCGCGTCGAGGCCATCGTCGCCCACGAATACTTCCACAACTGGTCGGGCAACCGCGTGACCTGCCGCGACTGGTTCCAGCTGTCGCTCAAGGAAGGCTTCACCGTGTTCCGCGACTCCGGCTTCTCGGCTGACATGAACTCGGCCACGGTCAAGCGTATCCAGGACGTGGCATACCTGCGGACCCACCAGTTCGCCGAAGACGCCGGCCCGATGGCCCATGCGGTGCGCCCGGACAGTTTTATCGAGATCTCCAACTTCTACACCCTGACTGTTTACGAAAAGGGCTCGGAAGTGGTCGGCATGATCCACACCTTGCTGGGCGCCGAAGGCTTCCGTAAAGGCAGCGACCTGTACTTCGAGCGCCACGACGGCCAGGCCGTGACCTGCGACGATTTCATCAAGGCCATGGAAGACGCCAACGGCGCCGACCTGAGCCAGTTCAAGCGCTGGTACAGCCAGGCCGGTACACCGCGTCTGGCGGTGAGCGAGTCGTACGATGCCGCGGCGAAGACCTACAGCCTGACCTTCCGCCAGAGCTGCCCGGCAACCCCGGACAAGGTCGAGAAACTGCCGTTCGTGATTCCAGTTGAGCTGGGCTTGCTGGACGGGAAGGGCGCCGGTATCGCCTTGCGCCTGGCCGGTGAAGCAGCGGCGGGTGGTACGTCCCGCGTGATTTCGGTGACTGAGGCCGAGCAGACGTTCACGTTTGTCGACATCGCTGAACAGCCGTTGCCGTCGCTGCTGCGTGGCTTCTCTGCGCCGGTGAAACTGAGCTTCCCGTACAACCGCGATCAGTTGATGTTCCTGATGCAGCACGACAGCGACGGCTTCAACCGCTGGGATGCCGGCCAGCAACTGTCGGTGCAGGTGTTGCAGGAACTGATTGGCCAGCATCAGGCGGGCCAGGCGCTGAAAATGGATCAACGCCTGATCGACGCGCTGCGTACGGTACTGAGCGACGAAAGTCTGGATCAGGCGATGGTCGCGGAAATGCTCTCGTTGCCGGGCGAAGCCTACCTGACAGAAATCAGCGAAGTGGCGGATGTGGATGCGATCCACGCCGCACGCGAATTTGCACGCAAGCAACTGGCCGACAACCTGTTCGAAGGGCTGTGGCTGCGTTATCAGGCCAATCGCGACCTGTCCAAGCAAACCCCATATGTGGCAGCGGCCGAGCACTTTGCCCGTCGCGCCTTGCAGAACATCGCCCTGTCGTACCTGATGCTCAGCGGCAAGCCTGAGGTGTTGGCGGCCACCCTGGAGCAGTTCGACACCAGTGACAACATGACCGAGCGCCTGACCGCGCTGGCGGTGCTGGTGAACTCACCGTTCGAGGCGGAAAAAGCCCAGGCGTTGGCGGTGTTTGCCGAGAACTTCAAGGACAACCCGTTGGTGATGGACCAGTGGTTCAGTGTGCAGGCCGGCAGCACCTTGCCGGGCGGGCTGGCGCGGGTCCAGGCGTTGATGGAACACCCGGCGTTCACGCTCAAAAACCCGAACAAAGTGCGTGCACTGATCGGCGCCTTTGCCGGGCAGAACCTGATCAACTTCCATGCGGCGGATGGCTCCGGCTACCGCTTCCTGGCGGATCTGGTGATCCAGTTGAATGGCTTCAACCCGCAGATTGCGTCGCGCCAGTTGGCGCCGTTGACCCGCTGGCGTAAATACGACAGCGCGCGACAGGCGCTGATGAAGGCCGAGCTGGAGCGCATTCGTGGTTCGGGCGAGCTGTCGAGCGATGTGTTCGAGGTGGTCAGTAAGAGCCTTGCGTAAGTTCGAAGGTTAAGAAAACGGCCTGTCAGGAGTGCGTGCATGACTTTCGACTCGCCTCTCGCTGCCTATCAACACGCCATCGCCCAGCAGGGCTTCGTCTCTGACGATGCCCAGCGGCGGGCGGTGGATGCCCTTCAAGCCTGCCATGAGGCTCTGCACCAAGGGCGTGCACCGGTCACCGGTGTCTACCTGTGGGGGCCGGTGGGTCGGGGCAAAACCTGGTTGATGGACCAGTTCTACCAGAGCCTGCGAGTGCCGGCGCGGCGTCAGCACTTTCATCACTTCATGGGGTGGGTGCATCAGCGTTCATTCGAGCTTACTGGCACCGCCGACCCGTTGCAGGCCCTGGCGCGAGAGCTGAGCAGGGCGGTGCGCGTACTCTGCTTTGACGAGTTGTTCGTCAATGACATCGGGGACGCGATTATCCTGGGGCGGTTGTTCCAAGTGATGTTCGAGGAAGGCGTGGTGATGGTTTGCACCTCCAATCAGCCTCCCGACCAACTGTATGCCGATGGCTTCAACCGCGAACGGTTTTTGCCGGGTATCGCAGCGATCAAGCAGCATATGCGGGTGGTGGCGGTGGACGGCGGTGAAGACCATCGTTTGCATCCAGGTGTCGGCATGCAGCGTTATTGGGTGAATCAGCCCGAGGCGCTTGCGGCTGTCTTCACGCAATTGGCAGAAGGGCAGGTGGTGAGCCACGAGCCGGTCGTTGTCGGTCACCGTAGCATCGTGACGGTGCGGTCCAGTGACAGCGTGCTCTGGTGTCGTTATGCCGACCTGTGCGAACAACCCTTGGCCGCTATGGACTTCATGCTGCTGTGTGATCGCTTCAAGGCGATTTTACTTGGCGAGGTGCCTGACCTGAGTGCGCAGCAGCGCCCGGGCCGGATTGCCCGAGGCACCGAAGACGGCGCCCAGCGGGTGGTGGCGGGTGATCGCGAATTGCCGCAGTTGTCGGTGCACGACGACAGCGTGCGTCGGTTCATCGCCCTGGTGGATGAGTGCTACGACCGCAAGGTGCCCCTGTTCATCGAGGCCCGAGTGCCGCTGGAGCGCCTCTATACCCAGGGCTACCTGGAGTTTCCCTTCCGCCGCACCCTGAGCCGGCTGCAGGAGATGCAATTGCAGCGTTTCGGCTAAGGCGTGCAGGGCAACCTCCTAAATCTGCCGCCAGCGCTTTTTCGTCGGCATGAACCTCGCGCTTTCTGGCAGATATTTGTAGTTTTTCTCCTTCATCTACCGCCGACTCCACGCTTACAATCGAGCCCCTCAAAGGGAGCCGATTCCCTTGTTGTCGTGATCGAGGAAGGCAATGGAAACCCCAGATATCCTGGTGCTGCAAGCCAGCTACACCAACCCCGTGCACGCTGAAGCCATAGGCCGCGTGCTCAACCACTACGCACAAGACCCCATGGGCGGAAGCCATAGCCTGCCCGCTGACCTTCTAGAACAACTGCCAGCCGAATTGGCCAAGCGCCCCCATGCCTTCAGTGTGCTGGCGTTCGTCGGCGGCGTGCCGGCGGGGCTGGTGAATTGTTTTGAGGGGTTCTCCACCTTTGCCTGCCGTCCACTGGTCAACATTCATGACGTGGTGGTGATGAATGAGTTCCGCGGCCTGGGCCTGAGTCAGAAAATGCTGCAAAAGGTCGAGGAAATTGCCCGCCAGCGCGGTTGCTGCAAGATCACCCTGGAGGTGCTTGAGGGTAATGCTATTGCTCAGTCGGCGTACCGAAAGTTTGGCTTTGATGATTCAAAGTTTGATCCGGCTCATGGCCGTATGCTGTTCTGGAACAAGCCGCTTTAATAAATAACAGGCAAAAAAAGGGCGCCATTAAATGGCGCCCAATAAACCTTTGCCAACGGAGCGGAATGGCCCAGGGTGTTGCGGATTAACTAAACATTAATTAACTCTTCGGTTGTTCCTGATTGGTGGTGCTGGTCTTGGAAGACGTATCGTCGGCGGATGCTGTTTGCTCGTTAGTGCCGTGAACCTTCTGCTGCATGAAGGTGAAGTTGTTGTAGTACTCCTTCGCGCGCTCCGAGCCATCTTCTGCAAAAGCGGCGGCGGAGGCTAGGGTCATCAGGCTGGCAAGCATCAAAGTCGAGAGTTTCATCGGGGTATTCTCATTAAGTGTGATCGGTTATCCGTTCTGTCCTTGAGCAGATTCATGGGGCGATTTTGCAGCGATCTTATTAAGTGGGAATTAACTCGAGAAACGTCCGAAGTTAACAATTTCGTTAACTTCGGGTTGTGCGCTTTAAAGTCTCCAGTCCAAGGCCAACGTAATGGCGCGCGGGTCACCCCAGTACACGCCGTTATAGAAGCCGACACGCTCGTAATATTTTTTATCAAACAGGTTGTTGACGTTAAGCGACGCTGAAACATGGTCGTCGAATTGATAGCGGGACATGAGGTTAACCACGGTGTAGGCCTGCTGCGTGATTTTTGCCCGGGTGGTGATCGGGTCGCCATCGGTATCGCGCGCACCGGTCGGTCGATTGCTGAAATCATAGAAATCGCTTTGCCAGTTCACGGCGCCGCCGACGGTGAGGTTGCGCCATGTACCCGGCAGGCGGTAAGCGCTGGATACTTTCAGCAGGTTCAGCGGCTGACCCGTGTTATTGCGGTTGCCCGAACCGTTGACCGAATGGGTGTAGGTGTAGCCTGCCGTGAGGTTCCAGTCGGGCATCACTTCCCCGGACGCTTCCAGTTCGAAGCCGTTCACTTTGTTGCCTTTGCCGCCTGACTTGTAATATTCCTCGCCGGTCCTTGGGTTGCGTGGCACCGAGTAATCGCGCTCGGCAACGTTGTCCTGGGTACTCCAGAAATACGCCGCCGCCAGGTTCAGGCGCTCTTGCAGCACACTCCCCTTGATGCCCACTTCGTAGTTGCTGCCCACCACCGGCTCAAGGAATTTCTTGTTGGCATCCTTGAGGCTTTGGGGTTTGAAAATATCGGTGTAGCTGGCGTAGACGGTGTACTCCGGCGTTATGTCGTAAAGCAGCCCGGCATAGGGCGTCCACATGTCGTTGTGGGTCTGGCTGGTTTTGCCAGCGGCGGTCAGTTGGTCGTTGTCGTCGTATCGGGGGGCCGCGCTTTTCAGTTCCCAACTGCCATAGCGGCTGCCCAGTACCGCATGCAGGCGGTCGGTGAGACTCAGTCGCGTGGCCAGGTAGCCGGCCTTCTGTTCCTTGCTGCTGTGTTCGCCTTTGAGGCCGGTGACGGTGTCGCCGAACTTAGCGATCCCGCCCATGTATTTCCAGTCTTCAATGCTGTAGTAGCCGGCTGGGATGTTCTCGCGCATAAACGGCGAACTGTCCCGTTGCGCGGCCTCGCCGTAGCCCATCATCAAGGCGTGTTCGCGGCCCAGCAACTGATAGCTGCCGGCCAAGTTGAGGTCGATGGCTTCCATCCGCGAGGTGCCGCGCATGTGGCTCGCCCAGGCGGTCATGCCGCTGCGGTCGTCGTTGGGGAAACCCGAGCCGCCATAGTAGACCTTGCCATCTGTGTCGCTCTGGCGATGGGTGTAGGCGGCTTTGATATGCCAATCGCCACCCAGTCGATGTTCGAGGGTCGCGAAAGTGGTCTTGTCCGTCAGCGGCCAGGAACTCCAGTGCGCGGCCATGTTGGTGGAGCGCGACAGCCCGGCCTTGCCGCCCTGGCTGTTCCAGTACGGCACGGTGCCCCAGGAAGTGCCCTGGACTTGTTTGTTCTGGTAATCAAAACCTACGGCCAGCACGGTGTCTTCTGACAGATCGCCTTCGAGAATGCCGTAGCCGACCTCCCGCTGTAGCTCATAGTTGTCACGGAAGGATTGGCTGTCGCGATAGGCCAGCACGGTACGCCCGCGCAACTTGCCGTCGAACGCCAGCGGGCCGCCCACGTCCACGTAGCTGTAATAGTTGTCATGGCTGCCCGCGCTTACGCCGGTTTTCGCCTGCCACTGGGCGGTGGGGCGCTTGCGCACCATGTTGATAGTGGCTGAAGGGTCGCCCGCTCCGGTGGTCAGGCCCGTGGCGCCGCGCACCACTTCGATGTGGTCGTAGATGATGGTGTCAGCGTCGGACTTCATGTAGCCGAAGGTGTTGAGCATCCCGTCAATCTGGAAATTGGTGATGCCATAGCCGCGAGAGGAGTAGGACACGCGGTCTGAGTCGTTGTGCTGCACGTTGATACCGGTGGTCTGGCGCAGCACGTCGGTCAAGGTATTGAGATTGAAATCGTCCATCTGCTGGCGCGTGATCACCGAAATCGACTGCGGGGTTTCTTTCACGGACAGGTTGAGGCGGGTGGCGGTGCTCATCGAACCGGTGGTGTAGGCACCGGTGTGCTCAGTGGTCGCGCCCAGGCCTTCGGCGGTGATGCGGGTAGCGCCGAGTTCGAGTTGGGTCTGTTCGGGGTCGGTTTCAGCCAGCAGGTCCGGGCTCAGCGCGGCGCTGCACAGGCCGAGCGTGAGGGTCATGGAGCGGGTAATTGGCGCGAACATCGCGTGAGACTCCTTGTCGTCTTTGCGGCCACCCCGGAAAGGGAAGGCCTTGGCTCAAAGACGAAAGGAGGAGCGGAACTTTAGGGTTAAACGAGAATGATTGTTATCTTTCTGTTACGAACCCGGCGCTTCCTGGAGCACCACATCGGTCGGGCCAACCTTCTTCGGCTTGATCAGGCTGAAGTCGATCAGGGCCTTCTGCTGGCGCAAGTACGGGTTGCCGATCAGTTGCGGACGTGCTTTGAAACTGTCGCTCACCAGGCTTTTGCTGCGGTCGATTTCATCGGAGCTCAACCCGGCCAGGTCGGCCCAGGTGTGGATCAACTGCGAGCTGGTGTAAGGGCGTTGCAGATCGCCGGCGAAACTCCAGTCATGGCTCTCACGCCATTTCGGCGAGGCGTAGGCCATGAAGGGAATGGTGTACATCGGCGCAGTCGGTTTGCCTTCGTTACGTCCCAGTGTGGCGTGGCCGGCGGAGTCGAATACGTCTTCACCGTGGTCGGACAGGTATAGCAGGAAGCCGTTTGGATCGGTCTTGGCGTAATCCTTGATCAGGCTCGACACCACGAAGTCGTTATACAGCACGGCATTGTCGTAGCTGTTGTAGGTGGGCAATTGATCATCGCTGATGCCGGCCGGTACGCCTTGGCGATCGGTGAATTTGTCGAACGTCGGCGGGTAGCGGTACTGGTAACTCATGTGGGTGCCGAGCAGGTGCACCACAATGAACTTGCGCTCCGCTGGATCGGCCAGGGCCTTGGAGAATGGCGCGAGGACGTCACCGTCGTATTGGCGTGCGTTCTGGTTGCGGTTGTTGTTCAGGTACACCTGTTCGTCGGCCTGTTCGGAAAAGGTCGTGAGCATGGTGTTGCGCTTGGTCATGGTCTGCTGGTTGGTGATCCAGTAAGTCTTGTAGCCGGCCTGTTTCATCACGCTGACAATCGACGGGGTTTTCAGGTACAGGTCCGGGTTCTCTTCATCGGCGAACGTCAGCACCTGTTGCAGCGCTTCGATGGTGTAGGGGCGCGGGGTGATGACGTTGTCGAACACCGCCAGTTGGTCGCGCAGTTTGTCCAGTTCCGGCGTGGTGTTGCGCGGGTAACCGTAGAGGCTCATGCGCTGGCGGTTGGTGGATTCGCCGATGACCAGCACCAGGGTCGAGGGCTGGCCGGCCATGGTGTCCTTGAGATTGGTCAAGGGCGCAATCTGGCTGGCGCTGTCGAGCATGCCTTGCATGTTGTCGAGTTGTTCGGTGTAGCGGCGATAGGCGACGATCATCTGCCAAGGCACGGCAGGCTCGATGCGCGATTCAAAGCGGTCGATGGCGTCGTCCAGGGTGTCGCTGCGGGCAATTTGCTTGACCAGCGGGTATCCGACAATGGCCACCAGGATCGCCGTTGCCGCCACCAGGGCTTGGCCGCGCGGCAGGTACACCGGTCGCACGCGGGTCCACAGGAAAACCGCGACGGCGGTGTGGGCAATAAAGGCCAGCACGATCCACCAAGCGAAGTATTGGGTGGCGTATTCACCGGCTTCAGAGATGTTCGACTCGAACATGATGAAGATGACGCTTTGGGAAAACTCCTGCTGGTAAATGAAGAAGTAACCCAGGCTTGCCATGGAGCAGGCCCACAGCACCACGCCAATCAGGGCGGCGAGCAAGCGCGTACGGCGTGGGAAAACGAGCAGGGGGGCGAGCCACAGTGCGCTCATGAAGAACGCTTGGCGAAAACCACTGAAGCCGGACGTGCCGCTGAGCTGGATCAGCAGTTGTGTGATGCCGGAGAAGTACCAGAAAAACAGGAATAGCCAGCCAAGACCGGCCCAATCAAAGCCTTTCGCAGACTTAGTGCTGCGTTCGAACATCGCCATCCAGCGCTCCAACCCGGTAGTTTTTCAATCACGCGCAGGGCTGCGCGCAATAGAGGCCACCCTTGCATTGGGGTGGCCCTTGTGGGCGGGAGTATCGGGAAGTGCGTGTGAAAACTTTGTGAGATTTGTGTAGCCGTTATCTTACAAAGTCATGACAGGGCTCAGCAGAGCGCAGGTTGCGCGCCGTAAGGCTGATCCAGCTGGGCTTGAATGATATGAGCACGCAGGCGCATGACCTCCTGCTGCAACTGCTCGCGTTCGTCTTTCAACTGGCGCAGTTCATCGCGACGGAGCGTGACGTAGAGGGTCTGGGGAGGACGGGTCATCTGTGCAGTGCTCATTGCTTACCTCGCAAATAGCCGGTGTGTCGCGGTGTGCCAGAACGCTTGAGTCGAGGTTCTCGGCAACAGTCGGAAGCAATTCTGAATTCTTTTTCAGCGCAATGGAACTTTTTTATTTTTGGTGGTCCTGTGACTTTTGGTGCTGTGATGCTGAAACGATGGCAACTTTTTTGTCATGAAACTACATCGATCTGCCCCTGACTAACCCTCATTAGCCTCATTGCGCTATAAACTATGTCACACATTTATTTAGTAGTTAGGAGCATCAGCACATGCAACTGGGGATTATCGGACTAGGCCGCATGGGCGGGAATATTGCACGGCGCCTGATGCTCAATGGGCATACCACCGTTGTTTTCGACCGTAACGAAGCATTTGTCAAAGGCTTGAGCGAGGAGGGCGCCACTGGCGTTGCCGACTTGAAAGCCCTGGTTGCCGGGCTGCAAAAGCCTCGCGCCGTGTGGGTGATGTTGCCAGCAGGCGACCCCACTGAAAACACCATCAATGAACTCAGTGAGCTGCTCGAAGACGGTGACGTGATCATCGACGGCGGCAACACCAACTATAAGGATGACGTTCGTCGCGGCAAGGCGTTGGCGCAAAAGGGCCTGCACTACGTTGATGTCGGCACCTCTGGCGGCGTCTGGGGCCTGGAACGCGGCTATTGCATGATGATCGGTGGCGATACCGAGACCGTGCAACGCCTTGACCCTATCTTCGCCGCATTGGCACCGGGCCTGGGCAATATCCCGCGCACCAAGGACCGTTCCGCCTCCGCAGATCCGCGCGCCGAGCAGGGTTATATCCACGCCGGTCCTGCGGGTTCCGGGCATTTCGTCAAGATGATCCACAACGGCATCGAGTACGGAATGATGCAGGCCTTCGCCGAAGGTTTTGACATCCTCAAAACCAAGAACTCGGACAACCTGCCGGAAGACCAGCGTTTCGACCTCAACGTTGCCGATATCGCTGAAGTCTGGCGCCGTGGCAGTGTGGTTTCGTCCTGGTTGCTGGACCTGACCGCCGACGCCCTGGCCACCGACCCGAAACTTGAAGGCTACTCGGGTTCCGTCGCCGACAGTGGTGAAGGCCGCTGGACCATCGAAGCCGCCATGGAACAAGCCGTGCCGGTGCCGGTGCTGTCCACCTCGTTGTTCGCGCGGTTCCGCTCGCGCCAGCAGAGCACCTACGGTGACAAGATGCTGTCTGCCATGCGCTTCGGCTTTGGTGGTCATGTGGAGACTTCCAAAAAATGACCGCTAACGGCAAGAAACCCAAGGCCGAACCCGCACCTCCAACCACGCTGTTTCTGTTTGGCGCCCATGGCGATCTGGTCAAGCGCCTGCTCATGCCGGCGCTGTACAACCTCAGTCGTGATGGCCTGTTGGGCGATGGGCTGCGCATTGTAGGCGTTGATCACAACGCCATCAGCGATGCCGACTTCGCCAAGAAACTCGAGGATTTCATTCGCACCGAGGCTGCGAGCAAGGTCAAGGGTAATGGCGAGAACGCTTTGGACCCGGACTTGTGGGCGCAGTTGGCCAAAGGCATCAGCTACGTCGAGGGTGATTTCCTCGACGACAGCACCTACGCCGACATCGCTAGGAAAATCGCCGACAGCGGCACCGGCAACGCTGTGTTCTACCTGGCCACTGCGCCCCGCTTCTTCAGTGAAGTGGTGCAGCGCCTGGGCAGTGCCGGATTGTTGACGGAGACTGATGACAGCTTCCGGCGTGTGGTGATCGAAAAGCCGTTCGGCTCCGACCTCGCCACCGCCGAAGCGCTGAACGCCAGCTTGCTCAAGGTGATGAGCGAGAAGCAGATCTACCGCATTGACCATTATCTGGGTAAGGAAACCGTACAGAACATCCTGATCAGCCGTTTCTCCAACGTGCTGTTCGAGGCGTTCTGGAACAACCATTACATTGATCATGTGCAAATCACCGCCGCCGAAACCGTTGGTGTGGAAACCAGGGGTAATTTCTTCGAAAAAACCGGCACCCTGCGGGACATGGTGCCGAACCACCTGTTCCAGTTGCTGGCGATGGTGGCCATGGAACCGCCCGCCGCATTTGGTGCCGACGCTGTGCGCGGTGAAAAGGCCAAGGTGATTGGCGCGGTACGGCCGTGGTCCCTGGAAGATGCGCGGGCCAACTCGGTGCGTGGGCAGTACACCGCTGGCGAAATCGGCGGCAAGTCGTTGCCGGGCTACCGGGAAGAAGCCAACGTCGCGCCCGACAGCAGCACCGAGACGTTCGTTGCCCTCAAGGTGATGATCGACAACTGGCGCTGGGTCGGTGTGCCGTTCTACCTGCGTACCGGTAAGCGCATGAGCGTGCGCGACACCGAAATCGTGATCTGCTTTAAGCCGGCGCCTTATGCGCAGTTCCGCGATACCGAGGTTGATGAGCTCAAGCCCACCTACCTGAAAATCCAGATCCAGCCCAACGAAGGCATGTGGTTTGACCTGCTGGCTAAAAAGCCAGGGCCGACCCTCGATATGGCCAACATCCAATTGGGCTTTGCCTACAAGGACTTCTTCGAGATGCAACCGTCGACCGGGTACGAAACCCTGATCTACGACTGCATGACCGGCGATCAGACCTTGTTCCAGCGGGCCGACAATATCGAGAACGGCTGGCGTGCCGTGCAGCCATTTCTCGATGCGTGGAAGGAAGACGATGGCATCCAGGCTTACAAGGCCGGTGAAGACGGTCCTGCTGCTGCGGATGCGTTGCTGGCCCGCGATGGTCGCACTTGGCACACCCTGGGATGAGTGATGCCGCGATTCATCCCATCCGTTTCATCCTCAGCGACGTGGACGGCACGTTGCTGCACCCAGATCACCGTCTGAGCCAGCGTACGGTCGATGCGGTCAGTGCGTTGCGCGAGGCGGGGGGGTTTTTCAGCCTCGCCAGCGGGCGACCGCCCAAAGCCATGCTGCACCTGATCGAGACCTTCGGGATCGATGTGCCGGTAGCCGGTTTTAACGGCGGCACCTTGATCAACCCGGATGGCAGCATCCTGGTTGCCCACCATCTGCCGGCGGAGGCGGCGCTGGTCGCACTGGCGATGTTCTCGGCCGAGCCGGACGTGGAACCATGGGTATTTGCCGACGGCGATTGGCTGCGCCGTGGCCCGCCAGGCCCGATGGAACCGCGCGAAGCCCATGGCCTGGGGTATGGGCCAGTGGTGGTGGAGAGTTTTGAGCCGTACCTGGATCGGATCGACAAGATCGTCGCCGCCAGCAACAACGCGCAGTTGTTGGTGGAACTGGAGGCGCGTTTACAGCCCAAGGTGCAAGGCCTGGCGCAGGTATCGCGTTCGCAACCGATTTATCTGGATGTGACGGCCATGCTGGCCAATAAAGGCGAGGCCTTGAAGACCCTGGCGGCGCACCTTGGGGTCCCGCTGGAGCAGACGGCGGCCATCGGCGATGGGGGAAATGACCCGGCGATGTTTCAGGTAGCCGGATTATCGATTGCCATGGGGCAGGCGGAAGAAACCGTCAAGCGCCAGGCCAATGTGGTCACCGGTAGTAATATTGATGACGGTGCTGCAGAGGCAATCGAGCGGTTTATTCTCGCCGCGCGATAAACGTCTTAAGTTCAGTTGCCCAACTTCCGATCAGTGTCTTGCAGTGATCGGAAGTTGGTGCAGCAACTTACTTAGGCATGGCCCAGGACTGCAACTGGTAGCCATCTTTGTCGAGTTCGGCACGGGCCTGCAACAGCAGGTCTTCCAATTGCGCCGGGTCGCTGTAGGTGTTCGATGACAGTTGTTTGCTGCCAATACGGGTATTGGTGCGGTCGATGACGCTCAGGCTCAAGGCGCCGTTGCCATCGTGCCAGGCCACGCACTGAAAGGGCTGAAAAGCACGGTCTGCGATCAAAAGAGCTTCGTTGATGCGGAGCGGGGCGTTCATGTGGGTCTCTCTCTAAATGCCCATTCAAGTGAGTACCGGCGGTTGGGCTGACCGTGCGGCGGGTTACTTGTACTGATGCACGATGACGGGGTACGGGTCACATGTTAGAGCAACAAATTTTAACTTTTCCTGATGACTGTCATGTAAGCGGCTGTTTTGAAAGCTGAATGAAAGTTTTAGCCGTGCCCAACTTTTTTTGATGGGCGCGACAGTGGGTGGCTTTTTGCCCGCACTTATAGCGAAACGGTACAAGGCCCGCGTCAAGATTTTGCTAGTGTTAGCGCTGAGCGCCACAAACCGTTGTTTCTAAATAACTTTACCTCCAGCAATCAACAATTTTGGCGCCAAGGAATAGTCATGGTTGTTACACCTGCGCAACGCCGCTTGCTCGTGGTCGATCCTTGTGATGACTGCCATGGGCTATTGCCCGGTTTGCGCACGGCAGGTTGGGAGGTGGACAGTTGTGCTTTGGAGGCGGTGGGCGACCGGTCGTGTGACTTGGGTTTGCTGCGGTTGCAGCCCTATCACCTGGAGCGCCCCGAAGCGGTCAAGGAATTGATCGGCCGCAGCGGCACCGAGTGGATCGCTGTGCTCAGCCAGGATGTGCTGCGTTTGCAGAATGTCGGTGATTTTGTCTGCGAGTGGTTCTTCGACTTCCATACCCTGCCGTTTGACGTCGCGCGCGTGCAGGTTACCCTCGGCCGGGCCTTTGGCATGGCGCGCTTGCGCGGCAAGGGCAATACACCTGTAAATGAGCCGGAGCACGAACTGCTCGGCGACAGTCGGCCGATTCGCGAACTTCGCAAGCTATTGGCCAAGCTCGCACCCACCGAGTCCCCGGTTTTGATCCGTGGTGACAGTGGCACCGGTAAAGAACTGGTGGCCAAGACCTTGCATCGCCAATCCCAACGCCACGCCAAGCCCTTTGTCGCGATCAACTGCGGCGCGATTCCTGAACACCTCATCCAATCCGAACTGTTCGGCCATGAGAAGGGCGCCTTCACCGGCGCCCATCAGCGCAAGGTCGGGCGCATCGAAGCGGCCCATGGTGGCACGCTGTTCCTTGATGAAATCGGCGATTTACCCATGGAACTGCAAGCCAATCTGCTGCGGTTTCTCCAGGAGAAACAGGTTGAGCGCGTCGGCGGTAGCCAGCCTATCCCCGTGGATGTGCGGGTACTGGCGGCAACTCACGTCGACCTCGAAGCCGCTGTGGCCAAGGGGGCTTTTCGTGAGGACTTGTACTACCGACTCAATGTGCTGCAAGTGGTCACTGCGCCGCTGCGCGAGCGCCACGGCGACGTAGCGATGCTGGCCAACCACTTCTCACGTTTCTACAGCCAGGAAACTGGCCGCCGTCCGCGCAGTTTCAGCGAGGACGCGCTGGTGGCGATGGGGCAACACCCGTGGCCGGGCAATGTGCGCGAGTTGGCCAACCGCGTGCGTCGTGGCCTGGTACTCGCCGAAGGGCGGCAGATCGAGGCTATTGATCTGGGATTGATCAGCGAACAGGCAATTTCGCCACCCCTGTCTACACTGGAAGACTACAAACACCGCGCCGAACGCCAGGCGCTGTGCGATGTGCTCAACCGGCACAGCGATAACTTGAGTGTCGCTGCCCGCGTCCTGGGAATTTCCCGGCCAACGTTCTATCGGTTGCTGCACAAACACCAGATCCGCTAGGGCGGGTAAACCGAAAAGCCCCGCAACGACCCTTATCGTTGCGGGGCTTTTCCTTTTATTACGTTATCGGAGCAAGCTCCTTCGCCTCAGGAATACGCCGTCGGATCAGTTAAAAGTAATACGGAAACTTCAGGCTAAACGTAAAGTCCGGCGCATCATCCGTCATCCCAATCGCCAGGTTCGGCACGATCGTCAAATTATCCGATGCCGCGATCGTCATCCCCACGTTGAAGTACCCGGCGTTCGCATCACTGGACACCACCGACTGCCAGTCGCCACCATTAGGCTTGAGCCGACTCTTGCGCTGCACCAGGTCCGACACCGAGAACGACATACTCATCTTCTCGTTGAGGGCAAAGGCCACACCGACGCCAAACTGGAAGCTGTCGCCCAGGCTGACCTTGCCGCCGACCTTCTGGTTGACGTCACTGCTGATGTCGTCGAACGAACCCTCGAAGTTGTGGGTGTACGACAGCGAGCCAAACAACACCGCCGGGTCGAAGGTCTTGACCAGGGAAATCCCCGGCGTGACCGACCAGACCCCGTTGCCCGTAGGCAGGCTTTCCGGCACGAACAGGTTGTCGTTGCCGGGTGTCTTGACCAGCTTGATACCAAACGGTTCTTTACCCGTAGGCGCCTTGACCCGCACCGACACCACGGCGTCCGGCAGATTGGGAGTTTCGTCGAGGAATTTGTACGCCACACCAAAGTTGACGTCGCCGATGGTCGGGTCGCGCGTGACCGAGGCTTCCGACGTCGCCGTGCCGTTGTTGCCGGCGCCGGCGGACTGGTAGGTGGAGTCGCGGTACACCACGGGCACGTTCACGTCGAACTGCCAGCGATTATCGAAGTTGTAGCGCCCGGTCAGGTCCAGGGTCCAGTTATCGGACTTGATCCGGTCCAGGTTGATATTGCCGAGGAAAATCGAGTCCAGCGCCAGGAAGCCGTTGAGGGTCAACTGGCGAGCATCGTAACGGGCATAGGTAATGCCGGTTTCAAAGCTGAACTTGCCATTCCCGAAAAAGCCGCTGGCTTCGTTATAGAGGTTACTCACACTTTGCGCAGGGGCCGAGTCGTCCTTGAGGGACTGGCCGTAGGAACTACCGCCGCCACCACCGGCGCCGCCGGATGCTGCTGCGGCGCCCGTGCCTGCGACCGTCGCGCCACTGGCTTTCTGAAAGTCTGCCGGGGATTTGGCCAGACGCTTGGGCGCCGGTGCCGACGGTTGATCTTCGACCTGTCGTACCCGTTGTTCCAGTACCGCCAAAGCTTTTTGCTGAACGTCATACCGCTGCTTGAGTTCTAGAAGTTCCTGTTTGAGCGTTTCTATATCGGCGTCTGGCGCGGCATACAGAACGGATGCAGGCAAGAGCGTACTTAAACAGACCACCGCACGAAGCGATAACGATCGATGCATGAAATAAGCCGTCCTTTTCTAATGCGTAAGTGTCGAGGGTCAGCGTAGTTCAATAACCGAGGGTGCGTAGGCCTTTGAGTTGGTCCAAGTTGCAGTTCAGCGCACCGTTGTTCAAACCGTTGTTATTCATCACGACGTTGAGCTGGGTCATGTTGTTGACGAAGTTGGTGTTGCCGGTCAAAACCGTACCTTGCAGCACAGTACCGCCGCCGATCTGCTGCAAACTGTTGCCCTGGTTATGGTTGGCCTGGATCGCCATCTGCAAGCCGCCATTGTTGGCCGACACACTCACCCGGCCTGCTGCGCTGTCCCCGGTAACGGTACCGCCGGCGACGAGTACTTGCCCCGATTGCACCGCGTTGGAAGGCGCGAAGCCGTTCTCGACGGTAATGCCTACGTTGTTATAGGCGGTGTTGCCATCGCCAGCGGTTCGCACGCTCTGGGTCACGCCTTGGCCACTGCCCAGCCCGGCGCCGCCTGTGACTGTGCCGGTACCGGTGTTCGGGTTGGTCCCGTTGCCGGTCGAGCCGGTGGTCTGTACGTAGAATTGTGGGGTGATGGTCGACGAGTCGACCTGCATGCTGGCCTTGCCGGTGATGGTGTCTCCCACGGCGTTGGTCCACGTGCTGCTCATGACAATGCCGAAGCTAATGATGCGCCCCGGCATGACGTAGCGGCCGCGCAGGTCGGCCATTTCCGAATCCTTGAGTTCGATCGGTTTGAACCCCGATGAAGCATAAGCGGGCATTGAGGCTGCCAGACACATGACCGTCAGCCAACGGGAAGTGTTCATCTTCTGCTCCTGGAGCGTCCTGCCCCTTATTGCGCTTCTTAGAAGAAGTCGCTCTGGATAAAACCGAAGTCCATCAGCTCGGCATCGCCTACGGGCCTGAACTCATTCAACTGGTTCTTGGCGGTCAGCGGAGTAGGCGGGTCGAGCAAGGCATTGGCCTTGTCGTAACCTTCACCCAGCACAGCGAAGACGATGCCATTCCAGCCCTTGAGGAAGTCGTCACGCGAATAGCGCTTGTGGCCCAATACCGGGTCGCCGATGTAGACCCAGTCCTTGTCCGCGCGCTGCATCACCACGAAGTGCTTGTAGCCACGAATTTCCAGCAGCACCACCACAGGGATCTTCACGGTGACCAGGGTCTCTGGTCCGATCTTGTAGCCCCGGGCACGCATGCCGATGCTTTCGAGGTAGCGCTTCATGTCCAGCATGGAAAAGCCCTGGGTACGTACCAGGTCCTGGTCTGCATTGACCAACATGCCTTTGATGACGTGATCTTCGTCCACGTCCAGCCAGTAACCCTGGCGCAGAATGGTGGCGAGTGCCGCAGCACCGCAGCTGAAATCGGTTTTCTGTTCCACCAGGTTGGCGAACCGGCGCTCACGAATACTCTCGACCTTCTTGTAGATCACTGCACCGCCAGGCAGGGCGGAGATCGCCATGTTGCCTGCCCACGTTGGGCCGGTGAGTAACATCAGGAGGGTGAGGGTCGCGAGGCGCATGATCGTGTGACCTGCTGGACACTGGAATAAAAAAGGGCCTTGTTGCCAAGGCCCCGTTGGATCAGAAGCGCACGCCGCTGGCGCAGACGGTGCAACCTTGACCGATCGACAGGCTGTTGCTGCCTTGGTTGCCCGAGCCGGATTGCAGGTTCACACCCACGTTGCCGGAGTTGCGGTTAACCGAGTTGTCGAGGCTGGAGTTGTTGGACACGTATTGAGCCTTGCCATGGCCGTACCCGTAGCTGGTAGCGGCAGTGTTCAGGTAGCTGTTGGCGAGGGAGTTTTGCTCGGTGTTGGCGGCCGCTGCGATGTTTTTGCCATCAGCAGTGGTGATTGCCAGGTTGTTTTTACCCTGGTTGCCTTGACCGGCCTGGCCGTTGTAACCCAGGTTGCCGGAGTTACCGTTAAGGGAGTTATCCGCAGAGGCGTTGTTCTGGGTGCCTTTGTTGACGAAGTTGTTCAGCGCGCTGTTTTGATTGACATCGACGACAGCGAATACTGTTGCAAAGTCACCCTTGGCGCTGGAGATGGCGCCGGAGTTGTCTGCCTGGTTACCGCTGCCCGACTGAACGTTAACACCGGTGTTGCCGCTGTTGCCGTTTACCGAGTTGTCGGCAGAGGCATTGTTTTCGGTTTTGGTGTCGTCAAACTTGTTGCCGCCGCTGTTTTGTACGTCTGTAACGACAGAGGCAACAACGCCGGTTGGTTGAGGCGCAGGGTGCCAACCACCACCTGCCTGAGCAGCAGCAGCCATGAGTGCGGCGAGAGCGAAAACCATTGGTTTCAGAGCCATTTGAGGTTTCATGGTGTTTCTCCTTGCTTCTAATTAGTTGGTTAAGTGTTGGTACGGTCTAACGAGTACTACCAAGCGTTTACTTGATAGTGATGCCTAGGGTGTTAGCCACTCGGTTCCCCACCCCGGCACTCTGGTTCACCTGAATCACTCCTCGGCTGCCTGTGAAGGCCTGGTCGCTGGTAGCGACCTGGCGGCTGCCAGTGGTGGGGGTGAGCCCTGAGTCGGTCAACTGCGTCGAGTTCTGTTGCAACAGGACGCTGTCATCAATGCTTTGCGGGCCAGGGTTGATGCTGATCCGCACGGCATTGACTGATTGGTTATTGGCCCCGGCCGACTGGTTGATACCCAGCACACCGTTGCCGTTGGTAAAAGAGGTGCCATGAATCGCCGCTTTGGCGTTCAGGGACGGGTCGACGCTGCCGTTCTGGCGCTGGATGTTGACGTTGGTGGCCTGGCCACCGAGCGCAATGGCACGGCTGTTGGACATTTGTTGCTGGTTGCCGGCCGCCTGGTTGATCGACACGACACCTTCGTATTGTTGGCCGCTGTTGTTGATCACCGCGGTGTTGTCGGCGAAGACCGGAGCGGCGGCCAGCAGGGCGAGAACGAGCAGGGAGCGGTTCATTACTTGCCCCCCATCATGCTGCCGATGTTGTTCAGCGGCGCCATGCCGCGCTGGATCGAGTCGCTGATCTGTCCACCCATGCTGCTGCCCGCACCGTGGCCGGCGGCAGAGCCGGCCCCCAGGGTGGACATGCTGTTTTGCGTGGCATGCAGGCCGGTCAAAGTGTTGTTCGTCGGAATCGCGCCGACGATGCTGGAGCCGCTGCTGATGCCGCCGATATCCATATCACTGAGCTCGCCGGTTGCACCGATGATGTCGCGGCTGGGATTGGCGTTGGCGGTGGTGGGGTAGGGGTCTTTACCGAAGGCGGCGCGACCGTACATGTGAGCCTGTACATTGCGCCCTGTCACGATCACGCCATCGCCTGCAAAGCTTGGAACACTGATGCCGACGCTGAGTACACAGCTGATCAGCAGTACGTTCATCGGACCTTGAGTGAGTGTGATCACGGCGGCATTCCCTATTCTTCGCGCTGACCCTAAACAGCGCTGTAAGGGATAGAGCAGAAGCCGTGCCGCTTTTTATTTAGTGTTTATTTTCAATAGGTTGGAATGAATCGAGGGCAAAGTGATGTCAGTGCTGTTTCATGGCTGATACACCTGCGGTCACGGCACGCGCACGCGGCCGTACCACAAACGATTCACCCTGTTGTATCACCGCTGTAACACCGCCCATAACAAATCGATGAATCCGCACAGTACGGGCGCTTCAGAGGCGCCGTGTGTTTCAAAAATGGACACTGCGGGCGCAAAGAGGCCCGGTGATGTGGATCAGGCTCAGCCTTTGGGGGATTGACGCGGAATGGAGTTGAGCACGGGGTTGCCATCCTGGTTCTGGGTCAGGTAGACCGGCAGCACCTTGGGCAGGGAGGGGATGAGGTTGTTGACTTCATTGATGTTGTAGATCCCGCCAATGCGAATCGCCCCGGTGCTGGCATCTGCGAGCATCACCGGTTTGTTCAGGTAGCGGTTGATCAGCGGCAACGCGTCGACCAGGGCCAGGTTGTCGAGGATCAGCTTGCCCTGGCGCCAGGCCAGCGCGCTGTCGTTGGGGCTGATCGTGGCGACACGCGGTGTGGCGTCGCCCAGTTGATAGCTGGCCTGCATCCCGGGGGTAAGCGGCACGCTGCCGTGGATCCGATCGCTGGAAATCTGGACTGCGCCTTCAAGCAGCATGACCCGCACCTGATCGCCGTATTTCCACACATTGAATTGCGTGCCCGTCACCTGCACCTGGCCTTCGCCGGCACGCACGACGAACGGATGCTCACGGTCGTGGCTGACTTTGAAAAACGCTTCGCCCTTTTTCAGCGTGACCCGACGTTGGTCCTTGTAGTTGCTGTAGACCAGTTCAGTGCCGAGGTTCAGCTCCACTTGAGTGCCATCCCCCAACGTCACCTGGCGCAAACCATCGGCGGCTTCAAAGCGCTCGTAGGCGTTGGGCAGCCAGCCCGCTTCCCAAGCGGTAAAGGCCGCCACCGGTAAGGCTGCCAGGCATATGGCTGCCGCGGCGGCGTAGGTACGTAGCCGACTGCGCGGTTTGAACGGCACCACCAAGGCGGTGGGTTCGTGGCGGGGCAGATGGTCGGCGACGTCCCAGATTTCCAGCATCGCGGCGTATTCGAAGGCGTGCAGCGGGTCGCAATCGTGCCATTGGGCAAAAGCCTGACGTTCACCGGGGGTGCAATCACTTGCATGCATACGCATGCACCAATGCGCAGCGGCGTCGGTGATGGCGTCATATTCGGCTTCTGAAAGGGACTTTTCGCTCATTAACTCATCCTGATTTCCCACATTCTAACCCCCAGGGTGCATCGCGAGAACATCCATCATGGCGATTGCACATCAATTGGAACTTATTCTCGTTTGGAGGCACCTAAAAAATTCAGGACATTCCTACAATGGAGAACGAAAATGCTGAAGAAAACCTTAGTCGCCCTGTGTGCAACCACCGCGCTGCTCAGCGCCGGCGCCGCGCTGGCCGATAAACCGGGTGCGGGCTGGATCACCATCGAGAAGGCCATCGAGGTGGCCAAGACCAAGGCAGGCTATGTCGAGGTCTACGCCGCTGAAGCCGACGACAACGGTTATTGGGAAGTCAAAGGGCGCAAGTCCGACGGCACCGTTTATGAAGCACGTATCGACGGCGCTTCGGGCAATATCCTGCGCGACCAGAAAGACTGATCTACCCCGCCGGGAGCCTGCTCAGGCTCCCGCATCCAGACTGCGCCCCAGCTCGCTGATCATGCAGGTCACCGAGTCGGCGTTGGCCAGAATCGTGTCGATACGCTTGTCGCTGTTGCTCATAAACACCGATCGCGCCTCCTCCAGTGTGCGGGCGCCGGTGGTGCTCAGGACTTTATCGCGCAACGGCGCGGTCAAGCGGCGGCTGCCGAAATCCTCCCATTGCTGGGAAAACGCATCCCAGGTTCTGAACAGCATGCTGGCAGGTGTGGAGATCGACAGTGCGTTATCCCGCAGGTTATCCAGGTCGGTTTTCATCAGCGTGGCGCCGTTGATGGCAACGTTGATGAGGTCCGGGAAGGGCCGCATGCTGTCCAAGTAAGCCAGGTCTTCGGTCAGGGATTTGATGTGGGTGATCTCGTGTATCAGCACCGTGGCGCGCGCATGGGCGCAGATGTTGAACGGCGTGGTCAGGCGGTTCTGATAGATGTCCATGGGCGGGTCGAAGAAGCGGTCCAGCAGGTAGATCTTATGGTCGGCATCGTCGGGCACGACGAAAGCAAAGGAATCGTGGGGGCTGTACCGATGGGTGCCGCTGACAAACCGCATCGAGTCGGGCCCGATCAGGGTGTGATTGATCAGCTCATCAAGCACCTCGTCAATGCGCCGCTCGACCCTTCGCACTTGTTCGGGCGCCAGCGAGACAACGCCGAAAAATTCACTGAAAAAACGCCCCAGGCGGCTGCTCGGTTCACGAAGCGTGGCGAAGTGCAGCAAGTTGCGCTTGCAGGTCACCGCATAGTAAGTCGCCACATTCAGCGCTTCATCAATGCATTGGGCCTTCCAACTGGATAGCGCGGCGATCTCGCGCATGCCCACGGCTTCAATGTTGATGGCGTCCCGTTCGGCCAGGCGTGTGCTCATTTTGCCGGCATAGCGGCTTATGGTTTTGCCGTAGCGTGGGTGATGGCGGTCAAGGTCCAGCGTCCACTGGCCGTGGGCGTTGCGCTGTACATAGGGGCCCAGCCGCTCGCCCTTGCTCAGGCGCCAACGTTCGCCGGCGCGTTTTACCGGATAGACTTTTCCCGCCAGCGGCACGAAATTGCGCGAGGTGGTGTCATCCCGGTACACCTGGTTGGCTGAGCTGAATGACAAGTCGCCGAGGGCGTCATCGTGGTGTTCAAAACTGCGCAACTGTGTGCGTTCGGGCGCGGTTATTGCCAACTCGTCCAGGTTGGCGGCTGCGGGGGCAGGCGCTTGCAGCCACCGCTCCACTGAGGGCTGCTCTGCAGGTGGCGGCGTCTGCTGCCGGGGCCTGTCCAGCGCTTTGCGCAACGAGGCCAATTCAGCCACGCCGAGGGCGAAGGTTTTCAGTGCGTGCCTCCAGCGGTGCGCCTGCAGGTTTTCAGCGGAGTCTTTGAACAGTTGATAGCTGCGCCACACCACCAGCGGATAGGCTAGTTTGCCGGCCAGGAACTGGAGGCCGTTGGGGATTTCCTGAGTGAGCAGGCAAGTGATCGCATCCCAATGGGTTTTGCCCGACGGGGCAAACTGCGCGCCTAGCATCTGCAGCAGCATCTGCACGTTGTCCTCAAACAGTTGCTTGAGCAGGTTGCCGCCCATGGGCGTTGCGCCGAGAGTGATTTCTGCCAGTCCGACGTGCCAGCCCTTGTCCAGCAGGTTGCGATAGGTGGCGCGCTGCGCGCCCTCCAGTTGCCCCACGATCCAGTCCTGCAGTGCGCCGGGGTTAGTGAACTCACTGAGCAGTGCCGCTTCGCTGGCGAATTCCTTCAGCAAATACTGGGGGCTGAAGGGCGCGTACAGCACCAGCGGCCCGGACGCGCCGGCCTGCGGACCTATCAGGTAGCAACCCAGCGCCCTGGCGCTTGCTGCGCCTTCGGTGGCGATCAACTCCAAGTGGCGGACGGTGGCCGAGCTGCCACTCACGCTGGCACGCGCCACTGCATCGGGCATGTCAAACACTTGCTGGATGAGGCTCCAGGCGTTGGCAGACAGTCGCTCATTGAGCATCTGCTCATGGGCGTATTGCAGGAGTTGCCAGGGTAACTGCCGGCAAAACAGGGTTCGCCGCGCGCGCGCGTCTTCGCTTGGTTGCTTGAGGTGGGTGATAAGCCGTTGCTGGTAGATGCCTTTCAAGTCCAGTTGGCGCACCAGTTGCACGACGGCATCGCCGTCCAGCGCAGCCGGTAACGGCGTGGCGGTGCGCGAGCTTGGCCGGATGCGCTCGGCATGCAGGTCCGGCAAGTGCCGCAGGGCGAAATCGGTGAGGGTCTGCGTGTGGCCGTCCAGGTCAATACGGCAGGGAATCAGGATGTTATCGGGGTTGAGCGCTTGTTGGGCAAAGCGAGCATCGAGCAGGCTCGTCAACGTGTTAACGACCTGCTCGCGCAGGGGCGTAATGCTGTGCAGATAGTCACGCTCCTGCGGCGCGCTGAGGCGGTACTGCTCAAGCAGTTCGGCGTGCAGTATCTGTTCATCCGGCGACGCCATGCCCAGCCAGACCGGCAGTGACTGCTGGTGGATCATCGCGTGCGCCATGGCAATCGCCCTGGGCAGGTTGGACGGTGGCGCGCTGCGGATCAAAGCGTCCATACAATCCTGGAAGCGCTGCACGCCGGGTTTCATTGCCAGCAGATGGTCAATCTCGTCGCGCAGCCAGGCGCTGTAGGAGCGTTGGCGGTTATCCAGCAGATGATCGTCAATGCGTTGCAGCGGGCCCAAGCGGTAGGTCTGGTGGGGCATGCGCCTGGATACCGGCAGGTTTTCGAGCAAGGGCCAGCAGACCAGCGGATCTTGCAAGCGTTGCCCCAGCACCTCACCCAGCGCCTGGATGGATGCAAACGCCTCAAACCCAGAGCGCGGGGTCCACAGCAGGGCCGCGCCGGAGTGATCGGGGTCCAGGCCTCCGCGTTCGGTCAGTACAAAACAGTTGGCCAGGGGCTGGGGCAGGGCGGCTGCGTCACTGCAGAGACTCAGGGCGTATGCGTCCGGCAGGAAGCCGTTGAGCCCGTGACGGCTGGCGCGGCTGCGCAGGCTGTCGGCGTTGAGCACGCAGTCGAGCAGCGCCAGTTGCTGCGGCGACAAACTTTTGTATAACCGGCTCATCTCGGCCTCGCCGCTCAACCCCTGCAACAGGCCGTGGCTTAGATGGGCCTGGTTGTTGTCCAGCAGCAGGTGCGGCAGTTCGCGCAGCTCGTGCTGGGCGAAGGTGCTCATCACCTGCTCGATGATGGCATTGAAGCTATCGACGCTCAGGTTGTGCAGTTGCCGGGCGACGCCTTCACTGCGAAGGCCGTAGAACCAGGTCAGGGCCGAGGGCGTAAGTGCTTCGGCCTGACCGGTCACCCGCGCGATAAAGTGCGCGACCATGCTCGAAGACGCCACGGGCAAGCGCTCCTCACGTTCCTGGGCCGGGGTGGCATAGGTATTGATGCAGACATCGTCGGCGTCGAGCGCCAGCTGTCTTTTCGCCAGCTCCAGGTCCAACGCATGGGCCGCCAGCACACCCAAGGTCGGATGTTTGCTGCGCCCCATAGCCATGGCGGTTTCAACGGCCTGCAGGCGCTGCAGATGACGTTTGGCGGTTTCCGCCAGTACGGTGCTGGGGTGCCCATTGCCGCTGGACACGGGGTGAACCGACCAGCGCCCGCCGGCGTCCTGCGCCAGCAGGCGGCTATCGAGCAGGGTGCGCACGTCCAGCGCATGGTCGAGCAGCGCGGCGAGGTCGATGTCGCTGGCGCTGCGGCGGTACACGCCGAGTGCATGCTCAAGGTTGTCGAACTGCTTGGCGACGATGTCTTCGAGCATGTCCTGGAAGACATCGCCCTGCATCGGTTGCCCGCTGACCTGAACGTGATCCATACCGATATACACGCTGCGTTCATCCAGCGAGAGAAAGTTGAGCAGCTCATCCTGATGGCCGGCGGCCTTGAGCATCGCCAGCAGCGTGTCGTTGAGGTCGTTCAGATCCTTGAGCACTTGCAGACCGCGGGACTGGGTGTAGAGGTAGGTGTGGGCCTTGCTGATCATCAACGTGCTGGCGAGGTCGACGTAATGTTGATAGGGCGCGTGAATACGCACCTTTTCTATGCGCAAATCATCCGCGGGCGCTGTGCTCGCGGCCGAGTCCAGCAGGAACGCGGCGCGCAGTTGCTGGCTCTCTGGGGTGGAGACAATCGCGTTCTGGCGTTTGAGCAACAGATCGGCGCGAAATTTTTCGCGCATCACCCGCGCACAAAACGTCAGGCGCGACTGGCCCGCGCTGACGTCTTCGTTCCAGTAGGTCTGTAGCAGGCTTTTCAGTAACGAGGAAAGAATGCCGCTGGTTTGTTCGATCACACTGTCCCAGCGCTGCTGGTCGAGGGCGCGTTGGTCCGCGGTCAAGGCGCTGCTGTCGTAGCCGATATTGACGAACGAATGAGTTTGATCTAGGGGCCAGGCTTGTTTGGCATAAAACTGCAGCAGTGCATCGCGCAACGGTAGTGAGGCCAGCCAGCGGCGGTCTTTTTGCTGCGAGGCGCGGCTGAAAAAATTCACCCGCGTGTCGGCCTGTTTCAACTTAGGAAAGAAGGAACGGGCCATGATGCCGAGCAGGCTATCAAGCATCCCGTGCAGGCTCGGCAGCTTGCGCAGCTCATTGAGTAGGGCAGCTACGTTCTGCTGCTGGCTGGCCATAATGGCGTCCTCCTGATCCTGCATCACCGCGCCCTGGATGATGGCGGTGGTGATTGTTACCGGCGCGTCTACCGGCAGCGCGTCACGTTCAGCGATGGATATAAAGCACAGCAGGTCGTCTCGCTGCGTTGGTAACTGCAAGCGCTCGTGCACCGCAGCAAGCAGCACGGCGCGGCTGTCGAACAGCTCCAGCCCGCCGTAGGGGGTATAGAGCACGGCTTTATTGTCGTCCGGTGTCGGACTCATCAGGAACGCGCCAGTCAGGGTCAGCGCGGGTTTGCCAGGACGGTTGATCAGCAGTCGCTCCACCTGCATGGGGTGCGTGTGCAGGGCCGCATCCTGGCGGGCTGCATCCGTGGCGTAGTAAAGCGTATGCAACCACTCCAGATCCTTGACGGTAAATCCCAACGCCCGCTCCCGTGGTGTTGGCTGTTTACGCCCGGCAGGCAGCAGGAATTCGTCGAAAAAGTACGGCGGGGAAAGCGTCGCCATGGTGCTCGCTCCATCAAACTGGCAGTTACGAGGCTCCACGGTAGGCGCTTGCGCCAGGGGCGGGGCGGTAGATAACTGCTTCGGCGGCAAGCGGACGTTGACAGCAAGCACAGGAGGCGTTGTTTAATCGACGGGTCTGGATTGTTGTTGTCTCTTCCAATTATAAAATCGGAGCTACAGATGTCTGCCCAGTCCCCGATCATCGACAGTGCTACAGCATTCATGGGTTTCAACGAGCTGAAGGCGTTGCTGCAGGCGATCTTCGTCAAGCACGGTACCTCGCCCGACGTCGCGGCGATCCTTGCGCACAACTGCGCCAGCGCCGAGCGCGATGGCGCTCACAGCCACGGCATCTTCCGCATTCCTGGTTACCTCAGCACCCTGGCCAGCGGCTGGGTCAACGGCCAGGCGGTGCCGGTGGTCACCGACGTTGCGTCCGGCTTCGTGCGGGTCGACGCCGGCAACGGGTTCGCTCAGCCGGCCCTGGCGGCAGCGCGTGGCTTGCTGGTGGACAAGGCCCGCAGCGCCGGTATTGCGTTGCTGGCGATTCACAACTCCCATCACTTTGCGGCGCTGTGGCCCGACGTCGAACCCTTCGCCGAAGAAGGCCTGGTGGCGCTGAGCGTAGTCAACAGCATGACCTGCGTGGTGCCCCATGGCGCCGACCGCCCGTTGTTCGGCACCAACCCCATCGCCTTCGCCGCACCGCGTGCCGATGGCGCGCCCATTGTCTTCGACCTGGCCACCAGCGCCATTGCCCATGGCGACGTGCAAATAGCCGCGCGCAAGGGCGAGCGATTGCCGCCGGGCATGGGCGTCGACAGCCTCGGCCAACCCACCACTGACCCTAAAGCCGTGCTCGAAGGCGGCGCGTTGCTGCCGTTTGGCGGGCACAAGGGGTCGGCGTTGTCGATGATGGTCGAGCTGTTGGCGGCGGCGTTGACTGGAGGCAACTTCTCCTTTGAGTTTGATTGGGCTGATCACCCAGGCGCCCGCACGCCGTGGACTGGGCAGTTGTTGATCGTGATCGACCCAAGCAAAACCGCTGGGCAAAGCTTTGCCGAGCGCAGCCAGGAACTGGTGCGGCAGATGCATGCGGCAGGGTTGCGCAGGTTGCCGGGGGATCGACGTCATCGCACGCGGGCGAAGTCGTTGGAGGTGGGGATTGAGCTGGAGGCTGAGGATCTGGCGCGATTACAGGCGCTGGTGACTGACTGAGAAGGGTTTGGCGCAGCTTGAGTGTAAGCGCTGGTTTGTCAGCGATAGCCGTTTGCCGGGGGGCATTAGATCAAGATCACAGACAGATCAAGAGCCAGGGCAACGGCGCAATAGCATCAGCGGTGTGGTTGCTATTGCGCCGCTTGCTTGATCAGTTACGACGACCCAGCAACAAACCCACTACCAGGCCAAAACCTGCGGAAATGGCCACGGTTTGCCACGGGTGGCCACCGATGTAGGTTTCGGTGGCATCCACCACCGGCTTGCTACGCTCGCGCACGTTGGACACTGAGTCCAGGGCTTGCTTGAGTTTGATCGCGACCTGCTCACGCAGGGTTTCGCCTTCTTCGCCTACCAGGGCGGCGCTGCTTTTGAGCAGTTTGTCCGACTCTTCGATCAGCGCGGTGAGTTCGCTGAAGGCTTGATCCTTGATCTGGTCTTCGACAGCTTGGGCAGCAGTTTTGCGGGCCATTGTGTGACTCCTTGCGAGTGAATGTGGCAGTGAACAATGGAGTATCGCGCGATGGCAAAAGTTGCAGTTTTTTTGCTTGAGCGCAGTTCCAGCCAAAATCCGAATCAGGAAATTTCGACCTACAGTGTAAGATGTCGCCTATTTGTGCAGCAGGTAATTCAACATGAGCTTCAATCTCGCCAACAAGACCCTCGCCGAACGTGCCGAGCTGGAAGATGAAAAATCCCGCCTCTATGACCTGTGGCAAACCAATCTGGGCAAGGCCAAGGGCGAAGCGGCGCGGTTGTTCGGTGAGCGTGCCAAGCGCAAGGGCAAGTGGGCCGAGTGGGTCCGCGCAGAGCTTGATGGCATGTCACCGCCAGAGTTTTCCAATATGGTGCGCAGCGAAGTCAATAAGCTGATGGCAGCGGCGAAGTAAAGCTGGCGGCAATCGCCTCACGTACTTTGAGCAACATAGGGTCCAACTGGGCCTGTGTCCGCCAGCCGAGTTCCACGGGGTAGCGCGGCAGCGCCAGCGGGCAGGGCAGTACGCGCAGGCCTGTCATCTCGGCGATCGCCTGTGCCGCATGCCCCGGAATGGTCGCAACCGCTTGGCTGCCCTTGAGCAAAAACGGCAGTGCGGCAAAGTGGCTGGTCGACGCACACACTTGCCGGCTCAGCCGCAGCGCTGCGAGCCCCTCATCGGTAATTCCGATAAAACCGCCTGACGACACCAGCACATGCTCTCGGCTGACGAACTCTTCCAGGCCGATGCTGTTCTGGTCCGGCGCAAGACTGCCGGGGTCCACCAGGCAACGGTAGTCTCCTTCCGCCAATACCTGTCGACTCAAACGGTTCTGCGCAAACCCGCCGGCGGTAATTGCCAGATCGAGCGTGCGGTCGAGCAGGGCGCCTGCCACGATCTGGCTGTGGGTCTGGCGAAAGATCACGCGCAGTTTCGGCAAACGTTGAGCGATCTCCTGCATTAAGCGGCGACCGTAGGCGATCTCGAAATCATCGGACAACCCCACTACCACTGAACGCCCTTGGTAATGCGGGTTATCCGGGTTGACCATCGCCAGGCTCTGTCGGCAACGGTCCAGCGCCTCGCTGATCACCGGCTTTAACTGATTGGCCCGCAACGTCGGCGCCAGGCCTCGGCCGGTGCGCACGAACAGCGGGTCGCCGTACACCTCGCGCAAGCGTCGCAAGCCCGCACTGATGGCCGATTGTGTGACGCCCAGGCGCAATGCCGCGCGGCTGGCGCTGGATTCGTCGTGCAGCGCTTCGAAGGTCTTCAGCAGGTTCAGATCGACCTGGGCGATATTCATTTGGCTCATATCATTCAGTGCTGAGGTGGGCTTTATTCATGATCACGGCTGGCCGGAGAATGGGCAACCCCCCTAATTCGGAGTGATCGTAATGCCTGTTTCTACTGTGGCAGCTTTGCAACTGGGTTCGTTGCCGGACGGCAAGGCGGCAACCCTTGAACAAATCCTGGGCTACGAGGACGAGATCAAACGCAGCGGCGCGCAATTGGTGGTCATGCCCGAGGCGCTGCTGGGCGGCTATCCCAAAGGCGAAGGCTTCGGCACACAACTGGGCTACCGCCTGCCCGAGGGGCGCGAGGCGTTTGCCCGTTACTTTGCCAACGCTATTGATGTGCCAGGCGCTGAAACCGAGGCGCTGGCCGGCTTGTCGGCGCGCACCGGCGCCAGCTTGGTCCTGGGTGTGATCGAGCGCAGTGGCAGCACGCTGTATTGCACCGTGCTGTATTTCGAACCCTCGGGTGGTCTGGTGGCCAAGCATCGCAAGCTGATGCCCACCGGCACCGAACGGCTGATCTGGGGCAAGGGCGATGGCTCCACCTTGCCAGTGATCGACTCCGCAGTAGGGCGTCTCGGTGGCGCGGTGTGCTGGGAAAACATGATGCCGCTGCTACGCACGGCGATGTACGCCAAGGGCGTCGAGGTCTGGTGCGCGCCAACAGTGGATGAGCGCGAAATGTGGCAGGTGAGCATGCGCCATGTGGCCCATGAAGGGCGCTGTTTTGTGGTGAGCGCGTGCCAGGTGCAAGCTTCGCCCGAGGCATTGGGGCTGGAGATTGCCAACTGGCCAGCAGGCCGTCCGTTGATTGCTGGCGGCAGTGTGATTGTCGGCCCTATGGGTGACATCCTCGCGGGGCCGTTGCTGGGTGGGGCTGGGCTGTTGACGGCGCAGATCAACACCGATGACTTGGTGAAGGCGCGGTATGACTATGACGTGGTGGGGCACTACGCTCGCCCGGATGTGTTTGAGCTGACGGTGGATGAGCGGGCCAAGCCGGGCGTGCGCTTTGTTACAGACTGAACCGGGTCTAAATGTGGGAACGGGCGTGCTCGCGAAGACGCTGTGTCAATGGGTGCAGGTGTGACTGACCCACTGCCATCGGGGCAGCCCCCTCCCACAGTTGATTTCAGCGTTTGGGTTATTGGGATTCCAACCACTCCTCGCGGGTCATCTCCCAGATATCCCGTGGGAAGGTGCCTTCGACAAACTGCCCCTCATCGGTCCTGATCAAGCGCATCCCCGTACGCTCGGAAATTCGCCGCGACCCCAGGTTGGGCGCTGCCTTGGGGACACGCATCACGGGGCGTTGCAGTACGCCGAACCAATAGTCGGTCACCGCCGCGCTGGCTTCGGTCATCAATCCCTGGCCTTGCCATGCGGGCGCCAGCCAGAAGCCACGGTTGTTATCCACTTCATCCATCAGGCTGACGTTGCCGATCAGTTGTTCAGGCGCGGTTTTGAGGCGGATTGACCAATGCCATTCCTCGCCCCGTGCCATGGCCGGCAAGGCCACGTTTTGCAGATAGGCGAGGGCGCCGTCGGCCGGGTAGGGCCAGGGCACGAGGGCGTTGAGGTAACGCACCACGTCCCAGTGGGGAAAGTGCTGTTGGACGGCGTCCGCATCGTCCAGCGTCAGCGGGCGTAGAATCAGGCGTTCGGTGTAAAGGGTGGGCAACGCATCCATGTTGCAGAAACTCCAGGTTTACCAAGTGGCAGTATTGGGTAGGTCCAGGGTGCCGCGATCCACAAACCGCATCGTGCCAAACAGCCCACCCGCGAGTTTGCCGCGCAGCACATACGGCAGATTGTTCAAGCTTTGGGTCTGGCTCAGGCCCAGGGTCTGGCGCAACACCGAGAACGCAGAAACGCTGACGGGGACCCTCAGAACGGCCTCGGAAAAGCGTGGGATGCTTCCGGCCTGATCACTGACACCCGACGCCAACGGCCGGCCATTGACCTCCAGGTCCAGGGCCACGCCGTTGTAGTCGATCGCCGTTTCATTGGGGTTTTGCACCCGCAGTTTCACGACGAAGCGCACTTCCAGTTCCTGGCTTTGCAGTGGCTCGATGCCCACCACATTGATGTTGACCGGGTCGCGGTTGGGGAACAGCGCGCAGGCGCTCAAGGTCAGCAGCAACAGTGATAGAACCATGAGCTTGCGCATACAAAAGTGCTCCTATTTCGTGACGTCCGGGTCCTGCATCACTTTGAGGGTGGAGGACTCCGGATCAAATTCATCTTCTTGCAGTTCTATGAACTCTTCCGGCAGGAAAATGTTCAGCAGGATCGCACAGAACGCGCCCACGGTAATCGGCGACTCGAAGATGTTGTGCAGGGCTTTGGGCAGGTCACGCAGTACTTCCGGCACGGCGGCGACGCCCAGGCCCATGCCCAGGGAGATCGCCACGATCAGCACATTGCGCCGGTGCAGCCCGGCTTCGGCGAGGATCTTGATGCCAGCCACGGCCACCGTGCCGAACATGATCAGGGTTGCGCCGCCCAGCACCGGCTTGGGCATCAGTTGCAGCACCGCGCCGATCATCGGGAACAGCCCCAGCAGTACCAGTAAACCCGCGATGAAGTACGCCACGTAGCGACTGGCCACGCCGGTCAGCTGGATCACGCCGTTGTTCTGCGCAAAGGTCACCATCGGCAGGCTGTTGAACGTGGCCGCCATCGCCGAGTTGAGGCCGTCGGCCAGCAAGCCGGACTTGATGCGCTTGATATACAGCGGACCCTTGACCGGCTGTTGGGAAATCATTGAGTTGGCTGTCAGATCACCCGCCGCTTCCAGCGGCGAAATCAGGAAGATCACTGCCACTGGGATAAACGCCACCCAGTCGAAAGAGAAGCCGTACTTGAACGGCACCGGCACGCTGATCAAGGGCACGTGGGGCAAGGCGGCCAGGTCGACGCGGCCCATCCACCAGGCGACCACAAAGCCCAATGTCAGGCCGATTACGATCGAGCCCAGGCGCAGGAACGGGTTGTTGAAGCGGTTGAGCACCACGATGGTCACGAGCACCAGCGCCGCCAGGCCCATATTGCTCGCGGCACCCAGGTCGCTGGCGCCGAAGCCGCCGGCCATGTCGGTGACCGCCACCTTGATCAGCGATAAGCCCATTAAGGTAATGATGGTGCCGGTGACCACCGGGGTGATCAGCTTGCGCAGTTTGCCGATGAATTGGCTCAGGACCACTTCGATAAACGCCGCGAAAAAGCAGATGCCAAAGATGGTCGAAAGGATTTCATCGGTGCCGCCGCCCCGGGCCTTGACCATGAAACCCGCGCTGAGGATCACGCTGATAAACGAAAAACTGGTGCCTTGCAGGCACAGCAGCCCCGAACCGATCGGGCCGAACTTGCGTGCCTGCACAAAAGTGCCGAGCCCCGACACAAACAGCGCCATGCTCACTAGGTACGGCACTTCGCTTTCCAGGCCGAGCACACCGCCGACGATCAGGGTTGGGGTGATGATGCCGACGAAACTCGCCAGCACATGCTGCAACGCGGCAAAGATCGCTGCGGTGAAGTGTGGGCGGTCTTCCAGGCCGTAGATCAGGTCGGATTTATAGCGCGGGCGGGGGGCTTGAGCGTCAGACAAGTTGAGGGCTCGGGTCAGAAAATGGAGGCGCAGGATGCCAGAAACCGCTAGTCGTCAGAAGTGTAAAAAAATATTTATGAACCCCCTGCATAAAATGCTGCAGCCGGCCGATACCGTTTATAGGCCCACCCCTCAATAACAACAGTGGGCCAAGGTCTGAGCGGTGCGTTGACACCGGCGGATCGTTTCGCGGCAGGGACGCGCGCAAACACTACTCCTGAGAGTCTCGCCTATGTCCCTCCGTCACCTGAATATCGCCCCTCGTGCTTCTCTGGGTTTCGCGTTCATCGCGCTGTTAGTAGTTGTTCTTGGAGTGTTTGCGGTCAACCGCATGACCCTGATTCGCGAGGCGTCAGTGGCCATGAGTGCCAACCTGCTGCCCAGCGTGACGTACCTGGGCACGATTACGGAAAACGTGCTGCGCCTGCGCATCCTGTCCTTTCGCGTGCTGGTCAACCGTGAACCGGCCGCTTTGCAGGAAGCAGAAACCCGCATCGGTGTGTTGGCCGACAAGGTCAAGACCGCCCAGGCCGGTTACGCCACGCTGCCCGCCGGGCCGGAAGAGGCGGCTTTGTACAAGACATTTGGTACGACCCTGGACAACTACCTCAAGGCCCAGGCCGACATGCTGACCCTGTCCAGGCAAGGCAAGGTCGATGAAATGCGTGCGCTGATCAATACCCGTATCAAGGACGGCACCGATCAGATGGGCGAACAGCTGAACAAGTTGATTGCCATCAACGCCGCTGACGCCAAGACCGCCGACGCTGAAGCTGGGCGAGGGTACGACAGTGCCATCACCGGCGTGATTATGGTCTCGGTCGCCGCCGCGTTGCTCACCGTATTACTGGCCTGGTTGCTGACCCGCAGCATCGTCACGCCGTTGCGCAAAGCCGTGACCGTGGCCGAAACCATCGCCGCCGGCAACCTCAGCAGCACCATCGCAGACGACGGCAACGACGAACCGGCTCGCTTGATCGGCGCCCTGGCCGCGATGCAAGCGAACCTGCGCCAGACCATCCAGCACATCGCCGGTTCGGCCACCCAACTGGCGTCTGCCGCGGAGGAACTCAGCGCGGTCACCGAAGAAGCCTCCAAAGGCTTGCAGCAACAGAACAATGAAATCGATCAGGCGGCCACCGCGGTTAACGAGATGACCGCCGCAGTCGAAGAGGTGGCGCGTAATGCGGTGTCCACCTCTGAGGCGTCCAGCCAGTCGAACCAGGCTGCACGGGAAGGGCGCGACCGGGTGGTGGAAACCGTCGGCGCGATCCAGACCATGACCCAGGACGTGCAGAACACCGCCGCGATGATCGAAGGCCTGGCCACTCAGGGCCGCGATATCGGCAAGGTGCTTGATGTGATCCGCGCGATCGCTGAGCAGACCAACCTGCTGGCGCTCAACGCTGCCATTGAAGCGGCCCGCGCCGGTGAAGCCGGGCGTGGCTTTGCGGTGGTGGCGGACGAAGTGCGGGCCCTGGCTCACCGCACCGCGCAGTCGACACAGGAAATCGAAAAAATGGTCGCCGGCATCCAGAACGGCACCGGTGAAGCGGTGCAATCGATGCAGCAGAGCAATCAACGTACCCAGAGCACCCTGGAAATGGCCCGCGCCGCCGGGGTGGCGCTGGAGCAGATTACCCAGTCGATCAGCCTGATCAACGAGCGCAACCTGGTGATCGCCAGCGCCTCGGAGGAACAGGCTCAGGTGTCCCGCGAGGTGGACCGCAACCTGGTGAATATCCGCGACCTGGCCACCCAGTCGGCGGCGGGAGCCAACCAGACCAGCGCTGCCAGCCATGAACTGTCACGCCTGGCGGTGGATTTGAACGGGATGGTGGCCAAGTTCGTGATCTGACCCACTGTGCAACGCAATCAAATGTGGAAGGGGGCTTGCCCCCGATGGCGGTGTGTCAGTCAAGATATCTATAACTGATCCACCGCTATCGGGGGCAAGCCCCCTCCCACATGTGTTCTCTGCAGTGTTAGAAACTAGTGTTTCCAGGCATCTGGGTTCACCAGGTTTTTTGGCCGTTCGCCCGCCAATGCCGCCAGCAGATTATCCACCGCACAGGTGGCCATCGCCTCTCGCGTCTCATGGGTCGCCGAGCCGATATGCGGGGTTGCCACCACGTTGTTCAAACGCAGCAACGGCGAGCCGTGATCCAGCGGTTCCTTTTCGAACACATCCAGCCCCGCTGCCCGAATTGTGCGCTGCTGCAATGCCTCGACCAGCGCCGCTTCGTCGACCACCTTGCCCCGCGAGATATTGATGAAGATCGTCTCGGGGCCCATCCGCGTAAACTCTTGCGCGCCGATCAGTTTTTCGGTTTCAGCCGTAAGCGGCAACGTCAGGCAGACAAAATCGGCTTGCTCCAGCAAGTCGTTCAAGCTGCGGTATTGCGCGCCAAAGCGTTGTTCCACCGCCGGCTTGGGCGAATGGCTGTGGTAGATCACCGGCATGCCAAAGCCAAAATGCCCGCGCTGGGCCAGGGCTTCGCCGATGCGGCCCATGCCGATGATGCCCAGGGTCTTGCCGTGCACATCGCTGCCAAAGTGCGAAGGGCCGATGTTTTTGTTCCATTGGCCGGCGCGCACCATATCAGCCAGTTCCACCACGCGCCGGGCGGTGGCGAGGATCAGCGCGAAGCCGGTGTCGGCGGTGGTTTCGGTCAGCACGTCCGGCGTGTTGCTGAGCAGGATGCCGCGCTGGGTCAGGTAGTCGATGTCGTAGTTGTCGACCCCGACCGACACGCTGGCTACCGCCTCCAGGTGAGGCGCCAGATCCAGCAATTTGGCATCCAGGCGCAGGCTCGCGCCCAGCAGGCCATGGGCGGTCGGCAGGGCGTCGCGCAGCTTGGCCAGGCCGGTGTCGTCCAGGGCTTCGATCAGCGTGACCTCGGCCTGTTCATGCAGGCGGGCCATCAGCGGCGCGGAGAGTTTCTTGTACAACACCACAGACTTTTTCATTGGGCTTTTACCTTCAATTCGAGGGTTTGCAGGGGCACGCGCTCACGGTCGCTGGCGCCTGGCTTGAGGAAAATCGTCAGCACCACCGCCAGCATCAATGCACCGCTCATCAGCAGGTACGAAGCGCCGGGTGAACCCGTGCTGCTATTGAGGTAGCCCACCAGGTACGAACCGCCGAACGAGCCGAGCGCGCCCATGCTGTTGATCAGCGCCATAGCGCCGCCGGCGACGTTGGCGGGCAGGATTTCCGGGACGATCGCGAAAAACGGTCCATAAGGCGCATACATGCAGGCCCCGGCAATCACCAGCAGGGTGTAGGACCACCAGAAGTGTTCGGCGCCGAGTACGTAGGAGGCATAGAACGCGATGGAGGCAATCAATAGCGGCGGCCATACAAAGCGTTTACGTTTTTGCAGTTTGTCCGACCCCCAGCTCACCACCAGCATGCCGATCACTGCCGCCAGGTACGGCAGTGCCGACAGCCAGCCTGCTTCGACCATGTCCATCTGCAAACCGGCCTTGAGGATCGACGGCAGCCACAGCACAAAGCCGTACACGCCGATGCTCCAGCAGAAAAACTGCAGCGCCAGGATGATCACCTTGGGCGAGCGGAACGCTTCGGCGTAATTTTTAACCGCTTTAATGCCCACCTGTTCGGCGGCGAGGGCGGTTTCCAGGCTGTGCTTTTCGCTGTCACTCAGCCACTTGGCATCCTTGGGACGCTCATCGGCCAGCTTCCACCAGATAAACGCCCACAACACCGCCGGCAGGCCTTCGATGATAAACATCCAACGCCAGCTGAAATGCTGCACCAGGTAGCCCGACACCACCGACATCCACAGCATGGTCACCGGGTTGCCGAGGATTAGGAAGGTGTTGGCCCGCGATCGTTCGGCGCGGGTGAACCAGTGGCACAGGTACACCAGCATCGCCGGCATCACTGCGGCTTCGACCACGCCGAGCATGAAACGAATAACGATCAGCATGTAGGCGTTGGACACCACGCCGGTCAGGGTGGCCAAGCCGCCCCAGAGGATCAGGCTGACGAAAATCAGCTTTTTAACACTGCGCTTCTGCGCGTAGATCGCCCCCGGCACCTGGAAGAAAAAGTAGCCGAGGAAAAACAGTGCGCCCAGCAACGACGACATGCCGGGAGTGATCATCAAGTCTTCGGCCATCCCGGAGGCGGCGGCGAAGCCGTAATTGGCACGGTCCAGATAGGCCAGGCTGTAGGTGATAAAAACGATGGGCATGATGTACCACCAACGACGGGTGGCGAATTTCACGGTTTCCATAAGGTTGCTCCTGAGCTTGTTGTAGTTGTGGCAACAGGGTGTGGGTCACGCAACGGATCGGGTGGGTAATTCGGCGCGGGTGGGCAGGCCTTCCATATCGCCACGGCTTTGCACGGCGCGGCTGCCGATCCAGTTACCGCGCTGTACCGCCTCGGGGAAACTCAGGTTTTCCAGCAGGGCACTGATCATGCCCACGGCAAACCCATCGCCGGCGCCGACGGTGTCCACGACCTTGTCCACCTGTACGGCGGCGACGAAGCCTTGGTCCAGGTGGGTGCGGTAGTAGGCGCCGTCGGGGCCGAGCTTGATGGCCACGGCTTCGGCGCCCTGGTCCAGGTAGAACGCGGCGATGTCGGCCGGGTCGTCGAAACCGGTAAGCAGGCGGCCTTCGCTCAAGCCCGGCAACACCCAATCGGCCAGGCCGGCGAGGGTGTTGATCTGGCGGATCATCTGGGCTTGGCTGGCCCACAGCGACGGCCGCAGGTTCGGGTCGAATGACACGCTGCGCCCGGCCTTGTGCATCTGGGTCATTAACTCGACGGACAGTTCACCGGTGGCCTCGGACAACGCCGGCGGAATCCCGGTGGCGTGCAAATGGCGGGCTTGCAGCAGCGCAGGGCTGATGGCGGCGATGGATAAATGGCTGGCAGCCGAGCCTTTACGGAAATACTCCACCTGGGGATCGGCGCCGGCTTCTTCGCGGGACTTGAACTGAAAGCCGGTGGGGTGCAGCGGGTCGACGGCCACATTCCGGCAATCCAGGCCTTCCTTTTGCAGGGTGTCGACCACGTAGCGGCCGAGTGAGTCGTTGCCTACCCGGCTCAGCCAGGCCACGTTGAAGCCCAGGCGCGACAGGCCAATGGCGACATTGCTGTCGGCTCCGGCGATGCGTTTGTGAAACTGGCTGACCTGCGCCAAATCACCGGTCTGCTCGGCGACGAACATCGCCATGGTTTCACCGAACGACAGGATATCGATCTCAGACATGGGCATTCTCCTGGCGGGGTTGGCCGAGCAGGGCAAGGGTGGCGACCTGTTGGGCGGTGACATCAATCAGGTCATCGCCTTGCAGCGGAAATTCCACCGCCCGCGTAATGCCTTGAGTCATGTGCTTGAGCAGTTGTTCCCACAGCTGCAGGTCGGTGGCGCCAGGCGGCAGCGCGACCAGCTTGCCGTCCGGGCGGCGGGCCACGGCCTTGCAGTGCAGGTAGTCCACATGCCGGCCCAACAGGCGGGCAGCGGTGAGGGCGGATTGGTCCTGCCATTGCCAGTTGCCGATGTCGAAGGTCATTTTCACCGGCAGGCCCAGGCGCTCGACCTCGGTGAAGAACCGCTGCATGGGCTCGATGCGCCCGCCGTGCAGAGTCTGGTCGTTTTCCACCAACAGATGGACCGGGTGGCGGTTGAGCAGGGCGTGCAGGCTTTCCAGATCGTTAGTGTCGGTGAAGTAACCGAGCGAGACTTTCAACCAGCGCGCGCCAAAAGCCTGGGCGCGGTCCAGGGTCGCGTTCAGTTCGGCGTTGGGTTGGGCGCGACCGGCGACCCACAGTTCCAGGGGCGATGAGAACACGGCTTCCAGCCCTTTTTCGGCAGCGGCCTGGGCGAGTTCGGCGGCGTTTTCGCCGGTCAGCAACTCTTCTCGCCACTCGATGCGTTGGGCACCGGCGGCGGCCAATAGCTGGACAAAACTCAACTGGCCTTGCTGGCGGACCAAGTCGGCGCCGTAGCTCGAAAGGCTGATGGAGACGGGGTATTTATGCATTGTTGTTTACCTCTGAAACCGGTTTCATTTTTGTGCAAAAAAATTATCGACGGTGGGTAGAACCGCGAACGATCAGTTGTGGCAGGAAGTCCAGGGTGCGCGTGGGTGCATCGTCACCGCGCAAGCGTTTGAGCAGGCAGTCGAACGCGCTGGCGCCAATTGCCTCGGTCGGCTGGGCGAGGGCGGTGATGCCGTTGCCCACCAACGGATACCAATCCAGGTCATCCAGGGCGATCAGGCCCACGTCTTCAAACAAGTTGCAGCCCAGCGTCTTGAGCGCATGAGTACAGGCCAGCGCGGCGACGCCGTTGGCACAGAACACCGCCTTGGGGCCGGGCTTGGCGAGAAAATTCTTTAGGCCGGTTTCGAGGTTGCCATCCAACTCCAGCACCGCGCCGGTCAGCGCCGGGCGCCGGGCAATTTCGGCCTTGAAACTGCCCAAGCGTTCTACCCGTGAACTGGTGCCATCGGCGGCTTCGCTCACCAGCAATACCTCGCGATAACCCTGTTGTTCCAGATGCTCCACCGCCATGCGCACTGCTGCCGGGTTATCCAGCCCCACCAGGTCGCTGTGCAGCGGCTCGACCTTGCGGTCCACCAGCACCAGAGGCATTTCCCGTTGCAGTTCCAGCAGTTGATCGAGGTGATGGCCGAGGGTATTCACGATCAGCCCTTCGATGTTGTACGAGCGCAGTGCAGCCAGGTGTTGGCTTTCCTGCTCGTCGTCGCGGTCGGTGTTGCACACCACCAGGCTGTAGCCGTGCTGGCGGCAGGCGGTTTCGACGCCGTGCATCACGGCAATGGAATAGGGGTTGCGGATATCGGCTACCAGCATGCCGATCAGACGGGTGCGGCCACGTTTCAGGCCACGGGCCATCTGGTTGGGGCGGTAGCCAAGCTGTTCGATGGCTTGCTCGATGCGCAAGGCAATGGCATCGGAGAGCAGGGCACGGTCGTCGCCGATAAAGCGCGACACGCTGGCCTTGGATACACCGGCGTGTTGGGCGACGTCGAGCATGGTGACGCGAGAGCGCTGGGCATCGGAAAAGGAAGTCACGGTAGAGCCTTTTTTATTAGTTTGGAGGTTGCCTTGAAACCGGTTTCAGGAAACACCAACACAACCCTTGCGTCAAGGGGGCGCTCGTCGGGAGGCTCCTGTGGAATCCGACGAAAGGGGTCGCCTACCTGTTACTTATGACAGTATCCAGAGGTTCGAAATGGGCGCTTAATTTGATCCAGCCATGGTTTTCTACCTGTCTGTCTGAGCATCAAGGAGCGCACGATGACGCTTTCGAAGACCACCCAAAAATCCTTCTGCGGCCGTTCAGAAGGGCAGGTATCGTCACTTGAGGCCGCTGTAGTAGTGGATGCCATTGAGGGTGATCCAGTCGGATTGATTCCCACTGAGTTTTTGTACCACCCGATAAAAATTCAGTTGAAGAACATCTGGAGGTTCCCTGCCCAAGAGGGTGAGACGGACTATGTCCACTTCTTCATCCAGCCTCATACGCCTGAGCCAGCCTATCCGCTGACACCGATTCCATTAGAAGGGCCACTCAGCCAGGAAGACGATTTCCCTGTGGAGCTGACCATAGGCGGAAACTGGCTGAAGATCAGCGGCTCCTATGACCTTACCTATTATGTTGACGGACCCGGCGGCATAGAACACTGCCCATATACCACGACCTTCACACTGGACTGGATACCGCCCGGTGGGACGGGGCCTTTGCAGCCTGCGACCTTCATAAACAACGAGATCATCGAGCACGGCGTCACTGAAGAGTATTTGAGCAAGTATGAGAACACGGGTCTGCGTATTCCCAGGTATATAGATGCCCAACCCTATGACGATATATTGATATTTCTATTATTGAACGAAGAGTCAAACCCCTTCGAGGCCAACTATACGTACACGCTCACGACTGTTCAGGATCCGTTGCTAGTCACCATGCCTTCTATTTTGTTTCGACAATTACCGAATGGCCCGCGGTTTATTCGTTATGGCCTGCGTGACCGGGCAGGTAACCAGCAGACCAATTATTCGGGGCCTACGCCCGTCTATATCAATTTGAAACCGTCTCCAAGTGGGCTTAAACCACCCCAGGTCCTTGCCTACGAATTTGACGGCCTGATTGATCGCGCGGATGCACGTGCGGGCGTCAATGTGAGGTTTGAAGCCTATTTCGATTGGGATCCGGCAGACGAGGTAGTGGTCAGCTGGGACGGTATTGTTCTGGCAAGAGAGGGGGTCGAGGGTTTTCCGAAAGTGGTGCCGGTGCCGTGGTCTACGTTGATCCAGAAGGGTTACCTGCAGACCCATCTACCGGTCCAATACTTCATTTATCGTGCAGGCGTTCCGACGGCCATTCCATCGCCCGTGCGGCATGTCGATGCCGACTTCCGGGTCTTTGGCGTGGATCATGATCAGGCACCTGAAGAGTTGAATCGACACTTGGAGCGGGTCGAGATTCGCGGTGCGGTTTCCGATACGGCCAACCACTTGGATTTCAGTGATTCGGATCAACCTGTCACGGCGACCGTCGCGCTGCCCGACGGTCCGAGTGTCGGTAAGTGGTTGGACTTGTATTGGGGAGATAAAGAAGAGCCAGTGGCCTCCTATCATGTACAGCCCGGGGACGTAGCAGGGGCCTTGGTGACATTTACCCCTATTGCCTGGTCGGTGGTTGCTGAAACACCCAATAACCCGGCGTTCCCAGTGAGTTATCGAACCCGTAATGGTGTGAATGATCAACTGGCGCCCAGTCAACTGGTGAATATAAATATAGCCCCGCCAGTTAGATTTCCTCGGCCGGAATTTCCACATGCAAACAGTAACGCCTGGTTGAACTGTGACACCGACCCACCCATCTGGGACGGGGTTCGTGTTCACGTGCTCAAACATCCTGATATCAAGATAGGGGACGAAGTGCGGCTGAAATGGCAGGGTACGCTTGGCTTCGGCGGCAACCAGCCTATCCCGGAAACCACTGAGGTGTTTGTGGATTATTGGTCGGCCGCCCATGAGGCTCAGGGTTATTACGAATGTGTCGTGCCTTATGTTCCTTATGTAAAACCCATGAAAGACGAGGCAGGCGCTTATGCTGAGTTCACGGTATGGCGTAATAAAACTCGCATAGGCAGCTCATCGATTCGTTATATAAAAATTGATCGGCGTAAATCACATAGTTTGCCACTGTTTTGTGGACCTGGTGGTGATGGTCCGGACTAAAAAGCGAAGTTTCCATTCGTGGCTGTGAAGGGTAATTAAAGATTAATTGATCGTTCTTCATCGTGCTTGATTTGAACTTGGTTATGTACGGGCTGGCGGCTGTTTCGGTTGCTGAGCGGCCGACAACATACCCGGGTCATTCTTGAGCGCCTTACTACTGGCAAGGAGAAACTGAGATGGCAATTAACCGTTCAAAAAAAGCAAGTGTGGCGGGCTGGGAAGACCCCAACCTGGCTGCGCCGATTTTTCCTCAGGCCCTCAATGGTACAAGCGGTTTAATCTGGCGGCCGCACTTGGACAGCGATGGCGGTTTGAGGGTTGACTGCCCCATCTGGGCCTTCCCGGATGACGGGGACGTACTGCAGATCGAATTCAGCGTGGTTGGGCAAGCCTTCTGGATACCGCTGGATCCCATTTTCTTTCCAGTTCAACCGTCGGGACCTTTCGTTCAGGTGACCATCAATATCGCACCCCTCGGCCATGGTGAGTTTGATCTCAGGTTTAAAGTAAGGCCCGGTTCGGGCAGTGACTATTTAGATTTCTCTGCCCAACAACGGGTCAGAATTGATCTGTACGGTCCTTACAAAGCGCCCGGTAAGAGTGAAGCACCTGCAAGAGTTGGTTGGCCGGCTTCATTGCCTCTCGGTGTTGATATTACGCAAGAGACCTTGGACCTGAACCCCGGAGGGTTTGAGCTTGATATTCCTGGCTACGGGGATTATGAGGCGGGGGACACCGTGGCCCGGGTCTGGCTTACCGCCATCCAGCCGCCCGACGATGCGCCCTCTTTGGGCAGCAAACCCATGGAGGCTGGTGGAACAGTGTTCAACGTACCTATTTCAGCCATTGCTGATATGGCTGATGGCATTTTATTTGCCTACTGCCAATTCGTCGACGCTGCCGGCAATTACAGCGAGATTTCCAGAATCCCCACCGGGCGCAGGCTTAAGCGCAGTGCAAACCTGAACCTGGATCCTCTTGTAATCGTTGCACCACCCTCTGGTGGGATGGTGGATATCGAAGCATGGCAGGCCGGCGTGAAGGGGGCCATTCCACAATATGCATGGGAGCCGAGCGATCAATACAGGTTGCATTGGGGCGACCAGACCACCGCTCTGGCGCCTCTAAGCGGGGTTTTTCCGTTCGAATTCACGGTTCCTGGCCAACTGATTGTGGACGAGTACGCCGATCAGGAAGGCCCGGTTTCGGTGACGGCCAGTTATGACATCATCAGGACCGGCTCTACCAATTCTCCGACCGATGACACTCTGGTGAGTGTTGATTTAAGCGTTGTTGGGCCTCCGGGTCCGGTTCCGGGCGAGCCTAGCCCAGACCTGGACATCGTCACCATCACCGGCCCCGCGTCGGCCCCCACGACGAACTATCTGAACTCCGCCGACATCGATCACGTTGGCCCCATCCTGGCCACCTTCGATTTGTGGTCTGTCGACCCTGAGCCGGAAGAAGACGACGTCGTTACGCTGTATTGGGGGAGCAAGTTGAACCCGGCAGGCTCATACACCGTTGGGCCTGGCGATGGGCCTGGCACTGAGGTTGAAATCGAGGTAGATAAAACTGCGATTGCTGCGGGAGGCAATGGCGACGATATTCCGGTGTTCTATGGTGTGAGCCGCTCCGGGGCAAGCAATAGCAACTACTCGGATAGCACGTCCGTGAGAGTGGACGATGCCATTACTCATCAACTCGACCCGGCGGAGTTTCTCCATTTGGGACCCTGGAGCATGGATCCTAGAGGCAGGCTTATCTGTGATTCCTTGCGGCCGACAGATGCCGGTACGCCGTGGAGTGAGAAGTATGTTGAGGTGAGGATTCCGCCAAATTCTGAGTTTTTTGCGGATGGAAAACAAATCACCGTTGAGTTTGTTGCTTCCACGGGACTTCTAGGCGATATCCCTATCGAGGCTACACGCGGTACAGCTTCAGTTACGCTGGACGCGGAGATGGCGGCGAAAGGGTTTATCTTCCAACTCAAACCGTTCGATCCGCATCTCAAAGTGGTCGGTGCCGCCGCGCCGTGGAATACGCTCTGGTTCCAATACTCTCTGGACATCGCCGGAACACCGGCACGATCGATACCTGCGGTTGTTCCGATTCGTATGGTGACGTCCAATAACTATTGCGATGGAACGCCCGCGTAACCCAAGGCGTGCGACAAGCACCGAGACATGATGTGTCTCGGTGCTTTTTACTACGGTTGCACCACTCAGTTCTTCTGCGCTCTTCAGATTTATCCTACTTACGCCTACCTCCCCCAACTATAACCTCGCGGCCTCTACAGGTCTGGCTCCACTCCTTCGGAACGAGTCATGCCACTGATTCATGGCATTTAGTTAGAGCGAGTGTTACAGCATGTCCATCAAGTATTTTTTTAAACTTTCCCCCATAAGTGCGGCTGTCAAGGTGTCTTCACTGGGCCTGTTGCTGGGCGTATCGGTACAAAGCCAGGCAAGTCAGGAAGTCGTCGCCCCAGGTGAATCCAAAGTTATTGAGTCTGGAGAGGCAGTAAAAAACTGGGCGCTGCAGGCCGGCTCCAGCCTGACCGTCAACGGAGCAACTACCGGTGCCATCCTTAGCCTGGGTGCGCAATTGACCGTGAATAGTGGCAGCGCCATTGAGCGTATTGTTGCCCAGGAAGGTTCCACTGTGAGCCTGGACGCCGCGACTGTTAAAGCCAGTGCTGCGGGCGCGTCAGCGATGGAGCTGACCAACGGCAGCGCGACCATTTCCGGCAGCCATCTGGAAAGTGCCCAATCTATCGGCCTGGTACTCAATCGTTATAGCTCGACGCCGGGTGGTTCTCGTGCAGACGTCAGTCACAGCACGATAAAGGGCGCACAAGCGGGTGCATCGGCGACTCAATTCAGTGAACTGTATTTGCAGGATTCCCTGGTACAAGGGACTGCCGTCGGCAGCACCGGCGTGTTGTTAATCGGCGGTTCTGCGTTTGCCCAGAATAGTGTGCTGTTGGGTGAGCAAAATGGTGTTCGTTTTACCCGTGTGGCCGGAACCACTCAAGATGGCTCACTGGTCCTGGATCAGACGACAGTCGAAGGTCAAACCGGCGCGGCAATTCTGGTCGCCGGCTTGCCGGGTCGGGTGCCGACGGCAACCATCGAGGTGAACAACGGCTCTCAATTGATCGGCGGCAACGGCAACCTGCTGGAAGTGACCGGTGGTGCGACGGCCAATATGAACGTCAATAACAGCCACTTGAATGGCAATGTCATCGTTGAAGCTGGCAGCAATGCCAACTTGAATTTGCACAACAACGCATCGTTGACGGGCGCTTTGTTGAACGTCAGCACGTTGAGCATTGCTGATGGGTCGTTCTGGAACCTGACCGGTGACAGCTTGGTGGGGGACCTGGATCTCGCTGGCGGTACGGTGAAATTCGGTGAGACCGATGCGTTTTACCAGTTGAACCTGGACACCCTCAGTGGTAACGGCACGTTCGTGATGGGCGCCGACTTTGCGGTCGGCTCGAACGATTTCCTGAATATCACCGGGGAAGCTACCGGCCAACACAGTTTGTTAGTGGCCAGCAGTGGTTTGGAACCTGTTTCCCCCGGTGACGTGCACATCGTGCATACCGGTGGCGGCGACGCGGAGTTCTCTCTGGCGGGAGGCGCCGTGGATATCGGTGCCTGGTCTTATGGCCTTAAGCAGGATGGCAACGACTGGTTTCTCGACCCCAGCGCACGCACTATCAGCCCGGGCACGCGTTCGGTACTGGCGCTGCTCAATACCGCGCCTACCGTGTGGTACGGCGAGATGACCTCGTTGCGCAGTCGCATGGGCGAATTGCGGCACAATGATGCCCAGGCCGGCGGTTGGATTCGTAGTTATGGCAATAAATACACAGTCTCTGATGCCAACGGTACGGGTTTCAAACAGACTCAGCGCGGGTTCTCCCTCGGTGCAGATACACCGCTGAGCGAAGACAGCAATTGGCTGGTCGGTGTCATGGCGGGGCACAGCACCTCGGACCTGGACTTGAGCCGTGGCACCTCCGGAACAGTGAAAAGCTACTACGCCGGTCTCTATGCAACGTGGATGGATGCGGACAGCGGTTACTACTTCGACGGTGTGGTCAAAGCCAACCGCTTCGAGAACGAATCCAAGGTCGGCATGAGCGATGGTGCCCAGGCTAAAGGCAAGTATGGAACCAACGGTATTGGTGCATCGGCGGAAGTGGGGCGCCACATCAAACTGGATGACGCGTTCTTCATTGAGCCCTTTGCTCAGGCCTCTACGGTGGTGGTCAAGGGCAAGAAGTATGATCTGGACAACGGCCTCAAGGCAAAAGGTGAAAATACTCACTCTGTGCTGGGTAAATTGGGTGTGACGGTAGGCCGCGATTTCATCATGAATGACGGCAGTGTGGTTCAGCCATATCTTCGCGCTGCAGTGGCCCACGAGTTTGCCAGCGATAACAAAGCGCGGGTGAACGGCCAAGTCTTCAAGAATGATCTGTCGGGCTCGCGTGCCGAGTTTGGCGCGGGTGTGGCGGTGTCGCTCTCGCAGAACCTGCAGTTGCATGGCGACTTTGAACACAGCCAAGGCAAGCATGTAGATCAACCGTGGGGCGTTAACGTGGGGTTGCGCTATAGCTGGTAAAAGCCTGTGCGGTAATCCAAAAAGGAAGCTTCGGCTTCCTTTTTGGGTGTCTGGGCGATGGCTTTAGGTTATCGCTCAGGGCTCAACGCACCCTGAACAACGCAGTGATGGTAGAGACAGGATTTCCATCATCGTGTGTGAGGATGTTTAGCAATCCGCCTTCAACGTGATCATTGGCTGGGTCTATGGTGGTCAAGTCAATGAGGCCTGTATCACCGCGTATAAAGATGGGATCCAACAAGTCATCTGTTGTATAGGTCAGCCTAATCTGATGACGTTCGTCTTCCAGTTTGTAAACGCCTTCCGTTAAAGCCGTCGGAAACGAAAGCTGGATTTTATGACGGACACCCGGAACGACGACTTGAGTGCCGGAAACAGTCCATCGGTCCGCCGTCTTGGAGATGGAAAACACAGTGGCAGTAAAGTCCTTCCCGTCGATTGTTCCTTTGAAATGATTAAGCTCTTGGGATGATTTTGGGGTGAGTATTTCTTGAACGGCTGTCATGGCGACATCTCCTCTACATAGTGATCGCGACTCCGGTTCACGTCCTGGATGGAGGCGCAGTGGTTGCGGATAGGCTCAAGCTTTGCGTCTCAACGAGACATCATCGAAAAATTCTGCGCCATCAATGCCAATAAGAATGATGGTTAGCGCGGTAGCGCTGGCGGGCATCGCCAGTTCCTCTGGATAGGTGGTCCAGCTCGACGCATCTACGCGAATTTCCGCAAACGTGCCGGATGGCTCAACTTCGAATCGGCAGAACCCATGCCCGCCAAAATCACTGCGCGAGCGAAAGGAAAATTCGTAGGTGTTTCCTCCGGTGACAGGGACGGTTTGCCGGGCGCGGCCGCCCAGGGTGCACTGAAAGGTACTACCGTCAAAATGAGTGCCGGAGCCGATCGGGGAGCCTTCGGTACTCCAGTGATCCATGTTGTTGGAGAAATCCCCGTTAAGCACCAACTCAGGTCGGGGCGGGATGCCCGTATCCAGGGTCAGTTGCATCTCGTCGACACACACTTCTCCGCTGGTGCCGGTGATAGCCACGGTGAGGAGGGTTGTCGCCGGTGGCGTGGTGAAGCTGATTTGCTGCCATCTCCAAACATGGAAGTCGTTGAGCTCAACTTCCAAGTCGGCACCGGGCACGTTGGAACGGATAGAAAGCGTGCCGTTACCTTTAAACAGGACCTGGCTCCAGAACTCGAGCAGATAGGTTGTTTCGGCACTGGCGTCAATGACTTGGGAAGCCTGACCGGTGAGTACGCGGCAATACTGGCGTGAGTAGTCCACGCTGTCTTGCGTGGTCCAGTCGGCGCCAAATTTGCTGAAGTTGCCGTTGCGCAGCAAATTGTTGATCAACGTACTCTGTCCAGGCATCTCGCCAGCTCCGATGAATCCCTGTGGGTGAAGCTATTGCGCGCTATAAGAGCAGGGTTGGCAACTGTCAGAACTAACAGGTTCGCTCTGCCATTCGTCGGTTCTAGCCCTGTGTCCACACACTCATCCAGGCCGACACCAGCAATAAGATCGCCATTAACCGATTGAACCGTTGCATGGCCCTGGCCGAGCCCAGCAGCCGGGTCGATCCGGCGCCCAGCACCGCCCACATGCCAAGACACGGCAGGGACACCACAAAAAACATCAGGGACAGGGTCAGCACATGCGCCTGACGCCCGTCTCCTTGCCCCGCAAACACACTGACCACCGCCAACGCCATCATCCAGGTCTTGGGGTTGACCAGTTGCAGGCTGGCGGCGCCGAGCAGGCCCAGGCGCTTGTGGGATGCATCGCGCTCAAGGGCCTGGGCGGGCGCACTGAAAATCTGCCAGGCGAGGTAGCTAAGCCACGCGACGCCGACCCACTGCAGGGTGGCTTGTACCTTGGGCAGATGAATCAGCGACTCACCGAACCCCGAACCCACTATCAGCACAATGCCCGCTGCACCGGCACAAGCCCCGAGGATGATCGGCAATGCCGCCCGCAGGCCATAGCGGGCACTGTTGCTCAGCACCAGGATGTTGGTGGGGCCGGGCGTAATGGAGGCGACGAAGGCAAATAGCGCGAAGGGCAGCAAGGTAGACAGCATGGGACGGGACTCCAGTGAACAGATCAGTGGTGTCCATCCTTGCAAGCCCGTGACTTAGCTGTCTGGAACGTTTGAGCAGCGCTTGCGGTACGCCGCCGGTGTCAGGCCATAGGCGCGCACGAACCAGCGGCCCAAGTGACTTTGATCGGCGAAGCCCAAGGCAATCGCCACATCGGCCGGTTGCGCGCCCTTGCCCAGCAAGTGGCGCGCGCGGGCCAGGCGCAGTTGCACCAGGTAGGCATGGGGCGGCAGGCCGAAAGCGCTTTTGAAGGCGCGACTCAGACGAAAGCGGTCGACGCCGCAGGCCAGGGCCAGTTCGTCCATGCCCACGTCCTGATGCAGGTGGTCATGCAGGTATTCCCGCGCCTTGTGGGCCACCCGCGGCAGGCGCGGATCTTCGCGGTAGCGGGTGCGCCAGTAGAGTTGGTCGGTGAGGCATTCCAGCAAGTGGTCCATTGCCCGTTGCCGCACGATGCGCAGTTCACCGCTGTGCAGTGTCTGGAAGGCTTGGCTGGTGGAGAGCGCCAGGCGTGGGTCGTTGGCCAGGGTGCTGGCGAAGCCCAATTGACTGTTGACCGGCGCTTCTTCAAATACCGCACTCACTTCCCGCGCCAGCCACTGTGGGTCGAGGTACAGCATGTGGTAGGTGAAGCCGTCCGCCGTGGGCGCGTCGCCGTCATGCACTTCGCCAGGCTCCACCAAAAAAACCTGGCCGGGCACGCTGTTGTGGCGGGCACGGCGGCAGTTGAATTGCTGCACGCCTTGTTCGGTGACGCCGATCAGGTAGCTGTCATGCCAATGGGGGTCATAGGCATGGCCTTCAAAATGCGCGCGCAGGGTCTCGATGCCAGTGTCGGCGTCCTGAGACAGGTCGATCCAATTGTGCGCGGCCATACATCACCGTTGAGGAATAAGTGAGGCTATTGGCGCCCATCCGCTAATGAGCGTCTAGAAGGTTTGTGCAAGGCTAGCCGAACAGGCCGGCGGCGATATTGATCGAGAACCCCAGTATCGCGGTGTTGAACAGAAAGCCGATCAACGACTGCGCCAGTACAACCTTGCGCAGGCCACGGGTGGCGACGCCCACATCCGAGGTCTGCACGGCCACGCCGATGGTGAAGGAGAAGTACAGGAAGTCCCAGTAGTTGGGCGTGAGCAACCCTTCGGCGAAACGCAGCGCCGGTTCCTTGCCTGCCCAGGTGTAATAGAGCCGGGCGTAATGCACGCTGAAAATCACCCCGATCAGCAGCCATGAGCCGATGACCGTCAGCCCGGTGAAACCGTAGTGCAACAGGCGTTGCCCGGTGGCCAACTCCTTGCTGCCCACCAATTCGAAAGTAATGGTCGCCAGGCTCGCGATGGCGGCGATGCACACCATGAACAGCACCAGCCCGGCGTTTTCGTCCTCGACTTCGGCGATGCGTTTGACGTCTTCGGCCTTGGCGCGGCTGGTCAGCCACAGCATCAGCACCAGGTAGGTCCAGACCCCGGCGTTCCAGCCGATCAGGATTTTGCTGATGAGTGTTTCTGCGGGCATCAGGATGCCTGCGGCAAGACCCAGTACGGCGGCGGCGGAGAGGCGAGGGTGGGTACGGGCGAGGAAGGGCATGGCAGCTCACAGATGGTTACCTGTGAGCACCTTAGCGCATTTTTTGTAGCGAGCGGGTTGCTCGCTACAACCCGCCGGCTGTTCGCATCAGCGCTTTTTGCGCACCAGCTTCATCACCACCACAAAGAACACCGGCACAAACACCACCGCCAACGTCGCGGTAATCATCCCGCCAATCACGCCCGTACCAATCGCCTGCTGGCTTGCCGAACTGGCCCCGGTGGCAATCGCCAATGGCACCACGCCGAGAATAAACGCCAGCGAGGTCATGATGATCGGACGCAGGCGCAAGCGCGCAGCCTTCAACGTGGCTTCGATCAGGTCTTCACCCTGGTCATACAGGTCCTTGGCGAACTCGATGATCAGGATCGCGTTCTTCGCCGACAGGCCGATGATGGTGATCAAGCCGACCTTGAAAAACACATCGTTGGGCATGCCCCGCAAGGTTACCGCCAGTACTGCGCCGAGCACGCCCAGTGGCACCACCAGCAACACCGAGGTGGGGATCGACCAGCTTTCATACAGCGCGGCCAGGCACAGGAACACGATCAGCAGCGACAGGCCCAGCAGGATCGGTGCCTGTGCGCCGGACAAGCGTTCCTGCAACGACAGCCCGGTCCATTCCTGACCCAGGCCCGCTGGCAGTTGGCTTACCAGGCGCTGGATTTCCTCCATCGCCTCGCCGGTGCTGTGCCCGGGGACTGCCTCGCCGGAAATGGCGATGGCAGGGTAGCCGTTATACCGCGTCAGTTGCGCCGGGCCCTGGGTCCATTTGGCTTCGACAAATGCCGACAGCGGCACCATTTTCCCGGCGTTATTACGCACGTTGATTTTCATCAGGTCCGCCACCTGGCTGCGCTGGTCGCCTTCGGCTTGCACCACCACGCGCTGCATGCGGCCCTGGTTGGGGAAGTCGTTGACGTAGGCCGAGCCAATCGCCGACGACAGCACATTCCCCACATCCGCAAACGACACGCCCAAGGCGTTGGCTTGCTTACGGTCCACTTCCAGCTGCACTTGCGGCGCTTCGGCCAGGGCGCTTTCGCGCACGTTGGCCAGGATCGGGCTTTTCTCGGCTGACGCCAGCAACTCGCTGCGCGCTGCCATCAACGCGGCATGGCCGACGCCACCGCGGTCCTGCAGGCGGAACTCGAAACCGCTGGACGTGCCCAGGCCGTCCACTGGTGGTGGCAGCACTGAGTACGCAATCGCGTCTTTCAATTCGCTGAACGCGATATTGGCGCGCTCAGCAATCGATGCGGCCGAATCCTCGCTGCTGCGCTCGGACCAATCCTTCAAGGTGGTAAACGCCAACGCGGCGTTCTGCCCCGAACCGGAGAAGCTGAAGCCCATGATCATGGTGGTGTCACCCACCCCAGGCTCCTCGGCGTTGTGCGCTTCGATCTGCTCGGCCACCTGCACCGTGCGGTTTTTACTCGCGCCCGGCGGCAGCTGAATATCGGTGATGGTGTAGCCCTGGTCTTCCACCGGCAGGAACGAGGCGGGCAGGCGCATGAACATCAGGCCCAGGCCCACCAGCAGCACCAGGTAGATCAGCAGGTAGCGGCCGCTGCGCTTGAGGGCATAGGCCACCCAGCCTTCATAGCGGTCGGTGAGTTGCTCGAAGCGTTTGTTGAACCAGCCGAAGAAACCGCGCTTGGCATGGTGCTCGCCCTTGGCTATCGGCTTGAGCAGGGTGGCGCACAAGGCCGGGGTCAAGGTCAGGGCGAGGAATGCCGAGAACAGGATCGAAGTGGCCATCGACAGCGAGAACTGCTGGTAAATCACCCCCACTGAGCCCGCCATGAACGCCATCGGCAGGAACACCGCCACCAGCACCAGGGTAATGCCGACGATGGCGCCGGTGATTTGGCCCATGGCTTTCTTCGTTGCGTCCTTGGGCGAGAGTCCCTCGGTGACCATGATCCGTTCGACGTTCTCCACCACCACAATCGCATCGTCCACCAAAATGCCGATGGCCAGCACCATGCCGAACATGGTCAGAACGTTGATCGAGAAACCCAGCAACAGCATCGTGGCAAAGGTGCCCATCAGCGCAATCGGTACCACCAGGGTAGGGATCAGCGTGTAGCGCACGTTCTGCAGGAACAGGAACATCACTGCAAACACCAGCGCCATGGCCTCCAGCAAGGTGTAGACCACCTTGGTGATCGAGACTTTGACGAAGGGCGAGGTGTCGTACGGAATCTTGTATTCCACATTGGCCGGGAAGTAGCGTGACAGCTCATCCATCTTCGCCCGCACCAGGGTCGCGGTGTTCAGCGCGTTGGCACCGGGCGCCAGTTGCACGCTGACGGCGGTGGATGGCTTGCCGTTCAGGCGCGTGGAAAACTGGTATTCCTGGCTGCCGATTTCTACCCGCGCCACGTCGCCGACGCGAACGGTGGAACCGTCCGGATTGGCCTTGAGCACGATGTCGGCGAACTCCGCCGGGGTGGAAAGCTGGCCCTTGACCAGGATAGCCGCCGTGATTTCCTGGGTCTTGGTGCCCGGCAAATCACCAATACTGCCAGCGGAAACCTGGGCGTTCTGCGCGCTGATCGCGTTGTTGACGTCGGCCGGGGTCAGGTTGAAACCGATCAGCTTCTGCGGGTCGATCCAGATGCGCATGGCCCGTTCGGCGCCGTACAACTGCGCCTTGCCCACGCCGTCCAGGCGCTTGAGTTCGTTCATTACGTTGCGCGCGAGGTAATCACTGAGCGCTACGTCATCGAGCTTGCCGTCACTGGAGGTCAAGGTCACCAGCAGCAGGAAACCCGCGGAGACTTTTTCTACCTGCAAGCCTTGCTGGGTCACCGCCTGGGGCAGGCGTGGCTCCACGGCCTTGAGCCTGTTCTGCACATCGACCTGGGCCATTTCCGGGTCGGTGCCGGGTTGGAAGGTGGCAGTGATGGTGGCCGAACCCAGGCTGCTCTGGGATTCGAAGTACAGCAAGTGATCGGCGCCGTTAAGCTCCTGCTCGATCAGGCTGACCACACTTTCATCCAGGGTCTGGGCCGAGGCGCCGGGGTACACCGCGTAGATCTCGACTTTCGGCGGCGCCACGTTGGGGTACTGGGCCACCGGCAACTGCGGGATGGCGAGTAAACCGGCCAGGAGGATAAACAGGGCAACCACCCAGGCGAAGATCGGGCGGTCAATAAAGAACTGCGGCATGGTCGAATAATCCTTATTGGCCGGAAGCCTGAGCGAGTGGCGTCGGGCTGTCGTCTACCTGGACTTTTTCACCGGGGCGCGCGTGTTGCAGGCCTTCGACGACGATGCGATCACCGGGCTTGAGGCCGCTGCTGACGATCCAGCGATCGTCGATCACCGCACCCAATTGCACCGGTTGCTGGCTGACGGTTTGCTCGGCATCCACCAGCAGCACCATCGGGATACCAGCACTGTCACGGCTGATAGCGCGTTGCGGCACGCTGATGCCTTGTTTGTCGACCGCTTGCTCCAGGCGCACTCGCACGAAGCTGCCGGGCAATAGGTCGAGGTCCGGGTTGGGGAACTCGCTGCGCAGAATGATCTGCCCGGTGCCGGGGTCGACGCTGATGTCGGCGAAGAGCAATTTGCCCGGCAGCGGATACAGGCTGCCGTCGTCCTGGATCAGCGTGGCCTTGGCCTGGTCCTGACCGACCTGCTTCAAGCTGCCGGCGCGAAAGGCGCGGCGCAGGTCGTTCAGTTCGCGGGTGGATTGAGTGAGGTCAGCGTGAATCGGGTCCAGTTGCTGGATGATCGCCAGGGGCGTGGCCTCGTTCTGGCCGACCAGTGCGCCTTCGGTCACCAGCGCCCGGCCGATACGCCCGGAAATTGGGGCCGTCACAGTGGCATATCCCAGGTTCAACTTGGCGCGTTCGACGGCGGCTTTATTGGCGGCGACTTCGGCGTTGGTCTGGCGCAGGTTGGCGCGGGCGTTGTCGTAGTCCTGGCCGCTGATGGCGTTGCCTTCCACCAATTGGCTGTAGCGCTGCTCTTGCAGGCGCGCCTGGAACGCGTTGGCTTGGGCCTTGCTCAGGTTGGCCTGGGCGCTGTCCAGATCGGCCTTGAACGGGGCCGGGTCGATACGAAACAGCACGTCGCCCTGTTTGACGTCGTGGCCTTCCTTGAATACCCGCTGCATCACCACGCCAGCCACCCGCGCGCGCACTTCGGCAACACGCGGCGCGGCGATGCGTCCGCTCAGCTCGCTGGTGATGGACAGGGGCTTGGCCTCAAGGGTTTCGATGCGCACTTTGGCCAGGGGCATTTCCGGCGCTTCGGCGGCTGATTTGTCACAGGCACTCAGGGCCAGCGTCAGGGCCAACAGGCAAAACGGCGCAAACAGATTCTTCGACATGCTCTTATCCCAATAGTGACTGGCGCATCCTAAGTTCACCTGCGCCGCGGTGCTGTGAAGCTGTGTAGGTGGTCTGTGAAGAAATGTAAGGTGCGGCGCGCGGGGCGCCGAGGGCGTATATCCTTGCACAACCTTGCAAAAACTGACGATCCAATGTGGGAGGGGGCTTGCCCCCGGTGGCGGTGAATCAGTCAACGACTCTGCATCTGAAGCACCGCCAACGGAGGCAAGCCTCCTCCCACATTGGATTTGTGTACGACCTATCACTGTATTTTTTGGAAACACCTTCATGCCCAACATCCTCCTGGTGGAAGACGACGCCGCACTCTCGGAGCTGATTGCCAGCTACCTGGAGCGCAATGGTTATCACGTCAGTGTGCTCAGCCGTGGCGACCACGTACGGGAACGCGCACGCCTCAATCCGCCGGACTTGGTGATCCTCGACCTCATGCTGCCGGGGCTCGACGGCCTGCAAGTGTGCCGCCTGCTGCGCGCCGATTCGGCAGGGCTGCCGATCCTGATGCTCACCGCTCGCGACGACAGCCACGACCAGGTGTTGGGTCTGGAAATGGGCGCCGACGACTATGTGACCAAACCCTGCGAGCCGCGCGTGCTATTGGCCCGCGTGCGTACCTTGCTGCGGCGCAGCAGTTTGTCGGAGCCCCAGGTGGCCAACGATCAGATCCACATGGGCAACCTGTGCATCGACCTGTCGGAGCGCACCGTGGTGTGGCGTGAGCAGCCGGTGGAGCTGTCCAGCGGCGAATACAACCTGCTGGTGGTGTTGGCGCGGCATGCCGGTGAAGTGCTCAGCCGCGACCAGATCCTGCAACGCCTGCGCGGGATCGAGTTCAACGGCACCGATCGCTCGGTAGACGTGGCCATCTCCAAGCTGCGCCGCAAGTTCGACGACCATGCCGGCGAGGCGCGCAAGATCAAGACCGTGTGGGGCAAGGGCTATTTGTTCAGCCGTTCCGAGTGGGAATGCTGAGCCATGTTTCGTGTACTGCTGCGCCTCTACCTGATCACCATCGTCACCTACAGTGCGGCGATCTACCTGATTCCCAAACTGGTCATTCAGCTGTTCGAACACCGTTACCTGGATTACAACATTGAGCAGTCCCGTGGCCAGCAAACCCTCATCGTCAAGCAATACCTGCGTGCGCCGGTGGAGCGTTGGTCCCAGGTCACCGAGCAACTGGGCCGCGACTTTGCGCCGCTCAAAGTGCAACTGCTGCTACGTCAGGATGCCAGCTATACCCCGCAAGAAGCCAAGCTGCTGGAGCAGGGCAAGCCGGTGATTCGCCTGGGAGAATGGGGTTGGATGGAAGAGATCAGCTCGCCGCTCAACCAGCAGTTCGTGGTCAAGCTGACCATCCCGCCAGACCCGCTGGACATGAACCTGCTGTACTGGTCGATGAATGTGCTGATCGGCGCGGCGTTGCTCGCCTGCCTGCTGTTCTGGCTGCGCCCGCACTGGCGTGATCTGGAACGCCTGAAAAGCACCGCCGCTCAACTCGGCAAGGGCAACCTGGCCGAGCGCACCCGTATTCCGCCCAGCTCCAACATCGGCAGCCTGGCGGCAGTGTTCGACACCATGGCCGACGACATCGAACACCTGCTCAACCAACAGCGAGACCTGCTCAACGCCGTCTCCCATGAACTGCGCACGCCGTTGACGCGCCTGGATTTCGGCCTGGCCCTTGCGCTGTCCGAAGACTTACCCGAGGCCAGTCGCGAACGTCTGCACGGCCTGGTGGCGCATATTCGTGAGCTGGATGAATTGGTGCTGGAGTTGCTCTCCTACAGCCGCCTGCAAAACCCGGCGCAATTGCCGGAGCGGGTCGAGGTGGTGCTCGATGAGTTTATCGACAGCGTGTTGGGCAGCGTCGACGACGAGCTGGAAAACCCCGAGATCGTCATCGATGTTGTGCTTGATTGCGCTGTAGAACGCTTTAGCCTCGACCCGCGCCTCACCGCCCGTGCCTTGCAGAACCTGCTGCGCAACGCCACGCGTTACTGCGACAAGCGCATCCAGGTGGGGGTCAAGGTGTGTCCCAAGGGCTGTGAAATCTGGGTGGATGACGATGGCATCGGCATCCCGCTGGACCAGCGTGAACGTATCTTCGAACCGTTCTATCGCCTCGACCGCAGCCGCGACCGCAGCACCGGCGGCTTCGGCCTGGGTCTTGCGATCAGCCGCCGCGCCCTGGAAGCCCAGGGCGGGACGTTGACCGCCCAGGCGTCGCCGTTGGGTGGTGCGCGGTTTCGCGTGTGGCTGCCCAGCCTCGGTTGATCAGAGCACCTTGACCGCGCGGCCGATGGCCTGGATCGGCCCGGTGGGTTTGCCGGTCGGCGAGCCGCTCGGGTCTTCCAGGGTCAGTTCGAACAATTGGTTAGGCGACAGCGGCGGCAGCCTGTCCAGCGGCAGCGACAGGGTTTGCCCCGGCTTGACCAGCCCCAGGGACACGGGAGCTTGCCAGCCATCACCCTTGGTCCAGAACTGCAGCGCCTTGTCCGCTGGGACTTCCATCACGCCCAACGGGATCAACTGAATCTGCTGATTGTTGCTGGCCTGGATCACCCAGCCGGGCGCCTGGCTTTGGGGGGCCACCAGCACCACCACAAAGGCGGGGTCCGCGATAGGCGGGCGGGTCAGTAATAACGTCCCCAGCACCACGCTTGCCGCCAGCCCGGCACCGGCCAGGCCGCGCCACAAGGCCAGCAGGTTCCACCACGGTACGTGGGCGTCCGGGTTTGCGGTGTTACGTTCGATGCGCCGCCATAACTGCGCCGAGGGCAACACCGGCTCGGCCAACGCGGTCAGGGGCAGCAGTCGCTGCTCCCAGGCATCCACCGCCGCGCGTAACTCGGCATCGTGGGGCAGGCGTTGTTCCACGTCGGCCCGTTGCTCGGCGGGCAGGGTGCCCAGCACGTATTCGCTGGCCAGTTCGTCCAAGGGGTTGTTCATGCCATGCACTCCCGCAGCGCGGCGAGGCTACGTTTGATCCAGGCTTTGACGGTCCCCAGGGGGGTGTCCAACCTCGAAGCAATTTCGCTATGGGAATAGCCGTCGACATACGCATGCAGGATGCACGTGCGGCGGGCCGGATCGAGCTGCTCCAGGCAGGTGTGGATCTGCCCGGAACGCGCGGAAAACTCAAAGGTGTCGGTGGGCGCGGTGACGTGCTCGTGTTCGTCGTCCAGCGGCACCTCACGGTACTGGTTGCGCACCACGTTGAGCGCCAAGTGTCGGGTCACGCTGAACACCCAACCCCGCGCCGAACCACGGCTGGGGTCGAAACTGCCGGCGCCGCGCCAGATCTTGCTAAACGCGTCATGCACGATATCTTCGGCCAGCGCCCGGTCACGCACGATACGCAGGGCTACGCCGAGCAAATGGCTGCTGTCCTGCTCATACAGTCGGCGCAAGGCGCGTTGGTCGCCACGGGCACAGGCCAGCAGACAGGCTTCGTAATCAAACACGCACATCCCTCAAATGGCTGAACCCCTGTGGCGAGCATGCTCGCCACAGGCAGCGTAGCGCAGTTTGATCAGTTGGCCGCCCAGAAGATGTAGTCGGCCTGGTACTTCACCACTTCCTGTTTGCCCTTGTTGGCGACCGTGCATTCAGTGCTCGGCGCTACACCGCCTTTAAGGGCGACCCGTTGGATGTAACTCACGCCGCTCATCGCGCCCTTGCCTTCGGCCGGGTTGGCCTTGACCAGTTGATATGGCAAGTTGCCCGGGCTCGATGGCGCCACGGCCAGCTGGGTGCCGGTGATTTTCGAACCGTCCTTGGCTTGCCAAGTGGCAGGTGGGCCGAAGTAGGTGCCGACCTGCTTGCCGCTGCGATCATTGAGCACCGCCTTGGGGCCGACGAAAGTCCATTCGGTCTGGCCAGCGGCGTTGGCTTTGTCGCGGCACTCGTAGGTGATTTCGCCGACACCGGTGGTTTCCATCGCCACCTTGTGGCCGTCCGGCACTTTAATGCTGTCCGGCAAACCGGCCTGGGCAAAGGCGGCGGGGCTGGCAACGAGCAAACCGGTGAGGCAGAGCAGGGCTTTAGCGTTCATGGGTGTTTCTCCATTAGATGAAACAGCAGGGTTGCTGCAAGGACTACCCATGGGCACGCCAACTGGATGCAGTGATCGGCAAAAAAAATTGCATTAAGCGAAAAAGATCTAAAGTCAGATCATATTGGTATAAGTCGTTATAAGAAAAATCGCTATCCTGCCGCCAGAAATTTATAAGGCCGCGGGTAGCTGTAATGGAAGTGGGTAACTTTGGTTTCGTAATTGCCGGCCTGATCGTAGGTTTTATCGTGGGCATGACCGGTGTCGGCGGGGGCTCGTTGATGACCCCGATCCTGTTGTGGTTCGGCATCAACCCGGCCACGGCTGTGGGCACTGACCTGTTGTACGCGGCCATCACCAAGTCCGGTGGCGTGCTGGTACACAGCAAGAACAAGAACATCGATTGGACCATCACCGGCTGGTTGACCCTGGGCAGTGTGCCTGCGGTGCTGCTGACCCTGTGGTTTCTCGCCACCTTGCATACCGATCCTACGGCGATGAACGCGGTCATCAAGCAAGCCCTCGGCGTCGTGTTGCTGTTGACGGCCCTGGCGATCCTGTTCAAGCAACGCCTGCTGGCCTTCGCCCAGCGTCACGCGGGCGACAGCTACCACATGAACCCGCGCAACCTGAACGGCTTGACCGTTGTCACCGGCGCCATCCTCGGCACCATGGTCGCCCTGACTTCAATCGGCGCCGGCGCCCTGGGCACGGTCGCGTTGTTTATCCTCTATCCGTTCCTCGCCACGCGCCGCCTGGTCGGCACCGAGATCGCCCACGCGGTTCCCCTGACCCTCGTGGCCGGACTGGGCCATGCCGGCATGGGCAATATGGACTGGCACCTTCTGGGCTTTCTGCTGATGGGATCGCTGCCGGGCATTTACTTCGGCAGCCACATGACCGGCAAGATCCCGGACGGCGTGCTTCGCCCGTGCCTGGCGATCATGTTAATGGCGGTTGGTTACAAACTGGCCTTCTGAGGCGTGCGCAGTATCCAATGTGGGAGGGGGCTTGCCCCCGATAGCGGTGGGTCAGTTTTTGAATACAGTGACTGACCCACTGCCATCGGGGGCAAGCCCCCTCCCACAGTTTTGACCCCGCTCAGCCTCAGGCTTTCGCCGGACCATTGCCGATCTGCCACACAAACGGCGGCTCGGTGCCATTGATCACCCAGTCCCCCACGATCCGCGCCTTGTAGATCACCGGGTTGTGGGACGACACAGTCCGCGCATTGCGCCAATGCCGATCAAGGGCTTTCCCCTGGCGCACATCCGAAGCCCCCAGTGCGTTGAACAACTCGCTGGTAGCCCGCTGGATCAACTCCGATACCACCACCTGCGCCGTGGCCGATTCAATTTCGGCGGCGACGTTGGCTTCGCGCTCCACGGCGTCATCCCCGCCAAACCGCGCCACGTAAGCCCGTTGCGCTGGCAATGTCGCCCTTAACGCGCTGGCCTCAGCGGCATACACCAGCGCCGCGACTTCGCCCACCACCTGTTGAATCTGTGCATCCTGGCTCACATGCTGGGCATTGCCGTGGCTGTAGATGCGCTTGCGGCTGCGCACCTGGTGGGCCACATCGCGCAACGCCGCACGGCCGATACCGGCGAGGCTGGCCAGCAGGACAAGTTGGTAGAACGCGGTCTGGTATTTGAAACGGGTGGCAAAGTCGATGACGTTATCCGCCTCGACTTCAGCATCGGTAAAGCGCGAGGTGCCGCTGCCGGTGGTGCGCTGGCCAAAGCCGTCCCAATCGTCGCTGTGCACCACGCCAGGCTGGCGTGCGCGGGTCGCAGCGATCACATCGCCGCCGGTGTCGCTGCGTTGGGCGTACACATCGATCCAGTCAGAGAAAATGCTGCCGGTGCTGTAGAACTTTTCACCGTTGAGCTTCCACTTATCGCCGTCGGGACTGACCTGGGTGACCACATCACCGATGGCCACGTTGCCGATTTCAGTCCAGGCGCAGCCGACGATATCGCCGTCGACAAACCGCTTGAACCACAGGTCCCGGCCGGCACTCGGCGGCGCGTTCAGGCGGTCCTCTGCAAAGGCGAAATGCCCGCGCAGGGCCTGGGGTACGTTGGAGTCGGCTTCGGCCAGTTCGATCAGCAGTTCGAACAGTTGCGGCAGCGAAGCGCCGCCACCGCCATATTCCACCGGTACGCGCACCGCGCCGAAACCGGCCTCCTTGAGCCATTGGATCGGCTCATGGGGCAGGGTACGGCTGAGTTCGCGCTGCACCGCACCGTCGGCGATGCGCTGGAAGATCGGCCGGAAGCGCGCGGCCAAGGTGGGGTAATCGACGCCGATGGACAGCGGGTTAATGACGTGATGTTCGGTCATGGGCAAGGCTCCGGGGCAGTGGTCAATGCAAGGGGGATTGCACAGTCCGTGCCGGGTTCGTGGCCCAATGTTTACGGGGCATTTGCGTTGATTACTGTTGCTCCAGCAACAGCATTCCGACAAACCGGCGTGATCCATGACATGTGCGTGCACGCCCGCCGGGGGCGTTTTTTTGGGCGCAACGCCCATGGCATGGGCCTTTGCCACTGACTGGCACGCTTGCTGCTCAAGCCTCGATACATCCCTTTTGCACGAGGTACCGTTCGATGAGTCAGCAAGCCGTGAAATTTGCCTATTGGGTGCCCAACGTCAGCGGTGGGCTGGTGGTCAGTAAGATCGAACAACGCACCCACTGGGGCATCGACTACAACCGTAAATTGGCGCAATTGGCCGAAGAAGCCGGCTTTGAATACGGCCTGACCCAGATCCGCTTCACCGCTGGCTACGGCGCCGAGAACCAGCATGAATCCGTGGCGTTCAGCCATGCGCTGCTGGCGGCGACCACCAAGCTCAAGGTCATCGCCGCGATCCTTCCCGGCCCTTGGCAGCCGGCGCTGGCGGCCAAGCAACTGGCGACCATCGACCAACTCACCAACGGCCGCATTGCGGTGAACATCGTCAGTGGCTGGTTCAAGGGCGAGTTCCAGGCCATCGGCGAACACTGGCTGGAACACGACGAGCGCTATCGCCGTTCCGAGGAATTTATCCGCGCCCTCAAAGGCATCTGGACCCAGGACGACTTTACCTTCAAGGGCGACTTCTACCGTTTCAACAACTACACCCTCAAACCCAAGCCGCTGGGCCAGCCGGAAGTGTTCCAGGGCGGCAGTTCACGGGCCGCGCGGGACATGGCGGCGCGGGTGTCGGATTGGTATTTCACCAACGGCAACACCCCGGAAGGCATCAAGGCCCAGGTCGATGACATTCGCACCAAGGCTGCCGCAAATAACCACTCGGTCAAAGTCGGCGTGAATGCATTCATCATCGCCCGCGACACCGAGGAAGAAGCCCGCGCCGTGCTCGCAGAGATCATCGACAAGGCCGACCCGGAAGCCGTGAATGCCTTTGGCGACGCGGCCAAGCAAGCAGGCAAGGCGTCACCCGAAGGCGAGGGCAACTGGGCCAAGTCCAGCTTTGAAGACCTGGTGCAGTACAATGATGGCTTCAAGACCAACCTGATCGGCACCCCGCAGCAAATTGCCGAGCGCATCGTTGCACTCAAGGCCGTAGGCGTGGACCTGGTGCTGGCGGGCTTCCTGCACTTCCAGGAAGAAGTGGAGTACTTCGGCAAACGCGTACTGCCGCTGGTGCGCGAGCTGGAAGCCAAGGCCGGGATCAAGCAGGTGGCCTGACCAAGGTTTTTTCCAGGCGCAGGGCCGGGGTGTGGTCTGCGTAGTAGTCGTTGACCTGGGCGAAGCGCCGGTAGCCATTGCGCTCATACAGCGCAAGGGCGCCGGGGTTGTCGGTGCGCACCTCCAGGCGCAGGTGCGCGCACCCGTGCGTCACCCCGCAGGCCTCGACATGGCTGAGCAACTGCCTGCCCAGCCCGAGGCCGCGTGCGTGGGCGGCAATGGCGATGGAATACAAGCGCGCGAACGCGCTGCCACGACGAAACAGCACTAGCGCATAACCGAGCAACTGCCCGTCCTGTTCCGCTACCAGCAACTGGCCGTGGGCGCGGCTGATCATCCAGTGAAAACTGCGCGATGAGAGCCGGTCACTGGTGAAACACTGTTGTTCCAATGCGACCAATGCCGGTACATCACCGGGTAATGCAACGCGAGAGAAAAGAGCCATATAACCGCCGTAAAAGTTGCGTAACGAAACGGGACTTCCCTAAAAGATCGTGCTTAATAGAAAAGGTCGAGTTCTCTAAAGCGGATCAAATATTATGTCGGCGGTACAAGGTCATTGGCGTGAAGTATCCGAGCAAATTGTCGCGGCGACAATAACTTCGAAGGGCTTTTTTTCTGCGTCGCCTCGAAGTAACAGTCAAGTGGTGATTATTGTTGAGCGCAAGGAAGATTGGGCCTCCTACTTTCCCAGCGAAGACATCATCACCGCCCAGGAATACCTTGAGCAAACACGGCAAAACGAGACTGGCAAGCGTGTGCAGGTGATCAACCTGTGCCGCAGCTACAAGTACCTGGGGCACGGCTACTACTGCTCGTTGCTGGCCGAAGCGCGCGGACACAAGGTGATTCCCTCGGTGCGTACCATCAGCGAACTGACTAAGAAGTCGCTGTACGGCCTGGCGCTGGATGACCTGGATAAAACCCTTGATAAAGCCTTGAGTCATCACCTCTACAGTAATACCGAAGGGTTTACCCTGACACTTTACTTCGGCAGGACCAATATAGAACCGTTGCAGGAATTGGCCCGCCAGTTGTTTGAAACATTCCCGTGTCCGATCCTCTTGGTTGAATTCAGAAAGAATAACGGTTGGCATATCGAAGGGGTGAAATCCGGCGTATTGCACAAGTTGCGTGACGATCAGGAAGATCAGTTCGCCCATGCCCTTGATAACTTCAGCCGCAAGATCTGGCGCCAACCCCGTTCGCGGCGCCTGGCCCGTTACGACCTGGCAATCCTGCACGATCCACAGGAGCAGCTGCCACCCTCCAACGCCCGTGCCCTGGAGAACTTCATCCGCGTGGGCAAGGGCCTGGGCATCGATGTGGAGCTGATCGAGCGCAAGGACTACGCGCGGCTGGCCGAATACGACGCCTTGCTGATCCGCGAGACCACCAGCGTTGACAACCATACCTACCGCTTTGCCAAAAAAGCCGAAAGCGAAGGCCTGGTGGTGATGGACGACCCCGCGTCGATCCTGCGCTGCACCAACAAGGTCTACCTCACCGACTTGCTCAACAGCCATCAGCTGGGCATGCCCGCCACCGAGATTCTCTACAAGGAGCGACCGGAAGATTTCGAACGGGTCGGCGAGCGCCTCGGGTTTCCGCTGGTGTTGAAGATTCCCGACGGGTGTTTCTCCCGTGGCGTGATCAAGGTCGAAAGCCAGGAAGCCTTGCTCAAGGCCACCGCCGAGTTGTTCGAGCATTCGGTGCTGCTGTTGGCCCAGGAATTCTTCTACACCGAGTACGACTGGCGCATCGGCGTACTCAACCGCAAACCGATCTTCGCTTGCCAGTACTTCATGTCCAAGGGCCATTGGCAGATCTATAACCACAAGGCCATCGGCCAGGCCATCAACGGCGAATGCCGCACCCTGGCCGTCCATGAAGCGCCCAAGGCGGTGGTGGAACTGGCGGTGAAGACCGCCAACCTGATCGGCGATGGCCTTTACGGTGTGGACCTCAAGCAGTCCGGCGACAAGGTGGTGGTGATCGAGGTCAACGACAACCCCAACCTCGATGCGGGCATCGAAGATGCCTACTTGCAGGACGACCTGTACAGCCTGGTGCTGGAAGAGTTTGTGCGGCGCCTGGAGCTGAAACGCCAGGGCCAGGTCTGGTGACGCGCGATGATTCAGCGCTTTGAACTGACCGATGGAAAGCTGCGCAGCGGGGATAGCGATGCGGCCCCTATCCTGTTGTTCAACAACCCCGACCTGGCCGAGCGCGAGTGGCTGCGCGATCACCACAAGCTCGACGAGCACGCGTTGGCGTCGGCGCTCGACCCGGACGAAGTCTCACGCATCGAGTTTCATCCCGACAACCTGTTCCTGATCTGGAAGCGCCCGGAGAATTATTCCGGTGGTGGCAACCTGGTGTTCGAAGTGGCGTCGTGCGGCCTGCTGTTTTCACCCGGCCGCCTGCTGGTGATCGCCACCGATGAAACCCCACTGAGTGGCCTGGGCCAGCGCCGGCCGTTGCACACGCCGCTGGACGTATTGCTCGACCTGTTGCTCAACAACATCCACCACTACCTGGGCCACCTCAAGGTGATCAAGCTGGTTGCACGGGAGTTGCAGCAGCAGTTCAACGCGTCCATGAGCAACCATCACCTGATGCAGATGTTCAGCCTCAGCGAAAGCCTGATCTATTACATCAACGCGCTGCACAGCAACGGCGCCGTGCTGTCGCGGCTGCGTAACCATGGGGAAAAGGAGCACTTCAGTGCTGAAATTCTCGGCCTTATCGATGACCTGATCATCGAGAACCACCAGTGCTACAAACAGGCGGAGATCTATTCCAACGTGTTTTCCGGGCTGATCGATGCGCGCGGCAACCTGATGAACAACAGCATGAACAACCTGTTGCGCAAGCTGACGCTGATCAACGTGGTGTTCTTGCCGCTCAACCTGATCGCCAGCATTGGCGGTATGTCGGAGTTCAGCATGATGACCGCGGGTACACCGTGGTGGGTGTCGTACCCATTGTTCCTGGCAGCGATGGGGTTGGGCGCCGGCTTGATGGTACTGGCGCTCAAACGGATGGCGGGCGCGACGATGTAAGGGGGGCGAGGGAGTACTTCTTCGACAAGCCCGCTCACCACCGTTTATTCGCCTGGCTGTGTTTGCAAGGTCAGCACTTCAAAGCCATCCGCCGTCACCGCCACCGTGTGCTCCCACTGCGCCGACAGGCTGTTGTCCTTGGTCACCACCGTCCAGCCATCTTTCAGGCTGCGCACCTTGGAACTGCCCTGGTTGAGCATCGGTTCGATGGTAAACACCATGCCTTCGCGCAGTTCCAGCCCGGTGCCGGGTCGGCCGAAGTGCAGGATTTGCGGTTCTTCATGCATCTGCTTGCCGATGCCGTGGCCGCAGTATTCACGCACCACGCTGTAGCCGTTGGCCTGGGCGTGGCTCTGGATTGCATGGCCGATATCACCCAGGCGTGCGCCGGGTTTGACCTGGCGGATCCCGGCCCACATCGCCTCAAAGGTCATTTCCACCAGGCGCCGCGCCTTGGGGGCGACGTTGCCAATCATGTACATCTTGCTGGAGTCGGCGATAAAGCCACCTTTTTCCAGGGTGATGTCGATGTTGATGATGTCGCCGTCCTTGAGGATCTCCTTGGCGCTGGGCATGCCATGGCACACCACTTCGTTGATTGAGGTGTTGATGGAGAAGGGGTAGTCGTATTGCCCGAGGCTGGCGGGGCGGGCTTTAAGGTCGTTACGAATGAAGGCTTCGACGGCGGCGTCCAGCTCCAGGGTGGAACGGCCGGCGGCGACAAACCCGTCGAGCATGTCGAACACTTGAGCCAGCAGGCGCCCGGATTCGCGCATCACAGCCAGTTGAGCGGCAGTCTTGATCATCAGCTGCGCCCCCGGATCAGGTCGGGCTTGTCCAGCAACAGTTTGTTGATCAGCTCGTTGTACGGCAGGTTGGGGTTGAGTTCGGCGAGCAGGCCGATCTTGATCCAGAACTCGGCCTGGGCGTTGATGGAGCGGTCCATGGCCGCGCTGGCCAGGCGGAGTTGTTCATGCAGTTGGTCGGTGATTTTGACGATGCCCATGGGGTTCACTGTTTAAAAGTTGATATACAAAGCGTATATGTTTCGTATGTCTATCGTAAACCCCCAAACGCTAAATGGCGCTTGGCCATTGACTTGCCCGGTGACGCCCGGTTAATTTCGTGACATGACATTTCAAACCTTCCGCAGCCAGCCAAGCATTATTACCGCCATTCCTCATTTGGCGGGATAGCACACGGCTGCACCCAAACCCGCCTTAGAGGCGGGTTTTGTTTTTCCGTCTCCAGGGCCCTTGAAAACCAGGAGACACCCATGAGCACGTGCCCCGTCCCCCACACCGCTGATACGGCATTGCTTGAACACTATGTAAAAAAGATCCTCGCCGCGCCGGTCTATGACCTGGCGTTGCGTACGCCCCTGCAAGCCGCGCCGGCATTGTCGGCGCTGCTGGGTAACCAGGTGCTGCTCAAGCGCGAAGACCTGCAACCGACCTTTTCCTTCAAGATTCGCGGCGCCTACAACAAGCTGGTGCAGCTCACCGCCGAGCAAAAGGCGCGCGGTGTGGTGACCGCATCGGCGGGGAACCATGCGCAAGGCGTGGCACTGGCGGCGAAGGAGTTGGGGATCAAGGCGCGGATCGTCATGCCGTGCAGCACGCCCGAGTTGAAGGTGTTGGGCGTGCGCTCCCGAGGCGCCGAAGCGGTGTTGCACGGGGAGAGCTTCCCGTTTGCCCTGGCCCATGCGCTGCAACTGGCCGAGACATCCGGATGCACGTTCGTTTCGCCCTTCGATGATCCGGACGTGATCGCCGGCCAGGGCACCGTGGCCATGGAAATCCTGCGCCAGCAACAGGGCCCGTTGGACGCCATCTTCGTGCCGGTGGGTGGCGGCGGTCTGATCGCAGGTATCGCGGCCTACGTCAAATACCTGCGGCCTGAGGTGCGCATCGTCGGTGTCGAGCCCGAAGGCTCCAGTTGCCTGCTGGCCGCCCTGCGCGCCGGTGAGCGGGTGGTGTTGCCGAGCGTCGACGGGTTTGCCGACGGTACCGCCGTAGCGCAGATCGGCGCCTACGGTTTTGAAATCTGCCGGGAGTGGGTGGACGAAGTCATCACCGTGAGCAATGACGAACTGTGCAGCGCCATCAAGCTGATCTACGACGACACCCGTTCCATCACCGAACCCTCTGGCGCGTTGGCGGTGGCGGGCATTCGCAAGTACGTGGCGCAACGAGGTGTGCATGGGCAGACACTGGTGGCGGTGAATTCCGGGGCGAATATTAACTTTGATAGTTTGCGACATGTTGCTGAAAGAGTGACGGCATACGCACACGAAGTGCAGGGTTAAACGTTTAATCGTGGCTGTTCGACGATGTTATAAACACTACGGGCGTGGACCTGTTTAAGTTATATAAACTTGCGCGTTCCTTATGAGGAATGGTTACAACGCACGCGTATTTTGCCGAGTAGGCTGGTAGTTGAAATGTCTTCCAAGGTCGGCAAGACGCGGCAGGCAGGCGTCTGCCACACCCATAAGACTCTGTTGGCAGTCTCAAAAAAGGAGAGGTTGGCCATGCTTTCGGAATTAGAGCTTCGCAGCATTATTGAAGGAAGTTTCCTGCCCAAACGGTGCGAATGCACCAAAGCCGAAGATGCTTCGCTGACGATCAAGATCTATGACGATCGCGACCGTGACCGGGTAGATTTGGAGGTCAAAGGCATCAAGACGGACAAACTCGACAGCAGTCGAGCGATTTGCAACCTGATCGCCGGGTTGCGTGAAGATCTGAAAAATACCCATGCACCCGCCCTGCAAAGAGCGGGAGGTCGAGTCTATTACTAGGCAGACGCCTGAGGGTGAACCACCGAAGTCCTGTGGGCTTGGATAAACGCCAGGCCCAATACGGTTTCGGTCGCCACGGCCAGGAAGATCCCCGGCCCGGCGTTGCCATTGAACCACTCACTCAAGCCCAGCACAGCCAGCACCAGGCAACCGATGGCAAAGCCACTGGTCATGGCGCGACGCGTGTCCGAAGGCGGCGCATGGCGGGCCCGATAAAACATGATGCCGATGGCCAGGAACAGCGCGGCGCTGCGGCGGGCGACCAGGCCTGTGGCGTCTGAAGAATTCACTCCCCACATCCCGAGCAGCAGATCGGGGCGTAACCCCCAGACCAGTGCGAGGGCAAAGCACAGCAGGGCGGTTGTGGTGGCGAGGGTACGAAAACTGAACGGCATGGCGATTCCTTTCGGCCTTGGGACAAGCCCGCAAGAATACGCCTATCTACGCGGGCTTGCTGTGTGACAGTGCAACGCTCAATTCTGGAAGCTGCACGCGTCGGACAGCTTCCGATAGCCCACATCTTCGACTTTCCCAGCCTTGTCCACGAACTTGATATCGGCGTCGATGACTTTGCAGTCATTGGTCGGCGCTTCGTTCATGGCGATCACATGCTTGATGTTCAACGGCATGCCGTATTGGTAAGGCACGGGTTTCTGGTTGTCGGCCTGTGCCAGGCCCGAGACGGCTGCCAGTGCCAGCGCGCCGCCACACAGTAAAGTACGTAGTTTCATGAAGGTGCTCCGCAAGTGGGTTCGACTTCACTGTCGGCTTGCGGGATTAACCATCGATTAATCGAGGCCTGGCTGACAAAACCTTCATGAAACCGGGTGTTCAGCCCAACTGTTTACGATACGGCAGGTCCGGGCCGGTTTTGGTGCAGGTCATTGCCGCCGCGCGAATCGCGAAGCCGAGCATGGCGTCAATCTGCGCGCGGGTGAGTTGTTGCAGGCCGTCGACCGAATCCAACTGCTGCTCGGTCAGCCAGGCAATCAACGCAGCCTGGAAGGTATCGCCGGCGCCCACGGTGTCGGCCATCACCACCTTGACCGCAGGTTGCGACCAGGTGCCATGTTGGCGGCTGAACACACTGGCGCCGTCGCCGCCACGGGTCAGGAACACCAACTGGCAACGGTGTTGCAACCAGCCTTGCAGCACGCTTTCCGGCGACTGGTCGGGGTACAGCAGGTGCAGGTCTTCATCGCTGACCTTGATCAGGTCGGCATGTTTGACCAGTTCGGCGACGCGGTCACGCCACAGCTGGATGTCGGGTTGCGGGTTGAGGCGCACGTTGGGGTCGAGGCTGATCAGGCGCTTGCCGCTTTCGCGCTGTACCAGGGCCAGCAGGGTGTCGCCAATCGGTTGCACCACCAGGGAGAACGAGCCGATATGCAGCCCACGCACGTCATCACCGAGTACCGGCAAATGCTCGGCTTGCAGCAGCCGGTCCGCACAGCCCTCACCCCGGAAGTTGTACTGCGGTGAACCATTGGCACCCACGGCGACCATGGACAGGGTGGTCGGCGCGGCGAATTCCACCAGGAACTGCTCGCTGACGCCTTCATCTTTCAGCACCTGCAATAAGCGTCGGCCGAGGAAATCGGTGGACAGGCCGCCGAACAACCCGGCCTCGATGCCCAGGCGGCGTAAGCCCACCGCGACGTTGAACGGTGAGCCACCCGCAATCGCCTTGTAGTTGACCTTGGAGGCCTGCCCGCTGGCATCTTCCTCGCTGAAAAAATCGAACAGCGCTTCACCACATACCAGATACATAGTCGTTCGCTCTTAAAGGGTTGCCACGTGCTGTTGATAGCGTTCGTAAGCCAGTTGATAGGCGCTGACATGGGCCGCCACCGGCAGGGTACGGCTGGCCGGGTCGACGCTCACGCATTTTTCGCAGAGGCTGGCCAGGGATTCGCCGGATTGGCTCCACGCAGCCTGGATCGCCGCGCCGAGGGCGGCGGCTTCGCTTTGTTCGGTGCAGATCACTTCGGTGTTCATGATATCGGCGACCATCTGCCGCCACACGGGGCTTTTCGAGCCGCCGCCGATCAGGCGGATACTCTGGCTTTGCAGGCCGGTCTGGCGCAGCAGGTCCAGCCCGTAGCGCAGGCCGAAGGTGGTGCCTTCAACCACGGCGCGGCACAGGTTGGCGCGTGTCAGGTTGGTCATGGTCAGGCCGTGCAGGCTGCCAGTGGCGTGGGGCAGGGCGGGTACGCGTTCGCCGTTGAGGAACGGCAGCATGCTGACGCCGTCGGCGCCAATCGGCGCTTGCTCGACCAGGCTGTTGAACGCGTTGAGGTCGAGTTCGAACAGCTCGCGTATCACGCCTGTGGCGTTGGTCAGGTTCATCGTGCAGATCAATGGCAACCAGCCGCCGCTGGATGAGCAGAATGTGGCGACCGACGCTTGGGGGCTGACGTTGGGTTGGTCCGAAAACGCATAGACGGTACCCGATGAGCCCAGGCTCATGGTGATCACGCCGGGCGCGATATTACCGGTGCCGATCGCGCCCATCATGTTATCGCCGCCGCCGCTGGCGACGATGGCGTTGGGGTTGATGCCCAGTCGCTCGGCGATGGCAGGCAGGATGCTGCCCACGGTTTGATCGGCTTCGATCAGTTGCGGTAAGGCTTGTTCCAGGCGACCACTGGGGTCGATGTGCTTGAGCAGTGCCACATCCCAGTCACGGCTGCGCACGTTGAAATAGCCGGTGCCGGACGCATCGCCGTATTCTGCGACGGCACGGCCGGTGAGCCAGTAATTGAGGTAGTCGTGGGGCAGCAGGATATGGGCGATTTGTTTGAAGATGTCCGGGTGTTGTTCGCGCGTCCATAGCAGCTTGGACACGGTGTAGCCCGGTGCGATGGCCACGCCCAGCCGTTCGAGTGAACCGCTTTCGCCGCCCAGATGTTGCAGCAGGCGGTCGTTCTCCGGCGCGGTTTCGGTGTCGCACCACAGCTTGGCCGGGCGCAAGACCTGGCCTTGGTCATCCAGCAGCACCAGCCCGTGCTGCTGGCCGGAAACCCCGATACCAAGGATGTCCTGGCCATCCACGCCAGCCTGTTGCAGGGCGCGGTGGGTGGCTTCGGTAAAGGCGTCCAGCCATTCCTGGGTGTGCTGTTCGCGACGGCCATTGGCGCCGCTGATCAACGTGTGCGCGGCGGCGCCCAGGCCCAGCACCTTGCCGCTGGAGGCGTCGAGGACGATGGCTTTGGTGCCTTGGGTGCCGCAGTCGATGCCGAGGAACAGGTTTTGCTGGGTCATGATGGTGTGCTCAGCAGTGTTATTTTTTTTGGATTGGCAACCCGGTCCAGTGTGGGAGGGGGCTTGCCCCCGATGGCCGTGGGTCAGTGAAGGATATTTCACTGACACACCCTCATCGGGGGCAAGCCCCTTCTCACATTTAAACCGGTTTCTTCAGGAGGTGCTTCAGGGTAGTGGTGACGCCGTTATCACGCAGACTCTCATAGCACCGCTCGAACGCTGCCACAAACGCCGGCGAGTTGGGAATAGCCGTGCCAAAAATCTCTTCTACGCCCAGTAGGCGTTTGCTGATCAGCGCATCGTCAGTCACCAACCCCTGGCAGAATTCCGCCCGCGGATCGGGGATTTTGTAGCTCACCCCATTCTCATCCACACCCTTCAAATACAAGGCCCAGGCTGCGACGACCAGCGCCGCGCGCTCTGTTTCACGCCCATCGGCAATCAGATGATTGATGGTCGGCACGGTGAACTTGGGAAACTTCGACGAGCCGTCCGAACACACGCGCTCCAACTGGTCGGCAATCGCCTGGTTGGAGAAGCGATCCACCAGCGTCTGCTTGTAGTCGGTCAGGTCGATGCCCGGTACCGGCGCGAGGTTTGGCGTGACGTCGAGGTCCATGTAGGCACGCATGTAGGCTACGAACAGCGGGTCGTTCATGGTCTCGTGCACAAACCGATAACCCTTGAGAAACCCCAGGTAGGTCAGGGCCAGGTGGCTGCCGTTGAGCAAACCGATCTTCATCTCTTCATAGGGCGTCACATCGTCGGTGAACTGCACCCCGACCTTTTCCCACGCCGGGCGGCCGTTGACGAATTTGTCTTCCAGCACCCACTGCACGAAGGGTTCGCACACCACTGGCCAGGCATCGTCAATGCCGTGTTCATCGTGCAATTGCAGGCGGTGGGCGGTGCTGGTCATGGGAGTGATGCGGTCGACCATGGCATTCGGGAAGCTCACATTGGCTTCGATCCAGTCATGCAACTCGGCATTGTGCAGGGCGGCAAACGCCAGCAATGCCTTGCGCGTGACGGCGCCGTTGTGGGGCAGGTTATCGCAGGACATCACGGTGAACGCGGGAATGCCGGCGGCGCGGCGTTGGGTCAGCGCCGCGCAGATAAAACCGAACACGGTTTTCGGCGCCATGGGGTGCGCCAGGTCGTGCTGGATCTGCGGCAGGTGGGCCATGAACTCGCCGTTGCTGTCGTCGATGCAGTAACCGCCCTCGGTGATGGTCAGCGAGACGATGCGGATTTCAGGGCTGGCGAGCTTGTCGATCAGGGCTTGGGCGCTGTCTTCGGCCAGCAGCATGTCGCTGATGGCACCGATTACGCGCACTTCGGTGTCGTCGGTGTCGCCCAGTTCATACAGGGTGAACAGGTAGTCCTGGCCGGCCAGGTCGTCGCGGGCCTTGCGGTCCTCGGCCCGCAGTCCGACGCCGCAGATGCTCCAGTCCAGGCCTTCACCGGTGTTCATCAGCGCATCGGTGTAATACGCCTGATGCGCGCGGTGGAAGCCGCCGACGCCGATATGAGCGATGCCCTGACGGGTGTCGGCAATGGCGTAGGCCGGGATTTTCACCTGCTCAGCCAGTTGCGTGAGGTTTTGTGTGTTCAATTTCATAACGTAATACTCGCGAAATCAGGCGGCAGCGCGCAGTGGACGGGCCACGGCCACGCCATCGGTGTCGAACAGATGGCAGTGCGCCGGGTCCAGGTGCAGGTGCAGGGTTTCACCGTACTGGCTGGCCATGTCGCCGCGGATGCGCATGGTCAACGGCTCGCCGTTGGCGGTGTTGACGTGGCAGAAGGTGTCACTGCCCAGGCGTTCGCCGACGTCGGCGGTGACGGTCAGGGTGGTTTGGCCAGGCGACGCGATTTCCAAGTGCTCCGGACGAATGCCCAGGGTGACCGCGCTGCCGACGCTCAAGGTCGGACCACTGAGCGGCAGGTTGATCAAGGTGCCGGCGTCCAGTTGCACTTCGCAGGTCTGGGACTCGACACGCGTGACCTTGCCCTTGAGGAAACCCATTTTCGGCGTGCCAAGAAAGCCCGCCACAAACAGGTTCGCGGGTTGGTGATACAGCTCCAGCGGCGAACCCACCTGCTCGATACGGCCGCTGTTGAGCACCACCACCTTGTCGGCCAGGGTCATGGCCTCGACCTGGTCGTGGGTCACGTAGATCATGGTCGCCTGCAGTTCTTTATGCAGGCGCGCCAGCTCCAGGCGCATTTGCACACGCAGGGCGGCGTCGAGGTTGGACAGCGGTTCGTCGAACAGGAAGATCTTCGGGTTGCGCACAATGGCGCGGCCAATCGCTACGCGCTGACGCTGGCCACCGGAGAGTTGCTTGGGCTTGCGCTCCAGCAGCGGGCCCAGTTCGAGGATGCGCGCCGCTTCGTTGACCTTGCTCTCCACCAGCTTCTTGTCGACGCCGGCCAGGTCCAGGGCAAACGACATGTTTTTGCGCACGCTCATATGCGGATACAGCGCGTAAGTCTGGAACACCATCGCCAGGTCGCGCTTGGCCGGGGTCACTTCGGTGATGTCGCGGCCATCGAGTTCGATGGTGCCTTCGGTAACTTCTTCCAGGCCGGCGATCAGGCGCAGCAGGGTGGACTTACCGCAGCCCGACGGGCCGACGAAGACCACGAACTCCTTGTCGTTCACTTCCAGGTCGATGCCTTTGATGATCGAGAAACCTTCGAAGCCTTTTTGCAAATTCTTGATTTTGAGGTTGGCCATGATGGGCCCTCCGCTAGAAATTATTATTTAACTGCGCCGAAGGACAAACCGCGCACCAGCTGTTTCTGGCTGATCCAGCCAAAGATCAGGATCGGCGCACAGGCGAGGGTCGAGACGGCCGACAATTTGGCCCAGAACAAACCTTCGGGGCTGGAGTAGGAGGCGATCAGCGCGGTCAACGGCGCCGCGTTCGATGAGGTCAGGTTCAGCGACCAGAACGCCTCGTTCCAACACAGGATCAGCGACAGCAACACCGTGGAAGCGAGGCCGCCCTTGGCGATCGGCAGCAGTACCCGGACCATTTCCTGCCAGAGGGTGGCGCCGTCCAGGCGTGCTGCTTCGAGGATGTCTTTGGGGATGTCTTTGAAGTAGGTGTAAACCATCCAGACCACGATCGGCAGATTGATCAGGGTGTAGATGATGATTAGCGCAATGCGCGTATCCAGCAGGCCAAAACTCTTGGCCAGCAGGTAGATCGGCATCAGCACGCCTACCGGCGGCAGCATCTTGGTGGAGAGCATCCACAGCAGCGTGCCCTTGGTGCGCTTGGTTTCGTAGAACGCCATGGAGTAGGCCGCCGGCACCGAGATCAGCAGGCACAGGGCGGTAGCGCTGAAGGAAATCAGCACCGAGTTCCAGGCATAGCTGAAGTAGTTGCTGCGCTCGTTGATGTGCAGGTAGTTCTCCAGCGTCGGCGTGAAGATGAACTGCGGCGGCGTGGCGAACGCGTCGATTTCGGTCTTGAAGCTGGTCAGCACCATCCAGAAGATCGGGAAGAAAATCAGGATCGCGATGGCCCAGGCCAACGTGCCGAGCAACAGGCTTTGCAGGCGGCGGGATTGTTGAAGCGTCATGGCGCGGCCCTCAAGGCTTGTCAGTCAGGTTTTTGCCGATCATCCGCACCAGGATGATCGCCGCGATATTGGCGATGACCACGGCAATCAAGCCGCCGGCCGAGGCCATGCCCACGTCGAATTGCACCAGCGCCTGGTTGTAGATCAGGTAGGCGAGGTTGGTCGACGCGTAGCCGGGGCCACCGTTGGTGGTGGTGAAGATTTCGGCGAATACCGAGAGCAGGAAGATCGTTTCGATCATCACCACCACGGCAATCGGGCGGGCCAGGTGGGGCAGGGTCAGGTGCCAGAAAATCGCAATGGCGCCGGCACCGTCCAGACGTGCCGCTTCCTTTTGTTCCTGGTCGAGGGACTGCATGGCGGTCATCAGCAGCAGGATCGCGAAGGGCAGCCATTGCCACGACACAATGATGATGATCGACAGCAGCGGGTAGTGCGCCAGCCAGTCAACAGGTTCTGCGCCAAAGAACTTCCACACGGCAGCGAGGATTCCCGACACCGGGTGAAAAATCAGGTTCTTCCAGATCAGCGCACCGACGGTGGGCATGATGAAGAACGGAGAAATCAGCAACACCCGCACCAGGCCGCGACCGAAGAATTCACTGGCTTCCAGCAGCGCGCTGATCAACACGCCGAACACCACGCTGATCAGCAATACGCTACCTACCAGCAACAGGGTGTTGGAGGCACCGGGCAAGAATCCCGAGTCGGTGATGAAGTAGGTGAAGTTCTCCAGCCCCACGAATTGGTTTTCGCCGGGGTAGAGCAGGTTGTAGCGGATCAGGGAAAAGTACAGGGTCATGCCCAGGGGCACGATCATCCAAAGCAACAGCATGGCGACCGAGGGCGTGACGAGGAACCAGCCGGGGTTGGCCAGGCGGTTTTTGGGTGCTGTATTCATGATAATCAAGGCCATTGCGAAGCAAGGATCGGAATGCGGTCAGGATGGGAGAGGGCTTGCCCCCGATAGCGGTGTATCAGTCACTGAATCATCAACTGGTAGATGGCTATCGGGAGCAAGCCCCCTCCCACATTTGACTGTGGTGAGACCCGGGTTATTTGGGGTAACCCGCCCGCTTCATTTCACGCTCGGTGGTGGTCTGCGCGGCGGTCAGTGCAGCATCGACCGTTTGCTGACCGGTCAGCGCACCGGAGAAGAACTTGCCGACCTGGGTACCAATCGCCTGGAACTCAGGAATGGTCACCAACTGGATACCGATATACGGCACCGGCTTGAGCGTCGGTTTGGTCGGGTCGGCGACTTTCAGCGATTCCAGGGTCACCTTGGCGAACGGTGCAGCCTTCATGTACTCGTCGCTGTAGGTCGACTTGCGGGTGCCAGGCGGTACGTTGGCCACGCCGTCGGTCTTGGCGACCAATGCGCCATATTCCTTGGAGGTTGCCCAACTGGTGAACACCTTGGCGGCGTCCTTGGCCTTGGAGCTGGTCGGGATCGCCAGGGACCAGGAGTACAGCCACGAAGTGCCTTTGTCGGTCTTCTCGTGGGGGGCGAAGGTGAAGCCTACGCTGTCGGCCACCTTGCTCTGGGACTTGTCGGTGACAAACGAGCCAGCCACGCTGGCGTCGACCCAAATTGCACACTTGCCGCTGTTGAACAGCGCCAGGTTTTCGTTGAAACCGTTGCTGGACGCACCCGGCGGGCCGGATTTCTTCATGTTGTCGACGTAGAAGTTAAGCGCGTCTTTCCATTCGGGGCCGTTGAATTCAGGCTGCCACTTTTCATCGAACCACCGCGCGCCATAGCCGTTGGCCAGGGTGGTGATCAGCGCCATGTTTTCACCCCAACCGGCTTTGCCGCGCAGGCACAGGCCGTATTGCTCTTTGGTTTTGTCGGTGAGTTTGGCCGCGAATTCGCCGATCTGGGTCCAGGTCGGATGCTCGGGCATGGTCAGCCCGGCGTCCTTGAACAGGTCGGTGCGGTAATACGTGATCGAGCTTTCAGCGTAGAACGGCAGGGCGTACAGCGAGCCTTTGACGGACAAACCGTCACGCACAGAAGGGAAAACGTCGTCGAGGTCGTAGGAAGCCGGAAGATCCTTCATCGGTTCCAGCCAGCCTTTGGCGCCCCAGAGTGCGGCTTCGTACATGCCAATGGTCAGCACGTCGAACTGTCCGCCTTGGGTGGCGATGTCGGTGGTCAGGCGTTGGCGCAGCACGTTTTCTTCGAGCACCACCCAATTCAGCTTGATCTCTGGATGCTCGGCCTCGAAGGTCTTCGAGAGCTTTTGCATGCGGATCATGTCGCTGTTGTTGACGGTGGCAATGGTCAGGGTCTGCGCGCCAAAGCTGACGGCGCTGAGGGTCATGCAGGTTGTCATGCAGGTGGAGACAAGCAGTGCTTTTGCTGTGAACTTCATCGCGCACTCCATTTCCGCGCCCAGGGGCTACAGAAGGACAGTTATTGTTGTTGTGTCTTCCTACGAGGAGTCAGGAAGAGTGTGCGTTGATTACAGCCTTCAAATGGGGTTGTGACAAATCCTTGGGAGCACTTGGACTGATACTTTTTTGCACTCGGTCACACAGCCTTTGAAACCTTCAAGCCAGGTTCTGCTCGGTCAGCCGTTGCACCGCCAGGCGCCGGTAGTGGGAAGGGGTCATGCCTTTAAGCTGCTGAAAACGTCGGTTGAAGTTGGAGATATTGTTGAAACCCGACTCAAAGCACACATCGGTGACGGCCTTGTCGCCATCTGCCAGTAACTCGCATGACTTGCTGATGCGCAGTCTGTTGACGAATTCGATAAATGTGCGCCCGGTGGCCTGCTTGAACACCCGGGAAAAATACGTGGGCTTCATGCCCAGGTGTTCCGCCACTTCCTCCAGCGGCAACTCCCGCGCGTAGTGGGCGAAGATGTAATCCACCGCCCGGTTGGTACGGTCGATGCTGTGTTCATCGGCCAGTTGCGGCGTGGTCACGCCGGACAGCAGTTGGTAGTCCTCACAGGTACTCAAGACTTCCAGCAAGATAAAGAAGTGCCCCAGGCGCGCCATACCCTGGGCGTCCTCGATGCGTTGCATCAGGGTCATGGCCTGGGCAATGGTCTTTCTGCAACGAAACTCGATGCCGTACTGGGCGCGTTCCAGCAGTGGGGTGAGGGTTTTCAGCTCGGTGAAGATATGGCTGCCGTTTTCCAGTAATTCATCGGTGAAGTTCACCAGCATGTCGCGCTTGGGCACCACCTCGTCTTCTTCCACCTGGCTGATCCAGTTATGGGGCAGGTTGGGGCCGGTGAGGAAGAGGCTTTCAGGGTAGAAATTACCGATGTAGTCGCCGATAAACACCTTGCCCGAGCTGGCGACGATCAGGTGCAGTTCGTATTCCTTGTGGAAATGCCAGCGCACCAGCGGACAGGGGAAACCATGCTGGCGATAGATGATGGACAGACCGTTGTGATCGTCCATCAGCTCGTAGGAAGGGTCGGTGATTCGCGCTGCTCGGGTCATGCTGCCGTCGCTTTTATTGTTGGTTGCGACCCGAATAATGCCCCCTTGTGCGCGACCCTGCCAGCGTCGGTGTTTACAGCACGCGGTTTTTTGCCTCGATCCACTGGGACATGTACTGGGTACTTTTGTGGGCGTGATGGCGAAGCATGCTGCCGGTAAAGTTGTCGCGGCGATGGGCGGCGAGGTGGCGACGGCAGTGCTCCAGGCATTCCACCAGCGCAGGCCCGTGGACGTTCTGGTCATAGCGGCGGGCAATCAACTGGCGGCCGTCTTCCTGGGCCTGGGTCCAGCGCTCGCGGTCCTGGTACAAAGCCACGGCAGCGGCGGCCAAGGCAGGCGCGCTGGTTTCGATCATGCCTGGCCATGGTTGCTCATCGCCCATGGCCTCGGCGCCGATCGGCGTGCTGATGCTCGGCGTACCGCACAGCATCGCGTCCGCCAGTTTGCCCTTGATGCCCGCGCCGAAGCGCAGGGGGGCCAGGCAGATGCGTGCTGCGCTCATCACCTGTAGCGCATCTTCAGCCCAGTTCATCACATGAAAGCCCTGGGCCGGGTTATGCAGGGCGGTGGCCTTGGGTGGGGTGTAAGCGCCATAGATATGCAGCTGCGCGCCGGGTAATTGTTGTCGAATCAGCGGCCACAGGCTGTTCTTCATCCACAGCACAGCGTCCCAATTGGGCGCGTGGCGGAAGTTGCCGATGCTGAGGAAATGCGCGCGGTCGTCAAACGGGACGAAGTTTTCGGTCACGGGCTCCAGCATCAGCGGGCACCAGTGGAGCAGGGCGGCCGGCACCTTGAACTGCTCGGTCAGGAGGCGCATTTCCACGTCGGAGATCATCAGGTTGATGTCACAGCGGTAAATCGCCGCGATCTCGCGCTTGGCCACGTCGGTGTCGGCCATCAGTTGGAACTCATCTTCCAGGGCGGGCGCAAACAGAGTGCTGAAGTCGTCGCTGTCGGGATGGCTCTTAAGGTGGTTCTTGAGCCGTTGCTGGCGGGCGTCGCGCAGGCTTTGCAGGTCGCAGGTTTCCAGCACGCGCAATGCGTCGGGGCAACACTTCTCCACGCGCCAGCCGAACTGCTCTTCCATCATAAAACGGTCGAACAGCACGATATCCGGAGCAAGCTCGCGGATAAAGTCGTCGAAACTGCTGTTATTGAGCTCGATGGCGCATTCGGCAATGCCCAGGGCGAGCAGGTCGGCTTTGTGCTCGCCGAGTGCAGCAGGGCTGCTGAAGGTAATGTCCCAACCTTGCGTAAGAAAGGTCTCAAGAATCTGCATCATATGCCCACCAGCGGCCGAAGAACGCGGCTCCGGCCAGACATAACCAATGACCAGAACTTTGGTGGCAGGCGGATTCATCGACGACGGTTTCCTTTAAGGGCAGGCGAAAAGCGCGCAATTAAACCACAACCTGTGGGCATGACAATTTGTGTCTGGCGGTAGGTAGGCACGGCACTTTGTGGTTAACTTCCGCATCTCGAATTCGTTTAACTAAACCCAGCATAAGGATTCTGTTCATGGCTCAAGTCACCCTTAAAGGCAACGCGGTCAAGGTTGAAGGCGAATTGCCGCAAGTCGGCACCCAGGCTCCAGACTTCATCCTGACTGCCAACGACCTGTCGGACGCAACCCTGGCGACCTTCGCCGGCAAGCGCAAAGTGCTGAACATCTTCCCAAGCGTTGATACCCCGACTTGCGCGACGTCGGTTCGCAAGTTCAACGCCCAGGCCAACGAACTGAACAACACCGTTGTACTGTGCATCTCCACCGACCTGCCATTCGCCCAAGCACGCTTCTGCGGCTCCGAAGGCCTGGAAAACGTGAAGAACCTGTCGGATTTCCGCGATCCTGCTTTCGCTCAGGACTTTGGCGTGGCAATCGCTGATGGCCCGCTGCGCGGCCTGACCGCCCGCGCCGTGGTGGTTCTGGACGAAAACAACAACGTCCTGCACACCCAACTGGTTTCTGAAATCGCTGAAGAACCAAACTACGAAGCCGTTCTGGCTGTTCTGAAGTAACTGTTTGCGTGGATGCTGTCGTTTTGCAGTAACACGCGTGATACATGATTGCGGCCTGGCCTAGTCCAGGCCGTTTTCATTTGTGCTTCAGACGTTTAGGCAAATAGCCGACGGACTAGACCCAGACGTTAAAAGTTGTAAGCCCAAGGTAAATAGCCGGTAAAGGCGCTTTTCTTAATGCGCCCCAGTGCTTATCTTTCAGCCTCCCAAAGAAGAAGCTCTCGCGCCCAATGGTTGATCATTCCATGCAATCCTCCCCCCGCAACTCCCGTCGCTGGCTGTTCGGCCTGCTTGTGCTGCTGGTTATCGCCGGTCTGTGCTGGAAATTCTGGCCCGGCGGCGCGGCCCAAAAAGACGCACCGGCCGGGCACACCAGCAAAACCGGCATGGCACGCCCTGGTTTCGGCGGTTCCACGGGCCCGATACCGGTGCGCGTGGCGCCGGCGGTGTTGGGAGAGTTTCCGGTGTACTACAAGGCATTGGGCACTGTTACTGCGCTCAACACCATTAATGTACGCAGCCGGGTGGGCGGGGAATTGATGAAGATCGCCTTTGAAGAAGGGCAGATGGTCAAGGCCGGTGATCTGCTGGCCGAGATTGACTCGCGCAGCTACCAGAACGCCTTGCTCCAGGCCCAGGGCACGCTGATGCAGAACCAGGCCCAGCTGAAAAACGCCCAGGTCGATGTGGAACGCTATCGTGGGTTGTATGCCCAGGACAGTATCGCCAAGCAGACCCTGGACACCGCCGAAGCGCTGGTCCTGCAATACCAAGGCACGGTCAAGACCAATCAGGGCGCGGTCGACGACGCCAAGCTCAACCTTGAATTCACCAAGATCCGCGCGCCGATCGCCGGTCGCGTCGGCTTGCGCCAGCTCGACGTCGGCAACCTGGTGGCCGCCAACGACACTACCGCCCTGGCCGTGATCACCCAGACCCAGCCGATCAGCGTGGCCTTTACCCTGCCGGAAAACACCCTGGAAACCGTGCTCGCCCGTTACCACGCTGGCAACAAACTGCCCGTGGAAGCCTGGGACCGTGGCGACGTGAAACAGCAGGCCGTCGGCGTGTTGCAGAGCCTGGACAACCAGATCGACGTCACCACCGGCACTCTGAAATTCAAAGCGCGTTTCGATAACAAGGACAAAGCGCTGTTCCCCAACCAGTTCGTCAACGTGCACCTGCTGGCCGACACCCTGCACAACGTGGTGCTGGCGCCGTCCGCCGCGATTCAGTTCGGCAATGCGGGCACCTTTGTCTACAAGCTTGATGGCGACAAGAAGGTCAAGGTACAGCCCCTTGTGGTCGGTGATACCGACGGTGAAAACACCGTGATCAAGGAAGGCTTGGTCGCTGGCGACCGTGTGGTGCTGGAAGGCACCGACCGCCTCAAGGAAGGCAGCGAAATCGAAGTGGTCAACGACAGCACTGAAGTCCCGACCACCCCGACTGAGCACCTGCAAGGCAAACCGGCAGCGAAAGGGGAGACCGGCGCTGACGCTGGCAAGGCGCAAAAGGTCGGCGCATGAACCTGTCGCGGCTGTTTATCCTTCGCCCGGTCGCCACCACGCTGAGCATGCTGGCCATTGTCCTGGCCGGCATCATCGCGTACCGCTTGCTGCCGGTCTCGGCCTTGCCCCAGGTGGATTACCCGACCATTCGGGTGATGACCCTCTACCCCGGCGCCAGCCCCGACGTGATGACCAGCGCGGTTACCGCGCCCCTTGAGCGCCAGTTCGGGCAGATGCCCGGCTTGACCCAGATGGCGTCCACCAGTTCCGGCGGCGCTTCGGTACTGACCCTGCGTTTTAACCTCGACATTAATATGGATGTCGCCGAGCAACAGGTGCAGGCCGCGATCAATGCCGCCACCAATTTGCTGCCCAAGGACCTGCCGGCGCCGCCGGTGTACAACAAGGTCAACCCGGCGGATACCCCGGTGCTCACCCTGGCCATCAGCTCCAAGACCATGTTGCTGCCCAAGCTCAATGACTTGGTCGACACGCGCATGGCGCAGAAAATTGCCCAGATCAGTGGCGTCGGCATGGTCAGCATCGCTGGTGGCCAGCGTCAGGCCGTGCGGATCAAGGTCAACCCCGAAGCCCTGGCGGCTAATGGCCTGAACTTGTCGGATGTGCGCACCTTGATCGCGGCGTCCAACGTCAACCAACCCAAGGGTAACTTCGACGGCCCGACCCGGGTGTCGATGCTTGACGCCAACGACCAGTTGGTCTCGCCCCAGCAATACGCCGAACTGATCCTGGCCTACAACAATGGCGCGCCGTTGCGCCTTAAAGATGTGGCACAGATCGTCGACGGCGCCGAAAACGAGCGCCTCGCGGCTTGGGCCAATGAAAACCAGGCGGTGCTGCTGAACATCCAGCGCCAGCCGGGTGCCAACGTCATTGAGGTGGTGGACCGCATCAAGGCGTTGCTGCCGAGCATCACCGACAATCTGCCTGCCGGCCTCGACGTCACCGTCCTCACCGACCGCACCCAGACCATCCGCGCCTCGGTCAAGGACGTACAACATGAATTGCTGATCGCCATTGCCCTGGTGGTGATGGTGACCTTCCTGTTCCTGCGCCGGGTCAGCGCCACGATTATTCCGTCCATCGCCGTACCGTTGTCTCTGGTGGGCACCTTCGGCGTGATGTACCTGGCTGGGTTCTCCATCAACAACCTCACGCTGATGGCCTTGACCATCGCCACCGGGTTTGTGGTGGACGATGCCATCGTGATGCTGGAGAACATCTCCCGGTACATCGAAGAAGGCGAGACCCCCCTGGCCGCCGCCCTCAAGGGCGCCAAGCAGATTGGTTTCACCCTGATTTCCCTGACCCTTTCGCTGATCGCGGTGCTGATTCCGCTGCTGTTCATGGCCGATGTGGTGGGGCGTCTGTTCCGCGAATTTGCCATCACCCTGGCGGTGGCGATCCTGATTTCCCTGGTGGTGTCCCTGACCCTCACGCCGATGATGTGCGCGCGGTTGCTCAAGCGTGAGCCGAAAGAGGCAGAACAGGGCCGCTTCTACAAGGCCAGCGGCGCCTGGATCGACTGGATGATCGAAGCCTACGGGCGCAAGTTGCAGTGGGTGCTCAAGCACCAGCCGCTGACCCTGCTGGTGGCCATCGCCACGTTGGGTCTTACCGTGGTGCTGTACCTGGTGGTGCCCAAGGGCTTTTTCCCGGTGCAGGACACGGGGGTGATCCAGGGTATTTCCGAGGCGCCGCAGTCGATTTCCTTTGCGGCCATGAGTCAGCGCCAGCAGGCGTTGGCCAAAATCATCCTGGCGGATCCGGCGGTGGAAAGCCTGTCGTCCTACATCGGTGTGGATGGCGATAACGCGACCCTCAACAGCGGACGCTTGCTGATCAACCTCAAGGCCCACGGCCAGCGCGACTTGAGCGCAGCCCAGGTAATCACGCGTCTGCAACCGGAAATCGACAAGTTGGTGGGTATCCGCCTGTTTATGCAGCCGGTGCAGGACCTGACCATCGAAGACCGTGTGAGCCGCACCCAGTACCAATTCAGCATGTCCTCCCCGGACTCTGAGTTGCTGGCGCTGTGGAGTGACAAGCTGGTGCACGCCCTCGGCCAGTTGCCGGAGCTTACCGACGTCGCCAGCGACCTGCAGGACAAAGGCCTGCAGGTGTACCTGGTGATCGACCGCGATGCGGCCTCGCGCCTGGGCGTCAGTGTGTCGACCATCACCGACGCGCTGTACGACGCCTTCGGCCAACGCCAGATTTCCACCATCTACACCCAGGCCAGCCAATACCGCGTGGTGTTACAGGCCCAGTCCGGCGAGACCCTCGGCCCGGATGCACTGAACCAGATCCATGTGAAAACCACCGACGGCGGCCAAGTGCGGCTGTCGAGCTTGGCCCGTGTGGAGCAGCGTCAGGCGCAGTTGGCCATTGCCCATATCGGCCAGTTTCCGGCCGTGATGATGTCGTTCAACCTGGCTCCCGGCGTGGCGCTGGGCAAGGGCGTGGAGCTGATCAACCAGGCGCAGAAAGACATCGGCATGCCCGTGGGCGTGCAGACCCAGTTCCAGGGCGCAGCCCAGGCGTTCGAAGCCTCGCTGTCGAGCACCTTGCTGCTGATCCTGGCGGCGGTGGTCACCATGTACATCGTGCTCGGCGTGCTCTACGAGAGCTATATCCACCCGATCACCATCCTGTCGACCTTGCCTTCGGCGGCGGTGGGGGCATTGCTGGCCCTGCTGCTCAGTGGTAATGACCTGGGCATGATCGCGATCATCGGCATCATCCTGCTGATCGGTATCGTGAAAAAGAACGCGATCATGATGATCGACTTCGCCCTCGACGCCGAACGCAACCAGGGTCTCGACCCGCAGACCGCGATCTACCAGGCCGCGCTGTTGCGCTTCCGGCCAATTCTGATGACCACCCTGGCCGCGCTGTTCGGTGCGGTTCCGCTGATGCTGGCCACCGGCTCCGGTGCTGAATTGCGCCAGCCGCTGGGTTTGGTGATGGTCGGCGGCCTGCTGGTGAGCCAGGTGTTGACGCTGTTCACCACGCCGGTGATTTACCTGTATTTCGATCGCCTGGGTCGTCGCTGGCGCAAAGAGCCGCAAAGCCTGGAGCCGGTTGAGTCATGAACCTGTCCGGACCTTTCATCCGCCGACCGGTAGCGACCCTGCTGCTGAGCCTGGCGATCATGCTGCTGGGCGGGGTGAGCTTTAACCTGTTGCCGGTCTCGCCGCTGCCGCAGATCGACTTCCCGGTGATCGTGGTCTCGGCAAGCTTGCCGGGTGCCAGCCCCGAGGTGATGGCGTCCACGGTGGCCACGCCGCTGGAGCGCTCCTTTGGCGCGATTGCCGGCATCACCACCATGAGCAGTTCGTCGAGCCAGGGCTCTACCCGAGTGATCCTGGCGTTTGACTCCGACCGTGATATCAACGGCGCGGCGCGTGAAGTGCAGGCGGCGATCAACGCGTCACGCAACCTGCTGCCCAGCGGCATGCGCAGCATGCCCACCTACAAGAAAATCAACCCGTCCCAGGCGCCGATCATGGTGCTGTCGCTGACCTCGGACGTGTTGCAAAAGGGCCAGCTCTACGACCTGGCCTCGACCATCCTGTCCCAAAGCCTGTCCCAAGTGCCGGGTGTGGGCGAAGTGCAGATCGGCGGCAGTTCCCTGCCAGCGGTGCGCATCGAGCTGGAGCCCAAGGCCCTCGACCAGTACGGCGTGGCTCTGGACGATGTGCGCAACACCATTGCCAACGCCAACCAGCGGCGGCCCAAGGGGTCGCTGGAAGACAGCGAGCGCAACTGGCAGATCCAGGCCAATGACCAGTTGGAAAAAGCCAAGGACTACGAGCCGCTGCTGATTCGCTACCAGAATGGCGCGGCCTTGCGCCTGTCGGATGTGGCGAAGATTAGCGACGGCGTTGAAGACCGCTACAACAGCGGCTTCTTCAACAACGAGCCGGCGGTGCTGTTGGTGATCAACCGCCAGTCCGGCGCCAACATCATCGAGACCGTCCGACAGATCAAGGCTCAACTGCCGGCGTTGCAGGCGGTGCTGCCGTCCAGCGTCAAGCTCAGCCTGGCCATGGACCGCTCGCCGGTCATCACCGCCACCTTGCACGAAGCCGAGATGACCCTGCTGATTGCCGTGGGGCTGGTGATTCTGGTGGTTTACCTGTTCCTCGGTAACTTCCGCGCCTCGCTGATCCCGACCCTGGCGGTGCCGGTGTCGCTGGTGGGCACTTTCGCGGTGATGTACTTGTACGGGTTCTCGCTGAACAACTTTTCGCTGATGGCGTTGATCCTGGCCACCGGCCTGGTGGTGGACGATGCCATTGTGGTGCTGGAGAACATTTCCCGGCATATCGACGATGGTGTGCCGCCCATGAAGGCGGCGTACTTGGGCGCCCAGGAAGTCGGCTTTACCTTGCTGTCGATGAACGTGTCGCTGGTGGCGGTGTTCTTGTCCATTCTGTTTATGGGCGGGATTGTCACCAACCTGTTCCGCGAGTTTTCCATCACCTTGTCCGCAGCGATCATTGTGTCGTTGATTGTCTCGCTGACCTTGACCCCCATGCTCTGCGCCCGCTGGCTCAAGCCCCACGTCAAAGACCGGATGACCGGTTTGCAGCGTTGGAGCCAGAGGATCAACGACCGGATGGTTGCCGGTTATGCCACCAGTCTGGACTGGGTACTGCGCCATCGACGCCTGACCTTGCTCAGCTTGTTGCTGACCATCGGCATGAACGTGGCGTTGTACGTAGTGGTGCCAAAAACCTTTATGCCCCAGCAGGACACCGGCCAGTTAATCGGCTTTGTGCGCGGCGATGACGGGCTGTCGTTCAGCGTGATGCAGCCGAAGATGGAGACTTTCCGCAAGGCGGTGCTCAAGGACCCGGCGGTGCTCAGCGTGGCGGGCTTTATCGGCGGCAACAACGGCACCAACAACGCGGTAATGCTGGTACGCCTCAAGCCCATCAGCGAACGCAAGATTTCTGCCCAGGCGGTGATCGAGCGCCTGCGCAAGGAAGTGCCGCTGGTGCCGGGCGGGCGCCTGTTCCTGATGGCTGACCAAGACCTGCAATTTGGCGGCAGCCGCGACCAGACCAGCGCGCAGTACTCCTACATCCTGCAAAGCGGTGATCTGGCCGCATTGCGCCTGTGGTACCCGAAAGTCGTCGCTGCGTTGCGTGAACTGCCGCAACTCACCGCCATCGACGCCCGTGAAGGCCGGGGCGCAGCCCAGGTCACGCTGATAGTCGACCGCGACCAGGCCAAGCGCCTGGGCATCGACATGGACATGGTCACCGGGGTGTTGAACAACGCCTACAGCCAACGGCAGATTTCTACGATCTATGACAGCCTTAACCAGTATCAGGTGGTCATGGAGGTCAACCCCAAATACGCCCAGGACCCGATCACCCTCAACCAGATGCAGGTGATTACTGCCGATGGCGCGCGGGTGCCGTTGTCGACCATTGCCCATTACGAGAACAGCCTGGCCGATGACCGGGTCAGTCACGAAGGCCAGTTCGCCTCGGAAAACATCGCCTTCGACATGGCCGAAGGGGTGACGGTGGAGCAGGGCACGGCCGCCATCGAACGGGCGATTGCCAAGGTCGGTTTGCCCGAAGACGTGATCGCCAAGATGGCCGGCACTGCCGATGCCTTCGCAGCCACCCAGAAAGGCCAGCCGTTCATGATCCTCGGCGCGCTCGTGGCGGTGTACCTGGTGTTGGGCATTCTGTATGAGAGCTACATTCACCCGCTGACGATCCTCTCGACCCTGCCGTCGGCCGGCGTCGGCGCCATGCTCGCGATCTACCTGACAGGGGGCGAGTTCAGCCTGATCTCCTTGCTGGGGCTGTTCCTGCTGATCGGCGTGGTGAAGAAAAACGCAATCCTGATGATCGACCTGGCCCTGCAACTGGAGCGTAACGACGGCTTGGGCCCCTTGGAGTCGATTCGCAGCGCTTGCCTGTTGCGTCTGCGGCCGATCCTGATGACCACGCTGGCGGCCATCCTCGGTGCCTTGCCCTTGCTGCTCGGCGCCGGCGACGGCGCCGAAATGCGTCGCCCCCTGGGCCTGACCATCATTGGCGGCCTGGTCTTCAGCCAGGTCCTGACCCTTTACACCACCCCGGTGGTTTACCTTTATCTCGACCGCGCGCGCCATCGTTTCAATAAATGGCGCGGCGTGCGTACCGATGCTGCCCTGGACACTGCGCTATGACCGATTCAACCTTTGCCAAATTGGCCATGACCCGCGGTTCCCGTGTCGCGAGCCTGGTGCTTTGCGGCGTATTGCTCAGCGCCTGCGCCGTCGGCCCGGACTACAAGCGCCCGGATGTTATCGAACCCGTGCAATTCAAGGAGGCCCAGGGCTGGCGTCAGGCCACGCCGAGTGATTCCTTGGCTCGTGGCGCTTGGTGGGAGTTGTACGGCGACCGCCAGCTCAACGACCTGGTGGTGCGCCTGAATACGGCTAACCAGACGGTGGCACAGGCCGAGGCGCGTTTTCGCCAGGCCCAGGCTCTGGTGCGCAGTTCGCGCGGGGCGTTTTACCCGACGGTCGACCTGAGCGCCGGTAAAACCCGCGCCAGCCAGGGCACCGGCAGCAGCAGCGCGAGCCTCAGCAGTTCCAGCAGTGGTATCCGCGACACCCTCAACGCGCAATTGGGCGTGAGCTGGGAGGCCGACATCTGGGGCAAATTGCGCCGTGGTCTGGAAGCCAATGAAGCCAGCGCCGAAGCCAGCTCGGCGGACTTGGCGGCCATGCGCTTGAGCCAGCAATCGGAACTGGTGCAGAGCTACCTGCAATTGCGCGTGATGGACGAACAGACCCGCTTGCTGCAAGCCACGCTGGACACTTACCAGCGCTCCCTGCAAATGACCGAAAACCAATACCGCGCTGGTGTCTCCGGCAAAGATGCGGTGGCCCAGGCGCAAACCCAGCTCAAGAGCACCCAGGCGAGTCTGATCGACCTGATCTGGCAGCGTGCGCAGCTGGAAAACGCCATTGCGGTATTGATCGGCGAAGCGCCGGCCAACTTCAACCTGGCCGTGAGCAAGGACATCCCGGCACTGCCACAGATTCCGGTGAGCCTGCCGTCGCAGTTGCTGGAGCGCCGCCCGGACATCGCCTCGGCCGAGCGCTCGGTGATCGCTGCCAACGCCAATATTGGCGTGGCCAAGGCCGCCTACTACCCGGACTTGAGCCTGAGCCTGGCCGGTGGTTATTCCAGCAGCACGTACGCTGACTGGATCAGCCTGCCAAACCGCTTCTGGTCAGTGGGCCCGAAGCTGGCCATGACCTTGTTCGACGGCGGCCAGCGCTCGGCGGAAGTCGACCGCACTGTGGCGTCCTACGACGAGACCGTGGCCAAGTACCGCCAGACAGTGCTCGACGGCTTCCGTGAAGTGGAAAACTACATGGTGCAACTCAAGGTGCTGGAAGACGAGGCGGTGGTCAGTAACGAAGCCCTGGAAGCGGCGCGCGAATCCCTGCGCTTGACTCAGAACCAGTACAAGGCGGGGTTGATTGCATACCTGGATGTGGTGACGGTACAGGCGACCGCACTCAGCAATGAACGCACGGTGTTAACGCTGCTGCAGAGCCGGTTGGTAGCCAGCGTGCAACTGATTGCCGCGTTGGGGGGCGGTTGGGATGGGCAGACTGAGATTGGTGGCAAGGACTAAGTCTTTGTGTCTGTGATTGCAACGTTTTGGGGGGTATATCCGTTACTCCAGTAACGGATATCTACAGAGAAGAACCGCGATCGCAGGCAAGCCTTCTCCCACATTTTCGACCGAGTTCAGCCCTGTGAAATCGGTGGTTTTTAGCTGTTTCAAAGCCAGTAGTTTGACGTCAAATTACAGGTGATGGCCCTATGATAATTAATCACCTGCACCAGAATTAATCTCGCTACAATCGCGCGCTTTGCCACCCTGGCACGGACGTCTCAAAACTGTTGCCCGCGAGAAATCCCATGCTCATCGGTAGTTATTCAACCTCCCTCGTCGTGATCTCCCTGTGCGTCGCGATCCTGGCCTCTTATACCGCGCTGGACCTGACCGGCCGCATTGCGACCGCCAAGGGCCGCGCGGTTTATTTGTGGATGGCCGGCGGGGCATTGGCCATGGGCGTGGGCGTCTGGTCGATGCACTTCATCGGCATGTTGGCCCTGCGCCTGCCGTTTGCCTTGGGCTTTGATATTGGCATTACTGCGCTGTCGTTGTTGATCGCGGTGATGTCCAGTGGTTTTGCCTTATGGCTGGTCAGCCAGCCGCGCTTGCCCGCCTGGCAATTGGTGTTTGGCGCGCTGGTCATGGGCACCGGCATTGCCACCATGCATTACACCGGCATGGCCGCGATGCGCATGACCCCCGGTATCGACTACGACCCCACCTTGTTTGGAGCTTCTCTGTTAATAGCGGTCGTGGCCTCGGGCGCCGCTTTGCAGATAGCTTTCAACCTGCGGCGCAACACGCCGTACGTACGCCTGGCACGCGGCGGGGCGGCGGTGGTGATGGGGTTTGCCATCGTCGGTATGCATTACACCGGAATGGCCGCGGCACGCTTTGCCGATGACAGCTACTGCGCTGCCGCGTTGGACGGGTTGACCGGCAAGGGCCTGGATAACCTGGTGCTGGTCACCACCCTGGCGGTGCTTGCCATCGCATTGCTGACCTCGTTGCTCGACGCGCGGCTGGAGGCCCGCACCGCGGTGCTCGCCGACTCCCTCAGCCTGGCCAATCAGGAACTGACCCACCTGGCCCTGCATGACATGCTCACCGGTCTGCCTAACCGCACGTTGCTGGCCGATCGGATTCAACAGGCCATACAGGCGGTTAACGAGCAGGGCGGTTGCTTCGCCTTGATGTTTATCGACCTGGATGGCTTCAAGCCAGTCAACGATGCCTTTGGCCATCACATGGGCGACCAGTTGCTGCGCGAAGTCGGCCTGCGCCTGCGCGAAGACTTGCGCGGCCATGACACCCTGGCGCGCATCGGCGGTGATGAATTTGTGCTGTTGGTGCAACTGAGCCAGCCAGACGATGCCCTGCGCTTGGCCGAGCGGCAGGTCGGGCTGATCAACCGCTCATTCCAGGTGGCCGAGCATGAGCTGAAAATCTCGGCCAGTATCGGCATCGCTGTGTTCCCAGGTAACGGTGGCAACCCCCAGGAATTGTTGATGAACGCCGACGCCGCGATGTACCACGCCAAGGGCATGGGCAAGAACGGCTACAGCTTTTTCGACGTGTCGATGAACACCAATGCGCGCAAGCAATTGCAGTTGTTGCAGGACCTGCGCAACGCCCTCGACCAAGAGCAATTTCGCTTGTACTACCAGCCCAAGTTCGATGCGGTCAGTGGTATTGCGGTGGGCGCCGAAGCGCTGGTGCGCTGGGAGCATCCGCAGCAGGGCCTGTTGTTGCCGGCCACCTTTATCGAACTGGCGGAAAAGACTGGCTTGATCATTCCCATCGGCGAATGGGTGCTTAATGAAGCCTGCCGTCAGATGAGCGTGTGGTACGCGCTGGGTTATGAGCATTGGCGCATCGCCGTGAACCTGTCGGCGTTGCAGTTCTGCCATGCGGGGCTGGTCAAGAGTGTGGCCGACGCCCTTGATCGTCATCAGTTGCCGGCCAACAGCCTGACCCTGGAGATCACCGAAACCACCGCCATGAGCGATGCCGACGCGAGTATGACGGTGTTGCAGCAGCTCTCGGACATGGGCGTCGACCTGTCCATCGATGACTTCGGCACCGGCTATTCCAGCCTGATGTACCTCAAGCGCCTGCCGGCCAACGAGTTGAAGATCGACCGCGGTTTTGTGCGCGACCTTGAGCACGACAGCGATGACGCCGCCATCGTTTCGGCCATCGTTGCCCTCGGCCAGGCCTTGGGATTGCGGATTGTCGCCGAAGGCGTGGAAACGGACGTGCAGCAGAGTTTCCTCACGCGGCTGGGCTGTAACTCCCTGCAGGGTTACTTGCTGGGGCATCCGCTGCCGGCCGATGGTTTCATGGCGGATATTCTGCGGGCCGAGGACGCACAGGCGCCTGACAAAAACAGTGCCTGACGGTTAGTATCGGATCCAACCCTAACGCCAGGTTGGATCAGGAGACCGTACGCATGGACAAAGTTGTCATCATCACCGGGGGCAGTCGCGGTATTGGCGCCGAAACGGCACTGCTGGCGGCGCGCGAAGGCTATCGCATCTGCATCAACTACCGCTCCGATGAAAAAGCCGCCCTGGGCGTACTGGAACAGGTCCGTGGCCTGGGTGCCCAGGCGATTGCTGTGCGAGCTGATGTCAGCATCGAAGATGAAGTGATTGCGTTGTTTCATCGCGTCGACGCCGAGTTGGGCCGCGTGACCGCCCTGGTCAACAATGCCGGCACCGTGGCGCACAAGTCTCGGGTCGATGAGATGTCCGAATTCCGCATCCTTAACATCATGAGGACCAATGTGCTGGGGCCGATCCTGTGTGCCAAGCACGCGGTGTTGCGCATGTCGCCCAAACATGGCGGGCAGGGTGGCAGCATCGTCAACGTGTCCTCGGTGGCGGCGCGCCTGGGTTCGCCGGGTGAATACGTGGACTATGCAGCCTCCAAGGGCGCCCTCGACACCTTCACCATCGGCCTGTCCAAAGAAGTGGCAGGTGAGGGTATCCGCGTCAACGCAGTACGCCCCGGCTATATCTTTACCGACTTCCACGCCCTCAGCGGCGATCCGGATCGGGTCAGCAAGCTGGAGTCCGGCATTCCCATGGCCCGTGGAGGGCGGCCGGATGAAGTGGCGGAAGCGATTATCTGGTTGTTGTCGGATAAGGCGTCGTATGCCACCGGGACTTTTTTAGATTTGGGTGGCGGCCGTTGAGTCGGTAGCGTCTGTGCGGGCGCCATCGGGAGCAAGCCCCCTCCCACACTTGGACTGTGTGAACCCGATCAAAATGTGGGAGGGGGCTTGCTCCCGATGGCGTCAGAAAGAGCAACCCCCCTCCCTCAAAACGACCGCACAATCCGCCCCAACGTCTCCATCGCCTTCTCCGAGGCCTCGGTCCACGGGCTGCCATAGTTCAGGCGAATACAGTTTCTGAAGCGCTGGGTCGCCGAAAAAATCGGCCCCGGTGCAATGCTGATGCCTTGCGCCAGCGCCATCTGGAACAACTTCAATGAGTCCGTTTGTTCCGGCAATTCCAGCCACAGGAAATACCCTCCGGCCGGCTGGCTGACGCGGGTTTGCGCCGGGAAATACCGAGCGATGGCGGCGAGCATGGCGCTTTGTTGTTCTTCCAGGGCATAACGCAATTTGCGCAGGTGGCGGTCATAGCCGCCATGTTGCAGGTAGTCGGCAATCGCCGCCTGGGCTGGCATCGACGGGCACAGCGAGGTCATCAGCTTGAGACGTTCGACCTTTTGCGCATAGCGCCCGGCGGCGACCCAGCCGACGCGGTAGCCGGGCGCCAGGCTCTTGGCAAAGGAACCGCAGTGCATCACCAGTCCTTCGGTGTCGAAGGCTTTGGCCGGCTTGGGCGCCTGTTGCCCGTAATACAGCTCGGCGTACACATCGTCCTCAATCAGCGGCACCTGGTGACTGCGCAACAGCTCAACCAGTGCCTGCTTCTTTTCTTCCGGCAACGTTGCGCCCATGGGGTTCTGGAAACTGGTCATGGTCCAGCAGGCCTTGATCGGATAGCGCGCAAGGGCTTGCGCCAGGGCGCTGAGGTCGATGCCGTCGCGCGGGTGCACCGGAATCTCCACCGCCTTGAGCTTGAGGCGTTCCAGCACTTGCAGGCAGGCATAGAACGCCGGGGCCTCGATGGCCACCAGATCGCCCGGTTCCGTCACGGCTTGCAGGCACAGGTTCAGGGCTTCCAGGGCGCCATTGGTGATCAGCAGTTCTTCCATCGGCAGCATCAGGCCGCCGACCATGTAGCGCAGGGCAATTTGTCGACGCAACTGCGGATTGCCCGGCGACATGTCGGTGACCACCAGGCGCGGGTCCATTTCACGGCTGGCGCTGGCCAGGGATCGGGCCAGGCGTTGCAGCGGGAACAGCATGGGGCTTGGGAACGCCGAGCCGAAGGGCACTGTATTGGGGTCTTTGATCGAGTCGAGCACGGAAAACACCAACTCGCTGACATCCACCTCGGTGGACTCGTGCACCTGCTCGCTCACCGCCGGCTCAGAGAACGGGCTCGGCGCATGGGTGTTGACGAAGTAGCCGGAACGCGGCCGCGCACGGATCAGGCCGCGGCGTTCCAGCAGGTAATAGGCCTGGAACACCGTGGACGGGCTGACGCCGTAGGTTTGGCTGGCGTAGCGCACCGACGGCACACGTTGGCCAGGCCCCAGGACGCCAGAGCGGATCAGTTCGGCAATGTCTTCGGCGAATTTTTCGTAGCGTTTCATAGGGGCCTTAACAATGTTTATACGAGCGCAGATCCAATCCGGGAGGAGGTAAGCCGCTCCCACATTGGATTCTCACTGATTTAGATAGATCTCAGCGGTTCAACGGCGCCACAAAGCGGCTGTCGGCAACGCTATGGATCCCTGGCTCATCTACATCCATCACTTTGAAGCGCAATGTCTGGGAACTGCTCGCGGGTTTCTCCGCGAGCAATGCCACCGACACCGGCACATCTATGATTTCCCCCGGCGCCAGGCTGATCTCGGTCTTGCCTTGCAGTTGGAAGCCGTCGGCCTCCACGAGCTCCACCCGATAATCCTGGCGTTGCTGGGTCTTGTTGATGACCTTGAGGCTGTAGATGTTTTCGATCTGGCCCTGGGCGTTTTCGCGGAACATGCCACGGTCTTTGGTCACGTCCAGCGACACCATCGGCCGCTCCACCAGTGCTACTACCAGCGCGGCAATCATCACCAGCAGCACCGCACTGTAGCCGATCAGACGGGGCCGTAGCAGACGGGTTTTGCCGCCTTGCAGTTGATGCTCGCTGGTATAGCTCACCAGACCACGGGCATAACCCATTTTGTCCATGATCGAATCACAGGCGTCGATGCAGGCCGCGCAGCCGATGCATTCCATTTGCAGGCCATCGCGGATATCAATGCCGGTGGGGCAGACCTGCACGCACAGGTGGCAGTCAATGCAGTCACCCAGGCCGACATCGGCCGGCTTGACCTCGCGTTTGCGCGGGCCACGGTTCTCGCCACGGGCGCTGTCGTAGGAAATGGTCAGGGTGTCTTTATCGAACATCACGCTCTGGAACCGCGCATACGGACACATGTGCATGCACACCGCCTCACGCAGCCAACCGGCATTGATGTAGGTCGCGGCGGTGAAAAACAGTACCCAGAACAGGCTCACGCCCCCCATTTGCCAAGTCAGCAGTTCCTCGGCCAACGGGCGGATAGGCGTGAAGTAGCCGACAAAGGTCAGCCCAGTCAGCACGCTGATACCCAGCCACAGCGTGTGCTTGGCCGAGCGCCTTGCCAGTTTGTTGAGGCTCCAGGGCGCGGCTTGCAGCTTGATGCGTTGGTTACGCTCGCCCTCAGTGACCTTTTCGCACCACATAAACAACCACGTGAACGAGCTTTGCGGGCAGGTATAGCCGCACCACACGCGGCCGGCGAACACGGTGATCGCGAACAGGCCGAAGGCGCAGATAATCAGCAGCGCCGACAGCAGGATGAAATCCTGGGGCCAGAACGTCGCGCCAAAAATATGGAATTTGCTTTCCGCCAGATCCCACAGCACGGCTTGGCGCCCGCCCCAGTTCAGCCACACGGTGCCGAAAAACGCCAGGAACAGAAAGCCGGCACCGGCTACGCGCAAGGTGCGGAACAGTCCGGTGAAGCTGCGGGTATGGATCAGGGTGTCGCTGGATTTGGCCTTCACCTTCTTTGGGTGTATGGGCTCAAAGGTTTCCACGGTTGGGATTCGTTCGCTCATGGTCGTTCGCTCATCAGCCTCCATCAGGCGGATGAACTATGGGCCGGGGACTGTTTGCATAACAGACTCAGCTAGCGCGATAAAAAGCGGATCAGATGGTCCGTGTGGTGAGCTCTGCGACAATCTGCTGCACCCCGGCGCGCCTGGGGTGCAGGGGCATTTCAGCGTTAATGATACAGATCAATCAAATCAACGAACCAGGCTCCGTGGCCTTCACATGGTTGCGTCCGTCTGTCGCGCCTTCGACGGTCAAGGCGTCTGCTTCAGCTTCGGTGATGTAGGTGCGCTCGCCCGCAAGTTCTACGTAGGACATGGACTTGTCATCGTCCGTCAATATCTTTACTCGGGTGGCGGGGACGCTCTGTTCCTGGCCATTGTCGTCGAGCGTGAAATAGCACAGGTGGTTTTCAATACGCAGGGTCATGTCGAACTCCTTTCTCATCGGCTATGAACCTTAGGGGATGGTGCCGTGGCGTGGTTCAAGGCAACTGACTGGCGGTAGGCGCTGTCCATGACTTAACCGCTTCTTTAAAGGACAGGATCCATGGACGCTTGGTGGCATGAAGTGTGGCAAACCCTGCAGGCCGAGTTCGCCGATATCGGCGATGCCAAACAACTGACCCAGATCACGGTGCGCCTGCTGATCGCCGCCGTACTCGGCGGCATCCTGGGGTTTGAGCGCGAGAGCAAGGGCAAGGCCGCCGGGGTACGGACCCACATGCTGGTGGCGTTGGGCGCCGCGCTGTTTGTGATGGTGCCGCAGATGTCGGGTAATCAGGCGGATGCTATGAGTCGCGTGGTGCAGGGCGTGATCGCGGGGATCGGCTTTCTCGGCGCAGGCACGATCATCAAAGGCAAGGATGATGAAGAGGGGCATGTCAAAGGCCTGACCACCGCCGCCGGCCTGTGGATGACCGCTGCGATTGGGGTCTCGGCCGGGTTGGGCCGGGAATCGACAGCGGTCCTGAGTACGTTGCTGGCGTTGGCGGTGTTCAGTGTGATGCCGAAAATCGTCAAGCGTTTCGAGAAGGACTGACGATCACAGGGGGCATGGTTGTCGGCGGCTCTTCCACCGGTGGCGGCTCATTTTCGGGTGGTTCTTTTTCTGGAATCGGCTCCGGTTCGGTGGGCGGCAGGGTCGGATTGTCGATATTAGGATCAGGGGTTTCAGCCGGGATCGGGATATTCATCGGTGTGGCCTCCTTTGTGCTTTGCTCTACCGGTGGACAACCGCCCGGGCGATTTGATTCCCCGCTCAATGGCGGAACATCCACCTGAACTTTTGACCAAGCCTCAGGCTCGGACCTATTACGGCCCTGCTCAGGGAGAGCGTCGCCGTCTCAGAATTCGGATCAAGCAAAGAGCGTCCACAGGGCGTAAGGGGAAGATGCTCGATGACTGCTGAAACTCAGGTTCCAGATGTTTCCTTATTGCCGCTGTCCCAGGCGCTGTTGCTGCCCAGGATTGCAATCGAAAGCACCATGCCTGTGATTGATGGCGGTGAATTCGCCGTTAAGGCCGCAGTGGGCCAGCGGGTCACCGTGACCAGCAAGGTGTTCGCCGATGGCCACGACAAACTCGCCGTATTGATCCGCTGGCGCCCGCTGCAGGACGAAAGCTGGCACAGCGTGGTGATGGCGGATGTGGGCAACAACGGTTGGGAGGGCGCGTTTACCGTCACCGACCAGGGCCCTCACGAATACTGCATCGAAGCCTGGATCGATACCTTCGCCAGCTTTTGCTACGAGCTGCGCAAAAAGCACGAGGCCGGTGTGCCGGTCAGCCTGGAGTTGCAGGAAGGCCGCAGCCTGGTGTTGCAGGCCGCCGAACGCAGTGACAACGAACTGCGCGATCGCTTGATGCTGCTGCACCACGAACTGTCCGGCCTGCTGGAAACCGAGCAGGTCGCACTGTTTCTGCACGAAGACAGTGCACATTTGATGACTCAGGCCGATCACCGCGCCTATTTGAGCATCAGTGCCGTATACCCGATTGATGTGGAGCGTGAAGCGGCGCAATTCGCCAGCTGGTACGAGCTGTTTCCGCGCTCGATCACTGATGATCCGGCCCGTCACGGCACCTTCAACGATGTGCACGCACGCCTGCCGATGATCCATGACATGGGCTTCGACGTGCTGTACTTCCCGCCGATCCACCCCATCGGCCGCAGCCACCGCAAGGGCAAGAACAATTCCCTCACCGCCGGCCCCGACGATCCGGGCAGCCCGTACGCCATTGGCAGTGAGGAGGGCGGCCACGAAGCCATCCACCCGCAACTGGGCAGTCGCGATGATTTCCGCCGCCTGGTCCAGGCTGCCGCCGATCATGGCCTGGAAATCGCCTTGGACTTTGCCATCCAGTGCTCCCAGGATCACCCGTGGCTCAAGCAGCATCCGGGTTGGTTCAACTGGCGTCCGGACGGGACGATCAAATACGCGGAAAACCCGCCGAAAAAGTACCAGGACATCGTTAACGTCGACTTCTATGCGGCGGACGCGATTCCCAGTCTCTGGACGGAGTTGCGCGACATCGTAGTGGGCTGGGTGGAAGAGGGCGTGAAGACCTTTCGCGTCGACAACCCCCACACCAAACCGCTGCCGTTCTGGCAATGGCTGATCAGCGATGTGCGTTCAAAGTACCCCGAGGTGATCTTCCTGGCTGAAGCCTTCACCACGCCTGCGATGATGGCGCGGCTGGGCAAGGTCGGTTATTCCCAGAGCTACACCTACTTCACCTGGCGCAATACCAAGGCTGAATTGAGCGAGTACTTCACTCAGTTGAACCAGTCGCCGTGGCGCGAGTGCTACCGGCCGAACTTCTTCGTCAATACGCCGGACATTAACCCAGCCTTCCTGCACGAGTCCGGCCGCCCAGGCTTTTTGATCCGGGCCGCGCTGGCGACCATGGGCTCGGGCCTGTGGGGCATGTATTCCGGTTTTGAACTGTGTGAATCAGCGCCGGTGCCGGGCAAAGAGGAATATCTGGACTCGGAGAAATATGAAATCCGCCCACGGGACTTCACCGCGCCCGGCAACATCATTGCCGAGATTGCCCAGCTCAACCGTATCCGCCGGCAAAATCCGGCGTTGCAGACGCATTTGGGGTTGAAGCTCTACACCGCCTGGAATGACAACATCCTGTACTTCGGCAAGCGCAGTGAGGATGGCAGTAACTTCATTCTGGTGGCGATCAACCTCGATCCATTCAACGCCCAGGAAGCGCACTTTGAGTTGCCGCTGTGGGAACTGGGGCTGCCGGATGATGCGCAGACCCAAGGCGAAGACCTGATGAACGGCCATCGCTGGACCTGGTATGGCAAGACCCAATGGACACGCCTTGATCCGCAGATGCCGTTTGGAATCTGGCGCATCACGGTTGCCTAAGTCTTGCGCAGATCCATTGTGGGAGGGGGCTTGCCCACTCCCACAACGATCGCATCGCGTCCGCAGAATTTAAGTCATTCAGGAGTTTCCAATGGCGAAGAAACCTAACCCTGCCACCTTTATCAAAGACCCGCTCTGGTACAAGGACGCGGTGATCTACCAGGTTCACGTCAAATCCTTTTTTGACTCCAACAACGACGGCATCGGTGACTTCCCCGGGCTGATCGCCAAGCTCGATTACATCGCCGACCTCGGCGTGAATACCATTTGGTTATTGCCGTTTTATCCCTCGCCTCGCCGCGATGACGGCTACGACATCGCCGAATACCGTGGCGTACACAGCGACTACGGCACCCTGGCGGACGCCAAGCGCTTTATCGCCGAGGCCCATAAGCGTGGATTGCGGGTGATTACTGAGCTGGTGATCAACCACACCTCCGACCAGCACCCGTGGTTCCAGCGTGCCCGCAAGGCCAAGCCTGGTTCGGCGGCGCGGGACTTCTATGTGTGGTCCGATGACGACCAGAAGTACGATGGCACGCGCATCATTTTCCTCGACACCGAGAAGTCCAACTGGACTTGGGACCCGGTCGCCGGCCAGTACTTCTGGCACCGTTTCTATTCTCACCAGCCCGACCTCAATTTCGACAACCCGCAAGTGATGAAGGCCGTGCTGTCGGTGATGCGTTACTGGCTGGACATGGGCATTGACGGCCTGCGCCTGGACGCCATCCCGTACTTGATCGAGCGCGACGGCACCAACAACGAGAACCTTCCCGAAACCCACGATGTGCTCAAGCAGATCCGCGCCGAAATCGACGCCAACTACCCGGACCGCATGTTGCTCGCCGAAGCCAACCAATGGCCGGAAGACACTCAGCTGTATTTCGGTGACAAAAAGGGCGACGACGGCGATGAATGCCACATGGCGTTCCACTTCCCGCTGATGCCGCGCATGTACATGGCCCTGGCCCAGGAAGATCGCTTCCCCATCACCGATATTTTGCGCCAGACCCCGGAGATTCCCGCCAACTGCCAATGGGCAATCTTCCTGCGCAACCATGATGAGTTGACCCTTGAAATGGTCACCGACAAAGAGCGCGATTACCTGTGGAATTACTACGCCGCAGATCGGCGCGCGCGCATCAACCTGGGGATTCGTCGCCGTCTGGCACCGTTGCTGGAGCGGGATCGCCGTCGCGTGGAATTGCTTAACAGCCTGCTGCTGTCGATGCCCGGTACGCCGACGTTGTATTACGGCGATGAAATCGGCATGGGCGATAACATCTACCTCGGCGACCGCGACGGTGTGCGCACGCCGATGCAGTGGTCCATCGACCGTAACGGCGGCTTCTCCCGCGCCGATCCGGCCAGCCTGGTGCTGCCGCCGATCATGGACCCGCTGTACGGCTACCAGTCGGTCAATGTCGAAACCCAGACTCAAGACCCGCACTCACTGCTCAACTGGAATCGGCGCATGTTGGCGGTGCGCAAGCAATCCAAGGCGTTTGGGCGGGGCAGTTTGAAAATGCTCTCGCCGAGCAATCGCCGCATCCTGGCCTATACCCGTGAATACACCGGGGAAGACGGCCGTACGGAAATTATCCTGTGTGTGGCCAACGTGTCCCGCAGCGCCCAGGCGGCGGAATTGGACCTCTCTGCCTTCGCGGGAATGGTCCCGGTGGAGATGCTTGGCGGAAACGCTTTCCCGCCCATTGGCCAGTTGAATTTCCTGCTGACGCTGGCGCCCTACGGCTTCTATTGGTTTGTACTGGCGGCGGAAAACCAGATGCCCAGTTGGCATGTGGAACCGGCGCAGAGCATCCCTGACTTCACCACTCTGGTACTGAAAAAACGCATGGAAGAATTGCTCGAAGAACCTTGTCGCACCACCCTGGAGCAGACCTCGTTGCCGGCCTGGCTGCCCAAGCGGCGCTGGTTCGCCGGTAAGGACACCGCCATCGACAGCGTGAACATCGCTTACGGCGTGCGGTTTGGCGACCCGGAGCATCCGGTGTTGCTCAGTGAAATTGATGTCACCAGCGGCGGCCAAGTCAGTCGCTATCAACTGCCCTTTGGCTTCCTGGGTGAAGATCAGTTCACCAGTGCCTTGCCGCAACAATTGGCCCTGGCTCGTGTGCGGCGTACGCGGCAGGTGGGGCTGGTCACCGATGCCTTCAGCCTGGAGCACTTCATCCGCGCGGTGATCCAGGGTCTGCAGGCGGGTACGGTGCTCACTTCCAGCGAAGGCGATTTACGCTTTGAAGCCACGCCGCACCTGGCCCCGCTGCAACTGACGGACGACGCCCAAGTACGCTACTTGTCCGCCGAGCAGTCCAACAGTTCGGTGGTGGTAGGCGAGAGCCTGGTGCTCAAGTTGATCCGCAAAGTCAGCGCCGGCGTACACCCGGAGCTGGAAATGAGCGCCTACCTCACCGCCGCCGATTACCCGAATATCTCGCCGCTGCTGGGCTCGATGATTCGTCGCGACGCCGACGGCCAGGACAACCTGCTGATGATTGCCCAGGGTTACTTGAGCAATCAGGGCGACGCTTGGAGCTGGACTCAGAACAACCTGGAACGCGCGATTCGCGATGAACTGGCGCAGGCCATCTCCGAGCAGGAACAGCACTACAACGCCTTGGGTGAACTGGCGGACTTTGCCGGGTTGCTCGGCCAGCGCTTGGGGGAAATGCACCTGGTGCTAGGCGCGAAGACTGACAACAAGGACTTCAAACCCGAGGTCACTACGGCCAAGGACACTCAGGCCTGGGCCAAGGACGTGGGCGCACAGCTTGACCGCGCGCTGCAATTGCTCAAGTTGCATCAACACACATTGAACCCGGCGGATCAGGCACTGGTCAGTGACTTGCTGGCGCAGAAAAAAGCCATCGGCGCCCATGTCCAGGCGTTGGCGAAAGCCACGTTGGGCGGGCTGCGTATTCGGGTTCACGGTGATTTGCACCTGGGCCAGGTACTGGTGGTGAAGGGCGATGCTTATCTGATCGACTTTGAAGGCGAGCCAGCCAGGCCATTGCATGAGCGGCGTGGCAAGCACAGCCCGTATAAAGATGTGAGCGGCGTACTGCGCTCGTTTGATTACGCGGCGGCCATGGCCTTGAATGTGCAAGGTGTGGATCATTCGCCGCAAGCCGATCTGGCCCGCAGGCGCGTGACCGATCGCTATCTGAATGAAGCACGCGAGGCATTTATCCAGGCTTATCAGACCGCTACGTCTACACTGGCGCATGACTGGCAGGATGCCAAAGGCCAGGACGCCGCGCTGACCTTGTTCAGCCTGGAGAAGGCCGCGTACGAAGTGGCTTACGAAGCGGAGAATCGCCCGACCTGGCTACCGGTGCCCCTGCAAGGGCTGCACGGGTTGCTCAGCGGGCTAGCACCTCTATCTAAAACTGCACGCGGTGGGGAGACGTCATGAATTACACGCATAAAGAACCGCTGCAGCCCAAGTTGACTGCCATGCCGGCGTCCAAGGACGTCGAAGCGCTGGTGCGCGCCGAGCACCATGACCCGTTCTCGATCCTCGGGCCACATGATGACGAGCAGGGTGGGCAATTTATCCGCGCATTCCTGCCGGAAGCTCTGAGCGTCCAGGTGTTGGCGCAGGACAGTGGCGAGCCGATCGGCAGCCTGGACGCGACCCAGGTGCCGGGCTTGTTTGTCGGGCACTTCACCACGCGCCAGGCCTACCTGCTGAAGATCCAGTGGGCCGGCGGTGAGCAAATTACCGAAGACCCCTACAGTTTCAGCCAGTTGTTGCTGGGCGAAATGGACCTGTACCTGTTTGCCGAAGGCAACCATCGCGACCTCAGCAGCTGCCTGGGTGCACAGGTGACCAGCGTCGATGGCGTGCAGGGCGTGCGCTTTGCCGTGTGGGCGCCGAATGCGCGGCGGGTGTCGGTGGTGGGCGATTTCAATATCTGGGACGGTCGCCGCCATCCGATGCGCCTGCGCCATCCTTCGGGCGTATGGGAGCTGTTTATCCCGCGTCTGCAACCGGGTGCGGCCTACAAGTACGAGATCCTGGGTGCCAATGGGATTTTGCCGCTCAAGGCTGACCCCATGGCATTGGCCACTCAACTGCCGCCGGACACTGCGTCGAAAGTCGCTCCGCCGTTGCAGGTGGATTGGCAGGACCATGAGTGGATGCAGTCGCGCAGCGAAAAGCAGAAATCCACCGCACCGCTGTCGATCTATGAGTTGCACGTGGGTTCCTGGCAATGCGAGCTGGATGAGGCCGGCGAAGTCGCCCGCCAATACGGCTGGCGTGAACTGACGGAACGGCTGATCCCGTACGTGCAGCAACTGGGTTTCACCCATATCGAACTGATGCCGATCATGGAGCACCCGTTTGGTGGCTCCTGGGGCTATCAAGCGTTGTCGCAGTTCGCCCCGAGTGCGCGCTTTGGCTCGCCGGAAGATTTCGCCTATTTCGTCAATGCGCTGCACCAGGCCGATATCGGCGTGATCCTTGACTGGGTACCGGCGCATTTCCCCACCGATACCCACGGGCTGGCACAGTTTGACGGCACGGCGCTGTACGAATACGCCAACCCGCTGGAAGGTTTCCACCAGGATTGGGACACGCTGATCTACAACTTGGGCCGCACCGAAGTTCACGGCTTTATGCTGGCGTCGGCCCTGCATTGGCTTAAACACTTCCATATCGACGGGCTGCGTGTGGATGCGGTGGCGTCGATGCTGTACCGCGATTACTCGCGCAAGGCTGGTGAATGGGTGCCCAACCGCCACGGCGGTCGGGAGAACCTGGAAGCCATCGACTTCCTGCGTCACCTGAACGACGTAGTGGCCTTGGAAGCTCCCGGCGCGTTGGTGATCGCCGAGGAATCCACCGCCTGGCCCGGTGTGAGCCAGCCGACCCAACAGGGTGGCCTGGGCTTCAACTACAAGTGGAACATGGGCTGGATGCACGATTCGCTGCATTACATCCAGCAAGACCCGGTGTATCGCGCCCATCACCACAACGAGCTGAGCTTTGGCTTGGTGTATGCCTGGTCCGAGCGTTTTATCCTGCCGATTTCCCACGATGAGGTGGTGCACGGCAAGCACTCGTTGATCGACAAGATGCCCGGCGACCGCTGGCAGAAATTTGCCAACCTGCGTGCCTACCTGGCGTTCATGTGGATGCATCCCGGCAAGAAGCTGTTGTTCATGGGCTGCGAATTCGGCCAGTGGCGCGAGTGGAACCACGACCAGCAACTGGACTGGTACTTGTTGCAGTACGCCGAGCACAAAGGCGTGCAGAAGCTAGTCGGCGACTTGAACCGTCTGTACCGCGAAGAGCCGGCCCTGCACGAGCAGGACGATGCGCCGCAAGGTTTCCAATGGCTGATCGGCGATGACGCGATCAACAGTGTCTACGCGTGGCTGCGCTGGAGCAAAGACGGCAAGCCCGTGCTGGTGGTGGCTAACTTCACACCGGTGCCGCGCGAGTCCTATTCCGTTGGTGTGCCGTTTGCCGGGCGCTGGAGTGAGGTGATCAACAGTGATGCGGACATGTATGCCGGTTCCAACTTCGGTAATGGCGGCGAAGTCTTTACCCAGGATGAACCGCGCCATGGGCAACCGGTGTCGCTGTCGCTGAATTTGCCGCCGCTGGGGGTGTTGATTCTGCGACCTGAAGGGGGTTAACCGCTCTGCCGCGCGGGATTCAGTTGTCCGCGGTGCTGGCAGGGTGCCACAATGGCGCCTTTGTCATGGCAGTCGAATCAGGCGAATTTCATGAATGGCCTTGGGCGTGAGCAGGACCAGGATTGCGTTATAGAAGAGCAGGTGCGGACTGACCGTCTGCACCAGCTGTTCCGGCAGTCATTTGCCGCCATTTTGGGCAGTTACCTGGCGGCTACCATGCTCTGCTGGCTGTGTTGGGATCGCTTCGACCACGACGTTATGCTGGTCTGGATGCTGTTGCTCACAGCGTCGTCGCTGCTGCGAGTGAAGATGTTCATGGACTGGTTTCGCTGCCCCAACAGCGAGCGCACGCCGGCTCGCTGGGAGCGCCGCTACTGGGTCACTCTCGTGCTCTCTGCCGGCATCTGGGGCGCCGGTGCGTTAGCGGTGATGCCAGCGGATGATCGGCTGTCCCAAGTGCTGGTGATGTTGTTCACCGTGGGCATGTCGGTCAGCGCGGTGTCGTGTTACTCGGCCTATCGCTACATGACGCTGGCGTCTATCGGCCTGGTATTGCTGCCGTGCACCTTCTGGCTGCTGTTCCAGCCGGCTCCCATGCAGGTGGGTGTTGCCATCGCGGTGCTGGTGTTCACCACCTTTGTCGCCAGCGCCACGCGTAAATTGTCCGATGCGCTAGAAAAGGCGTTTCGCCTGACTCGGCAAATGGAAAGAGCCCACAACATTTCAACCCGTGCCGCACAGACCGATGAGCTGACCGGGCTGATGAACCGTCGTGCATTCTTCGAACATGCCCATTCGCTGTACGCACAATGCCGACACAACCAACAGCCGCTGTGCGCGCTGATGCTGGACATGGACCACTTCAAGCACATCAACGACACCTACGGACACCAGGCCGGCGACCAAGTGTTGCGCCAGATTGGAGGGGTGATCAGTGCGTCGTTTCGCAAGTCTGATGTGTATGGCCGTCTGGGCGGTGAGGAGTTTGCGGTATTGCTGCCCAATACCTCGCTGGAAACCGCTCGGGGTATTGCCGAGCAGTTGATCAAGGCGATTTCCGGATTGCCGGCCGAACCGGTCACGGGGCTTTCAGCCAGCTTGGGTGTTGCCTCGGCCCATGCGTTGGATGGGGACTTGCATGGCCTGATGAACACCGCCGACAAGGCGCTGTACCGGGCCAAGGCGCTGGGCCGCAACCAAGTGGCCGTGGCGGAGTAGGGCGACGCTCAGTCCTTGAGTGTTGCCTTGATCAATACCTGCGAAAGTTGTTCGGCCGAGTAAGGCTTGGGCAGAAACTCGAAGCCTTCATAGCCGCTTTCTGCCAGCTCCTCGCTGTAACCCGAGGTCAACACCACCGGCAGGTCGGCACGACGCTGGCGTAGCAGCTTGGCCATGGCGACGCCGGTGATACCGGGCATCACGACGTCGGAGAAGATGACGTCAAAGGCCATTCCATCCTGGCCGGCCAAGCTCAGGGCTTGTTCGGCATCGGTCGCCCAGGCGGTCTGATAGCCCAAGTCTTCAAGGATTTGGCGGGCAAACCGCCCGACCTCCAAGTTGTCTTCCACGATCAGCACCCGACACTGGGTTGTGTCGTGGGGCATGGCGAGCGTTCCCTGAGGTCTTTGGGGCGGCACATCCTGTGCTTCGACCTGGGGCAGATACAGGGTAAATACGCTGCCTTGGCCGGGCGTGCTGGACACATCGATATTGCCCCCCGACTGCTTGGCGAACCCGAAGACCTGCGACAGACCCAGGCCGGTGCCTTTGCCGACGGCCTTGGTGGTAAAGAACGGCTCGAAAATCCGCTCCACGGTGTCGGCGGCAATACCCGGCCCGGTATCAGCCATGGAGATGGCGATATACGGTTGGCGTGACCCCGCATCGCCACGGATACGTGGCAGCGGCTTGCGCCCGACCACCCGTAGGCTCAGCGTACCCTGGCCGCCCATGGCGTCCCGGGCATTGAGGGCGATGTTGATCAGCGCGGTTTCAAACTGGCTCGCGTCGATGCGGGCGAAACAGGCCTGTGACGGCATCTCGACCTGCACCTGAATGCGTGCGCCGGTGACGCTTTCCAGCATCTCGCCAATGTTCTGTACCCGCTGGCCTACGTCGAAGACCTCCGGGTTGAGCGGTTGTCGACGGGCAAAGGCGAGCAACTGGCTGGTCAGCTTGCTGGCCCGCTCCACGGTATCCGAAACGGCGCTCATGTAGCGCTGGCGGCGCTCTTCCGACAGGCCTGGCTGCCGCAAAAAATCCACCGAGGAGCGAATGATCGTGAGCAGGTTGTTGAAGTCATGGGCGACGCCGCCGGTCAACTGCCCGATGGCTTCGAGTTTCTGGGATTGGTGCAACGCGGCTTCGGCTTGGGCCAGCGCCTGTGTGCGTTCCTCCACCCGCTGTTCCAGGTAGGTGTTCAGCTCGGCATACGCTGCCAGACCTTCACGGACCTCGGCATCGGCGCGCACGCGTTCGATATGGGCCCAGGAGCGCTCGGTGACTTCCCTCAACAAGGCCTGGTCGTAGGGTGACCATGGGCGTGGGGATTTGTCGTGGACGGCCATCAATGCAGTCAGGCGTCCGTTCTTGATCAGAGGCATGCAGATAGTCGCAGTCACCCCCAGGGACTGGAAGGCCGCAGACTCTTCGGGTGGCAGCTCGCGCAGGTTGTCGCAGATCACCAGAGGCTCGCCAGCCCGCAGGCAGTTGACGGCCGCCTCGCCGAACGCTGCCAGGCTGTAGCGACCGACAATGCTCGGCGAGCCGGGCGCGGTCCAGTTGTCGCGAATGGTAAAGCCGTCTTCATCGGCGTCCATGTCGGCGTAGGCGCAATTGCTCACTTGCAGGTGTTCGGCGAGCAACTGGGTAGTGCGGGTCATGATGGCTTCGGCATCGGCCGCATTGACCACGGCGTTGCCAATGGCATCCAGCACTTCCAGGCGTCTGGCGAGAAACACCGTGGCAGTGGTTTCGGTCACGGTGTCGAGCAAGCCGACCACGTGGCCTTGGGGATCACGGATCGGGCTATAGCAGAAAGTGAAGTAGGCCTGTTCCCGCGCCTGGCCGCGTTCAACCACGAGGGGAAAGTTTTCGATATAGGTGGCATGCCCCTGGAACGCCGCGTCGGCGATATGGCTGACGTCAGCCCACACCTCGCGCCATATGTCACTGAACGGTCTTCCCAAGGCATAGGGCTTATTGCCCAGTATCGGAATAAAGGCGTCGTTGTAGATCGTGATCAACTGGGGCCCCCAGACAATGGCCTGGGGAAAGCTCGACGCGAAACACAGCGCGACGGTGGTCTTCAGAACGTCCGGCCATTGCTCCAGCGGACCGAGAGGCGTGTTGGCCCAATCATGCTGAATTACCCGTTCAGCCATGTCGCTGCTGCTTTGCAGCCAATTCATCATTGGGGGAACACCTTGTTATCGAGAGTCTTCAGCGCGCCTTTCAGTGGGTGGCGCAAAGCTACAGACCCGGTTGAACGCTGCCAGTTCAGCGCAATTATCCGATAGATGGCGTTTTGATGCTTTACTCATTTGAGTCGTTTGGATCCGCCGAGGTTGGGCGCTTGCCCAACCTTCATTGCGTGCCGAACAAACCGGTCCAGTAAATGCCCGCATCACTCTTCGGGTCCATGGCGTAGGCCGCGCCCAGTTCTCGAAATTGCGGGTTCATCAGGTTGGCACAATGACCGGGGCTGGCGAGCCAGCCATCGACCACCTTGCGCGGGGTGTCCAGACCGGCGGCGATGTTTTCGCCGATGTTTTTGGCGATGTAACCGGCCAGCTCGGCGCGGTCGCCGGGCGTGCGGCCGTCGTGGTCCAGATGGTCGAAGAAATTGCCGTTGGCCATGTTGCGCGTGTGGCTGTTGGCGGCGCTGGCCAGGGTGTCGTTCCACGACAACGGGGTGGTCGCGGTAAATGCCTGGGTGCCGCATTGGCGAGGTTGTGTACGGGCGGCGTTGATCAAGTCCAGCAGTTTCCGGCCTTCAGTCTGCCAATCCCCCAGTCCGCTGGACAGTAAGGGCCGGGCCAGCACGATGCGCCAGTCCTGACCGCTGTTGCTCACGCCGATGTCGATAAATTGCGGATCCAGCACCACCCGGCAGAAGCTCTCGCGCACCGCCTTCATCGCGGACTGAGCATCCTTGGGACCGGACAGGCTGATGGCCTGCACGTTCACCATCGGATACGCGGCCCGGGCCAGCGCCTGCTGAAGGTCGCCGACGTTAGTGGCCGGCAGCACCAGCCGTGTGTCGCTCGCCAGTGGCGGCAGTTCCTGGGAACCCTGGTCACCGCAGCGCTGCACCTGGCTGCGGTACTCGTTGATCTGTTGCACCAGCTGACTTTCTTCATTCGCCATCGCGCTGGCGCAGAACACCGTACTGGCGGCCAGCGTCGTAAGACCCATCATCAATGACAGAACGCGCATGGACGTTACCCTTGAGCTTGAAAGTGCCCATGATGCGCGATGTAACCCCATCTGGCGCAACGCCTTTTTTGTTTTTTTGCCTCAGTGGGGGTTATGAAGGCCGTTCACGGCGCGGTTGCGGCCCGATGCCATCACTGCGGCCAGGAGGATCAGGCCGCACGCGACGGCGAAGGTTGCGTGCAGGCCATTCGCCAGTGATTGTGGGGTGGCGTGGGTTATATCGGGTGCAGTCCAGGCGAATACGGCGCTGAGTGCCCAAGCACCGACAATCAGGCCGAGGTTGCGCGACAGGTTCAATAGACCCGAGACCGTGCCGCGCCGAATCGCAGCGACATTGCGCATCACGGCGGTATTGTTCGCCGCCTGGAAGAGGCTGTAGCCCGCCGTCAAAACAATCAGCGCGCCCAGGTAGGTGAACAACTCCGAAGCCAACGTCAGCAGCAGGGCGCCGCACAGCAGAATGCCGAGCCCGCTGCAGGTCATGCGTTGGCTGCCCAGGCGGTCGGTCAGGCGGCCCGCCGGTATGCCGGTGATTGCTGCGACACAGGGCCCGACCGCCATGGCGAGGCCCATTGAGGCTGGGTCGAGCCCCAAACCACGGGACAGGTAAAACGGCCCGACAACGAAGGTGGCCATGATCACCGCCGCTACCAGCGCGCTCATCACCAGGCCCGTGCGCAATGACGAATCCTTTAACAACGCCCAGATACCCAGGTCGCTGGATGCCGGCGTGTGTCGCTGATCCACCGGCAGAAAACGCCAGGCAAGGGCGACGGCCAGCAGGCCCAGCGGCACGCCCACCAGAAACAATGCACGCCAGCCCCACAGGCTCAGCAACACGCCTCCGACGCTGGGGCCCATGGCGGTTCCGACCGCCGACATGGTGCCCAGCAAACCCATGACCCGGCCGGTGCGGCCCTGGGGCACGGTATCGCCGACCATGCCCAAGGCCATGGCCATCATGATCGCTGCACCAAGGCCTTGCAGGCTGCGCGCGGCAATCAGCGCGTTGAGCGAGGACGCGCCGCCGCACAGCCCGCAGGCCAGGCTGAACAGCAGCAAGCCGCCTATTAGCAACCGACGTCGCCCCAGGCGATCACCCAGGCGGCCGGCGCTGAGGATCACCGCCGTGATCGCCAGCAGATACGCCAGCACCACCCACTGCACGGCGTGGAAGGATGCGTCGAACGCCTGCGTCAGGCTGGGCAGGCCCACATTGGCGATGCTGGTGCCGAGTGAGGCCAACAGCATGGACAGCGACAGGCTGATGAGGCTGCCGCGCGGGGACGTAGACATGGGCAATTCCTTGAATGAAGGCAACTGTCACAAATCTACGGCGTCGCCTAACATGGCGGAAGACGCAGGAGTTGCAGTGAATACCTGCACCAAACGCCTGATGAGAACCTCTTATGCCTGATCTGAATTTGCTGATCACCCTGGATGTGCTGCTCGCCGAAGGCAGCGTCGCCGGCGCGGCCAAGCGCCTGGGTTTGAGCCCCTCGGCCATGAGTCGCGCCTTGGCCCGCCTGCGTGAAACCACCGGCGACCCCTTGCTGGTGCGTGCCGGTCGCGGCTTGGTGCCCACGCCACGGGCGGTGGAGCTGCGTGAACAGGTCAGTGATTTGGTTCAGGCTGCCCACGCGGTGCTGCGGCCTGCGCAGTCTGTGGACATGGCGGTGGTGGCGCGTACCTTCACCTTGCGCACTAGCGAAGAGTTCGTCGAAAACTTTGGCCCGGCGCTGCTGGCACGCATCGCCCGAGAGGCGCCCGGCGTGCGCCTGCGTTTCATCAATAAAAACGACAAGGACAGCACGCTGCTGCGCGACGGCAGTGTCGATCTGGAAACCGGCGTGGTCGATCCCACTGCCAGCCCTGAAGTGCTGACCCAGGCGTTGTTCCGCGACCGCTTGATTGGCGTAGTGCGTAACGGCCATCCCCTGAGTCGCGGTGAAATCAGCGTCGCGCGTTATGCCGAGGGCCAACACGTCTATGTCTCGCGGCGTGGGCAGGCGCGCGGTCAGATCGACGATGCGCTTGAAACCTTGGGCTTCACGCGGCAGATCACCAGCATCGTCGCGGGTTTTTCCACTGCCATCTCCCTGGCCCGCGACACCGACCTGATCGCCAGTGTGCCGGAACGCTACACCGCCCACCGTCGCGACCTGTTTTGCTTTGCCCTGCCGCTGACGTTGCCGACCTTTACTGTGGCGATGCTCTGGCACCCACGGCTGGACGCGGACTTGGCGCACCGCTGGCTGCGCGGGTGCCTGCGTGAGGTCTGCGGGCAATAGACCGTGCGCAACAGGTACAATCCCCGCTGCCTAGACGTGAACCCCCAGGAATTTGCATGTTCAGCCTTACCCGCTACACCACACCATGCCCCGAGCCCATCAATGGCCAGATCCTGCAGATGGTGGTAGACAACCTCACTGACATCAGCAGCGTCGCGTTGCCGCCGAGCAACCTGCTCTACAACATCTACCAGTATGCGGTTGGCTTTGAAGTGCACCTTTACCTGCAGGCGCTGAATGGGGAGAAGGGCATTGACGTCGAACTGATCGTGGCTACCGACGCCGAGGACTCGGAGACCGTCATCGGTTTTTTGCTCTGCCTGCCGGTGAAGGATGATCCCGAAGCCTGTGGCATTGCCTTCATGGCTGTAAAAGCCGGTTTGCGCCGCCAGGGCGTGGCACGTGGGATGATGCAAGACGTGCTGGCGCGCTATCCCCATGCCGAATTGGCGTGTGCCGTGGAAAAGGTGCCTGCGTTCGAAGCCCTGGGCTTTCAAGTACGCGCCGCACGTGGCACCCAGGTGCTGATGAACACCCGCGACTACGGCACGAATGGCTTGATGGGCGTGCTGGACGTAGCCGCGATCTATAGCTCCCTCGAAGTGCGGCAGATCCATACCTACCTGCTGCAAAAACACGGCAAGCGGGCGATGGTCGACGCGGAGAAGCAGCGGGATCGGCATCTTGACCAATTGACGCGCAAAGTCCGGTTGTTCGTGCAGGAGCGGGGCTGAAACAGAGCGCCAACCACCGATCCCCTGTAGGCGCTCCCGAGCTTTAGCGAGGCAGCGATTGCAGTGGGTCAGGCGACAAAACAGGCGCGCGGTTAACCATCGCCAATAGGATCGCCAACAATTCGTGCTGGGCTTCTTCTCGGCTGATTTCGCCGTCGGCCGCTGCGTGGGACAAGGCTTCCGCCGCGCCCAGCATGGCCCGCAGGCCGGCTTGTGACAGCGTGCCGTTGGGGGCGAAGGGCGCCAAGGCGTCACGGCATTTGTCGAGAAAAATGGCCTCGTATTTGCGCTTCAGCGCTTCCAGTTCCGGTGAACCGCTCAACGCGGCGGTCACGCCCGGAATTTCCCGGCCCTGCAATAACACGCAGTCCACGTAGGACGCGGCGATGACCCAAGCGCGGTCTTGTAGGGTTTCACTGCTGGCTTCGATGGCATCGGCAAAGGCTTGGTTCTGACGCCCGTCGAAGTCTTCATACAGCGCGGCCAACAACCCCGCACGGGTGACGAAATGGTCGTAGACCACCGGCTTGGTCACGCCCGCCAGTTCCGCCAGGCGGCCCAGGGTCAGGGCGTCGGTGCCTTCCTCGCGCACCAGTTGCCAGGCCACTTCCAACAATTGATGCAGGCGATCCTCACGGGACAAACGACGACGTGGGGCAGGGGATTCATTGCTTGACATGCTTATATACCAAAAGTAACTTATTTGAATTAACTTACCAAAAGTAACTAAGCCCAGCCTAAACCGAAAGAGAGTCAATGTCATGCACTCACTGATCGTTGTTGCTCATCACGACCCACAATCCCTCACCCACAGCATCGCCACGCAAGTCGCTGCAGGCCTCAGCGCGTCCGGCCACACCTACGAAATCGCCGACCTCGCCGCCGAAGGTTTCGACCCGCGCTACACCGCCGCCGACCACCGCGTACACCGTAACCACGCCACGCCACCGGCTGATGTGCTCGCTGAACAGGCGCGCCTCGACCGCGCCGACGCCTTGGTGCTCGCTTTCCCTATCTACTGGTGGTCGCTGCCGGGGCTGCTCAAGGGGTGGGTCGATCGGGTGTTCGTCAATGGCTGGGCGATCGACTATGGCCCGGATACCCCAGTGGTGAAAAAACTGCGGCATTTGCAGGTGCACCTGTTGGCCCTCGGCGCTGCGGATGCCGGCGCGTTTGACCGCCACGGCTATGCCACGGCGATGCGCACGCAGATCGACTACGGCATCTTTGATTACTGTGGGGCGAAGGTGGTGACGTCCGAATTGTTGCTGGACTCGGAAGGCGGCGCAGCCGAGGCGCATCTGAAAACGGCAAAGGCCATCGGGCAGGGGATGTTCGAAGCCGAGACGGTCGCCGGTTGAGTCAACCCTCGCGAAACAGGTCGTGGGCATCCAGCAGGCGGTAGGCGATTTCCGGGCGTTTCTCAAGGCCTCGGCGAATCGCCGCCGGGATCGATTGCCGAGTCTTGCGGCACATGCCCGGTAGTTCGTCGATAACGATCTGGATCCCGCGCATGCTTTTGACCTCGGTGTGTCCCGGCGCGATATGCACGCGAATGCCCAATTGCTGGTACATCAGCTGTTGCATGCGCTCCAGGTCTTGCAGGCTCTTGAGGTCTTCGAGGCGGTCGAGCAGTCGTTTTTCTTCCTGGCGCGTGAGGTTGAGGATGCGCAGGTCGGCGCCGGGGGCTTCAAGCAATTGCTCGCGGTCGCAGACACAGGCGCCGGGTGGGCAGGGTTGGCGAATTGTCATGTGCATTCCCTCCCCATTTCGGCGCCGCTGACTCAGTAGCTCAGTGCGACCCCAAGACTGCCCAGGGCCTTCCAGTACTCAGGATAGGTCTTGGCCACGCAGTCCGGATCCTGGATGCGGATACCCGACACTTTCAAACCAGCCAGGGCAAAGCACATGGCGATGCGGTGGTCGGCGTGGGTGTCGATGAGCGCGTTGCAGGATGTACCGGCCAGTCCAGGATCAGCGGCCACCAGCAGGTCATCGCCTTCGATGGTCGCCAGGCCCGGACGGATTTCATTGAGGCCGTCATGCAGTGCCTGCACGCGATCACATTCCTTGACCCGAAGGTTGGCCAGCTCTGTGAAGCGCACCGGGGTGTTGTTGAACGCGGCCAGCACGGCCAGCGTCGGGATCGCATCCTGCATCTGCGAGCCCACTACGGTGGCCTGCATGTTCGGGAACTGGGCGATCACGGCCTGGGCCTTGGCGTCCGGTTGGGTGAAGTCCTGCGCGGCCACGCCGATGTCGATACGGCCACCGGTCAACACTTCAGCAGCCCACAGGTACGTGGCAGCGGACGCGTCGGGTTCGATCAAGTAGTCATGGGCGGTGTAGCCAGTGGGGGCTACACGCCAGGTGGTGTCGTTGACCTCATCAACCTGCGCCCCGAAGGCACGCATGCAGTCCAGGGTCAGGTCCACGTAGCCACGGGCGCCGATGTCCTTGCCGGTCAACGCCACCTCAATCGGAGCTTCACCGCACGCGGCCAGCATCAACAGGGCTGAGACGTATTGGCTGGACAAACCGCCGTCGATCTCAAAACGCTTGGCCTGGACCTTGCCCACGCCGTGCACGGTCACCGGCGGGCAACCGGTCGGGCTGTTGACCTGGATGCCGTTCTCGCTGAGGGTGGTCAGCAGCGGGCCGATCGGGCGCTTCTGCATATAGTGGTCGCCGTCCAGCACCACGGCGCCTTCGACGGTGGCGACGGCGGCGGTGAGAAAGCGCATCGCCGTGCCGGCATTGCCCAGGAACAGCGGTTGCGCAGGCAATTGAAGCTTGCCGCTGCCTGTGACGACAAAGGTGGTGTCATCCGGCTCATCGATGGTGACGCCCATTTGGCGCAGGGCCACCGACATGTGGCGGGTGTCGTCGCTTTTCAGCGCGCCACTGAGGCGGCTGGTGCCCTTGGCCAGGGCGGCCAGCAGCAGGGCGCGGTTGGTAATGGACTTGGAGCCGGGCGGTGCGACCTTGCCGTTCAGGGGGAAGTTGGGCGGTGTAACGGTCACGGTTTTCTGCGAACTCAAGGTACAAGGCTCCTGATCAAGGCAAGGTGGGACGGAGTGGCCGACGGGCGGACCCGAATAATCGGCCAAAGGTGCAGTGCTTGTCGAGGTTTAGCGCCGGCTCAACCAGTAATCATGCAGGGCCCGCGCGGCCGGTTCGATCTCGCTGACGCGTTGCTGGTGACCCTGCACATCCAGGTCGGCCGGCAACTCGAAGTTGTCCTGCTCGGCGCACCAGGAGATTTTCTCCAACTGCGCGGCCTGTTCGGCAGGCAGTTGCGGCCAGTTGCCGATGGCTGCGCCTCGGATATAGCCAAAGCACCATTCTTCCGCGAGGGTTACGGTTTGGCCTTGATGTTCGGTGTCGTCGAAGCGTGCTTTGAAGCCTTGTGCGTCGGTCGCCAGTTGGGCGGCCAGGGTGTTGCTGTGACGTACGCACAACTCCAGGAAGCGCTGGGCGTCGTCCATGCTGTCCCATTCAGGGTTCTGACCACCCCAGATTGCCGGGAACCATTCGGCTACATCAACCTGTGCCGGGCTGGACACCAATGCGGTGAAGTAACCGTCGAGCTCCGCCAGGTTCAGCACCGAATGGTCATCGCCGTATTTGAGCAGGGTTTCTTCGATGAAGTCGAAATCGGCGGGGGCAAGGGGTTGGGCGTGCATGGCATTTCCTTAAAACGTCGAGCGCCGCACAGAAGGCGGCTTAAAGCGCCAAGGATGGCGCCTGGCAGGGTTTTTTGCCAGTCCCGCTTTTGGCCGATGCGCCGTGGTGGACCCTTGTTATAGTTCAGGCCTTATCACTCGCCAGTCAGGGATCACTGCCATGTCCGAATACCAAGCGTTCGTTGTCGAAGTCATTGGCAACGTTGCCCATGTGCAGATCAACCGCCCGGAAAAGATCAACGCGATGAACGCGGTGTTCTGGACCGAGATCATCGACATTTTCCAATGGGTCGAAGACACCGACGCCGTGCGTGCCGTGGTGCTCAGCGGCGCCGGCAAGCATTTCTCGTCCGGTATCGACCTGATGATGTTGGCCTCCGTGGCCAACGCCTTTGGCAAGGACGTGGGCCGCAACGCGCGGCTGCTGCGCCGCAAAATCCTGGAGCTGCAAGCCTCGTTCAACGCGGTCGACAACTGCCGCAAGCCGGTATTGGCGGCGATCCACGGCTATTGCATCGGCGGCGCCATCGACCTGATCAGCGCCTGCGACATGCGCTACGCGGCTGAAGACGCACAGTTTTCCATCAAGGAAATCGACATCGGCATGGCTGCCGACGTCGGCACCCTGCAACGCCTGCCACGCATCATCGGTGACGGCATGCTGCGTGAGCTGGCCTATACCGGTCGCCAATTCGGTGCCGAGGAAGCGCGCAGCATTGGCCTGGTCAACCGCGTTTATCCCGATCACGAGCAACTGCTGGCCGGCGTACTGGAAATCGCGCATCAGATCGCCGCCAAGTCGCCGATTGCCGTGACCGGCACCAAAGCCATGATCAGTTATATGCGTGACCATACGGTCAATGATGGTCTCGAATACGTTGCCACCTGGAACTCGGCTATGTTGCAATCCAACGACCTGCGTGTGGCCATCGCGGCCCATATGAGTAAGCAGAAACCCGAATTCGTGGATTGACTGACATGACCCAAGGCTGGATTACCACAACGTTGCTGGACAACGACACTCCCGGCGGCTGGGCCGTCGCCCGCAGCCGCGACGGCTTTTTACATGACACCAATGGCCCGCTGTTCCCTCGGGAATGGCTCAAGCGCCAGGACTTGTCGGTGTTCGCCGAGCACGGCATCGGACACCTCGACGGGGAGCCGGTGTACTTGCTGGAACTGAACTCCGCCGCTGACGTGCCGGGCTGCGGCTGGCAAGGCCTGCGCGGCTTTATGCTGCAAGGCGATCACACCCTGTACAAAGTGCTCGGATACGCCGCCCAGATCGGCACCTGGGCGCGGGAGCATCGTTTTTGCGGCAGTTGCGGCCAGGCCATGGTCCAGGTGCCGCGGGAGCGAGCGATGTTCTGCCAGGCCTGCGACCTGCGCAGTTACCCGCGGATCTCGCCGAGCATGATCGTGCTGGTGACCCGCGGCGACGAGATTCTGTTGGCGCGTTCACCGCGTTTTGTCACTGGCGTGTACAGCACGCTGGCGGGGTTTGCCGAGCCGGGCGAGTCGGCCGAGGACTGCCTGATTCGCGAGGTGCGCGAGGAAGTGCAGGTGGAGGTCAAGAACATTCAGTACATGGGCAGCCAGTGCTGGCCGTTCCCCCATTCGATGATGCTGGGCTTTCACGCCGAGTACGCCGGTGGCGATATCGTGCCCCAGGCTGACGAGATCGAGGACGCGCAGTGGTTCAACATCCACGATCTGCCGCCGTTGCCCGCTTCACGTTCGATTGCGCGCTACCTGATCGACCTCTACCTGGCCCGTCGCTTAGGCCACGCTGAACCAGTGCTGCCAGGCTAGGCGCACCGTCAGGCCGAGGACCACGGTGATGAACACCGGGCGAATGAATTTGGCGCCGCCGCTGATTGCGCTGCGTGCGCCAAAGAATGCGCCACACATCACCGACACGCCCATTGCCAGCCCGACTATCCAGTCCACTGACCCGTTGAAGATAAACACCGACAGCGCTGCCGCGTTGCTGACGAAGTTCATGCTGCGCGCAACGCCGCTGGCCTTCACCAGGTCAATGGGGTGCAGCAGCATGGTGCTGACCGTCCAGAACGCGCCGGTACCGGGGCCGGCCACGCCATCGTAGAAACCCAGGCCGAAGCCTTGGGTGGACTGCCATTTCTTCTTGATCGGCGCGTCGTTATCCAGCGCTGCCTTGGGCGTGCCGCCAAACAGTAGGTACAGGCCGCAACCGAAGACGATCACCGGGAGCATTTTGTTCAGGGTTTCGGCGGGCAGGTAGTGGGCGACGACCGCGCCGGTCAATGCACCGATCAACGTGCCGACGATGGCGTGAACCCACTGGCGTGGGTGGAACAGCTTGCGGCGGTAGAAGGTAAAGCTTGCGGTGGCCGAACCGAAGGTGGAACTGAGCTTGTTGGTGCCCAATACCAAGTGCGGTGGCATGCCTGCGGTGAGCAGGGCGGGCGTGGTCAGCAGGCCGCCGCCACCGGCGATGGCGTCGATGAAACCGGCGACAAAGGCCACGACGGCGAGAATGGCGAGGGTGGTGAGGTCTACGCTAAGTTCGAAAGGCATTGGGCAGGGCTTATGGTTGGCAGTGCGCAGCAAAGCGCTGTGCGAAGGGCCGCCATCTTACCTCTCAGAGGGACGCAGAACCAAATGTGGGAGGGGGCTTGTCCCCGATTGCGGTGTGCCAGTCAGCTTATCTGTCACTGATGCACCGTCATCGGGGGCAAGCGCCCTCCCACATGTTTTACCGTGTCCGGTTGGCTATTTGTGGGTGCCCAACCACTCCAGCGCCGTGCGCCAGATGCAAATCCCCAGGAAATACGCCGACATCACCGACCACAACCCGAACGTCCACGGGTTGGTATTGGGGTAATCCACCACCATCAAAAAGCTGCACAGCAACCAGATCGTGGTCACGGCGATATTGATAGGCATGAAGCGCTTGACCCGGAACGGGTGCAGGAACTTCATTGGCGTCACAGTCAGCAGGGCCAGGCCGATCACGGTCAGCAGCGTGACCCAGGCCTCCGGCTGGATGATGTATACGCACAGGGCAACCACGTTCCAGGCGGCGGGGAAGCCGACGAAGTAGTTGTCCTTGCTCTTCATGTTGACGTTGCAGAAGCAGAACAGCGACGAGACCAGGATCACCGACACCGTGAACAGATGGGTGAATTCCGGCAGGTCGATGTAGCGGTAGATGAACAGTGCCGGGATGAACACATAGGTGAGGTAGTCGATCACCAGGTCCAGTACCGAGCCGTCAAAGCTGGGCAGTACCGTGCTGACATTCAACCGTCGCGCCAGGGAGCCGTCGACGCCGTCCACCACCAGCGCCAGGCCCAGCCACAGCAGGCAGGCCTTGGGTGAGTTCTCCAGCAGCGCCAGAGTGGCCAAAAACGCCAGCACCACGCCGGTGGCAGTGAAGCCGTGGGCGCCCCAGGCTTTGATTCTGGCTACATGCAGGGTCGATATCACGGGCGGTTCTCCAAAGGGTGAAACGGGGCAGCCGACAACGTGACGCCGTCGAGTCTGGCCGGGGAATGCAGGTATCGACCGGGAAGGGGGTCATAAGGTTCACCGCCCGGCGTATCACTTAGCGTAGCAAGCGTAGGACGTTTCGGCATCAGCCTTGACGGAACACCAGGGCCTTGAGGCCACTTTGCGCGTCAATATCCGGAAATTCCGGCGGGTTTTCCAGGCGTTCTACATATCGCAGGCCTGGAGCCTCGCGGGTCACGCCGTCGATCAGGAAGTCTTCGCCAAAGGCCGGGTCGTTCATGCAGGCGAGCACCGTGCCCTGCGCCGTGAGCAAATCCGGCAGGCGGCGTAGTACTCGCTGGTAGTCCTTGGTCAGCAGGAAGCTGCCTTTCTGAAAGGACGGCGGGTCGATGATCACCATGTCGTAGGGACCGCTGTTGGTGACCTTGGCCCAAGACTTGAACAAGTCGTGGCCCAAGAAGGTGACGTTGCTCAAGTCATGACCGTTCAGGCGATGGTTGTCACGGCCGCGGCTCAGGGCGCCACGGGCCATGTCGAGGTTAACCACGTGGTCGGCGCCGCCTTCGATGGCTGCCACTGAGAAACCGCAGGTATAGGCAAACAGATTGAGCACACGCTGGCCCTTGGCTTGTTCGCGCACCCAGTTGCGACCGTAGCGCATGTCGAGGAATAGCCCACTGTTCTGCTTTTTGCCCAAGTCAATCAGGTAGCGCAGGCCGCCTTCGGTGATGGTCAATTCGTCGATGGCCTCGCCCACCAGCCATTCGGTGGTGCTTTGCGGCAGGCAGCGGTGTTGCAGCGCGACGGTGTGGGCGCCGAATCGAGCCCAGTCGAAGTCGATCAGCAGCTGTTGCAACGCTTGCAGGTGCGCCGGCTCGGGCTCCTTGAACAGCGCGACCAGAATAACCCCTTGCAGCCAGTCCACCGTCAACTGTTCCAGGCCAGGCCAGCAGCGGCCACGGCCATGGAATAGGCGTCGGGTTTCAGCCGGTGCGCTGGCCAGGGCGGTAAGCAGGTGGGCGTGCAGAGTGGCAAGTGCGTCTGGGGTCATCGTTGAGCGTCGGTCGTTGAGCGGGCGGCATTTTAACCACAATTGAGGGTTTAAAAGGCAGCGATCAACGGTGGACCAAATGCCTCGCGGATAAAACCCGGGGCGATATACCGCTCGTAATGCGCTTCTGACAGCAGAAAAAACTCGCGGTCGATCGCATCGCGCAAATCCGCCAGGTGTCGCTCACGAAACTCCGGCAACAACGCCAACCCGTAAGCGTCGAGTTTGGAAATCACCCGCGCACCCCGGGCAATTAGCTGGTAAGCCCAGCAATACGGCGACTGATGCGGCATGAACCGAATCTTGCGGTCTTCGAGTTGCTGGCGCAGGCGCTGCGGATCGAACACTTCCAGCTTGCTGGTCATCACTTGCACCAGCAACTGCTCAAGGCGCAGCCATACCGCCTGCTTTTCCTCGGCGTTGTAGCCATTCCACTGGATCACTTCATGGTGATAACGCTTGCAGCCTCGGCAGACCAGGTCACCGTAAACGGTGGAGCACAGGCCGACGCACGGGGTTTTAATGGTTTGGTTGGGCATAAAAGGCAATTTGCAAAGTTGATGGAACACCGCATTCCCAATGTAGGAGGGGGCTTGCTCCCGAATGCGGTGTATCAGTCAAAGGTGTTTTAACTGAGCCACTGCTATCGGGAGCAAGCCCCCTCCCACACATTGGATCTGTGCTGTTAATTAGTCCCAGCTCAGCGCGCCGCCAGTCTGATACTCGATCACACGGGTTTCGAAGAAGTTTTTCTCTTTCTTCAAGTCCAT
>NZ_LJSA01000457.1:0-355 GCF_002742505.1 Pseudomonas sp. 2995-1 | reverse complement strand
GGGGTGTCGTCCATTATCACCCCATTACCTGTAAATAATATAATTTTCGTTGATATTATCTTCATGATAATCATAACAATTGCACTACTTATTTTTTCAAAAACGCAGTGTAATGTTGGCAAATATGAAGGACTTACAACGGTTGTTGCTTACATCTTATACTTTGTGTACATCATTATTAGAAATTAGAAATCATCTAATAGAATGGATATATAAGAATAAAGCAGGGCTCCTTTTCAAATGAAAGGAGCCCTGCTTATAAGGAAAGACATCGTTTTTCTAATTAACCGATAAGTCCAATTGAGACAAGGAAAATAATTAAAATTCCGATTGGAGCCAAGAATCTCAAAATAAA
>NZ_LJSA01000456.1:0-405 GCF_002742505.1 Pseudomonas sp. 2995-1 | reverse complement strand
GGGTAAGTCGGGACCTAAGCCGAGGCCGAAAGGCGTAGGCGATGGCAAACAGGTTGAAATTCCTGTACCACCACGTCACCGTTTGAGCAACGGGGGGACGCAGGAAGGTAGGGTAAGCGCGCTGATGGATATGCGCGTCCAAGCAGTTAGGCTGACAAGTAGGCAAATCCGCTTGTCATAAAGGCTGAGCTGTGATGGCGAGGGAAATATTAGTACCGAAATTCCTGATCCTACACTGCCAAGAAAAGCCTCTAGCGAGGTGACTGGTGCCCGTACCGCAAACCGACACAGGTAGGCGGGAAGAGAATTCTAAGACGCGCGGGAGAACTCTCGTTAAGGAACTCGGCAAAATGACCCCGTAACTTCGGGAGAAGGGGTGCTCTATTAGGGTTTACGCCCGAGAGA
>NZ_LJSA01000016.1:0-228 GCF_002742505.1 Pseudomonas sp. 2995-1 | reverse complement strand
CTAACCGAGTGTGTTAAAATATGTATTAAGGTCTAGATTTATAGTCTAACTTAAGGTACTTAGATAGATTGGACAAAAGAAGCGACTATAAAAGGTTAGAAACATTTTTAAAAGAAAGGATGATTAGGTGGAAAAGTTAAATGACTGGTCTTCGTACCAATGGATTATGGATGAAAAAGAGCAGATTGGTGAATTTGATAATGGATGCAGGGTCGAAAACTTTCTCCC
>NZ_LJSA01000455.1:0-411 GCF_002742505.1 Pseudomonas sp. 2995-1 | reverse complement strand
CTATTCGCATAGGGGGAAATAATATTTGCTTCATGTAATTGTGTTGTGATTTGCCACGCGAATTTTAATGTGAAAGGTAAGGACTTGGTTATTTATATTAAAGTAAATGAAAAGATATATATAATCTTTCAATCTTTCAAAAAATGTAATTAAAGTAACGAGGTGAAATACTCAATTGAATAAATAAAAGGAAAAATTCCGCTTATTTAATAAATAGCACTGAAAACAGTCTGAATAAACGGAGAAATTCCGACTATTGACTGGAATCTAATTAAAAAGAGGGAATTTCCTTTGCATAAGCGGAAAAACTACCCTTATATGCCACGAAATTAGGTGAATTTTGATCTTAAACGGAAATTCTCCGCTTATTTTATTTCACTGGTAAGGAGAGGAATACACGGATTTGGCGAT
>NZ_LJSA01000454.1:0-399 GCF_002742505.1 Pseudomonas sp. 2995-1 | reverse complement strand
ATATGAAGTGATGAAGAATATCCCGTCAATTAAGTTTTAACAATTAGCCAGATGAAAATCTGCAGCTAGTAATCAATCTCAACAATTTATTGGAGAGTTTGATCCTGGCTCAGGACGAACGCTGGCGGCGTGCCTAATACATGCAAGTCGAGCGGACTTCTTAAAAGCTTGCTTTTGAGAAGTTAGCGGCGGACGGGTGAGTAACACGTGGGCAACCTGCCTTACAGACTGGGATAACTCCGGGAAACCGGAGCTAATACCGGATGATCAAATGGACCGCATGGTCCGATTGTAAAAGTTGGGATTTATCCTAACACTGTGAGATGGGCCCGCGGCGCATTAGCTAGTTGGTGAGGTAACGGCTCACCAAGGCGACGATGCGTAGCCGACCTGAGAGGG
>NZ_LJSA01000453.1:0-333 GCF_002742505.1 Pseudomonas sp. 2995-1 | reverse complement strand
TACCACTTCCCACACGAGACAGCAATGGCTGGGTACTCCAATATTACTGGAGGCGATGACAGATACTATAACAATGTCTTCTTGGGGGATAATGATGCTAACAAAGAAGCTGTCCCAATAACCTTTTTTGAGCATCTACCGCTTAAACCTAGAGATGAAGTGGATGATGACGGGAAGGCTGTCATGGATGGTGTTCCGGACAATTCCATTTGCTATCTGTACCCTGTGGGACTGGGAGGCTACGACAAGCATCCTAATGCAAAAGATAAGCAATTGTGGCAATACACAAAAGAGGAGCTTGCTGCGCTTGGAGATGCCGCAAAGGATTTCTTT
>NZ_LJSA01000452.1:0-460 GCF_002742505.1 Pseudomonas sp. 2995-1 | reverse complement strand
GTATAAGTGATCATCATGAAAATCCATAATTCTACATTCTGGAATTTCTTTTAAAACAATAACAGCATTTGTATATAATATATTAAGGCGTCCTAGTGTAATGATCTCTGTTCCGCCTGAGAAATATACCGGTTCTTTACCTTCCTTATCTAACATCTCAAATAGTTCCCCAGCTTCTTCAATTGAGTTTGGTCTATAATACTCAAAATCGAAAGGGATCATTTAACTGCCTCCTCTTTTTCACGCCATATACTCACAGGAATAAGAGGTAAGTGGTGTAATTCCACATTTGCAGCTAATGATAGACTATTTGCAAGTGCTGCAGGCATCCCTAACAAACCTTGTTCGCCAGCACCTCTGGCACCAAATGGCGCATCAATATGCGGTGTTTCCACAAATTCAACAACATATTCTGGCTGCTCCCCATAATGTACCGGTCTGTATGTTCGGAGTCGTGGAT
>NZ_LJSA01000451.1:0-249 GCF_002742505.1 Pseudomonas sp. 2995-1 | reverse complement strand
TTCTATTCCACTCGCCATTTGCAAAGTACTTAATCCGAATGATGTTGCAATACCTACAGTAACTCCTGCGATTGCAATAATATCAATCGTATGTCCAATTGGACCAAAGACTCTTCTACCAATGAGTGAAAAATAAGTTGAACTAACTAGTCCAGGTAACTCTTTTCTAAATTTTGCAAAGGCAAGTCCAAGGGCAACTATCGCATAGACAGCCCATGGATGAAGTCCCAATGAAATACACCATATAGT
>NZ_LJSA01000450.1:0-683 GCF_002742505.1 Pseudomonas sp. 2995-1 | reverse complement strand
CTGACCGACGCCGCCCGCGCCATGTACTCGCCGAGCGTGCCCGACGCGATTATCGGGATGTTCGGCCTTGCCCCTGGAGATCTGGTTGAGGAAGTGGAGGTCTGGCCCTGCAACTGGCCGGCCTTCCTTCTTTTCAACCGAATGTCCACCCAGTGGCGAGCAGGCGCCGGCGGCGCGATCGGTCTCGACTACAGCTGCATCCGCGACGTGGCCGGCTTCCTCGGCATCAAGAAAAAGAAACTCGCTGAAATCTTCCCAGACCTCCAGGTGCTGGAAGGCGAGGCTCTGCGCGTCATGGCGGAGGAAAGGGAAAACAGCCCGTAACCACGGGCACTTATTCAAGGTGAGTCGATGAACATTGCAGAACTCGGCGTCAAGATCGACTCGGCCGATGCAATCCAGGCGAAAACGAGTCTGGATGAAATGGCGAAGGCCGGCGGCCGGGCCGAGCAGTCCGCCGTTTCGCTGATGAACGAAATGCAGGCACTGGAAAAGTCGCTGTCCACCAGCGCCAAAACCACCCAGGACTTGGCAAAGCAGCGTGACGCTCTCGCCAAGCTGACCAAGACCGGCGCCTATGGCGAGGCCGAGGCGGCGAAGATCTCGGCTCAGTTGGACAAGCAGCAGATCGCCCTGGCCAAGTCCGCCCTGGATGAACAGAAGGCCCTGAACAGCCTGCTGGG
>NZ_LJSA01000449.1:0-299 GCF_002742505.1 Pseudomonas sp. 2995-1 | reverse complement strand
ATTTTTCGCAAATGATGCCAACATCGTCATACACGCAGGTGTTAGAAAAGCTAATATAAATCCATTAAGCACTCTTAATACGAACAAATGCGTAGTGTCCATTATAAAAGTATGGGCAAATAATGAGATAGATAAAAATAGTAATGGGAAAACAACAAACCCTCTCATCCCCATTCGATCTATAGCAGAACCTGCAATAAGATTTCCACCTAAGTTAACAAATGATGTAACGCTAAGCATAATGGCCACAAGCATACTACCTGCCCCAAGTGATACCGCCAAAGGAGTGAATACTGGAA
>NZ_LJSA01000448.1:0-302 GCF_002742505.1 Pseudomonas sp. 2995-1 | reverse complement strand
TAATGAAGATCACTGATGCTGTACAGGAAAAAATAGAGCCTGTACCTAGCAGAATGGATAAATGGGAAAGATGGACATTACAACCTTTAACAGGGATTCCTATTGCTTTACTAGTTATTGTTCTATCACTTGGATTTGTTGTAGGGGTTGGGAAAGGAATTCGTGCGGCTATCCTACTCCCACTACTAAATAATTTTTATGTCCCTTTTGTGGAAGGGTTAGTTGGAAGATTAGTGTTGGAACAGTCTGTCGTATACAGAATACTAGTGGGTGAATTTGGTGTCTTAATTAAATGGATAGAA
>NZ_LJSA01000447.1:0-253 GCF_002742505.1 Pseudomonas sp. 2995-1 | reverse complement strand
TTCCATATCCTACAAACAACATGAATAATCAACTCTTTTTTAACGATATACAAGACGCTTAGTTTGACCGATATTTAAATATTCTTGCAGATAAAAAGGGTGCTTAAAAAGATAGATTGTCTTTTTTAAACACCCATCTTAATATTCATTTCTGTCTTAATCTTCTTCTCCGAACATATAATGCTTAGTTCGTATGTTAACATTTAATACGATTCCTATAGCAAGCATATTTGTAATCAAAGCACTTCCTCCA
>NZ_LJSA01000015.1:0-228 GCF_002742505.1 Pseudomonas sp. 2995-1 | reverse complement strand
TGTAAATAGTGTGGTTTTTATAATATGTATAAATATTTTTTACAATTTTAGCTAAAGATTCTGTTGTCTTTCAATGGTGAAGATCACTTTATTTAATAACTAGGACAGAGTATTTAAAAGAATAGCAAAATATAATAAAAGTTAGGCTTTCCTAGCTTTTATTTTTTTGGACAAATGTAACTTCATTTGGTATGAACACGCATTATAAATCATATAAAACCTATAACT
>NZ_LJSA01000446.1:0-322 GCF_002742505.1 Pseudomonas sp. 2995-1 | reverse complement strand
CATCAATTACGCCCCCTTCTTCACAGACTTAAACAGTGTCCCGTTGTATCGTTCTTCCAAGATAAACGGTTCCATCTTGTACTTCCATATCATACACATCTAACGGCCTAGTTGGTGGCGTATTGGCAATATTTTGTCCACTCTTTTCAAACCGCCCATGGTGACACGGACAATAGAATTGATTCGGATGATCTTCATTTGCATCCCAGTTAACAGTACACCCTAAATGTGTACATACTGGTGATAATGCAACGATTCTATCTCCTTCTCTGTAAATCCACGCAGTTCTAGACTGCTCTGATTCATACCAAGCATCTTCCAC
>NZ_LJSA01000445.1:0-258 GCF_002742505.1 Pseudomonas sp. 2995-1 | reverse complement strand
AAAAGCTTGTGATTGAAAATTACTGATCGATCTTTCGGCCTAACATACTTAAAATGATTGCTTTTTAAGTATTGGTCAAGAACACCTTTTAATTTATGGGGATCTTTCATTGTAGATGTATCTAATCTAACGTTAATATTCTTGCCTAAATAAACTAGCTTCTTGTAATAATCATTTTTGATTCTCCGTTTATGAATTAACACATGATATAAAAGGCTATAGAAGTAATCTTCATCACTAGGAATGAAGAACCCATTC
>NZ_LJSA01000444.1:0-356 GCF_002742505.1 Pseudomonas sp. 2995-1 | reverse complement strand
GATTAGATAAGAGGGAGATAAAACGATAAAAATTAATAATAATATACAAGCATTAAATGCATACCGTAATTTATATCAGAATCAAAACAACACATCTAAAAATCTTGAAAAACTTTCTTCAGGACTTCGAATAAACCGTGCTTCAGATGATGCAGCAGGGCTTGCAATCTCTGAAAAAATGCGTTCTCAAATTCGTGGTTTAAAGCAGGCGGAACGTAACGCTTTAGACGGTATCTCTCTTATCCAAACTGCTGAAGGTGCCATGCAGGAAATGCATTCTATGCTACAAAGGATGAGAGAGCTTTCTGTTCAAGCTGCAAATGGGACTTATGATGAACAAGATCTCCAGCATATTG
>NZ_LJSA01000443.1:0-365 GCF_002742505.1 Pseudomonas sp. 2995-1 | reverse complement strand
CCAGGAGATCAGTTGAGGTTAGAAGTGGAGATGACAAGATTAAGAGGTACGATTGGAAAAGGCAAAGCTGTTGCGTCTGTAGATGGAAAGACCGTAGCAGAAGCTGAATTAATGTTTGCGTTGGTTGATAAAGAATAAGACACAAATGTGTACGGAACCTGGTCTGTGAACGATTGTTCATAGTGCTGGGTTTTTTATATTATCAATGAATGTTACTTCTCGTTGTTCCGTACGACATGGTTAATCCAGAGCGTCTTTAGTAGAGGAAGAGTTAGTCCGTAGGTTGCTTATTGACCTTAGGCTATTCTTAGTATTTATACAATTGTCATTTCGACAATAATGAGATACTTCGGAGAGATTATGGG
>NZ_LJSA01000442.1:0-484 GCF_002742505.1 Pseudomonas sp. 2995-1 | reverse complement strand
GTATAGTTCTAGGACTAATATGGTTCACGTCTTTTTGTCCTTGAAATAACCAATCATTTTTGGTGTATGGTTTATTTGAAAAATAAGCTTTAAAATAGCTCCTTAAGATATCAAGAGCTGTATCAGATAATATGGTGTATCGAAAGGTATCGTGCTTTGCTTTCTCTACTCGAATCCGCATACTTTTACTACATATATCCCCAATTCTTAAAGACGCTACTTCACTTAAACGTAACCCACTACTGTAAAGTAAAACTAAAATTGCTTTATGCTTTATATTTTTAATTACACTTAAAAGCATAAGAACATCTTCTCTTGAAGGAACAAGTGGAAGAGTATTCTTACGTTTCATCCTCGGAACTTTTCTAGAATTCCATTCCTTTTCTAGAACATAGGTATAAAAGAATCTAACGGAAGAGATATATTTATTAATTGTCCCAGGGGCAAGGTTTCGCTCTTTCTTCAGATATATAATATATTGTTG
>NZ_LJSA01000441.1:0-393 GCF_002742505.1 Pseudomonas sp. 2995-1 | reverse complement strand
CTCGTGTTTTTATCAGCTTGTTCCTTTGCTTTCTTTAATCCCCACTTAGCAGGTGTATAGCCTGCTGGGACTGTTTCATCAAGCTTCACTTCTTGACCGTTAGCATATGTTAACGGCTTTCTAGATAAAGGCGGGATTCGAGGTCTAATGATCGCTGCCACAAAACCTGCAAATAGAATTGTTGCATAGAAAGGAAGGAACATATGCTGAAGTCCAACTTCCTCAATTACTACTAAAGAAAAAGTAATAGAAACTACAGAGAAGGTTGTACCGATAACAGCTGCTTCTCGTTGAGAGTAATACCCTTCCTCGTATTGCTTGTTAGTTAAAACAACCCCGAGAGTTCCATCCCCTAACCAAGATGTAAGTGAATCAATAGAAGAACGTCCAGGT
>NZ_LJSA01000440.1:0-212 GCF_002742505.1 Pseudomonas sp. 2995-1 | reverse complement strand
CTGGTTGTAAGTTTGTCCTGGGTTCATCAATACGTGATCTGCGGTTTGATCCTGCTACTGGCGGTGGTCATCGACCGTATGAAACAACGCTAAACCCTCGCCATGTGAAGCCCAAAATGTGGGAGGGGGCTTGCTCCCGATAGCAGTGGGTCAGGTAATGAATATGTAGCTGACACACCGCCATCGGGAGCAAGCCCCCTCCCACAGTTTTA
>NZ_LJSA01000439.1:0-259 GCF_002742505.1 Pseudomonas sp. 2995-1 | reverse complement strand
AGTGTTTGATAAGCAAGCGAAAGAATTGTCAAAACGAGGTAAAGAGATAAGGGCTTTCGTAATGGATACAAGACTTTAAAAGGTATTATTATTGTAACAGAAGAAGTTGGGAGAGAAGCCTTGTAATGTTTGCTTCTCTTCCTAACCTAATTATTTTAGTCTTTTTTCATAGTTCTCACATTTCCAAGAATCATTTCTTAGAATACTATATAAATGGCTTTTTGATAAGTTATATTTCTTTGTCATGTTGGTGACATTC
>NZ_LJSA01000438.1:0-73924 GCF_002742505.1 Pseudomonas sp. 2995-1 | reverse complement strand
GTTCCAGGCGATGAGCTTTGCCTCGCAGATCGAGGCGATGATTGCGTGACTCATACCTGGTTGTTCCTGATGGCCTCAAGCACGATCTGCTGAAAGCGAGCCACTGTTACCCGGACCATGCCGCCGGGGGCCTGGGTGGAATGGCCGAACTCCAGCGGGATCGCGTAGGGCAAGTTGTTGATGATGTAGGCCATCTGGCCGGCGGTGAAGTCGCTCATTGCGGCCACCAGTGCTGCGGTGGTTTCTGCGCCGCTCGGGTCGACCTCGTCGAAGGTGACACTCTCGACAACGCCCAGCGAGATGTGCCAGTTCGCGCGGAACCGGCCGCCGACGTAGCCCTCTGGCGCCTTGAGGTCCATACCGTCGTTGAGCTTGCGGCCCTTCTTCAGCCGCCCGCCCTTCGTAAGGTTCACCGGGTCGCTGCGCAGCGCGCTGTTGTGGTCGTCGACAGCCTTGTTGAACTGCGTCGCCACAGCATTCTGCGCCCAGATCTCCGGGTTACCCACGGGAGACATGCGAATCAGGCTGCTGCCGACCTCGATGATGATCTCTCGCACACTGGCATCAATGGCTTCATAGGAGTGGTGTTGATTGTCCGAAGACGTAACCCATTCCAAGTTGAAGACGGCTGCGTTTCCCCTGTCGGCGTCAATATGATTAACCTCAGCGCCATGAAACGGCGGCTCACCCAGAAATGCGATCGCTACGAGCCGATGAACAAGCTCAGTGCGTTTGCCTCCCGGGTAGCAGAGATCGACACTCAGGTATGGTCGAGCCTTACTGCGGCCAGGTGTCTTTAAGATTGTGCCTGCCTTCGCGCACGTCCTGGTCGTGAGGCGCTTGATTCGACCCAGGTTGCTTACCGCGTAGTCCGGGTAGTTTTGAATCGTCTTCCACTGCTCTTCCACTACACAGCCCTCATCAAGCAGGTACCGCAAGCACTCGCTATAGAGGCCCGGTTAACGGATGGTGGTTTTTTGGCCGCTTCGACCATTCGCGCAACATCGCTATCTGGCGCGCCAACGCCATATCGCTCAACGATGGCAACGAACTCGTTGACGTCGTGGCCGCGCATCTCAAGCTTGGGCGCGCCTTCCTTTGTGAAGGCTGGCTGGCCGTACTTATCGTTGGCGTGAGCGATGTGATAGAGCTCATGCTCAACCAAGGTGCAGAAGTCGGTATCGCTGCACTGGGCGCAGTAGTCAGCAGCCAAGGTGATGATGAAGGCCGGCACATCGCCGAACCAATCACGCATCTGTTGTTCCATCCGTGCTTTCTGCCAGCCGCCGGCGCGGAACGCTACCTGTTCGGCCTGGCCCAGAACTGTACGACCCTGCTTCTCGAAGCTCGACGAAGCCCACATGACCCGGATGTCTGCATCAAGTAGGTGGGCATGGTCTTCGTTGTGAATGGTGCCGGTGTCGGCAAGTATCTCAGCTTGGAGCCATTCCCACACCTCTGGCGCCGGTGTAAGGCGAATACCGAAATCGGATAGCTCAGACAGTTCCAGCAGTGAAACTGGAGGCAATGGCCTGCTCACAGACAACCTCCGAATTTGTACTAAAGTATGGATGACTGCAAATATGGCGCTCAACCGGCTAAGGAGTAGCAGATGGTAATGTCATGCACGGATCCGCGAACGCTCATCCAGCATCTTGGTACTACTTACCCGGAAGCTACTCGATTAGTCCAAAATGCTTTTGGCGCTCTGCAGTTTGTATTTCCAGATGGTCTTGTAATTAATATCTACCCGAGGGGCACCATTCACTTCCAAGGCCAAGCCAGTAGCATAAGGGCTGAAGTGGAAGCTCTTGTTTTAATTATGAACAAGAGGTAGAGGACCATCCCCGCCGCACTAAACCTGCGGCACACTTCAGTCATCAGTAGTCAGCAGAACATCAATCAGCTTCTGCTCACCCAGGCGCATCGCACCAAGGCATTGCAGGTCGTCGCACTTGGGGCCGAGGCCGAACACGGTCACCTCTCCCTTCGCGCCGATCAGCGTCAAGGCACCTACAGTGCACTCGGGATGCTCCCCGGCATCGAGGTCATCGGCGATCTTGCGCAGGGTTTTAGCAGCGTCTCGCCAGTCCTCCCGCTTGAACTCCAGTACCTTGACGGTCATTCGGTCACCATTTGGTGTGTCTGTGCATGGGCGTGCCCGTGAAGCAGGCTGACGACCAGGCCCTGAGGCAAACCGGCAGCCTTGGCAGCATCCACAGCATCGGCAATAGCCTTGTCGAGAGCGCCGACCGCAGCGTTGATGTCCGGGCTCATTGGTAGCACGTGTCGCAGCCGGCTGACGTTGCTCATTTGCTAAACCTCGCGCCACGATTTGGCGCATCCGAAAACGTGGCGCGGATTAATCGACCTTGCGACCTGGCAGCTTGAAGTCAGTCACGCGGTCAGCAATTGACCGGATCTTCTCCACACCCAGGAAGCCTACCCATCCACCTGCGAAGGTGGCCATGCTTTGGGGCAGGCCGAAGAAGTCCAGGCCGCTGATGATCGTCAAGGTGAGGCCGCCACAAATAGCGCCCTCCACCAGCATCTGGCGTCGTGTACCACCACCGTAGGTGATACGCAGGACAGCCATGGCGCAGGACAGCGCAGCCGCATAGAGGATTGGCGAATGCTGGCTCAACCACGCAAGCGCTATCGCCCAGGTGTCTGGTTTGTCTGGCATATTGGACATCTCGGTTCCTCCCCGTCAGGGAGTTATGAATATTACAGGCCATGACCTGAAGATTTGAATCATCCCCGGCGGCACTCCCTGCTCAGTGCGAAGGGTGTGGCGGGGCCGAAAACGAAAAGACCCCGATCAATGTCGAGTCCGTGAAAATATAGATTGATCGTAAAGCGCACGAACCGTAGGCCTAACGGTCATAATTTAACCAGCAAGAAAATAGAACCACCCGCAGTTCAGGCGCCACCATCTCTCTCGGCCTCATATCCCGGCAGACCTCTCTGAATTCCAGATACTTAGGATCGACCCTTTTTGGGTATGGCTTTGGCCAAGAGGCTCCAATGAAAAAGTTAGTACCCTATAAAATCCACTATCTACACGATGGGGAGCCGGAGCACTTCTATACGAATGCAACTACATTCAGCGAAGACGCTGCGATTCGCATGGCCACAAGACACGCTGGTGAGGGCCCTGAATATTGGATACCGATCGGCCTGTCTCGGGACTCAATATTAAAAATTGCTGACAAGCTGGGTGTAACGCAGGTCCGCTGGAATAAAGCCGGATAAAACCGCGGGGGGCTGCCGCAGCTCTAACACGCAAAGTTTGCGAATAAATAACCCAGCGCTTTTTCCGGGTTTTTTTATTGATATTTCAATCAGTTGTCGGGGTGCTCGCTCGCCACTGAATCGGCCGCGTCCACGTCCGACATATCCTCTTCGAGGGAGGGATCGTCATTCTGAGGCGGCAGGATCTCGCGCTCGCCACGACGAGGGTCGTAACCCGCTTCGTTGTCCGTGCCGCGTGTCACTTCCTGCTGCGAAATATTGCCTGGGGCACTCTTATTAATGTCCATGCTGTCTCTCCGTTCAAACGCTCGAAACAACCGCGCATAAACAGAGTAGTCGGCAGGTCACAGCGCTTGCCGAGCACTGGACGAACGGTGGAAAGCAAAAAGCCCCGCTGTAGGCGGGGCTTAGTGAAAACTTTAGTTAATTGAGGCTTGAGGGACCGGGGCCTCGTCGATGCTAATGCAGTGCTCAATGTCAGTTATTTTCTCCAGCGCAAGCTCGGCCGTTGAATAAGCCCCGAACATTCGGCCCTGATAAAAAACAACCCACGCAAACTGAATATCCGCGTTGCCAGCCTGCCCTACAACCAACTTCTTGAACCGTTCCGCCAAGTCGTCGACATGCATCTGTGCCATGCCACGCAAAACCATGACGCTCTCCCAGCTTATAGTCGGAATCTCTATTTTCGACTCTGGACAAACTGAGATCAACAAAAAGCCCGACATATTAGCCGGGCTTTGCAGTGCAATTCCCTGGCGCGCAAGATCGATAGGATGAATAAATAATCTCTCATTTTCTCACTCAGTGCAACATTTTTTGGATATCCGAATTTTGCTTGTAGCTCCGCCGTAAAACCTATCCAGGGCTTTCCAAATTTCTGCCTACACCCTTTCGAACGGTAAAACAGTCGTATCCGGCGTATGCGCCATACGTGTGACCGGGTCTAACCTATTGGAGCGATAGGTAAATGAAGTCGTAGGCCTGCAGGGGATCTGATACCGTTTAGCCATATGGTCGTGATACACGAGGTTAATTATGGACGTAAACGCCCATTTTCCTGAGTACGAAGCAGAACGCTTAAAACGCGTTGAGGCCCTGTGCCCGCAAAATGAACAAGACGATGAAGTCTTCGAAAAAATGATTTCGATGACTTCAGAATACTTCAGTGCTCCCATCGCGCTAATTTCTATTGTCGATAAGCACCGCCAATGGTTCAGGGCTCGGATTGGGATTGAAGAACACACTACACCACGGGACGTTTCGTTCTGTGCCCACTCGCTACGCGACAGAAAGCCGTTAGAGGTTTTGGACGCGCGAGATGATGAGCGCTTCAAAGATAACCCTATGGTCACCGGCCCGCCCTTCATTCGCTACTACGCTAGCGCACCACTTCTCACAAGTGATGGTTTCTCCTTGGGCAGCCTATGCATAATAGATACTTCAGCTCGAGAACCAATGAGCAAGCGAGATGCGGGAATGCTCGTTTATTTTGCTCAAATCGTTGTAATGAGGATCACAGGCTTACGGTCTCGGAATTTTATTGATCAGCCTACTGGACTTTTCAATCGACTTAGATTGGAAGAAGATATCCGCCTGGCAAGCTCCAGCGGCATTCAGCATTACCTTTTTGCGGTGGACGTAATATCGCCGAAATTTTTGAATGACGTAGTAAAAGCACTTGGTTACAGCTTCTCTCAAAAATTAATGCTCGACGTAAAGACTCGACTTCAGTCTTTACTACCTAAAGATTATCTTCTTTACAAAATTAGCCCCACACGTTTTGGGTTTCTTTTGAAAGCTGGCGAGCCGGTCGAGCGCCTCTGCCTTGGGATTCTTTCTAACTTTGGTGAACCGGTTGATTGTCAAGGAATTCCAATACCTATGCAGCCAGGCATTGGAGTTTTGAAGATCGCTGATGCAGAAGAGAGAGACTGGCTACGCTTGGTGGTAGGCGCTGCCGACGACGCCAGAGTTCGAAACTTGGGATGGACAATGTATCAGCCTGAGTTGGACGCAGCTCAGCAGCGAGCATTTGTGCTACTGAGTTCCTTGCCTGACGCCGTTCGATCTGGAAATCAACTGAGCCTAGTTTTCCAGCCCAAAGTCAGGTTACCTAGCCTAGCATGTGAAAGTGTTGAAGCCTTGATCCGGTGGAATCACCCTACGCTCGGACCTATCAGCCCTGCAGAATTTATACCATTGGCAGAGAAAACTGCATTGATGCATTCGATTACCTTTTGGGTACTTCATGCCGTAGTTTCCCAAGCGAAAGTATGGAGGAGCAAAGGTATTGAGTTACGAATCTCCATGAATGTGACTGTCAGTGATCTTGAAAACTCAAAATTCGTAAACAAAATCACAGAGTACATAAATGAAGGTGCACTCCTACCAAAAAATCTAGAACTTGAATTTACTGAAAGTATGCACATGTCAGACCCAAAGGCAGTTATTACTCAGCTAGAGCGCGCCCGTGGGTTAGGCATTGATATTTCCGTGGACGACTTCGGCACTGGCTACAGCAACTGGACATACCTAAGGCAACTTCCGGTAAGTACGGTAAAACTAGACCAGTCACTGATCAGTAATCTGGACACAAACGAAAAAGATAAGAGGTTAGTTGAGACACTAATCGAGCTTGCGAGAGGGTTAGGGTATCGAGTCGTAGCAGAGGGAGTCGAGACAAAAAGTATCTTAGATCTAATCACGCTCTGGGGGTGTTCAGAGGCGCAGGGATACCTATTCACACCTCCCCTGAAAGCGAAACCACTAGAAGAATGGCTGGAGCAAGGTGGTTTTAACGCGGCCATGTGATCGGATTACAGAGCCAGGTACTGAGTCCTTTTAATTCATTAGAACTTGTCGGCGGGAAGCTCGTTTCCAGCTCCCGCCCATCTCACAAAGCTGTGGGTCAAAGCACGCCAGGGCGGCACTTCATGCGCCGCATAGCCCGCGTCCAGCAACGCAAACGTCAAACCTGGCTCGCACTGCCGGCCAGCGGAATAGAAGAGGTAGGCCATGGCCAAGACTGTGCAGGAGCGATCAGCGAAAACCGCCAGGAAACGCATGGCACTTGCCGAAGAGGAACTGAGGCTCAGGGTTCGGCCCGGCACCCGTCAGGCGCTGGCCGACCTGATGGAGTGGTCAGGCATTACTGAGCAGGGCGAGGCGATGACGCTGATGATTCATCACCTGCATGCGATGGGCGCCGCAAAGTGCCAGCCGCTGCTGAATCCGCCGCGCCACGTTTTCGAACCTACGGAAAGTGTGGCGCGGGAATTCCGAAATAAAAGCCTGCTCGCCCTCCAGAAAGACCCCGGCGACGAGATTATCGGGCCAACTATTTAACCGATGCAGGAGGTGTTGCATTGACAACAGGGCCTGCGACATCAGCTGGCTGCCCAGTCTCAACGTCACGAATTTCATACCTCCACCATGTCAACGATGATATTCCGTAAAGTCCATAGGTACGGCCGCCCACCAGATCAACAGTCATTTCAATCGGAGCAGTTTGCTGTTGCGCGGTAATAAACTTACGAACTTGAATCTTATGCCTGCCTGCACCCAGTCGGTACTCGCTCTGGCGGCTCAACCAATAAAGGGTTTGATCGTCGTCGATCTTAAATATTGTTAATGATTTGTCGAACTGTTGGATCGTAGCGATTTGGGCGCTTGATTTTCCTTCTGCACTTTTGTGCTCGTAATGAATACATCCGGTCAGCGTGAAGCTGAACATAATCATCGCTATAAAACGCCAAAAAATATCGTGTCGCATCAGTGTCCCTCCTAGGCTCAAATCCAAGGTGCGGATTGATACCTTATCCTTTTCCAAAATTCCACCCTACTCGCTGCATCCGGTAACCGGAGGGCGGCGCTTATCCGGAGCAAACGAAATGCCTGTACGCCATAGCGTCATCCACAAGATCGACAAGAAGCCCGACGGCAGCCCGGCCGTTCTGTTTCTGGGCTCATCCGAGCAGGTTGAAAGCCAGGCCCGCGACGACCTGATGAGCCAGCTCAACGAAAGCTACAACGCCACTGTCGGTAAGGGCTGGGGGTTCTTCCATCAAGAGTCAGGTGCATTCCCATTCAGCGGTTGGCTTGGCAAGTATCTCGCCGGTGTCACTGACTTCATGGCGTTCAGCACCACCGCTGTCGAGCACCTGACCAAGCTGATGGAAGAGTCGAACCTTACCACCGGTGGGCACGCCCTCTTCTGCCACTATCAGCAAGGCATGACCGATTACCTGGTGATCGCCTTGGTGCAGGAAACCGAAGCGGTGGCCATGACCGAAGAACTGGCTCTGATGACAGTGAAGCGCCTGGACCTGGATCACATCCGTCTGGCTGCGCGCATCAACATCAGCGAATGGCAGACCAACCGCCAGTCGAAACAGTACATCTCGTACCTAAAGGGCAAGCAGGGTCGGCGGCTCAACGACTACTTCCGCGACTTCATCGGCTGCCAGGAGGGGATCGACGCCCCGAGCGAAACGCGCACGCTGCTGAAGGCGTTCAGCGACTTCGTTGAAAGCGAGGATCTGGGCGAGGAATCAGCGCGGGAGAAGATGAACACCCTGGTTAGCTACTCAATGGCCCAGGCCAAGCTGGGCGAGCCGATCACCCTCGACGAGCTGTCGGGACTGATCGACGAAGACCGGCCGAAGAGCTTCTACGACTTCATCAAGGCGAAGGACTACGGAATTTCCGAGGCGCTGCCGCCGGACAAGAAGACACTCAACAAATTCCGGCGCTTCACAGGCCGCGCCGAGGGTATGTCGATCAGCTTCGAGGCGCACCTACTCGGCGACAAGATAAAGTTCGACGAAGCCGGCGGCACGCTGACGCTGCGCGGACTGCCCACTCAACTGACTGAGCAGCTCAAGCGCGCAGCCGCCTGACACCAACCGCAGCGCCGCACTCCCGACGAAGGGCGGCGCTTACTGAGAAAGGCTCCGGCTAGTTTTTTTCGTCCGGAAAACTTTTCCGTATGCGTAGAAGCCTGCAGTGATTTCAGCGATAGCCATGAATCCGAAGATCATGCCGAAGGCGAAGGATGAAGCAATAAATGCGAGCCCCACTAGAACGATTAAAAGTTCAGATATGTTCTGCCACTTCTTCGACATCGACGGCCCAAATGCCTCGATAATTCCGGCAACGAACCCAATCAAAAGCCCCGTAATGAAGCGCGCAAGCATTACAACTCCTTAATCCGGCTCCATGCCGGTCACCCGTAATACCCCATATCAATCTCGGACGCAGATATTTTTAGATTCTAGCTTGAGCGAACTATGAAAACTGCCGCTATCGCAATCACAGCGACGACTCCAAACACCATCCGTGCGAGCCAAGGAGCTGTTAGCCAGACGCCGGTAACCCCGGCAATCTGCCCAATGTTTTTTTCGCTGAAATAGCGGCCAGATGGCGGCTCGCGAAAAGGATTTCCGCAGTGGGGGCAGGAGTAGGCTTTATCAGAGATTTTTGCAGAGCATTCAGGGCAGTCAATTAGGCTCATGATTTTTTGTCCGTTTTAATTAATGGCTGCAAACCAATATGAAGACTTCATTTTCTGATTTTGGTTCTGCGGGAAATCATATGAGCCCACTCATTAACGAATCACGCCAGCCGGCTCAGTAGCAGGCAGGCCGGCGAGGTCACGCCACTTCGCCAGGTCAGCGATCAGCTTAAGGCCTGGGCGCACATCAGCTTCGAGCGCTTCATCAGGAAGGCTCAGCAGCCGCACAAATTCATCGCCTATCAGGCGTATCGCTTCCACATCGGTTTTCGTGCTCATCTCAGTCACCGTCAGGTTTTTGCTGAGTGCAAATCATCATCCCAATTTACGAATCACGCCAGCCGGCGAGGAAATTATCTGTTCGGAGAATACTTTGGAATTCCTGCAAACGATTTAAAGATAGAGCTACAAGCTGCCCGCATATTTATTTAAATAATTTTGTACAGCTGAGCAATGTAATCAGAGATGCGCAAATAGGAATGCTTAATAAGTTCCAACGTATCATAAGCAGACCCTTCAATCTCAAATTTAACCCAATCAAACTCTCTCGAAAGTGACACAGGGATGTTGATATCCTTGACAGTTTCGGCAACTGTTCTATCAGACGAAATTGTAAGACTTCCATCTTTCCCTATCGGAACACCATTAAATGTACTGCCAACAAAAGTAATAGTCCCATGTCCCTCAATGCGCAAAAGATTGCCAAATGTAGTCGTAGATCTTGATGAGTTTTTTCTAACCTGGACGCTTAGGCCGTTGTGTTTGTTAAAATTAGTATGCTTGCACAGCTCGTACAACCAGTCACTTTCATCGACGAACGGCTGAATCGACTCTATCAGCTTATAAACCAATGGAGCCTGCTCCGGTAAAGCTGGAAGATTCTTTTTTATACTAGTAAGGAAAAGAACTTCTGTTTTTCCATAAGGGAAATAGACAGAGTTTTTCTTCCTCGTATATGACCTCCACACATCCTGGGCGGAGTATTCAAGACAACTCCTCAAATTCTCAAAACAAGACTTAATTTTTGGGCGAAGAACATTCTCTTGAACCTCATTAGAGCGAGCCTCAGCATAAGCTATGGATATTTGCTCTATATCCCCGCGAACAACATCAAGCAATTCCAAAATATCGGAATGACGATCCATTAATTTCCGCTCCTGAATATTGGTTGGCACCCGGCTTAGAGTTACTGCATTTCTGAAAATTAATCTAGATGTCCGGGCATGGCCCGGCAAGGACTCCCCATGCCTACAGAAAACAAACTCACCCTGAAGCAGCAGCGAGCCGACCAAGTCAATCAGGTGATCCGGATCATCGGCACCCACGGCCGGCGCTTCTTCTTCAACCAGGTCGCTGATCGCTACGCCAGCATGGAAGTGGATCAGCGCGGCAAGGTCTGGTTCATCGACGACTACAGCGCGCGGCGGATCTTCACGCACAAAACAACCTGGGGCGGACGCTGGCGAGGCTTCAGCCATGGCGGCACGCTTCGGTCACTCGTTGAGGGGTTCCGGGATTACATCCGCACAGGGGAGCCAATGCATCTTGGTTACCTCGGGCCCGAGCGGTTCGACGATAGCAACATCTGGGGTTACGACGAGGAAGGCATGAAGGCAGTGCGCGAGCAGGCCGGCGCCCTAGCGGTGTTTCGCCAGCCAGTCGCGGAGGCCGCATGAAGCGCATCTACCTCAGCGGCCCCATGACCGGCCTGCCCGGCCTCAACTTCCCGGCCTTCGCCGCAATGACCGATAACCTGCGCGCCGGCGGCCATACCGTCACCAACCCCGCCGAGGTCAACCCGGACGGCGGCACCTGGAACGACTGCATGCGCCGCGACATCGTCGCTCTGATGGACTGCGACACCGTGGCTACCCTGCCCGGCTGGGAGCATTCAAAGGGCGCCCGCTTGGAAGTCCTGATCGCCGAACGCCTCGGCATGACGGTTGTGAAAGCCCATGATCTGGTAACGAGGGAGGCTGTATGAACGAAATAATGCGCTACGACCTTGATCGCGACACCGATGAGGGGTGCGCGGACATGATTCCTATCAGCGATGGGCGCTATGTGGAGTTCGAGGATTTCCACCGAGTAAGCGCAGAGCGTGACGGCCTGCAGTTGAGCCTGACCACGGCGGATCAAACCATCGATGATCTCAGCGCGGCAGTTTCCCGGCGAACGAAGCGGGTTCGAGATCTGGAAGCGCAGTTGGCCTATGCCGTGGACGCCCTCAATGAGGTGGTCAAGGCGTCAGCAATATACGAAAAGCCCTTTGAGATTGCGACCCTAGCTATCGGTGAAACATCGGCCATGGCCGAGCAGCCAGCGCCGGTAGAGGTGATGCCCGATGGCTACTGCATCATGCCCCGCCAACTTACCGCTGAGAACGGCGCCAAAGCCTTGCTGCTCGGCGAGTTCAAGCTGCTGGTCACCAAAGAATGCCCAGAATGCTGCGAGCTTGAAGAACCAACCGAAGGTTGCTCAATCTGCGATGGTGAAGGTGAGTACGGGCAGAAACACACCATCCCGTGGGATCAGATCAAGTACATCTACAGCAAGGCCGTATCGGGCCTCGCCGTGAAGACTGAGTCAGCCAAATCCCGGTAGGAGTACATCCGTACTCCACCCGCAAAAACTGTAACCCCTCCCCCTTCAAAGTCAGCCGCTATAGCGGCAAGGACGAAGTCATGCCTGAAGAAATAAAATTGATCCAGCCAGCCCCGGTCGTGCGCGATGAATACGGGATGTTTGCTCATCCCGATATGCCCGACTTCGACGAGGGCGACGGTGATAAGTGCAAGGCCTGGGTAGCCGCACAGCGCTTGCAGGTGAAGATGGTGAGCCTCGAATACCACAGCGACGAAGCGGTATCTGAGCGCTATTTCGAAGCCGGCGACCCGGACTGCAGCTACTGGGAGCCTGATCGGCCTGATGGCGAAGGCTGGTTCTGCCTGGCCATTCACGACACCGACGACGGTCCGGTCTGCTGGTGGGCACGCCGCGAGGTGACGCCATGATCGCCACCCTCTGGTTCGCCTACGTCTTCATCTACAAGGGGCCAAGGCCATGAATGCGCAAGTCCTCGACCCTTGTAGCGCCAGCCGCATGATGTGGTTCGACAAGGGTGATCAGCGCGCCCTGTTCGGTGACATCCGCGATGAAGAGCATGTGCTGTGTGATGGCCGGGTGTTGAGGGTTGAACCCGACGTCATTATGGATTTCCGGCACCTACCATTCCCCGACGCCAGCTTCAACATGGTGGTGTTCGATCCGCCGCACCTGGTACGCGCCGGCCGTGAAAGCTGGCTCCGGCTTAAGTATGGAATCCTCACCGACGATTGGCGCGACGATCTGCGCAAAGGCTTCGCCGAGTGCTTCCGGGTGTTGCGCCCTGGCCAGTTCCTTATCTTTAAGTGGAACGAAACCCAGATCCGGGTCAGCGAGATTCTTGCCCTTACCGATGAGCAACCGTTGTTTGGCCACAAGTCCGGGAAGCGCGAAAAAACGCACTGGATGACCTTCATGAAGGGTGAAAAAAATAAATAGTCGGGAAACCGACGCCCCAACACATCAACCATTGAGGCTCACCCAAAAAGGAGTCTCTCATGAAATATTTCGCAGACGCAGTCATCGCAATCGCCCCAGTAAAAACCCGCAAGTCTAGGAATCGCTTCTTCCGCGAGTACGACCGATGGACAGACAGATTGCTTCGGCTGGGCTTCATCGATCTTAAAACGCGACAGGATATGCGGCAGCAAATCGCAGGCGCATATCTCGCCTCCTTGATGTAGCCATTCCCCCCTCTGAATATGCCTGCCGGAAACCGGTGGGCAACTTTCCGTCGCCCCGCGAGGCCAGGACCACCCATGTCAGCATCAGAAAAACTCAACGACGGGATCACGGGCGACAAATTGCCCGAGGCGCAGATGGCCGAGCTCCTCGGTACCACCCTCGCCGCCCTGCGCTCAAAGCGCGCCCGCAACCAAATCCCCCTCGGCGTCTGGAACAAGCAAGGCAGCCGCGTCATGTACAGCATCCGGAGATACTACGAATGGCTCGAAAGCCAATGGGTTTGCCCGCAGGAATGGACCTCCACCACGGATCGATCCGCATCCGCTTTATGTGGAACGGCAGCCGGCGCAGTGAAACGCTCCCCTATCCCCCGACACAGAAAGGAATCAAGTCTGCCTCACAGGTTGTTGATCAAGTAAAAGGCCTGATTAAGCTGGGGCTGCTCGACGACGATAAGTACGCCGAGCTTTTCCCCAGCTCCAGCAACGTCGCTGGGGGGAAGATCAACTTCGGCGAGTATGCCCAGCTCTGGCTTGATAGCCGTGAGGTGGTCGGTGGAACGAAGGCGAACTACAAGGGTGCACTGAACCGGTACTGGATGCCCGGCCTGGCCCTGGTGCGAATCGACCTGATCACCACTACGCTGCTCCGCCGGGTAATGGCAGCCAGCGAATGGAAGTCCCCCGGGGTGAAGCGCAACGCGATCTCAAAGCTGTCGACCATCCTGAACTCAGCAATGTCCGAAGAGCTTATCCCGAAGAACCCCGCGGCCATCCTGGAGTTACCCAAGCGCAGCAAGAAGGAAATTGACCCGTTCACTTTGGAGGAGGCAAACCTGATCATCGCCAAGATGTACGAGCACGATCATTGGCCCAGCACGATTTATGCGGCATTTTTTGAGTTTGTGTTTTTTACAGGAATGCGCCTGTCCGAGGCCCTGGCAATGCGCTGGGATGCGGTAGACGAAGAGAAAAGGACGGCCCACGTATGTCGTGGGATCGCCCTAGGGGAAGTGGTAGAGCGTACAAAAACGGGTGGAGACCGCTTTGTTTTGCTGAATGAACGCGCCATGCATGCGCTGAAATTCGCGAGGGAATACGCAGAGCGTCGGAAAAAAGGTAAAGGGAGGGTGCTGGAAACGCCTTTCATTTTCCCGCCGTCAAAGAACTCGGAGTACGTGAAACAGACATCTGACCTGCACAAGCAGTGGATTCCGACCCTGAAGGCTCTGAATATCCGTCGTCGGCCGCCATACAACTGTCGTCACACCTATGCGACAATATGCATTATGTCTGGCATGAACCCCGCCTTCATCTCCCAGCAGCTCGGCCATAGTGTGCAGATGCTGCTCTCGACTTATGCGCGTTGGATCAACTCAAGCTCGGACTGGAGCGAAATGCAAAAGCTCCAGATTGGTCCCAAATTGGTCCCAGTTCAAATAAGCGCACCCTAAGCTATTGATAGGTAAAGTAATTGATCTCCACAGCTAACATCACCATGCAGTTCGGCGCCAAGCCGCTCTTTGAGAACGTCTCGGTCAAGTTCGGCGCCGGCAACCGGTATGGTTTGATCGGTGCCAACGGTTGCGGTAAGTCGACCTTCATGAAAATCCTCGGCGGCGACCTCGATCCGTCGGGCGGCCAGGTCATGCTGGAGCCTAACGTTCGCCTGGGTAAACTGCGCCAGGACCAGTTCGCCTACGAAGAATTCACCGTGCTCGACACCGTGATCATGGGCCACGAGGAGCTGTGGAAGGTCAAGGCCGAGCGCGACCGTATCTACTCGCTGCCGGAAATGAGCGAAGACGACGGCATGGCCGTGGCCGAGCTGGAAACCGAGTTCGCCGAGATGGACGGCTACACCGCCGAATCCCGTGCCGGCGAGCTGCTGCTGGGCCTGGGCATTCCTCTGGAACAACACTTCGGCCCGATGAGCGAAGTGTCCCCGGGCTGGAAACTGCGTGTATTGCTGGCCCAGGCGCTGTTCTCCGATCCTGAAGTGCTGTTGCTCGACGAACCGACCAACCACTTGGACATCAACACCATCCGCTGGCTGGAAAACATCCTGACCCAGCGTAACAGCCTGATGATCATCATCTCTCACGACCGTCACTTCCTGAACAGCGTGTGCACCCACATGGCTGACCTGGACTACGGCGAGCTGCGCCTGTTCCCGGGCAACTACGACGAGTACATGACCGTGGCGACCCAGTCCCGCGAGCAACTGCTGTCGGACAACGCCAAGAAGAAAGCGCAGATCTCTGAGCTGCAATCCTTCGTCAGCCGCTTCTCGGCCAACGCCTCGAAAGCCAAGCAAGCGACTTCCCGCGCCAAGGCGATCGACAAGATCCAACTCGCTGAGGTCAAGCCTTCGAGCCGGGTGAGCCCGTTCATCCGTTTCGATCAGAACAAGAAACTTCACCGCCAGGCTGTGATGGTCGAAAAAATGGCCAAGGGTTTCGACGGCAAGCCGCTGTTCAAGGATTTCAGCTTCCAGGTTGAAGCGGGAGAGCGCGTTGCGATCATCGGTCCGAACGGTATCGGCAAGACCACCCTGCTGCGCACTCTGGTCAACGAGTTGACCCCGGACGCAGGCTCCATCAAGTGGACCGACGCTGCAGAATTGGGCTACTACGCCCAGGATCACGCTCACGACTTCGAAGACGACGTGACGCTGTTCGACTGGATGGGTCAGTGGACTCAGGGCGAGCAGATGATTCGCGGTACTTTGGGCCGCATGCTGTTCTCCAACGACGAGATCCTCAAGTCGGTCAAGGTAATCTCCGGTGGTGAGCAAGGTCGCATGCTGTTCGGCAAGTTGATCCTGCAAAAGCCGAACGTGCTGATCATGGACGAACCGACCAACCACTTGGACATGGAATCCATCGAAGCGCTGAACCTGGCGCTGGAAAACTACCCGGGCACGCTGATCTTCGTCAGCCACGACCGTGAGTTCGTATCGTCCCTGGCCACCCGAATCATCGAGTTGAGCGCTGACGGCGTGATCGACTTCAGCGGCACCTATGACGACTACCTGCGTAGCCAAGGCGTCGTGTTCTAAATAACGCCCGCTGCACCCAAGAGCCCCGTCCACTGTGACGGGGCTTTTTGCATGTTGTGGCGAGCGGGCCTGTTCGTCAGACCAAGTAGTTAGGCTGCTTCCTTTTACCCCGAGCCCTTGCCATGATGCCCTCACCGCCCGCCCGCGAACGAGTGCCCATGTCTACCGCCACCCCCTCCTCCCTGTCGGTCACCCTGCAGATCGTCTCGATCGTCTTCTATACCTTCATTGCCTTCATCTGCATCGGCCTGCCGATTGCGGTAATCCCAGGCTACGTGCACAAACAATTGGGGTTCAGCGCGGTGGTGGCCGGGATCACCATCGGTTCGCAGTACCTGGCGACGCTGCTCAGCCGCCCCATGTCCGGGCGGATGTCGGACAATGTCGGGACCAAACGCGCGATTGTGCTGGGGCTGGCGGGTATTCTCGTGAGCGGTGTGCTGACGTTCTTCGCGACGTTGCTGGAAAGTACGCCCAACGTAAGCCTGGGCATTCTGATCGTCGCCCGGCTGCTGCTGGGCGTGGCCCAAGGTCTGATCGGTGTGGGCACCATCAGTTGGTGCATGGGCCAGGTCGGCGCCGAGCATACGGCGCGGTCGATTTCCTGGAACGGCATTGCGTCCTACGGTGCCATCGCCATCGGTGCGCCGCTGGGCGTGGTGATGGTGGCCGAGTATGGCTACAACAGCCTGGGGATCGCCCTGACCGTACTCGCAGCACTGGGCCTGGTGCTGATCCGCAACAAACCGTCGGTGCCGGTGGTGCGCGGCGAGCGCTTGCCATTCTGGGCGGTGTTCGGGCGTATCGCGCCGTTTGGGGTCAGCTTGTGCCTGTCGTCGATTGGCTACGGCACGCTCACTACCTTTATCACCCTCTACTACCTCAATCGTGGCTGGCAAGGCGCGGCGTACTGCCTCACGGTATTTGGCGTGTGCTTTATCCTGTCGCGCCTGGTATTTATCTCGGCGATCAGTCGTTTTGGCGGGTTCAGCGCCGCCATCGCCTGCATGCTTATCGAGACCCTCGGTCTCACCTTGTTGTGGCTGGCGCCCTCCACCGGTGTGGCGTTGATCGGCGCAGGACTGACGGGCTTTGGTCTGTCGCTGGTGTACCCGGCGCTGGGCGTGGAAGCCATCAAGCAAGTGCCCAACAGCAGCCGTGGCGCGGGATTGAGTGCGTATGCGGTGTTTTTTGACTTGGCCCTGGCGATTGCCGGGCCGTTGATGGGCTTTGTGGCGCTGAACCTGGGGTACGGCTGGATCTTCTTCTGTGCGGCGTTGCTGTCGGTCACGGCGCTGGGTGTGACTTTACTGCTCAAGCGCCGCGCTTACTGATCAGCCGTCTGCAAACCCGCACGGGTGGACGTGCCAAGGGTACGAGTGAAAAAGCGCCCGGCTTCGGAAATCAGATCGCGGTGAATGCCTTCGCGGTCGACGCCATCGGCGTCAGTGCAGATCGCCGGCATGGCGGCCAGTTGGTCACTGTCGCACGGCGCCATGAACACGAAGTGCCCTGCCCCGGCCAGCAGCTTGAAATTCGGCGGCTCAGGTAATTTGCGCGCGAGTGCCGCGGCGTTCTTGTCCACGGCCACCAGCTTGTCGCCGTCGCCGCTGTAGAGCAGCACCGGCACATGCACGTCGGCCAACGTGTGACGGCCGAACATCAGGCTCAACGGAGCCATTAGCATCAAGGCGTGGATGCGCGGGTCGGATTGGGGCTGTAAGTCGTCACGGTCCACCACCAACTCGCCTTTGGTGGTGCAGGCGTCGCGGTCTTCCGGGCGTTCCTGGCAATAGCGGCGCAGGCGATCGAAATCCGGCTTGGCGCCAGCCAGGATCAACGCGGTTTCGCCACCGGCGGAATAGCCGATCACCCCCACCTGGTTGATGTTGACGAACGGAGACAGCATCGGATCCGCCAGGGTGGCGGTGATCGCTTCGGATATCTGGATCGGCCGCCCGTACAGGTTGCTCAGCGTGCCCAGACGGCTATGGTCCTTGTAGTTGTCGCCAGGATGCAGCACCGCCACCACCACAAAGCCTTTGCGCGCCAGGGACGTGGCCAGGTCGTGCAGGGCCAGCGGCGTGCCGGTGTTGCCATGGGACAGCATCAGCATCGGGAAACGGCCGATGGCGATCTTGGAGTCTTCGGTGGCGGCGACGTGATAGGCACCCAGCTGCGTGGTGTGCTCAAGGCCGGTTGACGGATAGAACGCCACGGCTTTCATTGGTTGCAAGTCGAGCGGATCGAGAAACGTCATGCGATGAAAGCCGACGCTCCAATGGGGGTGCGGCGCAGGCGCGGCGTGCACTGAAATCAGGCCGCCCAGCAGGGAAAGAACCATAACAGCACAAAGACGCATCATGGGGATGTCCACCTTTGCTGCGTGAGAACCGACATGTCGAATGAAAAGTCCAGGGCATTGACCCCATGCTTGCACAAGCTGGGCCACATCAAAGAAGACAGCGGGTAAACGAAAAAACTCCGTACTCCGGTCGCGTTCAGACGATCAGAATACAGAGTTTAGACACTCGGCTTCAGATTGAAACCGAGAGGAGGCGATATTTACTAAAGCCTTACGCGGCAGCGAACAATTGTTCGTTGATCAGTACGTTAGCGTCGCTCAGGGACTTGCTGCGCACTTCATCACCATAGGCCAGGCCTTCGGCCCGCACGATTTCGATGTTGGTGATGCCGAGGAAGCCGAACAGCAGTTTCAGGTAGCCTTCATGGGCAGCGCCCGACGCTTGACCGGCATGCAGGCCGCCGGCAGTGGAAACGATGATGACTTTCTTGTTGCCGCACAGGCCTTCCGGACCGGCTTCGGTGTAACGGAAAGTCTGACCAGCGACCGCGATACGGTCGATCCAGGCTTTCAGTTGGGTCGGGATAGTGAAGTTGTACATCGGCGCACCGACCACAATGGCGTCGGCAGCGAGGAATTCAGCCAGGGACGAAGCGCTCAGTTCAGCTTCGTGTTTTTGCGCAGCGTCGCGCAGTTCAGCGGCCGTGCCCAACGCACCCAGGGTGGCGCCGGAGAAGTGGTTGATGGCGTCGCTGGCCAGGTCGCGGTAAGTCACTTCCACACTCGGCTCAGCCGCTTGCCAGGCTTTAACCACACCAGCGCTGAGCTGACGGGAAGCCGAGTTGTCGCCGAGGATGCTGGAATCGATATGCAACAGTTTCATGATGGATCTCCGAGGTGGGATCGACTAGGGCGATCAGATGGCGGTGATGCTACGCATGAAACGAATAGTCGATAAGCCGCCTGTAATGCGATAGTTTGTCCCACTGACAGGACAATAGGCTCACCATGCAAGATCTCAACGACCTCTATTATTTTGCCAAAGTCGTCGAAGCCGGCGGTTTCGCAGCCGCCGGTCGGCTGCTGGGCATCCCCAAGTCACGGTTGTCGCGGCGCATTGCCGAGCTCGAAGAGCGCCTGGGCGCACGCCTGCTACAACGCACCACGCGCCAGTTGACCCTCACCGCCGTCGGCGAACGCTACCTGCGCCACTGCCAAGCGATGCTGCTGGAAGCCGAGATGGCCGATGAGGCCGTGGCCAGCATGTCCAGCGAACCCCGTGGACGTCTGCGGGTGACGTGCCCGGTGGGGCTGGCACAGAACATGATGCCGGACGTGGTCGCCGGGTTTCTGGCAGCACATCCTCAGGTGCAGTTGGAAATGACCTTGGTTAACCGCCGAGTCGACCTCGTGGCCGAAGGCATCGATGTGGCGCTGCGAGTGCGTGAGCAAGGCGATGAAGACCCGCTGCTGGTCACCAAGCGCCTACGCCCGGCCCAGACCGTCCTGGTTGCCAGCCCGAACTTCGTGCATGGCCGATCTATCAGCACCCTTGATGACCTCAAGCAGCTGCCGATACTCGGCGCATTGGAGGCGGACCGGATGGTGCACCAGCGCATCCTCGATCCCCAGGGCAACCCCCACGACCTGATCATGGAAGCACGCCTGGGCGTTGATGACTTCAACGTGCGCAAGGCCAGCGCCATCATGGGCCTGGGCTTTACCGTGCTGCCAATGATGTACTGCGAGGAAGAATTGGCCAACGGCCACTTGGTGCAACTGCTGCCGGAATGGTCACTGCCCGGCGGTTGGTTGCAGGCCGTCTACCCACACCGGCGCGGTGTGCTGCCGGCCATTCGTGCCTGGATCGATTACCTGGAAGAAGGCTTTAAAAGCTGCGGAGACCGCCTGCTATGAAGATGACCGAAGCGCAAGTCGCCACCTTTTGCCTGAGCCTGCCCGGCGCGCGGGAGGACTACAAATGGGGCGGCGTGCGAGTGTTCTCGATTGCCGGCAACAAGATGTTCGCCCTGCAAAACCTGCGCGGCGACTCGTTGGCGTTCAAGGTCGACAAGGAACTGTTTCTCGGCCACGTGGACCGCCCCGGTATCCACCCCGCGCCATACCTGGCGCGTGCGCAGTGGATCATCATGAACACGCCCTACCCGCTGGGCGCCGAGGAACTGCGTGGCTTGTTGCAGCGCTCCCACCAACTGGTGGTGAGCAAGCTACCCAAGCGCACGCAGATTGGTTTGTTGCTAGAGGACTGACAGTAACGTGCCGCCAAGGAACAACTGGTCCAACCAGAACACTTGGTGCAACAGCACAATCACCCAGAACAGCACCTGGAAAGACACCTTGCGCGTCTTGTGCCGGAACACCTGCTGAGCAATCAACGCCCCGGGCCAACCGCCGGCCAACTCAACGGCGTGCAGGATGTTTTCCGGGGTGCGCCAGCTGTCGGTGCGCGCCTTGCGTTTATCACTCCAGTACAGGAAAAACGCGATCACGCTGACCACGCCATAGGCCACCAGCGGGATCACGGTTTCGCCGCGCTGCCACACCAGCACCGACCCCAACAGCGGCGCGGCGCACAGCAGCACAAAGATCGCCGCCTTCAAGCGCGGGGGCTGGATGATCATGCCGTTGCCGCCGCCCAGTCGATCCAACCGAACTGCCAAGTCGCCAGGATCAGTAGGCCAAACCCGATGCGGTACCAGGCAAACGCCGCGTAGCTATGGCTGGCGATGAACTTGAGCAGGCCCTTGACCGCGATCATCGCGAAGATGAACGAGGTGATAAACCCAATAGCAAAGACCGGCAGGTCCGCTGGCTGGAACAGGTCGCGGTACTTGTAGCCCGAGTACACCGCAGCACCGACCATGGTCGGCATGGCGAGGAAGAACGAGAACTCGGTAGCAGTCTTGCGCGACAGGCCGAACAGCAGGCCGCCGATGATGGTCGAGCCGGAGCGCGAAGTGCCCGGGATCATCGCCAGGCACTGGGCAAAGCCTACCTTGAGTGCATCTTTCCAGGTGATGTCGTCGACGGTCTCGGCATGCACTTCATGCTCGCGGCGCTCGGCCCACAGCATGATGACGCCGCCCACGACCAGCGCTGTGGCGACAGTGATCGGGTTGAACAGGTAGTGGTGAATCAAGTCGGCGAAAATCACCCCAAGGACCACGGCCGGCAGGAACGCGATCAGCAGGTTGATCGTGAAACGCTGCGCATTGCGCTGGGTTGGCAAGCCGGTGACAACGTCGAGAATCTTGCGCCGAAACTCCCAGACCACCGCCAAAATGGCGCCGAGCTGAATAATGATGTTGAAGGCCATCGCACGTTCACCGCCGAAATCGAGCAAGTCGGCAACGATGATCTGGTGGCCGGTACTGGAGATCGGCAGGAACTCCGTCAAACCCTCCACTACGCCGAGAATCAATGCCTGAATGGCGGTCCAAAAATCCATGCTTCCCCCAAAGGTCATGCGCTATGGCACGCCTTGTTAGTCTTTTTTAATGGTTCACTGACGACGAGCGCGCTGAAGGCCCAGTGTTGATGATGATCAACACCAGTCTGCAAAAATTCTGTGAAAATCAGGCAGTACTCAGGTTTTTCGATTACGGGCCGAAAGCCTATCAGACAAGGCGTAAAAGTCGATGCGACGCCCACAATTATAAAAAGCCCGGAGTGACAGGACGATGAACAGTTTGCGCAATATGTCGATCAGCCGACGCCTATGGCTGATCCTGATAGTCGCCGTGCTGATGCTGCTGGCCCTGGGTTTGCTGATGCTCAAGCAGATCCATGACGACCTTTACCAAGCCAAACGCCAACAGACCCAACACGTGGTCCAGACCGCCAGCGGGATCCTGACGTTCTATCACGGCCTGGAAACCACCGGTGTGATGACCCGTGACGCCGCCCAGAAACAAGCCCTGAGCGCGGTACGGGGGTTGCGTTACGACCATGACGACTATTTCTGGATCAACGACCTCACGCCCGTGATGATCATGCACCCGGCCAACCCCAAGCTCGATGGCCAGAACCTTTCGGCTATCCGCGATCCCGATGGGTTTGCCGTGTTCAACGAGTTCGTCAGCCTGGCAAAAGCCAAGGGCGCCGGGATCGTCAACTATCGCTGGCCCAAGCCCGGCGCACAGGCACCCGTGGCCAAGACTTCCTATATCCAGCTGTTCGAACCCTGGGGCTGGATTATCGGCTCCGGCGTCTATGTGGACGACGTGCAGGCCGAGTTCAGCGGCCAAGTGTGGAAAGCCTCCATGATCGGCCTGGGCATTGCGCTGGTGATGGGTCTGCTGGTGTCGCTGATTGCGCGCAGCATCGTGCGCCCGTTGCAGGCGGCGGTGAATGCCATGGGCAATATCGCCAGCGGTGAAAGCGACCTGACCCGCAGCCTCGACACCCACGGCCGTGACGAAATCACCCAACTGTCCCAGCACTTCAACAGTTTCACCGCCAAGCTGCGTCAGGTGGTAAGCCAGTTGCAGGTGTGCGCGAACGCCCTGGGCCAGTCCTCTACCGACTTGGGCAACAACGCCAGCTCGGCCCATGACCGCAGCCAGCAGCAGTCGCAGCAGATGGAGCTGGTGGCCACTGCCATCAACGAAGTCACCTACGGCGTGCAGGACGTGGCCAAGAACGCGGAACATGCCGCCAGCGAAATGCGCGATGCCCAGGCCCAGGCGCACCAAGGCCAGCTCAATATCGACAGCAGCCTGCAACAGATCGACCAACTCTCCAGCACCATCAGCCAGGCGGTGGAAGTGATCCGCACGCTGTCCAGCGAAAGCACCCAGATCGGTGGCGTGCTGGAAGTGATCCGCTCCATCGCCGACCAAACCAACCTGCTGGCGCTGAACGCTGCCATCGAAGCAGCTCGCGCCGGGGAGCAAGGCCGAGGGTTTGCGGTGGTGGCCGACGAAGTGCGCCTGCTCGCCCAACGCACGCAAAAGTCCACCGCCGAAATCCAGGTGATGATCGAGCGCCTGCAAGGACACTCGGAAGCGGCGGTCAAGGTGATCAGCGACAGCCACAGCGCCTCCCAACTGACCATTGAGCAGGCAGGTCAGGCCGGTGCCAGCCTCACTGCGATTGGGCAGGCCTTGCACAACCTCAACGGCCTGAACGCGTCCATCGCCAGTGCCACCCTGCAACAGGCCCATGTGGTGGAAGACATCAACCAGAACGTCACCCAGGCGGCGGGCTTGTCCCACAGCACGGCACTGGCAGCGGAACAGTCCAGTGTGGCCAGCGCGCATTTGCGCGGGTTGAGCGAGCAGCTCGACGGCCTCTTGCGCCAGTTCAAGGTCTAACACTGCTCCAAATGTAGGGGGGCTTGCCCCCGATGGCGATATATCAGTCTGCATAGGTGCAACTGACCTCTCGCTATCGGGGCAAGCCCCCTCCTACATTTGCCCTACTGTGTTTTGAAGATTGCTGGCCTGTGGTTACAATCCCCGCCCTCTCCCACTCCCCCAAGGAACCGCCATGTCCGGGCTTGAACTGTTCGCCGCTGCCCTGGGGGTGATCGCTGTCTGGCTGACGGTCAAGCAAAACCCATGGTGCTGGCCCATCGGGCTGGTGATGGTGTTGCTGTACACCTGGGTGTTCTACGACGTGAAACTCTATTCCGACATGCTGCTGCAGGTGGTCTACGCCGCGCTGCAAGTCTATGGCTGGTGGCAGTGGACCCGCGCGGGCGAGGTCAAGCAAGGCCGCCAGGTCACGAGCCTGGGGGTGCCGGCAATCATGACCAGCCTCGCGATCGGCGCGGTGGGCAGCCTGCTGCTCGGTGCCGCCATGGCCCACTGGACCGATGCTGCGCAACCCTGGCTCGACGCGGCCCTCACCGGCTTCAGCCTGGTGGCGCAAATGTGGATGGCGCAGAAACGCGTGCAATGCTGGCCGTTGTGGATTGCCGTGGATGTGATCTTCGTCGGGCTGTTCCTCTATAAAGGCCTGTACCTCACCGCCGGGCTCTATGCCTTGTTCACCGTGATCGCCGTGCAGGGCTGGCGTGAATGGCGCGCCGATCCGGCGTTGCGCACATGAAAGTAGTGGTTTTGGCGGGGCCTGAATCCAGCGGCAAAAGCTGGCTCGCAGCGCAGTTGCACGCGCACTTTGGTGGGTTGATGGTCGGCGAGTATGTGCGCTATTTCATTGATCACCATCAGCGCGATACCTGCCTGGCGGATATCCCGGCCATCGCCCACGGCCAACTGGCCTGGGAAGACGCGGCCCGCGCCGAACAACCTCGCCTACTGGTTCTCGACACCCATCTGCTCACCAACAAGCTGTGGAGCCAGACCCTGTTCGGCGACTACCCGGCGTGGCTCGACGATGAGTTGTTGGCACGTCATTACGACCTGCACCTGTTGCTCTCCCCCGAAGATGTGGAGTGGACGGCCGATGGCCAACGCTGCCAGCCGGAACTGGAGGATCGTCGCGCGTTTTTCCAGCAAAGCCTGGACTGGATGCATCAGCATCAACAGCCGGTGGTGGTGATTCGCGGGAATTGGGAGGAACGCTGCAAAGCCGCGTTTGCTGCGGTAAAACAGCTGTTGCAGTGAGCGAGCTTGTCGAATCGTCGCATCGCGCGAACCGGGTGGCGAAGCCGCCCAAAAACAAACACCGCGATCTGCCTGGCAGACCGCGGTGTTTGTTTTTGGGAACCGAGACGTTTAGTAGCCCAGGGAAAGCCCAGTATTACGACGCGGGTCGTTAGCCCCGTAGAAGCGATTGTTACCCACCGGCTTGCCACCCAGGGAAGGCGCGCCTACCAGGATCGCCGCCAAGTGGTTGGCATCCTGCGGCCCTGCAAACTTATGGCCCCAGCTTTCCAGAAGCTTCTGGGTATCCGGGCTGACCGCGAAGGTCTCAAGGTTGGTGGTTTCCGGCATCCACTGCTGGTGGAAACGCGGCGCATCCACGGCTTCCTGGATGTTCATCTTGTAGTCGATCACGTTCAAAATGGTCAGCAGGGTCGCGGTGATGATGCGGCTGCCACCCGGCGTGCCCACCACCATGACGGCCTTGCCATCCTTGGTCACGATGGTTGGGCTCATTGACGACAACGGCGCCTTGCCCGGGGCGATGGCGTTGGCTTCACCCTGCACCAGCCCGTACATGTTCGGCACGCCGACCTTGACGGTGAAGTCGTCCATTTCATCGTTGAGAATCACCCCGGTCTTGCTCGCCATCACGCCCGCGCCGAACCAGTCGTTGAGGGTGTAAGTGACGGACACCGCATTGCCCCATTTGTCGACGATGGAGTAGTGGGTGGTGTTGTTGCCTTCATGGGGCGAGACCCCCGGTTTGATCGCCTGGGAATCACCGGCCTTTTGCGGCTCGATAGCATCACGCAGCTTGGCGGCGTAGTTTTTATCCAGCAGATGCTCGATCGGGTTCTTCACGAAATCCGGGTCGCCGAGGTAGCTGTTGCGGTCCACATAGGCGTGGCGCATGGCTTCGATCTGGTAGTGCAGGCCTTGGGCCGAGTGATAGCCCAGGTCGGCCATCGGGTAGCCTTCGAGGATGTTCATGATCTGGCAGATCACTACACCGCCCGAGCTCGGCGGCGGCGCGGAAACGACGTGGTAACCCCGGTAGTCGCACTCGATGGGCGCCAGTTCGCGGGTCTTGTACTTGTCGAGGTCGGCCTGGGTGATGATGCCTTTGCCTGCCTGGCTGGAATCTACCAGGGCCTTGGCGACCCAACCTTTATAGAAACCGTCCGAACCTTTGGCGGAGATTTCCTTCAGGGTCTTGGCCAGGTCTTTCTGCACCAGTTTCTGTCCAACCTGCATCGGCTGGCCGTTGTGCAGGAAGATGGCGCGCAGGTCCTTGTCTTTTTCGAACTCGCCGGTTGCGGTGTGCAGCAGGTCGATGTCGCCTTGTTCCAGGGCGAAACCGTTTTCTGCCAGCTTGATCGCCGGGGCAATCACCTGGGCGCGCTTGAGGGTGCCGTACTTGCTCAAGGCCAGTTCCATACCCGACACGGTCCCCGGCACGCCGACAGCCAGGTGACCCTTGGCGCTGAGGCCTTCGATGACGTTGCCGTCCTTGTCCAGGTACATATTGGCAGTAGCCGCCAGCGGGGCTTTTTCGCGGAAGTCGAGGAAGGTCTTGCGCCCGTCCGCCAGTTGCACGGTCATGAAACCGCCGCCGCCCAGGTTACCCGCCGCTGGGTACACCACCGCCAGCGCATAGCCTACGGCCACGGCCGCATCCACCGCGTTGCCCCCGGCCTTGAGCACATCCACGCCCACATGAGTTGCCAAATGCTGAGCCGTCACCACCATGCCATTTTCACCGGCCACCGGAGCTTGGGAAGCAGCTTGTACACCACTGACCGTCAACACCAGGGCAGTGGCAATCAAGGTACGGCTGAAGGGTTGGTATTTCATCCATGGCTACTCGGGTTGTTGAGATGCACCAAAATAGCTCGTCGGCAATTTAATCCCCAGCGCAATGGCGTTTTTATTACAGAACTTGTCGGTCATAGAACGGACCGAAAAAAACCAATCTTTAGCTGACCCACTGCAATCGTGGGACAAGCCCCCCTCCCACACTTTTTTAACCGCGTTTAATCAGTGAGTGCCGGGGTTGGCTCGCAGAGTTGCGGTGGTGCACACCAATATCCGCTACCATCCCGGCCACTTCGTCGAGGGCGGGATCTAGGTCAAGAAGGCCCCGGTGATGAAAGACATGGTCGAAGGCAACCCACTGGCAGCGTTCTGCGCCGAGGTGTTGCCTCTGGCGCATGAAGCGGTGATTACCAAGCAGTACGCCAGCGCGCAGCTCGCGCCTACAACAACTGCCGACTGTATAAAAACCATAAGTCACCGCCAGGAGACACCCAATGCCCAGTGCGAATCCAGTGCCCGCGAACACAGTCGCCGACCCGGTCAACACGCTTTACCACAAGATCACTTGGAAGCTGATTCCCTTCCTGTGCTTCTGTTATCTGGCCGCGTACCTGGACCGAATCAACATCGGCTTCGCCAAGCTGCAGATGCTCGACCAACTGCACTTCAGCGAAACCGCGTTCGGCCTCGGCGCTGGCCTGTTCTTTGTCGGCTACATCATCTTTGAAGTGCCGAGCAATTTGGTGCTGGAGCGGGTCGGCGCGAAGATCTGGATCGCACGCATCATGATCACCTGGGGCCTGCTCTCGGCCTGCACCATGCTGGTTACGTCCACGACCCAGTTCTACATCCTGCGTTTTTTGCTCGGCGCCGCCGAAGCCGGGTTCCTGCCGGGCGTGCTGTACTACCTGACCACCTGGTTTCCCACCCATCGACGCGGGCGCATCATTGCGCTGTTCATGATCGGCCTGCCGCTGTCCAGCGTGATCGGCGGCCCGCTGTCCGGCTGGATCATGGGCCACTTCGACCACGTGGGTGGCCTGCGCGGCTGGCAGTGGCTGTTCCTGATCGAAGCGGTGCCCAGCGTGTTGCTCGGCGTGCTGACCTTCTGGGCACTGCCCAACACCTACCAACAAGCCAAATGGCTGTCGGATGAAGAAAAAGCCCTGCTGGAAAGCGAACTGCGCAAGGACGACGCCGATGGCGCCGGCAGCAAGCACAGCTTCCGTGACGGCTTCTTCAACCTCAAAGTGTGGATGCTCGGGGGTATCGACTTCTCGATCCTGCTCAGCGCCTATGCCATGGGTTTCTGGATGCCGACCTTTATTCGCAACGCCGGGGTCACCGACACCTTCCATATCGGCGTGCTCACCGCACTGCCGAGCGTGGCCGCGCTGCTGGGCATGCTCTTGATCGGCGCCAGCTCCGACAAACACCGCGAACGCCGTTGGCACATCATCGTGCCGTTTTTCATCGGCGCAGCGGCGATGGCCGCCAGCACGTTCTTCACCCATAACGTCGCGGCCACCGTCGCCCTGTTCGCGGTTGCCTCGGCCGCAATCATCGGCGCAGTGCCGGTGTTCTTCAGCCTGCCGGCGACCTTTCTCAAAGGCACTGCGGCAGCCACCGGCTTTGCCCTGGCGTGCTCGTTGGCGAATATCGCAGGTCTGGTGAGTAACTCGTTGATGGGGGTGGCGATCGACGTGACCGGCAGCAGCGCGGGCGCCTTGTGGTTCTTTGCCGGCTGCCTGATTCTCAGCAGTTTCCTGGTCATCGCCTTGCCGGCGAAACGGGTGAATCGTTGATAACACGGTCGCGTAATGGCTAGCAGAAAGGCGCCACGCTGGGCACGCAAAACGCTAAAGCGGTGTTGAAATAGATCGACAGTGATTTCGGGCTGGCTGCCCTGACATGGATCACGCGGCCAGTATCGTTAAAACCAGTGAAATAAAATGCATTTTAAACCGTAGGAACAACCCGAACTCTCGGACCACACAGGGAAGACTTCGCCTGTCAGAAGCCTCCCTACTTCTTATCCGAGAGATCAGTTTTCATGACATCTACTTCCGCCATCGTCGATCACACCTCCCGCGCCCAAGCACCTTTGCTGCATTCGCAAGCTGTGCAGCCTATTCAGCGTTTGCAGCAAGCACGCCCTGAAAATCAGAGCCCCCTAAGGCAGGAAAAATCGGAGGAACACGCCAACCTGGACGACCGAAAATCATTGCTGGATGCCTTGGGCAAAACCCTGAACAGCGCCTCCACTGATATGCCGGATCTTGATCTGACCCGCTTTGCAGTCTCGCCACACTCTTCGCTGGGTCGCGAACTTAAACTCATCAACCCGGCGCACGTCAGCTTGAACTGGTTTATCAAACACCAAGGCTGGATAGCCCCAACAAACAAAGAAGCGCTGCAGAATCTCTACGACGCAATCACCTACGCGCCCCCTCCACAACCCGCTCACCGGGACTATTGGGGAATGTTGTCGCGCGAGGTGCCCCTGACACTGGAGCAGCGCCAACGAATCAATGAGATTGTCGAGGGCTGGCTGGACAAAACCAAGGGCGGACTCATCGAGAACCTGGTGGGGCTTGCGACGACAGATGCACACACGCTTGACTCGTTATCCAAAATGACCGGTGTTCAAACCAGGATTGGGAGTACCACCCAAACCACAAAAACCTTCGGGCCCTACACCCAAACCGAAACATGCACCGAGTCCCCCCTATACGCCCAGACTTATCCCGCCTGGGTAATGGGCACTAGTCGGTCGTGCTCAAAGAAAATCACCGCTGAGCCATGCTACGCGTTGTATCGACTGCTGTTGGAGCCCAAAGCCATTGAGCTAGGGAAAAAGCTGGAGGCCGAACTCGGCGTCTTGCCCACAGTGACAAGTGCCGCTGAACTGGTCCTTAGCGCACTGGTGTTATCCGTGATGCCTCAGCTCCCCACCACACGCAACTTGATCGGCAATGATTTTGCCCTTGATGCGCCTGATCATTTACGCAAGTCACCAGAAGCCATCGTCGAAGCACTGGACCTCTACCTGCTGCGCACCCATCAACATCTGAAGGCCGATAACGTCCGCACAGTCAGCTACTTGATGCTGTCCCGTATCGCCCCACAGTTTCTAGTCAAAGACCTGCCTGACTCGTTGCTGTATGGAACCCATCAGTGGGCCACATTCAGCGCCGCTGTCTCACGCATCGAGCACTCCGCGCCTGGCACAAGCGCCACTATGAATTATCAACAAGTGATGAACTATGACGCGACGACACCGATCACGGAGCAGGACAAGACCTTCGCCACCCTTGCTCTAAGAGACGCCTTAGTGGACTGGGCGATTACCAACGGTCGACTCGACAAGCGCGCCGATAACAACTATTCAGAGTCCGAGATACAGCAGGCACACCAGGATTTTCAACATCAGCCCTCATCTCTTGTCCGAGCGGGCCAACAATTGGCCACCCCCCTCCCAAACCGCGAACAGATTGCCCTGGATGACCTTAAACGGGTCTTTGGCAATCAAATCGATTTTACCCGCAAAGTGCTGCAAGCCACGCCGGACAATCTGGAGTCCGACAAGAACCATTTCTACAGCCTGCTGGACGTGCATATGTCGGGAAAACTCCAGGCAGGTATGTGGCGATCAATCAGTTCCGACTTTTCCATGGCCCCCATCGAGAAGGAACTCCATCGGCTTTATAGCATTGAGTGGCTGTTCACCCAGACATTCAACAACTACTACACCGACCTGCTGCAGGGCCACACCGCGGTGGTCCGAAACCTGCTCTCGCAGCTTCCAGAGGAACACCGAAGCAGCCTGCAATGGGGCGAACAGAAATTTTATGCGTTGAGAAAAGCCGTTACCTCGCACTATGCCCACCTCATCCCCAAGGCCGAAAAAGAAGCCAGCAAAGGTCGACAAGGGTTCATCATTCGCTCCGAACACCAGTCAAAAGTCACCTACTATGAAGTCTTCCCACAGCAAGGGAAAATCCAGATCCGCACCGATCTTCCAGCAGAGTGGCCTGAAGGTATCAACACCAGGGCCGTGGGTAACGTGGAGAACAATATCCGGCAACCGTTTGATTGGGAGGCTTACAACAGTGGGACGCCCCCTCGCGAGAATGAATTTTCTGAGGTGGTGATCGAGCACATACCAACGCCGGATAAGTGGCAACGTGGCGCCAGCGACAAGACACCCGACCTCTCCTTCCACGGCGGAAAAAGTTTTGATCTGGCCAGGACAGCCGCGTCCAAACATCTGGCCTACGATGAGGAAACCCTGCGTCAACAGGCTAGTGGCGAAAGTGCCGTCGAATTAACAGAGCGCTATCAGAAGACCGGAGCGGCAGCGGTGCTGAGCTTGGTACCGTTTGCAAACACGTTGAAGCACGCGATCAATGGTGAAATAGCAGAAGCCTTCACCGGTTTTATTATCGACGGCGTATCGACCGCCATACCTGTTTCGCAACCACTTCGTGCATTCGCCCACAGCATCAAGTCCAGCAAAACCCTGTTTAACATGCTGAGAAAAGCCAGCCACTCTACAGATGACCTGGTCGGGTTGCTGGGCAGCGCAGGCAAGACAGCGAAACCCTTTTATTCCACCATTCCGTCGTTTGGTGGCTTGCGACCGACGAGCAATGGCCTGACCCAGAGCGTGGGTGTCAGCACGGCGGTCAGGATCGGAAGAGCCGAAGGGGTGGATGCCGCCGGTGGTGGTGCACGAACCCTGGCCAAAATCATCGACGAGAAGTGGTACCCCGTGGACGCAGCCTCCGGCAAGGCTTACGGCACCCCCATCGAAGGCTTTGCACCGGAGGGTGGCATTGGCTTTTTTGAGCGACCCGCTTCGCCACAACGCGATCCGGATGCGCTGGCACAATATGAAGCCAACGTCATCAACGCTAAGTACTCGGAACCAACCAGCTTCCCGGAAGGTTTCAAACACCTGAGCCCCGATACGGTTCCTGGCTACAAGCCGTCCATGGGGGTACAGGAAATCGAGGACCTTATTGCAACGTCCAACTTTTCAACAGAGCAAATCGGCAGTCTTGTGCGCCAGCGAGAAAGACTTTTGTTGGCCCATACTCAACGCAGCGCACAGATATTCCAGCGTGAAGTCACCGCCTCCGGTGGAACCACCCGAGGCATGCCGCAAACGTATTACCTGAGCCAGACCAGCCCTGACATTGCCGGTGAATGTGCGGCCCTTTCCACCGCCATGGGCCTGGCGCTGCTCGAAGGCAATGAAGACACGCTGCTCGACAACCTGGTATTTGCCATGGCAAACCCGGAAGCTGAAAACTCAGCCAAATTCATCAGAAACCTTTCAAGCCTGCAGTCCACCGTCGGCAACGAGCTGGGATTTCATAGCAGTGCCGTGGGTAACCCGATTTCTTATAAGTCGATCATTAAAGAATTGAGCGAAGCCACTTCCTCAAAGACGCTGATGATCAGCAGCACTAACCATGGAATGCTTGCGGGCGTGAAGGTCGACCCCACCGGCACCACCCCGAAGAGCTGGTTTTTTTACGACCCCAACTACGGCAAAGCGATATTCCCCACACAAGAATCAATGGCCAAGGGCCTGGAAAAGACCCTTAGCAACGGCATCACCGGCAAAAACCTCGATGCATTTGGTACGATCCTGACCGGAAAAAAATACAAAGTCAGTGCCTTTGATGCCGACGTGGTTGCCAGCAAATTCAATATCGATCGTGTCAGGGGATTAACCCAACCTATCTGATAAAACCCCGTCTATTTGCGCACGGCCAGGCAAAACGTTTTCAACACCATGGCCGTCGCGCAGGGCATATGACTTGATTGGGAGAACCACGGCCTTTGGGCCCGGCCTCCATACAATTATTCAATTAATGGCGCTAGAATCAGCGCCATTCTTGCACCCGCCCCCCTGACACGAGCCCCTCCATGAGCTTTGATTTCGACACGATCCACCCTCGCCTCGGCACCGGCAGCACCAAGTGGAACCGCTACCCGGCCGACGTGCTGCCAATGTGGATCGCCGACATGGACATCGCAGCGCCGCCCGCCGTGCTGCAAGCCCTGCACGAGCGCCTGGACCAGCAGATTCTCGGCTACAGCGTGGCCGGCCCGGATGTGCGTGAAGCCATCGTGGCCGACCTGTGGGCCAAGTACGCCTGGCGCGTGCAGCCCGAAGAGTTGCTGTTTTTGCCCGGCGTCGAACCCGGTTTCAATATGGCGCTGCATGCCTTTGTAAAACCGGACCAGCCGGTGGTACTGCAAACCCCAAATTATCGTCCGATTCGCCTGGCGCCAGGCAACTGGAACCTACCGCGCATCGAAGTGCCGTTCCAATCGACCGACGGTGAATACATCACCCCAATGCCCGCCATGCGCGAAGCACTGACCGGCGCCGGCGCCTTGCTGTTGAGCAACCCGCACAACCCCATCGGCAAGGTCTTCCCCCGCGAAGAGCTGCTGGCATTGGCCACTGCCTGTCTGGAAAACGATGCGCTGATCATCAGCGACGAAATCCACGCAGAACTGTGCTTCGACGGTCGTCGCCACATCCCCACCGCGAGCCTCAGCCCGGAGATTGCACAGCGCACCATCACGCTGATGTCGGCGAGCAAGGCCTACAACGTGGCCGGCTTGAAGACCTGCTTTGCCGTGATCCAGAACGCCGAGATCCGCGAGCGCTTCAACCAGGCCCGCTGCGGCATGGTCGACAGCGTCAGCCCCCTGGGCCTGGAAGCCACCCGCGCGGCCTACAGCCAGTGCGGCCAATGGCTGGATGCATTGAAGCAGTACCTGCAAGCGAACCGCGATTACCTGCTCGACGCCGTGCAAACGCGCTTGCCGGGCGTGGTGATGCATGCGCCGCAAGGCACCTTCCTTGCTTGGCTCGATTGCAGCGCCCTGGGCATGGATGACCCGCAGCAGTTTTTCCTGGAACAGGCCAAGGTCGGGTTGAGTGCGGGTATCGAATTCGGGGATGACAGCCAGCAGTTCGTGCGCCTGAACTTCGGTTGCCCGAGGGCGATGCTGGAAGAGGGTCTGCAGCGCATGGAGCGCAGTTTGCGCAACCGCTGAAGCGCGCAAAAAATGGCCCCCGCTGCAAAGGCGGGGGCTGGCGTTTACAACTTGGCGATAGACACTTCAGTGGACTTCACGAAGGCAATCACTTCGCTGCCCACTTTCAATTCCAGGTCACGCACCGAACGGGTGGTGATGACGGACGTCACGATGCCGGACGCGGTTTGCACGTCGATTTCCGACACCACTTCGCCCAGCAGAATCTCTTTGATCACGCCCTTGAATTGGTTGCGCACGTTGATCGCTTTAATGGTCATGTCGGGTTTCCTTTTGGCTGTTGGGTCAATCCGCACGAATGCGCAGGCCCTCAAAGTGCGCTATTCGAGAGAACATTAAAAGGAATATATAACTCTTTATTTATTCCATAAAAACATATGAAAACTGTTGCCCAGGAAACATCGGTTCAACAATTTGCCACCTCCTGCAACAACCACACATGCCCCTGACCCTGTAAATCCGGGCTCCTGCCCGATGGCACAGAGACTGCATATTCCTGTAAAGCATGATTGAACGCACCCAATCAGTTTTCTGAATATAAGAAAAACCTTCTCTCAACGCCTTGTCCGGAGCTGTTCCATGAAACCCTTCACCCAACGTCTACTCGGCGCCTGCGCCCTCGCCCTATGCCTGCAACCGCAGGTATTCGCGGCCGAAACCGACCCCGCCGAAGTCAACCTCGACTACGCCTACTACTCACCAGTCAGCCTGGTGCTCAAGCACTTCGGCTGGCTGGAACAGGCCCTGCCCCACAGCAAGGTCAGCTGGGTACTGAGCCAAGGCAGCAACCGGTCCCTGGAATACCTCAACAGCGGCGGCGTGGATTTCGCGTCGTCCGCCAGCTTATCCGCCGTACTGAGCCGGGCCAACGGCAGCCCGATCAAATCGGTGTATGTCTACAGCCGCGCGGAATGGACCGCACTGGTGGTGCGCAAGGACTCGCCACTCAACAGCGTCAACGACCTCAAGGGCAAGAAAATCGCCGCCACCAAAGGCACCGACCCTTACCTGTTCACCCTGCGCAGTCTGCAACAGGCCGGGCTGAAAAAAGACGACGTGGAGTTGGTGCACCTGCAACACCCGGACGGCCGCACCGCTCTGGAAAAGGGTGACGTGGACGCCTGGGCCGGTCTCGATCCACACATGGCCGCCAGTCAAATCCAGGCCGGTTCGCGCCTGCTTTACCGCAACAAGGACTTCAACAGCTATGGCGTGGTGAGCGTCACCGAGAAGTTCGCCAAGGCGCACCCACAGACCATCACCAAGGTGTTGGGCGCTTATGAAAAAGCGCGTGACTGGGCAGTGAAGCACCCGGATGAATTCGCCAAGTTGCTGGCCGACGAATCCGGGCTGCCATTGGAAGTGGCCAAGCTGCAATTGTCGCGCACTGACCTGAGCACGCCGTTGTTGAGCGCCAAGGATGTGCAGTCTTCCAAGGCGGCGGCGCCGATTCTGGTGTCCGAGGAATTGGTGCGCCGTGGGGTGAATGTGGACCAGGTGATCGATCAACTGATCGACCCTTCGTTTGGCCAAACCCTGCCGCAGCAGTAAGGGGCTTTTGATGAGCAGCAAAAGCCAAGCATTGCCCCTGCCGGTACCCGTGGTCAGCCAGCACAGCGCCTGGCCACGGCGGTTAAAAGGCCTGGTCTTGCCGGTGCTGATCCTGTTGATCCTGGAAGTGGTCGTACGGGTGGGCTGGCTGCCTTCCTACCAGATGCCTGCGCCCAGCGAGATCGCCGTGACCCTCACCGACCTGGCCGAAGGCGTGTTGTGGAAACACATCAGCGCCAGCCTCGCACGGGTGCTGCTGGGCTTTGCCATCGGCGCTAGCCTGGCCCTGGTGTTCGCCGCCTGGGTCGGTTTGAGCCGTGAAGCCGAAGCCTACCTGGAGCCGACCTTTGCCGGCCTGCGTTCGATCCCGAGCCTGGCCTGGGTACCCCTGTTGCTGCTGTGGCTGGGCATCGATGAAACCTCCAAGGTTGTGCTGATTGCCATTGGCGCGTTTTTCCCGGTGTACCTCAATGGCGTCGCGGCGATTCGCGACATCGACCGCAAGCTGGTGGAAGTCGGGCAAATGTACGGTTTCAGTCGCCGCCGCCTGGTGCGGCGCGTCCTGCTGCCCGCCGCCCTGCCCGGCCTGTTCACCGGACTGCGCAGTGGTTTGAGCCTGGCGTGGATGTTCCTCGTGGCGGCCGAGCTGATAGCGGCGACTAAAGGTTTGGGTTACCTGCTCAGCGATGGGCGGGAAACCTCGCGACCCGACATTGTGCTAGCCGCCATTATCGTGTTGGCGCTGCTGGGCAAGATCAGCGACGGCCTGCTCGCGGCGCTGGAGAAACGCTGCCTCGCCTGGCGCGACACCTTCACTGGCCAAGGAGCGGAACAATGAGTGCGCCGTCGTTATTGGACATCCATGTGGTGCGTAAAAGCTTCGCCAGCACCACCGTATTGAAAGACGTGCGCCTGGCCTTGCAGCCTCGCGAAGCGGTCAGCCTGCTGGGCCCCAGTGGCTGCGGCAAAAGTACCTTGCTGCGGATCGTCGCCGGTTTGGAAACGGACTTCCTGGGCGAGCTGCGCAGCCCCGATGGCCAAGTGGCCTTTGTGTTCCAGGAACCGCGGCTGATGCCATGGCTCACGGTAGAACAGAACATCGGCTTCAGTGATGACAACCACTACGACAAAGCCTGGGTCTCACAGTTGATCGAGGAAGTCGGCCTTAAGGGCTTCGCCCAGGCGCTGCCCAAAGCGTTGTCAGGTGGGATGGCGCAGCGGGTGGCGATCGCTCGCGGCCTGTATTCACGCCCCCAGGTGTTGTTGCTGGATGAGCCGTTCAGCGCGGTGGATGCCTTCACCCGCATGAAACTGCAGGACTTGCTGCTGCAACTGGCGGCGCATCACGCCATCGCTTTATTACTGGTGACCCATGATGTGGACGAGGCGCTGTACCTGAGTGACCGGGTGCTGGTGATGGACAACCGGCCCAGCAGCATTCGCCAGGAACTGGCGGTCGACTTGCCGCATCCGAGGGATCGGCGTGACCCGCTGCTGGCGCAGCTCAAGGCGCTGGCCTTGACCGAGTTGCAGCGGGCCCATGTGATCTGAGGACTACTCGTAACCCGAGACGAGCGAGCCTTTCATGGCCCACAGGTTGTTGTGGCGAGCCCGCTCGCCACAAAGCGCATCACGCCTTGCGCAGGCTCACCCAATAACGCGTTCGGTATTGCACGTCCAGCGCCAAGGTCGAGGCCAGCAGGTTGAGAATGCGGTCGGTGTCATCCAGGCGGAAACTGCCGGTCACCCGTAGCGTTTCCAGGCGCGGCTCCCAGCGCAACACGCCAGGGCGATAGCGCTCCAGCTCCCTGAGGAAGTCCCCCAGTGGCTGGTTCTGCGCGGTCAGTACACCGTCGCGCCAGCCCAGTTGCAGCACATCAAACAACGCCCGGGCACCCAGGCCGCCGGCCTTGAGCGGCGCTTGCTGGCCTGCTTGCAAGGTCGCCATCTGGCCGCTCAGGTCGCGCACCTGAACCGTGCCCTTGAGCACCGAGACCAGACAACCGGACGCCAGTTGCCGTATGCACACGTCAGCGTGACTGACGAGCAATTGGCCGTAGCGGGTTTGCACCGTCATCGCCGCCGCGCCCGGCACCGTCAGCGCCAGTTCACCGTCGACCAAGCTGACCCGTCGCTGGGCCATATCTACGTCTACCGCCGTGGCGGTGTTGAGTTGCAGGCTGGCACCATCGGCCAGCGGCAGGCGCTTGCGCTCGCCAGTAGCGGTACGCAGGTCGGCACGCCAAGTGTCGATGGGTAATTGCCGGCTGATCAGCCACGCCGTCGGCAACAGTGCCGCCACACCCAACGCACGCTTGAGCACCGCACGCCGGCCCGGTTGCGGGCGGTCGAGGCTGGCCATGGCCAGAGCCTGGGGCAAAGCGCTGAAGCGTTGGCGCAGGGATTGGGCTTTCTGCCAAGTCTGTTCATGCTGGGGATGGCTGTCGCGCCAGTGCTGTAGCGCGGCATGATCACGCTCGGTGGCGGCGCCGGACTCCAGCAGCGCCAGCCACTGGGCAGCAGCGCGGGCGACGTCGCGGCTCAAAGGTCCACCAGCAGGCAATGTTCATACGCCTGGGCCATGTAGCGCTTCACCGTACGCTCGGACACCTCAAGCCGTTCGGCAATCTCGCGATAGCCCAGGCCCTCCAGCTGGCTCCATAGAAAGGCGCGGCGTACAAGCACCGGCAAGCCATTGAGCAACTCATCCAGGGCTTGCAGGGTTTCCAGCATCAGCCAGCGCTGTTCGGGGGACGGCACGCAAGCTTCGGGCAAGCTGGCCAGGGCGTTCAAATACGCCTGCTCCAGGCTGCGGCGCTGATGGAAGTTCACCAACAGGCGCTTACCGACCGTCACCAGGTACGCACGCGGCTCCTGCATCTGTGCAATCGGCTGCGCACTGGCCAGTACGCGCAGAAACGTATCCTGGCTCAGGTCGGCCGCATCCCAGGCATTGCCCAGGCGCCGCCGCAGCCAGCTTTCCAACCAACTGCGATGGTCGCGGTATAGGCTCGATAGCGTCAGTTCGGGGGCGTGCGTGGGGACAACAGCATCATTCATGGCAACAACCTGCACGGCGCGATTGAGTCTCAAATGAGATTCATTCTATTTAATATCGTGCCGGGACACCATGATCTTTTCAACCTCGCGTTTACAGCATCGCCGCCCTCTGCCGCAGCAGGTCAATAAACAAGCCCAATTCGCGGCTCACACCCTCGCCCTTGCGCAACAAGATGCCAAACGGCGCCAGCCGCACGTCCAGGGCCACCGGCAGCGCGACCACCAGGCCCATTTTCAGATAATCACGCAAGGCACTTTCCGACAGCACCATCACCGCGTCCGTCAGTTGGATCAACTGCTGCATGGAGTACACCGAGCTGCATTCGATGATGTCCGCCGGGCTTGGCAGCGCCAGGTCTTGCAGGGCCTGGTCGAAACCGATGCGCGCCGGGCTGGTTTGCGGTTGCAGGATCCACGGCCAGTCGCGCACCAGCTCTGCCAGGGATAGCCGACCGCGTCGGACCAATGGGTGGCCGGCATGCACCACCACCAGCAGGCGCTCGTTGCCCAGGGGTTCGAAGCTGTAGTGCTCGCTGTCAGTGGCGGCGGTGCGCCGGGAGATGGCCAGGTCGATGCGCCCCTGCTCCAGCAGTTGGATCACCTGGTCGCTGGTGTCGCCCATGATGCGGATACGAAGTTGCGGATTGAGCGCCTTGATCTGCGCAATGCAGTCCATCACCAAGTCCGGCGCGGCGCCCATGATGGTGCCGATGGACAAATAGCCATACCCGCCCTGCTGGCGCGCCATCAGGTCTTCGGCGCAACGGTCGAGGCCACTCAGCGCCGACTCGGCAAAGTTGATCAGTTGCTGGCCCAGCGCCGTTGGCCGCATCCCCCTTGGCAAGCGCTCGAACAGGTCGCAGCCGAACATGTCTTCAATCTCGCGCAGCATGCGCGTGGCCGCCGGTTGCGACATGTTCAGGGCCTGGGATGCACGGTGCAGGTTCTGACTGGAACTGAGCGCTACCAGCATATGCAGATGCTTGTAGCGCAGGCGGTTGAACAAGCTGCGGGAGAGGACGGGACTACTCATAAATTCCTTATTACCGATACCCTGAGGGTATCACTTGTAAGCGAGATTCGATTTGTAGCGTATTGCTCGGCCGCCGTACAGTCCGTTCCATAAGAACAAAACAACGGACTCCATCATGAAAACCCTGCCCGCGCCCCTGCTCGCCAAGATTTCCTGGCGACTGCTGCCCTTCCTGCTGCTGATGTACATCATGGCGTTTCTTGACCGTGCCAACGTCGGCTTTGCCAAACAGGCCTTCCAGGCCGATACCGGCTTGAGCGATGCCGCGTTTGCCTTCGGCGCCGGTGTGTTCTTCGTCGGCTACGCGCTGCTGGAAGTGCCGAGCAACCTGATCCTGCACCGTGTCGGCGCCCGCCTGTGGATGTGCCGCATCATGGTCAGTTGGGGCCTGATTTCGGCGGCGATGGTGTTTGCCCATAACGAAACCAGCTTCTACGTGCTGCGTTTTTTGTTGGGCGTGGCCGAAGCCGGATTCTTCCCCGGCGTGATCCTCTATCTCACCTACTGGTTCCCCCAGGCCGTGCGCGGCAAGGCCATGGGCTTCTTTTACTTCGGCGCCCCCCTGGCATTCATTGTCGGCAGTCCGTTGTCCGGCCTGCTGCTGGAGATGGACGGTTTCGGCGGTATTCACGGCTGGCAATGGCTGTTCGCCGTGGAAGGCTTGATGGCCAGCGCCGTGGGGATCTGGGCCTACTGGTACCTGGACAACCGCCCCGCCGACGCCAAGTGGCTGAGTGTGGATGAGCGCCAGCAAATCCAGACCTTGCTGGACACGGAAGACCAACACAAAACCTCCCACGGCCGCAGCCTGCTCAACGTGCTGTGCCAGCCGTCGGTGCTGTACCTGTGCCTGGTGTATTTGCTGATCCAGGCCAGCGTGTACGGCGTGGTGTTTTACCTGCCAACCCAAGTGGGCGGCCTGCTCGGCACCAAGGTCGGCTTGATGGTTGGGCTGGTCTCGGCGATTCCCTGGATCTGCGCACTGTTTGCCGCCTGGTGGATTCCCGGTTATTCCGACCGGACTGGCGAACGCCGCCGCACCGCTTGCCTGACCTTATTGATGGCCGCCGCCGGCATTGCTTGCTCGGTGACCTTCGCCAACCCGCTGCTGGGCATGCTCGCCTTGTGCTTTGCCGCCTCGGGTTTTATCGCGGTGCAGCCGGTGTTCTGGACCTTTCCTTCCAGCTACCTGGCCGGCAGTGCCGCTGCTGCGGGCATTGCGCTGATCAACTCATTCGGTGCCCTCGGCGGCTTCATCGCGCCGGTCATCAAGCACTGGGCCGAAGGCGCCTTCCATTCTCCGGCAGCCGGTTTGTACCTGCTGTCCGCCACCACGGTACTGGCTGCATTGCTGGTACTGGGCATCCATTCACCCGGCCGCACTGCATCGAACACGCAGGCCACTGTTTAACGTCAGGAGTCACACCATGGGTCATCTCACCATCAAACACGTGCGCGCCTTTGTATTGCGAGGCGGCGGCGCCGATTACCACGACCAGGCCGACGGCCACTGGATCGACGATCACATCTCGACGCCCATGAGCAAATACCCCGAGTACCGCCAGAGCCGCCGCAGTTTCGGCATCAACGTACTCGGCACGCTGGTGGTGGAGATCGAAGCCAGCGACGGCACTGTCGGGTTTGCCGTGACCACTGGCGGCGAACCGGCGGCGTATATCGTCGAGAAACACCTGGCGCGCTTTATCGAAGGCGCCCGCGTCACTGATATCGAAAAGATCTGGGACCAGATGTACCAGTCCACCCTCTACTACGGTCGCAAGGGCCTGGTGATCAACACCCTTTCCGGCGTCGATCTGGCGTTGTGGGACTTGCTCGGCAAAATCCGCCAGGAGCCCGTGCACCAGTTGCTCGGCGGTGCGGTACGCGACGAATTGCAGTTCTACGCCACCGGCGCCCGCCCGGACTTGGCGCAGAAGATGGGTTTTATCGGCGGCAAGATGCCCCTGCACCACGGCCCCAGCGAAGGCGAAGAAGGCCTGCGCAAAAACCTCGAACAATTGGCCGACATGCGCGAAAGGGTCGGCCCGGACTTCTGGCTGATGCTCGATTGCTGGATGAGCCTGGACCTCAACTACGCGACCAAACTCGCCATCGGTGCCCATGAACACGGGCTCAAATGGATCGAAGAAGCCCTGAGCCCGGACGATTACTGGGGCTACGCAGCCCTGCGCAACAATGTGCCCAAAGGCATGCTGGTGACGACCGGCGAGCACGAAGCCACTCGTTGGGGCTTCCGCATGCTGCTGGAAATGGGCTGCTGCGACATTATCCAGCCGGATGTCGGCTGGTGCGGCGGCCTCACCGAGCTGGTGAAAATCTCGGCCTTGGCCGATGCCCACAATGCGATGGTCGTGCCCCACGGCTCGTCGGTGTACAGCTACCACTTCGTCGCCACCCGCCATAACAGCCCGTTCGCCGAATTCCTGATGATGGCGCCGAAGGCCGATGAAGTGGTGCCGATGTTCCACCCGCAACTGCTCGGCGAACCGGTACCGGTGAATGGCCGCATGCGCTTGTCGGTGCTCGACAAGCCCGGTTTCGGCGTAGACCTGAACCCGGATTGCCAACTGCACCGTCCGTACAATCGCTGAGGAAAACGCCATGAATATGCCCCGTAATGGCTTCAAGGCTGCCCTGGCCAAGGACGCCACCCAATACGGCATCTGGGCCGGTTTCGCCACCGGCTACGCCGCCGAGATCGTCGCTGGCCTCGGTTATGACTGGATGCTGATCGACGGTGAACACGCGCCCAATACCGTGCCCAGCGTGCTCAACCAACTGCAGACGGTGGCGCCCTACGCTACCGCGCCGGTGGTACGCGCGGTGAATGGCGATGCCAGTCTGATCAAGCAACTGCTCGACGTCGGCGCCCAGACGCTGATGATCCCCATGGTGGAAACCGCCGAACAGGCTCAAGCCCTGGTGCGCGCCATGCGTTACCCACCCCATGGCGTTCGCGGCGTCGGCGGCGGCTTGACCCGCGCCACCCGCTGGGATGGTGTAACGAACTACCTGCAAACCGCCCACGAGGAGCTGTGCCTGATCGTCCAGGTCGAATCACGCCTGGGCGTGGAAAACGTCGCCGCCATTGCCGCCGTGGAAGGCGTGGACGCAGTGTTTATCGGCCCCGCCGACCTCTCCATCGGCCTCGGCCACGCCGGTAACCCCGGCCATCCCGAAGTTCAGGAACGCATCAAGTACGCGGTGGACGCCACCCTCGCCGCCGGCAAAGTCAGCGGCATCCTGGCGCCCAACGAAGACGACGCGCGCCGTTACCAAGCCTGGGGTTGCCGTTTTATCGCAGTGGCCATCGACATCAGCCTGTTACGCCAGAGCGCGTTGGCCACCCTCGCACGCTATCGCCCGGTTGCCGACGCGCCCACACCATCACGTACTTACTGAGGAGCTGCCCATGTCATCCGTTCCCGTGTACCAGAACTTCATCAATGGCCGCTTCGTTCCCAGCGAAGCCCATCTGGATGTACTCAATCCGGCCAGCGGCGCCTTGCTGTCCAAGGTGCCCGCCTCTACCGCCGCTGACGTCGACCAAGCCCTCGCTGCGGCGCGCGGTGCGCAAAAAGCGTGGGCGCGCAAGCCGGCCATCGAACGCGCCGGGCACTTGCGCCGCATCGCCGCCAAGCTGCGGGAAAACGTCGCGCACCTGGCGCGTACCATCACCCTGGAACAGGGCAAGGTCACTGGCCTGGCCGAAGTCGAAGTGAATTTCACCGCCGACTACCTCGACTACATGGCCGAATGGGCGCGGCGCATTGAGGGCGAGATCATCACCAGCGATCGGCCCAACGAAAACATCTTCCTGTTCCGCAAACCCTTGGGCGTAGTGGCGGGCATCCTGCCGTGGAATTTCCCGTTCTTCTTGATCGCCCGAAAACTGGCCCCGGCGTTGCTCACCGGCAACACCATCGTGATCAAGCCCAGCGAAGAAACCCCGAACAACTGCTTTGAGTTCGCCAAGCTGGTGGCCGAGACCGACCTGCCCGCCGGTGTGTTCAACGTGGTCTGCGGCGACGGCCAGGTCGGCGGCGCACTCACCGCCCATAAAGGCGTGGACATGATCAGCTTTACCGGTAGCGTCGCCACCGGTTCGCGCATCATGGCCGCCGCTGCGCCAAACATCACCAAACTCAACCTGGAACTGGGCGGCAAGGCTCCGGCCATCGTGCTGGCAGACGCCGACCTGGAGCTGGCAGTTAAAGCCATTCGCGACTCGCGCATCATCAATACCGGGCAAGTGTGCAACTGCGCGGAGCGGGTATACGTGGAGCGCAAGGTCGCCGACCCGTTCATCGAGCGTATCAGCGCGGCCATGTCAGCCACGCGCTACGGCGACCCGATGGCCATGGCCGACGCGGAAATGGGCCCACTGATCAACCGCCAGGGCCTGGAAAACGTCAACCGTAAGGTGCGCACCGCACTGAGCCAGGGTGCCACGCTGATCAGCGGCGGACAGACTGCCGACCTCGGCGCGGGCTTTCACTTCCAGCCGACGGTATTGGCCGGGTGCCGCGCCGACATGGAGATCATGCGCGAAGAAATTTTTGGCCCGGTGCTGCCGATCCAGATTGTCGACGACCTCGACGAAGCCATCGCCATGGCCAATGACTGCGACTACGGCCTGACCTCATCGATCTACACCCGCGACCTCGGCAAGGCCATGCACGCGGTGCGCGAGATCGACTTTGGTGAAACCTACGTCAACCGCGAAAATTTCGAGGCCATGCAGGGCTTCCATGCCGGGGTGCGTAAATCCGGGATCGGCGGCGCCGATGGTAAGCATGGCCTGTACGAATACACCCATACCCATGTGGTGTACCTACAGAGCTGAGGTGGTGAAGCGGGCCGGTGCGCGTTAGCGTGCTGGCCCTTCCTGAGAAAATCCCACAAGGATTGCGCAATGCCTCTGATGCCTTACAGCGGCCCCATCATCGATAGCCACTTGCACCTGTTCGACCCGCGTCGCCCCCAAGGCATTCCGTGGCCCGAGCCGGGCAATCAGCTGTATGCCGCCCATTTACCGAGCGATTATTGGGCCTTGGCCAGCTCACACAATGTGGTCGGCGCCATTGCTGTGGAAGCCAGCCCATGGCGTGACGACAACCGTTGGTTGCTCGAAACCCTACGCAGCGACCCGCGTATGCTCGGGTTCGTTGGCAATCTGGACCCACTGCACGCCGACTTCGCCGCCGACCTCGATGCCCTGGCGCAAGAGCCGCTGTTCCTCGGCTTGCGCTACGGCAACCTGTGGGACCGCGACCTGCTGCAAGACCAGACGCGCCCCGGTTTTATCGACGGTCTGCGCCAACTGGCCGCCTGTGGTCGGGGCCTGGACAGCGCCAACCCGAACCCGCGTTTGATCAAGGGTTTGTTGCACCTCAGCGATACGCTGCCCGAGCTGCGCATCATCGTCGACCACTTGCCCAATGCTCAGATACCGGCCGGTGAAGAGGCGGCGTATCACGCCGACCTGTTGCGCCTGGCGCAGCGGCCGAACGTGTTCGCCAAACTCGCGGAAATCCCCCAGCTCGGCCCCCAAGGTCTGATCGTCGATACGGCGTTCTACAACGACCGCCTGGCGGTGTTGTGGGAGGCGTTTGGTGACGAGCGCTGCTTCTTCGGCAGCGACTGGCCCAACAGCGATCACCTGGCCGATTTCGCCACCACCCTGGGGCTCGTAAAAAGCTGCATGGCGGACAAATCCGAGGCGGTGCAAGGCCAGTTTTTTCTGCACAACGCAGTGCGTATCTACACCCCGACCCATGGAGCGCCGTGATGCAGACCCGTGCCTTTCGCATGAACCTCAACCCGGGCCAGGCCGATGAATATCGCCGACGCCACGACGAAATCTGGCCGGAGCTGGCCCAAGCCCTGCTGGACGCCGGCGTGGTGGACTACCGGATTTTTTTTGACGAGCCCGCCAACACGCTGTTCGCCGTCCTCACCCATGAAGACGCCCACGGCCTGGATGAGCTGCCCGGCACCGCGCTGATGCAACGCTGGTGGACCCACATGCAGGACATCATGCCCAGCCACGCGGATGCCTCGCCGATCAGTGTCGACCTGCTGCCCATGTTCCACCTGACCCGCCCCTGATCTCACTGACCCACACAACAATAAAAAGGATTCGACTACGTGGAAATCATTCTCCTCGGTGTGATTCTGCACTTCATCGGCGGCTTCGCCTCCGGCAGTTTTTACATCCCCTACAAGAAGGTCCGCGGCTGGGCCTGGGAAAGTTATTGGATCACCGGCGGCCTGGTGTCCTGGTTGATCGTGCCGCTGATCGCCGCGCAACTGACGGTGCCGGGCTGGGTGGACATTCTGCGCAATGCCGACACCAGCACGCTGCTGTGGACCTATATGTTCGGCGTGTTGTGGGGCATCGGCGGGCTGACCTTCGGCCTGACCATGCGCTACCTGGGCCTGTCCTTGGGCATGTCGCTGATCATGGGCCTCACCTCGGCCCTCGGAGCGTTGATGCCGGCGCTGTACCGCGACCTGTTCACCGATGCAACCGAAGGCACCTTGACCTCGATGCTGGCCTCCCAGGGCGGGCATTGGGTGTTATGGGGCGTGGCGGTGTCGCTGGTCGGTATCGCAGTGTGCGGCAAGGCTGGATTGATCAAGGAACGGGAAGTGTCCCAGGCGGTGAAGTTCGCCAGTGTCAGTGAATTTTCCCTGGGCAAGGGCATGCTGGTGGCGGTGATTTCCGGGGTGCTCAGCGCCTGTTTCAGCTACGGCATTTCTGCCGGACGCCCGTTGGCCGCCGCGGCGGTGGAACATGGCGCCAACAGCCTGTTCCAGAACAACGTGACCTTTATGGTGATCATGTGGGGCGGCCTGACCACCAACGGCATCTGGTGCCTGTGGCTGAACTGGCGCAACCGTACCTTCCATAACTACACCGATCGCAGCACGCCGCTGCTGGGCAACTACCTGCTGGTGGCCATCGCCGGCACGCTGTGGTTCTTGCAGTTTTTCTTCTACGGCATGGGCGAAAGCCGCCTGCAGAACGACGCCAGTTCCTGGGTGCTGCACATGTCATTCATCATCATCGTGTCCAACTGCTGGGGCCTGTATTTCCGTGAATGGCACGGCACCAGCGCCGCCAACAAGGGCGTACTGGTGGCCGGGATCGCGGTGATCCTCGGCGCCATCGCCATGGTCGGTTACGGCAATTACCTCGGCTGATGCCGCTAATTTTTGAAGGAGTGTTTTTATGTTGCTTGCAGACAAAACCGTGATCATCACCGGCGCCTCCCGTGGCATCGGCCGCGCCGCCGCCCGTGAATGTGCGCGCCAGGGCGCCCGTGTGGTGATCGGCCACAGTGGCAGTGGCCAAGGCACCGAGGCGGCGTATTCGCTGATTGAAGAGATCAAGGCGTTTGGCGGCCAGGCCGTTGAAGTGGGAGGCGATGCGGCCGACCCGGACACCGGCGACAAGCTGGTGGCCGGCGCCGTGCAAGCCTTCGGCAGTGTCGACGTGTTCGTCAACAACGCCGGCATCTGCCCGTTCCACTCGTTCCTGGATATGCCCCGCGAGGTCTATCTGAAAACCGTCAACACCAACCTCAACGGCGCCTACTTCGCCGTGCAGGCGGCGGCCAACCAAATGAAAAACCAGGACCGTGGCGGCGCGATCATTGCCGTCAGCTCCATCAGCGCGCTGGTCGGCGGCGGCATGCAAACCCACTACACGCCGACCAAGGCCGGCCTGCATTCGTTGATGCAGTCCTGCGCAATTGCACTGGGGCCCTATGGCATTCGCTGCAACTCGGTACTGCCGGGGACCATTGCCACCGACATCAACAAGGAAGACCTGGCCGACGAGGAAAAGCTCGCCTACATGACCTCGCGCACGCCGCTGGGTCGCTTGGGCGAACCGGATGATGTGGCTGGGCCAATCGTGTTCCTCGCCTCGGACATGGCGCGCTATGTGACCGGCGCCTCGTTGCTGGTGGATGGCGGGTTGTTCGTTAACCTCCAGTAAAGCCGCACCCTCTCAAACACCCAAGAACCAATGTGGGAAGGGACTTGCTGCCTCCCACAGGGGGTCTCTGTGTGCCTGAAATTTGTGTTGTACCTGATAAAAACAACAATCCCAGGAGTACGTCCATGCGCACCACCCTCCCCCTGGCCCTGCTCTGCAGCGCCATGTCCACCTGTGCCTTCAGCGCCGGCCTGCTCGATCCCAACTCCCCGGCCATGCTCGGCGACTGGAGCGGCCTGCGCCCCCAATTGGCCGAACAAGGCTACGACTTCACCCTCAAATACGTCGGCGAAGTCGGCTCCAACCTGGGCGGTGGCTACAACTCCCACACCACCGCGCGCTGGAGCGACCAGTTGATCCTGGGCGTGAACATGGACCTGCAAAAACTCCTCGGCTGGCAGGACGCGACCTTTCGCATCGGCATCGGCGAGCGCCATGGCAAGGACATCACCAACGACCGCGTGCACCAACCCAACGCCACGGGCCTGACGTCCACCATGGAAGTGTTCGGCGGCGGCAACGCCTGGCGGCTGTCGCAGTTCTGGTACGAGCAAAAGTTCTTCGACCGGAAATTAGCCCTCAAACTCGGTCGCTTCGGCCATGGTGAAGACTTCGATCAGTTCCCCTGCGAATTCCAGAACGTCACCCTGTGCGGTTCCCAGGAAGGTAACTGGAACGGCGTGTGGAACAGCTTCCCGATCAGCCAGTGGGCAGTGCGCGCCAAGTACCAATTCACCGATGAGTTCGCCATGCAGGTCGGCGCCTACGACAAGAACCCTGGCAACGCCGAGGCCAGCAATGGCTTCAAGCCGTTTATCAGCGGCTCCCAGGGCACCAGTTTCCCTATCGAAGCCATCTGGAAAGGTCAGATCCAAGGCCTGAATTCGGAGTACCACGCCGGTTACTACTACGCCAACGCCGACACCAAGGACATGCTCAAGGACGCAGACGGGAACTACGCTGCCAGCTCGAAAAAGCCCTATCGGATGTATTCCAGCAACAGCGGCTGGTGGCTGTCGGGACAGCAACAATTGACCACCGTCGACGGCAACAGCGCGCGCGGGCTCAACGTATTCGCCAACCTGACGGTGAATGCCCCGGACAAAAGCGTGATCAAGAACCTGATCCAAATCGGCCTGATCTACCGTGGCCCGTTCGATTCACGCCCGAACGACACCATCGGCCTTGGCGCGTCGAAGTTGCAGGTCAGCGACCGCTATACCCGCAACACGCAGACGCTCAACGCGGCCAATGGCGTCAGCGATATCGACGATCCGCTTTACGTGCCCGAGCAGCGCCGCGAGTACAGCTACGAGATCAACTATGGCGTGCAGGCGACCCAATGGCTGATGGTGCGGCCTAACCTGCAATACGTGAAATACCCCGGCGGGCTCACACAAACCAGCGGCGCGGTGGTCGGTGGCGTGCAGTTTATTGTTGATTTCTAGATACCCGTGCCAGCGCGCACCTCAAAGACCGCGCTGGCGAAGCCATTGCAAAAAGCCCTTCTTGACCGGTACCACTGGCGCGTCTTGGGTCAGCACCTGAGCGGCGTGCAAGCGGAAATCCAACAGGGTTTTCATGGCGTCGGCGATGTCATGTCGCGCGTCCAGGCACGGCGTCAGGTACGCCTTCTCGATGCGGTACAACGTGCAGAACGTCTTGGCGGTGAAGTCCGCCAAGGCCGCTTGCTCAGTCAGAATCCCCGCTTCGCCGATCACCTCGCCGGGGCCCATGCGCCCGGCTTCGAACGCGTGGCCGCCCTTGATCAGCATCACCGACACCACACCCGACTCGACGATAAACAAATGATCGCTGACCTCCCCCGCCGGCAGGATCATCTCGCCGGCGCGATAGGTGTGCAGGGTCATGTTCTGGCTGAAGGTGTCCTTTTCCTCCTGGCGCAAAGTGGAGAAAATCGACGAACTGTCCAACAGTGCCCGCGCCGGAGAGGTCGGCACTGGGGTCGCGCTTTCGACGGCGGACAACAGGCTCACGCCCGCTGCCTGCAGGTGCCGGAACGCCAAGTCGTAGAGTTGGTTGCGCACTTCGCGCTTGAGGGTCATGGTCGGCACGAACCCGCTGATTTCATACTCCACACCGCCACTGGCGGAAGTCTTGAACGCCACACTCGGCGCCGGTTTGGCCAGCAGCGGACGGCAACCCTGCATGGCCCGCTCCAGCGCTTCGATCACCGTTTGCGGCCGTGCATGAGGGCTGACCTGCAGGCTGACCGCCAGGCCAAACATATCGGCCGGACGCGAAAAGTTGATGATCTTGGCCTTTGCCGCCAGGGAGTTGGGAATCACCGCCATGCTGCCCTGGGAGGTTTGCAGGCGCGTGGCGCGCCAGTCGATGTCCGTGACCCGGCCTTCAGTGCCGTCGATGGAAATCCAGTCATCCAGTTGATAGGGCTTGGTGGTATTGAGCACGATCCCGGAAAACACATCACTCAAGGTGCTTTGCAACGCCAGGCCGACAATGATCGCCACCGCGCCGGACGTGGCCAACACGCCCTTGACCGGCAGATCGAGCACATAGGCCAGCGCGGCAATGATCGCGATCAGGAAAATCACCGCGCCCATCAAATCCTGCAACAGCCGCCCGGTGTGGCCAACCCGCTGCATCATCAACGCACCGAGCAACACCGTCAGCGTACGCGCCGCGAACAACCACCAACCAATCTGCAACGCCGTGGCGGCCATGTGCAACGCGGTGTTGTCGGCGTAGGGCGCGACGAGCATGGGGTTCATGCCGTCGTTGAACAGCACGGCACTGAAGACTGCAAAGATCACCAACCGCGCTGCGAGTTTCCAATTAGCCAGGTTGGCGGAGATAAGTCGCCACACGGCGATGTCGATAAGGATCAGCGCCAGGGCGCACAGCATCGGGTGATCGGAGATAAATGAGGGCATCCAGGCGACTCCAGGGCGAATGACGGGAAGATCGCATGAATTGAGAACACTGGAAAACAAAATGTAGAAGCCGGCTTGCCAGCGAAAGTATCGACTCGGTGTGCCAGGGACACCACGGTGATGCTATCGCCGGCAAGCCGGCTCCTACCCTTTTGTTTACGGCTAACTGTCAGGCATGCATCTGCCCAAATTTACCCGATTGGAAATCCGCAAACGCCTGATGAATCTCCTGCTCGGTGTTCATCACAAACGGCCCGTGCCCCACGATGGGCTCGTCAATCGGTTCGCCGCTGAGCAGCAGCACCTTGGCGGCGTCGTTGGACTCCAGGACCAGTTGCGTGCCATCGCGCTCAAACAACGCCAGTTGGCCTTGGCGCGCGACTTCTTCGCCATTGACCAGCACAGTGCCGCGTAGGATCACCAGGGCGGTGTTGCGCCCGGCGTGCAAGTCCAGGGTCACGGGCTTGCCGGCGTTAAGACGCAGGTCCCACACGTCAATCGGCGTGAAGGTGCGTGCGGGGCCTTTGGCGCCGTCGAACGCTCCGGCGATCAGGCGCAGGTGCCCGGCGTCATGGGGCAGCGCAAGCACGGGAATATCGCCATCGACAATGGTCTGGTAACCGGCGTCGGCCATTTTGTCCTTGGCGGGCAAGTTGACCCACAGTTGCACCATCTCCAGCGCGCCGCCTTTACGGGCGAACGCTTCGGAGTGGAATTCTTCATGGAGAATGCCTTTTGCGGCCGTCATCCATTGCACATCGCCGGGGCCGATGGTGCCGCCTGCGCCGGTTGAATCGCGGTGCTCGACTTCACCGTCGTAGACGATGGTCACGGTTTCAAAGCCACGATGGGGGTGTTGGCCTACGCCGCGACGTTGTTCGGTGGGGGAAAATTCGGCCGGGCCGGCGTGGTCCAGCAGCAGGAATGGGCTGATGTGTTTGCCCAGGTTGTCGTAGGAAAACAGTGTGCGCACCGGGAAACCGTCGCCGACCCAATGGGCGCGAGGGCTGGTGTAGATGCCGATGAGTTTTTTCATGGTGATCCTCCAAAGTGCATACACCTTAAAACCGATAACAATTGAGCGGTAGACGGCTAAAACACCCTAGAGCGTCCTATTGATGGAACGGAGTACCAGTGCCCCACCATAAAAACCGCGTTAATGATAATGACTCGTAGTAATATCCACCCTCTCCCGCTCAACCTTCCGAGGGCCGCAATGCCGTTTGCCCCTGCGCCTGTCGCACCGCGCGTGCTGGTGGTGGATGACCACCGCAAAATCCGCGAACCCTTGGCCACTTACCTGCGTCGCCACACCTTCGATGTGCGCACCGCCGAAGACGCGGCTGGGATGTGGCAATTGCTCAAGACCCAGGCGTTCGACGTCGTAGTGCTCGACGTGCTGCTGCCGGATGGCGATGGTTTCGAGCTGTGCAACCAGTTGCATCGGCGCAGCAATACCCCCGTGATTCTGTTGACCGCCCGCGATACCGCCGCCGACCGCATCCGCGGCCTGGACCTCGGCGCGGACGATTACGTGACCAAGCCCTTCGAACCCCGCGAACTGGTCGCACGCATCAACAGTGTGCTGCGCCGCCAAGGCCGCAACACCGGGCCGGCCGCGCCCAGCGGTGGCCCACAGGCTTATCGGTTCGCTGGCTGGCAGTTCAGCGTGAGCAGCGCCACGTTGTGCCGCGACGCCAGCCCGGCAATCCAGCTCAGTACAGCGGAAAGCCGTTTGCTGCAGGTGTTCCTTGCCCACCCCAATACGTTGCTGCCCCGCGAACGTTTGATCGACCTCACCGCTGCCGCCGACAGCGACGTCAGCGACCGCGCCATCGACCGCCAGGTCAGCCGCCTGCGCCGCAAGTTGGCCCACGGCGATGCCACGCCGGACCTGCTGCGCACTATCTGGGGCGGCGGCTATCTGTTGGCGGCCGAGGTCAGTGAATGCGCGCCCTGAACAGGCTGTGGCCGCGCACCCTGGCGCGGCAGTTGAGCCTGTTGTTGCTGCTGGCCTTGCTCGCATCCAACGGCATCGCGATGTTGTTTTTGCAACGCACCGGCAGCCTGATCCACCCACTGTCGCGCAGTTTCAGCCTGGAGCGCCTAGGGATTGCCCACCACACGGCAATCGACCTGACGCCCACTGAAACCGAGCACCTGCTGGCCGGGATGAGCCACGACGACACGCGCTTCTGGATTGCACCGACGCCCGAAGTGGCGCCGTTTGAACTGCGCCCGGAGGAGCAGAGACTGGCCAGTGAGCTGCGTCGCCAATTGCACCTGGATGACGCGGCCGCCATCGGCATGCAGTTGGAACGCATCAGCGGTGCCGACGCCCGCACCCATGTGTTCAGCCCCGCCGGCTGGGCGCCGTTGCGCTTGCGCAGCAGCGTGCCACTGCCGAACGGTACCTACCTGAATGCCGTGCAATACCCCGCCGGCGCCTATGAATGGGGCCGCGTTCTGGCCTACAGCCTGCCCGTGACAACGCTGCCAGTGCTGCTGATCGTGATGTTTTTCATTGCCCGCGTGGTGCGCCCGATCAAGACCCTGGCCCAGGCCACGGAGCGCGTCAGCCGTGGTGAATGGATCGCTCCGCTGCCGGAAATCGGCCCACAGGAAGCCCGCGACCTCACCGCCGCCTTCAACACCATGCAGGCCAATCTTGCCCGGCATGTCGAAGGCCGTACGCGGATGCTTGCAGCGGTCAGCCACGACCTGAACACGCCGATCACCGAACTGCGCCTGCAAGTGGAATTGCTGGAGCCCGGCGACGCCCGGGATGACATGCTCGAAAGCCTCGCGCAATTGAGTGCGATGGTGCGTGAAACCCTGAATTTCGTGCGCGATGACGCGGTGCAGGAAGCGACCGCCACGATGTCGATGAGCGGCCTGTTGGATGACCTGGCCAAGCGTTATCAGCGCATGCGGCAACCTGTCAGTTGGGCGGGTGCGCCACACCTGATGCTGACCTGCCGGCCTCTGGCGCTCAAGCGCGCGCTGACCAACGTGATCGACAACGCCCTGCACCACGCTGGGGATGCCCACCTGAGCTTGATCCAGGAAGATAACGGCTGGCTGCGCATCGAGGTGCTCGACCACGGCCAAGGCTTGCCCGAGGCCTGGCTGGACAAAGTCTTCGAACCCTTTGTGCAACGCGGCGTCAGCGACGGTGGCGTGGGGTTGGGCCTGGCGATTGCACGTTCGTGCATCCAGGCCCATGGCGGCGAACTGGTGTTGCAGAATCGCCCACCGGCCGGCCTGTGCGCGGTGGTGCGATTGCCGGCGGCACTTTAGAAGTTGAGCGTGGCACCCATCCACAGCGTACGACCGTAGTTCACCGTGCCGTAGGTTTCATCGTCCAAACGCTTGTCGGTGAGGTTGTTGAGGGAGGCGTTGAGGGTCAGCGAGTCGCTCACGTCGTAAGAGCCGCCCAGGTCGGCGGTGGTGTAGCCCGGTGCGGGTTCGTCGGTGATGGTGTTGCCGGTTTCTTCGCCGTAGTAACTCAGCGACGCCCAGGCCTGGGTGCGGTCGTTGATGCTCCACTCGGTGCGCACATTGGCTTTCTGCTTCGGCGTGAGAGCCAATGGTGCACCTTTGTTGGCGCCGCTTTTCTGCTCGGAATCGGTGTAGGTGTAGTTGGCCTTGAGCAGCACGCTGGCGTTGATATCCCATTGGCCGTTGAGCTCGACGCCCTGGATGATCGCTTTGTCGACGTTGACCCGTTCCATGATGGTGTAGCCGTTCCAGCGCTGGTCGGTGGTGACGGTAGAGAGCTTGTCCTGGAAGTCGTTGTAGAACAGCGTCACGCCGCCCGACAAGTCATCGCGGTTGCTCCACAGCGCAGAGACTTCGTAGTTGGTGCTGGTTTCGGGCTTGAGGTCCGGGTTGCCGAACATCACGAAGCGGTTGCGGCGCAGGTAAGCGTAATCCTCGACCACGGCACGCAGTTCCGGCGCCTTGAAGCCACGGGCGATGCCGCCCTTGAGGGTCCACTGATCGGTGGCGCGCCACACGCTGTAGATCCGCGGGCTCAGGTGCGCGCCGTACTCTTCGTGCTCATCCAGACGCAGGCCGGTGGTCAAGGCGAAGCTGTCGGTGACTGACCATTCGTTTTCGGCGAACAGGGCTTTTTGCACCACCGAGAATTTATAGTCGACGCGATCACCCAGGCCCTGGTTCCAGTCGGTCAGCTCGCTTTCGTTCCATTGCACGCCCACGGTGCTGACGTTTTGAGCGGTGGGCACCACCAGTTTGGCGTCGAATACGGTGTTCTTGATTTCGGGTTTGCGCCCGTAGATATCGGTCTGGGCCGGGGTGGCCTTGCCTTCGCGGGTCGAGGTTTCCTGGGACAGGGCGATGTCCGAGGTTGCCCAGCCCCAGCGGCCTTGATGGGACAGGGACCAGTGATCGCGGTTGTTTTCCTGCTCGCGAGTGGCCCAGTTGGCGCTCATGCCGTCGCCGTTCTTCAGGCGCGTGGCACCCGCTTCCAGCAGGATGTCGTGGTCAATATTAGGAGTGAAAGCCAGGCGCGCGGTGAGGTCGCGGTGGTCGGCCTGGCTGAAGCCATTGGTCTGTTCGATGTCATCGTCGGCCTGGCGATCGAGGTAACGGCCCCACACCTGCAAGCCAAGGAAATCTTCCTTGAGCGGGCCGCTGAGGTAGAACTGCGTCTGGCGCGCATTGCCCTGGTCGCTGTGCTGGCGGGCCGAGTAGTCATAGCCGATGGAACCACCCCAGGTCGGTGAAACCTTGCGGGTGATCACGTTGATCACACCGCCGATCGCATCCGAGCCGTACAGCGACGACATCGGGCCCCGCACCACTTCGATCCGCTCGATGGCGGCGGCGGGCGGTACAAAGCTCTGTTCATAGCCACTGTTGCCGTTGACCCGTGACTCCCGCGCGCTCTGGCGTTTGCCGTCAACCATGATCAAGGTGTAATCGGCCGGCATGCCACGGATGGAGATGTCGGTTTCATTCGCCCCACCGTTGACCGTCACGCCCTCCACATCCCGCACCGCGTCGCCGAGGTCGCGGTAGGACTTGCGGCGCAATTCCTCGCCGTCGATCACCGTCACCGAGGCCGGCGCATCCTCCACACTCTGGGCATAACCGGCGGCCGTCACCACCACGTCGTTAAGTTCCAGGGCAACAGGTTCGTCGGCATGGGCGCTGAAGCTGCTGGCGACCAGCAGAGCCAGGGGCGTAACGCGAAAGGCAGGAAGCATGGGCGTAGACCTTAGGATTAGACTCAAAAGAGAATCGTAATCATCTAGCCCCGATTAAATTGGACAAAGTGTGACAGCTCAAGCCACCGGCACCAGCGCCACACGCCGTTCACGCAGTAGATGAAACGCCACAAACGCCATCACCGCAAAACCCGCCTGGATCATGATCATCGGTAAGGCACTGCCGTCGCGCAGTTGGCTCAGCAGCAGGCCACTGCAGGTGGCGCCGAACATCTGCGCAAAGCCCATCAGGCCTGCCGCCAACCCGGCGCGGTGCGCGTTGGGCATCACCCCGCCCGTGACCGCGCCGGGCAACACCAGCCCGCCGCCGAGCGTCGCCAGGGCAATGGGAATATCCAACCCCAACACCGACAAGCCGAACAGCCCGTAAATCACCGCCGCCAATACCCCGCCGAGGGCTACCAGCGTCACCCCCATCGCCACAATCCGCTGCGCCCCCAGGCGCAGGATATTGCGCCGGGTGTAGGTGGACCCGACGATCAGCATCGAGACGATCACGCCAAAATCGATGCCGTACTCCAGGCTGCTCAAGCCGAGCAGGTTGATAAACACCGCAGATGATCCGGCAATCACCGCGAACATCGCACCGTAAGTGCACGCCAACGCCACGGCGAATGCGCGGTATGGGCGGCCCTTGAGCAAATCCAGGTACTGCCCGCCGAGGGTGCGCCAGTGGCCGGCCTTGGGGTCGAGGTAAGGGTTGCTTTCGCGAAAGAACAGCAGCACCAGCAGCAACACCACACTGCCGATCACCAGCGCCAGTAGGATCGGCGCACGCCAGCCCACCACGTTGATCAGCAGTCCGCCGACCATTGGCGCGACGACGATCGCGTAGAGCATGCCGATCATCGTCAGCGCCAGGGCCGGACCCGCTTCGACCTTCCACACATCGCGCACCACCGTGCGCGCCAACACCAGCGCCGCACAGGCGCCGAGGCCTTGCAGCACGCGGGCGGCGATAAATTGATGCATGTCGCTGACCAGCAGCATCGACATAGTCGCCATCACATACAGCACTAACCCGCCGATCAATACCGGACGCCGGCCGATGCGATCCGACAATGGCCCAAACAGTAATTGCCCCAGTCCAAACGCTGCGACAAAGGCAGACAGCGCCATCAGTGCCGACCCCGGCGGCGCCACCAGCGCCTGCTCAATGGCGCCGAGGCCGGGGATGATTAATTGGGTCGAGACTTCGCCGAGTGCCGTTAAGGCCACCAGTAGCAACAGCAAGCTTCGCGACGGAACCGGGGCATTCGACATGGGGATTATCCGGGGCTGGCTTAATTTATATTTCGACCATAATATGCGTAAAAAATTATGTCCATAATTTTTTGCCCACTGGTCAGCCCCTGGAGCCCGACATGAACCCTCTTCCCCTGCGTCTTTTCTCGCCCCTGGCTTTGCTGATGATCCTCAGCGGCTGTAACAGTCAGGCCGACACCGCCGCCCAAGCGCCCCAACCGCGCCCGGTACTCGTCGCCAAGGTCGAAGCTGCCGGCACGCAACAAAGCGCCTACACCGGTGTGGTCGCGGCGCGTACGGAAAGCGACTTGGGCTTTCGCGTCAGTGGCAAGGTGATCGAGCGCAAGGTCGATCCCGGCCAGCATGTCTCTCGTGGCGACACCTTATTGGTACTGGATATCGGCGACTTCGAATTGGCCCTGCGCTCGGCCAAGAACCGCGTGAATGCCGCCCAGGCACAACTGCGTCAGCGCCGCGATGATGCCAACCGCTATGAACGTCTGGCGAGTACCGGTGCTGTGTCGCGGCAGATCTTCGACCAATCGGCGACCAACCTGCGCGTCGCCGAAGCGGAATTGGCCTCGGCCCAATCCGACGCCAGCCAAATCGAGAACCGCCGCACTTACTCAGTGCTCAAGGCCGACGGCGACGGCATCATCACCGACGTACGCGTCGACCGCGGCCAGGTGGTCGCCGAAGGGCAGATCGTCGCGCGTCTGGCCCGTGATGGCGCCCGCGAAGCCATCGTTAACCTGCCGGAAAACCAGCGCGACCTGGCCTCGCAAAAAGCTCTGGCCTTCCCGTTCGGCGCCCCTGACCAGGCGGTAACGGCCACGCTGCGCGAACTCTCCGCCAGTGCCGATCCCGTCACTCGTACGTACCGCGCGCGCTATGTGCTGCACGGCGCCGTCGACCGCTTCGCCCTCGGCTCAACCATCACCGTGCGCCTTCAAGGTAACGGCCAGATGCAACAGACCCGCGTGCCCATTGGTGCGCTGCACGATACAGGGCAAGGCACCGGAGTGTGGGTGGTCGGCGCCGATAACACAGTCGCCTTTGCCCCCGTCAACGTCGCCAGCCTCGGCCAGGAAGATGCCCTGCTCAACAGCGGCGTGAACCCGGACACCGTCATCGTCGCCCTCGGCGCCCACCTGCTGCACAGCGGGGATGCGGTGCGCCTGCTGCCCGCCCAGGCGCTGGCCCTCAACCGCAAACAGGACCAATGAGCATGCGCGGCATCAACCTCTCTGAACTAGCGGTCAAGCACCGTGCGGTCACGTTGTTCCTGATCATTGCGATCCTTGCCGCCGGCATTTTCTCGTTCGGCAAACTGGGGCGAGCCGAAGACCCATCCTTCACCGTCAAGGTGATGACCATCACGGCCGCCTGGCCCGGCGCCACTGCCCAGGAAATGCAGGAGCAAGTCGCCGACCGCCTGGAAAAACGCCTGCAGGAGTTGGATTACTACGACCGCGTCGAGACCATCGCCCAGCCAGGTTTTGTGTCGATGCGCATGACATTCCTCGAATCCACCCGCCCCGGCGAGATTCAGGACTTGTTCTACCAGACCCGCAAAAAGCTCAGCGATGAAGCGTCGAGGCTGCCCAAGGGAGTGATCGGGCCGTTTTTCAACGATGAATATTCCGATGTGTACTTTGCGCTGTACGCCCTGGAGGCCGAACACCTGCCCCATCGCCAGCAGGTGCAAATGGCTGAAGAGCTGCGCCAGGGTTTCCTCAATCTGCCGGGGGTGAAGAAGGTCAATATCCTCGGCGAGCAGGCCCAGCGGATTTTCGTCGAGTTTTCCTATGAGCGCCTCGCGACCCTGGGCATCAAGCCCGACCAGATCTTCGCCGCCCTCGCTGCGCAAAACGCTGTGGCGCCGTCGGGCTTTGTGGAAACCGCCGGTGCCCGCGCCTATATCCGTATCGACGGTGCCTTCGACAGCCTGGCGCTGATTGAAAACGTGCCCCTGGAAGTCAACGGCCGACTGCTGCGCATTGCCGATGTGGCGACCGTCAGCCGAGGTTATGAAGACCCGCCCAGCTACCGTATCCGCCATCAGGGCGACCCGGCGCTGATGCTCGGTGTGATCATGGAGAAACACTGGAACGGCCTGGAACTGGACAAGCGCCTCAAGGACCAGGAAGCCCGGATCCAGGCAGACCTGCCACTGGGCGTGAACTTCGCCAAGGTCTCCGACCAGGCGAAAAACATCAGCCTGGCGGTGAATGAATTCATGCTGAAATTCTTCGTCGCCCTGGCAGTGGTGATGATCATCAGCCTGTTGGCCTTGGGCTTTCGCGTGGGCCTGGTGGTGGCGGCGGCGGTGCCACTGACGTTGTCCGTGGTGTTCGTGATCATGCTGGTCACTGGGCGTGAGTTCGACCGCATCACCCTCGGCGCGCTGATTATCTCCCTCGGCCTGCTGGTGGACGACGCGATCATCGCCATCGAGATGATGGTGGTGAAACTGGAAGAAGGGTTTGACCGCATCCACGCCGCCACTTACGCCTGGAGCTCCACCGCGGCGCCGATGCTGACCGGCACACTGGTGACCATCATCGGCTTTCTGCCGGTAGGATTTGCGCGCTCGGGCGCCGGGGAATACGCCGGCAATATCTTCTGGATCGTCGGCTTCGCGCTGATTTCATCGTGGCTGGTGGCGGTGGTGTTCACCCCGTACCTGGGCGTCAAGCTATTGCCGAACATCAAACCGGTGCCCGGTGGCCACGACGCCATCTATGCCGAGCGCTACTACCAGAAACTGCGTGCGGTAGTAGAGCTGTGCGTGCGCAGGCGCTGGTTGGTGACCGGGCTGGTGGTGACGGCGTTTGTGCTGTGCGGGCTGGGCATGGGGGTGGTGAAGAAGCAGTTCTTCCCCAACTCCGACCGATCCGAGCTGATTCTGGAGGTGTACATGCCGCCCGGTAGCGCCTTCAAAAGCACTGAGGCAGTCGCGGCGCAACTGGAAAAAGCACTGATGCAAGAACCCCAGACGAGCATGGTCGACACCTACGTGGGCGGCGGCGCGCCACGGTTTTTCCTGTCGCTGAACCCTGAATTGCCCGATCCGGCCTTCGCCAAACTGATCGTGCAGACCCCTGACTCCCACGCACGCGATGCCCTCAAACTGCGCATGCGTGAGCGTATCGCGGCAGGCGAATTCCCTGCGGCGCGGGTGCGCGTCACGCAATTGCTGTTCGGTCCACCGGTGCCCTTCCCGGTGGTATTCCGTGTGTCCGGCCCGAATCTGGAAGTGCTGCGCGGCTTGTCAGAAGACGTGCGCAAAGTCGTCGCCGCTAACCCGTTGACCAAGGACGCCTTCCTCGATTGGGGCGAGCGCACCAGCGGTTATCGCCTGGTACTCGATCAAGACCGCCTGCGCCTGCTGGGCTTCACGCCCAACGAGGTCAAGTCCCAGCTCAACGCCCTGCTCAGCGGCAACCCTATCACCGAGGTGCGTGAAGGCAACCGCACCGTGTCCGTGGTGGCCCGCGCCCAGGGCAACCAACGCGAGAACCTCGGCAACCTTAACAACATGACCCTGACCAACAGTGCCGGCACCTCAGTGCCGCTGGCCCAGGTCGGGCATTTCCAAGCGGTGATGGAAGAGCCGATCCTCAAGCGCCGTAACCGAGCGACCACCGTGGAAGTGCGCGCCGACATCATCGACGGCGTGCAACCGCCCGACGTCGAAATGGCCGTCTACAAAGACCTGCAACCGCTGATCGCCAAGCTGCCAGCCGGCTATCAACTCAACATCGGCGGACCGGTGGAAGAAAGCGCCAAGGCCAACGTCGCCCTGGCCGCACTGTTTCCGATCATGATCCTGCTGACCCTCACAGTGATCATGTTCCAGGTGCGCTCCTTCGGCGTGATGTTCATGGTCTTCGCCACCGCGCCCTTGGGCTTGATCGGGGCTGTGCCGACGCTGCTGCTGTTCAATCAGCCGTTCGGGTTCAACGCGATATTGGGGCTGATCGGCATTGGCGGCATTCTGATGCGCAACACATTGATCTTCACCGACCAGATTCGCCAGAACCAGGAACACGGCATGGCGATTCGCGAAGCCATCGTCGAAGCCACGGTGCGACGTGCCAGGCCCGTGATCTTGACCGCACTGGCCGCGGCGCTGGCGTTCATTCCGCTGACGTTGTCGGTGTTCTGGTCATCCCTGGCCTACGTGCTGATCGGCGGAGTGCTGGTGGGCACCGTGTTGACGCTGCTGTTTTTACCGGCGCTATGCAGTTTGGTGCTGGGGCGGCAGAAGATAAAAGCTGTCGAAACTTCCCACGCAAGCGCCGGATAAGCGCTACTCCCCGCTGCGGAAAACGCCTGCAAAGTCCCTCGCCTGAATACACAGTGAGAGGGATTGCAGATGGTTTTTTTCGTTAAGGCCCTGATTATTGCGACGGCTCCTCCAAGGGATACACACTATTGAACCCCCAGAGGGAACACCCATGAAGTCACGTGAAATAACCATTATCAATAACGGTATACGTGAATGCGCAGTCGTCGAATACGCGGGAGGAAAGCCAACGCTTAGTCTATTGCTGAGTAATGGCGAACGGAAAACGTACACCGCATTAGACCTGTTCGAGAGCTTTGGCTTATTGAGAGCAGACTTGAAAGATATTAGATTTTTGTGCAAAGGCGCAAAAATCAATGTTCACACGTCTGGAATGTCTTCACAGATGTCGAATGGTCTTGTTGCCTACGAGCTGACTATGGGAAACCCTGATGGTGAACTCACCAGTATTTTTGCTTATGAGGAAAGCGACCTCACCAACGATATTCAGGAGCAACGCGATTTCTGCCAGCGCTGGTCCGAGTCAATTAAAGACTAAAAGCCCCCAAGCCCTGTGGTGAGCAGGCTTGCCCTGCGCAGGGCAAGCCTGCTCACCACAGGGGTTCACTCATTAAAATGAACTCTTTGCGTGGCAGTCCGAGCTTGAGGGAGGTGGTTACTTCAGTTCCGGGATCAGATTATTCGCGCAAACCCGTATCAGGTTTTTCTCGATCTACTCAAGCAAAAAAAATTCGCTGCCCATCATAAAATATGACCCTGAAGACATTTCGGACGTAACACCTTTTAAGTACGGCGGACGTTATTTAGGGCATTCAGTGCCTAACCCAAACAGGAAATAAAATGGACGCGCAAGTGATAAAGGTAGTCATCGGCGAGCAGAAATTGGAGGTCACGGTAAGATACGACCTCGACAAACGGGTAATGACATTTTCTGAAGCCGATAACTTTAATAAGGTTTACCGTGAAAAAGACATTTATGCTTGCTTTGCTAAAGTCAGAACCGATTTCCCTCATATCGTATTTCTCTGCAAGGGCGCAAAGATAAACGTTATGCCATCGAGGATGGCGTCTCAAATGAGTGCCGGGCTTGTCGCCTATGAAATGACACTGGGCAAACAGGCATCTCGTGAAGACATCGTTCATATATTCGACTATGAGGAAAACAATCTTACGAACAACCCAAAAGAGCAAATCGATTTTTTTAAAATGTGGTTGGCGTCCTTAAATTCGCAAGACTATGAAAAATTCAACTGAGCGTTTTTCCATCTGGCCACTCACATTTCAGGTATCGCAGCCACTCTCTGGTGAGCAGGGGTTCACCGATCAAAATGAACCCCGTACCGGGTCAAATCACCGCTTCGCCAACTCCATAATCATCCGACTCAACAAGTAAACCCGAGGCGCCACGCTCTCCACCTCCGCGTACTCGTCCGCCGTATGGATATTGCCTCCCACAATCCCAAACCCATCCAACGTCGGCGTCCCTACCCCGGCTGACAAACTCGCGTCCGCTGCGCCGCCGCTGCCCTCAATCGTCAGCTTCTTACCCAACTCCCCATAAATCCCTTGGGCAATCGCTACCAACTTGTCCGACTCCGCCGTCTGCGGCATCGGCGGCAGGCCGCGTTTGAGGGTGGTGGTCACTTCGGTTTCCGGGATCAGTTTGTTCGCGGAAACCCGCACCAGGTCTTTCTCGATCCGATCAAACTCTTCCGGCAATGCTGCGCGGACATCTGCCTTGGCGGTGGCTTGGTCAGGAATCACGTTGGTGCGGTCGCCAGACTTGATTACGGTGAAGTTGATGGTGGTTTTCTTTTCTTCATCACCGAGCTTGCCCAGTTGCAGGATCTGGTGCGCGGCTTCCATGGCGGCGTTGCGGCCCAGTTCAGGGGCGACGCCGGCGTGGGCGGCTTTACCTTTGACTTCGACCACCGCGGTGGCGCTGCCTTTGCGCCACACCACCAGGCCGTCGGCGGGGCGGCCGGGTTCCAGGTTCAGCGTGACGTCGTGGGCCTTGGCGGTGTTGCGAATCAGCTCGGAGGCGATGTCGGAGCCGGTTTCTTCGCTGGCGTCGAGGAGGAAGGTGATGCGCTCGTAGTCTTTGAAGCCCTGATTCTTCAGGACTTTGAGCGCGTAGATGCCGGCGACGATGCCGCCCTTGTCATCCATCACGCCGGGGCCATAGGCGCGACCGTCTTTGATATGAAACGGGCGCTCGGCCGCGGAGCCTTCCTTGAACACGGTGTCCATGTGGGCCATCAGCAGAATCTTCGCTTTGCCGGTGCCTTTGAGGGTCGCGATCACATGGCTACTGTTGGCGGCGGCATCCGGTATGCGTTCGATGTTGAAGCCCAACTGCTTCAACTCATCCACGGCAATGTCGCTGACCTGGGTCAGGCCCGGTCCGTAGCCGGAGCCCGAGTCGATATTCACCAGGCGCTCCAGCAGTTTCAGGGCCTCGGCCTTGTACTGTTCGGCATCCGCCTGGATCTGTTTGTGGGGTTCGGCGCTGTAGGCCGGAAGTGCGAAGGACAAGGCCAGCGTGGCGGCCAGGAGGGTACGGGGGAAGGCGAAGCGCATAGACCGATCCTTGTTTTTTGTTGAGGTGCAGCCACCCTACCCCACTAAACGGAGCGCAACCAACTCCCATGCACCGCGCTGACACGGTTGCGCCCGCTGCTCTTGGCTTCATACAGGGCCTGGTCGGCATCGTTGAGCCAGCCGGTGGAGTCGACATGTTCCGGTTGATACCGCGACAGGCCGATGCTCAAGCTGGCACGCAGAGTTGGGTCCTGGGCGTACGCCAAGGCATTGAAGCGGTCACGCAAGGCATCCATCACTTCGGTGGCATGGTTGAGCGGCATTCCCGGCAGGATCACGCAGAACTCATCGCCGCCATAGCGCCCGGCCAGATCGGTGGCGCGCAGGTTCTGGCGCAGTATTTTGCTGAGTTGGCGCAGGACGATATCGCCCGTGACGTGGCCGTAAGTGTCGTTAATGGTCTTGAAGTGGTCGATGTCGATCAACGCAATCGCGGCGCCCTGCTGCTCGCGACGGCAGCGTTGGAACTCGATCTCCAGATGATCTTTCCAAGCGCCGTGGTTGAGCAGACCGGTCAGGCTGTCGGTGCGACTCAGGGCGAGTAATTCACGTTTGTGCTGGGACAGATTCACGGCCTGGCGGTAGCAGATCCAGCCAAGCGCCAGGGGATAGAGCATCAGAATCGGCAAGCATGCATAGACTTGAGCTTGGGTGGTCGTGGCTACAAAGGCCGGCGCGAAGATCAGCAACGAGGTGCCGATGCCAAGCGCTTGCGCCACCCACCCCGCCAACATAAGGCGCGGGCCGCCGAGGGCGACGTTGTTCATGGTCATCATCGACAGCGTGGTTATGCTGGGCAGTGGGTTGAAGTGCATGGCCCCAACCCAGAACCCGCCGCAGAACGAATCGAACAACACGTTGCGGTGTTCACTGCGCAGCATGTTGGCGGTTCGTAGAGACAGTCGGTACGCCAGATGGGGCCAGACGACGGCGTTAATCAGCATCCACGCCCATACCCACGCAGAGGGGTTAAGTGGATACATGCCAAACACCACACACACTAAACCGAGCGTCAGCCCCAACGTGCGGGATTTATACAAGCGGGTAGCAAGCGGAAGTCCCTTTCCTCCGGCGGCTGGCATGGTTGGGTGTCATCCTGGATGAATGCCTGGAGTCTATCAGGGCGCCAGTAATTCGCCACTACCACTCATAAGCTCATTCCACGGCGCAAATGCACGAGCCAAAGCGCTTAGTGAGAAAAGCCCCGGGCCAGCATCAACGCCACACCCAGCAGCAACACCGCCGTGACCCGCTGCAACAACACGCGGCGCTTGGGGTTTTCCAAGACGTGCTTGATGCGTTGGCCGAAGTAGCAATACAGACAGCCACTGGCAAATTGCAGCATCAGGAACGTCGCGCCGAGTATCGCGATATCCGCCGCCGAACTGTGCTCCCCTGCCCCGGCAAACTGCGGGAACACAGCGCTGAACATGATGATGGTCTTGGGGTTGGAAAACCCGGTCAGCAGCCCTTTGCCGAACAGGCTGCGTGAGCCCTCCACGGCGCCGGCCTTGCCGATCGCCACACCGCTGCTGGTCCACTGCTTGTAGGCCAGGTAGAGAATGTAGGCCACACCGACAAACTGGATGGTCTGGGTAATGGCAAGGTTGCCCTTGATCAGCTCCGAGAAGCCCACGGCAAAGATCAGGATCGAAATCAGGTAAGACACGCTGGCGCCGATCTGCGCCGGGATCGAGCTGCGCAAACCGTCCTTCAAGCCCAGGCTCAGCAGCAACAGGGTCATGGGGCCAGGGCTGAAAGTCATGGTGGCGCAGAACAGCAGGAAATAGAGAAACGAAGACAGCGTTAACGCAGTGGTCATGGGCCAGGGCCTTGAGTAGGTAGAAACGAAAGCCGTGGGACGGGCACACCGGCGCCCGCCCCGGTATCCATCAGGCGACAGCGATCTCGGTGGTCAGGGATTCGCGGTACATCACCGCCAGCTCACCAAGGGCGGCCTTTGCGGTCTGGTTGCGGGTTTCGAAGGCCACCAGGCCTTTCCAGTTGGTTTCGACAATGGCCTGCACCACGTCGGCGTAATCGCAGTTGCCGTCATGAATACCAAAGTGCTGGTCCTGCACACCATTGTTATTGCTGAAGGAAATGCCCTTGATCAGGTGGTGATACTTACGCACCACCTCGGCCGGCAGACCGTTTTCGATATTGGCGTGGCCCGCATCGAGGAAGAAGTACACGTTGGGGTGGGCCTGCAGACGCTCGAACACAAAGGCGTATTCCGCTTCATGGGTGAAGATGTAGTGGAACGGCCGGTAATTGACGTAGTTCGACAGGTTCTCAAGGTAGATGTCCACGCCCTTGGACTCGGCGTAACGCGCCAGTTCCTGGACCGACTTGAGGTAGTGCTCCAGGGCGACTTTCTTGGCCATCAGCACCATTTTCGGTTCGACGATGCAGCCACCGTGGATGATCAGCGGCGCGCCCAGGCGGCTGGCAATATCAACTTCTTTCTTCACGTATTCGACGGCCGCCACGCGAAAGGCGTCCACATCACTGCCCAGCGGCGCCTTGAAGTTGCCGTGGTACACCGGTTTCACACCAGTGGCCGCGATCTGCTCCTGCAGGCTGGCGATGCGCTCATCGGTCCAGTCATCGACCATTTCGCCGAACAGGCTGCCATCGATATACCAGTGGGTGCACCCGCCTTCGATGGCAGTGTCCAGGCCCTTCTCGGCGGCCAGGTATTTCTGGTGGGCCACACCGGTACAGAACGGCACGGCGGCGTTAATCAGTTTGCTTTCCATGAAGCGATTCCTTTCGTGATGGAGCGTTACAGTTCAATGGCCATGAAATCGGCCTTGGTCACGCCGCAATCCGGGCATGTCCAGTCTTCCGGCACCTCTTCCCAAGGGGTACCGGCCGGGATTCCGTCTTCAGGAATGCCCAATTCTTCTACGTACATAAATCCGCAGGGCGCACACATATAAGTCTTCATGAGAATGCGAAATCCATGGTTCGCTGGTAGGAAAGTTCGCCAATTCCGGGCGAGATGGCGCGCAGTCTAGGGGAGCGGCATTGCACAAGGCAGGTGAAGTGATGCCTAATCCGGCCTAACTTCACCGGTAAAATCACCAGCAAACACAAGGAAGGTTTATGTTTGTATCCGCCATCGCCTTTGTGGACGGCACGCCGAAGGTGCAGCAGATCGTCGAGGCGTTCAGCCAAGCCATCGAAAACGGCGAATGGGCGCCCGGCAGCAAATTACCGTCGGTGCGCGAACTGACCCAGACCCTGGGCGTCAGCAAGTTCACCCTCAATGAAGCTCTGGACCGCCTGCGCGGGCGCCACCTGCTCACCTCCAGCCAGGGCCGTGGCTACTTCGTGGCGATGGACAGCGCGCGCCCGGCCTCGGTGGCGTGGGTCGACCTGCTGCCCCAGGACCTGCTTAGCGTCTTGCGTCGCCCGTTGGTCACCGCAAGCGGCGAACTGCGCCCTGGCGGGGGCCACCTGCCGGAAGAATGGCTGGACGCCGACGCTATCCGCCAGGCCATGCGCAGCGTGGTGCGCGCGCCGTCGCTGCGCATCGCCGGGCTGGGCACACCGGCCGGACTACTGCCCTTGCGCCAGGCCCTGCAACAGAAGCTGCACGGCGAAGGTTTGTCGGTGCCGGTGGAGCAGATCATCACCACCCCCAACACCGTGCAGGGCCTGGACATGCTGATGCGCCTGCTCGCCCGTCCCGGCGACACGGTGCTGCTCGACGCGCCGTGCTACTTCAACTTTCACGCCAACCTGGCGTTGCATGGGGTCAAGGTGGTGACGATCCAGCGCCGTCCCGATGGTTTCGATTTCGTCGCCCTCGAACAGCTATTGGCCGAACACCGTCCCAGCCTGTACCTGACCACCAGCGTGCTGCATAACCCGACAGGTCACTCCTTCAGTCCCAGCCAGGCGTTTCGGCTGTTGCAACTGACCCAGCAGTATCACTGCCATATCGTCGAGGATGACCTCTACGGCGACCTGCACCCCAACCCGCCACCGCGCCTGGCTGCCGTCGCCGGCCTGGAGCAAGTCACCTATCTGTCGGGGTTCTCGAAGATTCTGAGCGCCAACACCCGCGTCAGTTTTGTGGTGGCCGCACCGCAACTGGCGGCCAATTTGACCAATATGAAGTTAATGAGCGGCGGCGTGACTTCGGAGCTGTTCGAGCAGATCGTCTACCGCATGCTCAGCGAAGGCAGCTACGCCAAGCACCGCAAGCGCATGGTCCAGCGCTTGATGGAAGCCGGTGGCCGCGTCGAGCAATGGCTCAAGCGTTGCGGGTGTGAATTGCCGATGGCGTATGAAGGCGGGATGTTTATCTGGGCGCGGCTGCCGCCGGGGGTCAACGGCGAGCTGTTGGCTCAGGAGGCCTTGAAACGCAGCATGGTGCTGGCGCCGGGCGCGCTGTTTGGCTACGACCCGGCCCATCGCGATTCGATGCGTTTCAACGTGGCCCACAGCGATGAGCCACGGGTGCAACGGGTGTTTGAAGCGCTGTTGCGCCAGAGTATCGGGCAGGATCACGCCCCTGCCTGAATCAACCTACGATATCGCCGCGTTGCAGTTTGCCCTCCACGACAAGGACAAAGTTCGCCTCACCAGGCTTGCCGGTAATCTGTAACGCGCTCATTTCCAGAACCGGGTCATACACAAGCTTTGCCTCACCGACGGCGCCGGAAAATTCGCTGACAAAGCTCAGCGCTGACTTGCCCAGCGCTGCCGTAAGGCCAGACACATCGACCCGGTCTTCGCCACTGACAAAGTCCATGATCCGGTCGAGGGCGACCTCAGTAGACTCACGGGTATGCCCATAGACGAATACGTCCTTGCCCTTTTCTCCCCACAGTATGTCGGCCCCTTCTGCTCCGTATAATCGGTCGTCGCCCTCGCCGCCTTTCAGCGTGTTGGCAACTTCATTGCCCACCAACAAGTCATTGCCGCCACCGCTGATGACGTTCTCAAGGGTTGTCCCGTACGCGATAGCGATATTGCCCTTGAGGCCGCCCACATCGGAGAAGGTCCCTTCTTTCAAGCTGATTTGCTGATCTTGCCTGTAGCCGGAGAAGTCCAGCGTATCAACACCACCGCCATCCCAAATGGCAGCCACCATCTTGTCTTCAGGGGCATGAACACTCAGGAAGTCTCGATCCGAATTGGCGTTGAAACCATAGGTAGTGTCATTTTTGCGGGTGTCACGGTTGGCACCGTATTTCTTCTGGTAAGCGCTGATATCGTCCAGTTGCGGCGCCGACGACATGAAGCCGCGGTGGTGCATGTACGTACTGCGCTCGCCTCTGTAGCTCATGACGGTATGGCTACGAGAGTCCTCTGAGGAATCGACCTGCCCTGGCTTCAACCCGGCGGCACCGTACGCCCCTGGATGGCTAAGGCCCATAGCGTGTCCCAGCTCATGAACAACGGTGCGCCGACCGGAATTGCCAAGGGCCGCGTTGGCCACCGCAGACTGGGTTTTTGTGTTCACAAACCAGACATCACCACTGTTTTTATTGCCGGGATAAGGCAAAAAAGCATGGTTGGTGTAGGAATAGGGACGGCCATTGCGATCGATCATATGGCCGTAATTGCCGATCGTGATATGCCCCTCGCTGCTGGGACTTCTCGCCCCTTGGGTAAACCTGACGTTGGCGACATCCTCGATAGATTGCAGGCTGAGCCGGGTCTGTTGCCGCTGGTGCTCGCCAATCGGAGTAAACCCGACTCTGCCGAACCGTCGTGTATCGGTGCCGGCAGGCGGGACACGAAACTCGTAGGTCACATCGGTACGACCGTCACCATTCTTGTCCGGCCAACCAGGGCTCTGTCGCCAGAGCTGTTGGGTGGCGTCCTCCGACGACTTGGACGGCAATCCGTTGTGCTCGATGCCCTCACCGCGTTTATCGCGCTGCAGGAAGTGTTGGAGGTTCTGGAAGGTAGTGCTGGTGTAGGGGGAAATAGTCGTCATGCTCATACTCTGATCAGGCGAGGAAGGTCCCCGGATCATCAGCATTGCGCCTGAGCTGCGATGTCAGGCTTGTGCGCAACAACCAAGCGTTCGCGCTGATAACAGCCTTGCAATCGACGCTCCAGACGGTAGGAAATAATCACCGCCCCGCGCGTCCCTTGAGCATGCAGTGATTGACCCGCACGACGCTGGCGTGCGGCACACCCTACCCGGCGCAGCACCTCTATCGGCGATGGGCCAATGACCGCACGCAACGATCCCCCAGGCTCTGCACGCCCTGCACCAACACCACCAGCACAATCACCGTGACTACCATGATCTGGTTGTTGAAGCGCTGGTAACCGTAGCGGATAGCGAGGTCGCCCAAGCCGCCACCGCCGATCACCCCGGCCATGGACGAAAAACCGATCAGCATCACCAGTGTCAAGGTCACTCCGGCCACCAGTGCCGGCAAGGCTTCGGGCAACAGGACCTTGAGGATCACATGGCGAATATCACCGCCCATGGCCACGATGGCTTCGATACGACCCTTGTCCACTTCATCCAGGGCGGTTTCGACAATGCGCGCAAAGAACGGAAACGCGCCAATGGTGATCGGCACCACGGCGGCGGTGCTGCCCAGGGTGGTGCCGACGATCAGGCGCGTCAGTGGGATCAGCGCGATCAACATCACCACGAAGGGCAATGAGCGCCCCAGGTTGATCACCCCGCCCAATACCCGGTTGAGGCGCGGCAACGGTAACAAGCCATCGCGTCGGCTGATAAACAGCAACACGCCCAGGGGCAGGCCGATCAAGAGAGTGAATAGCCCGGCCAGCAGCACCATATAGAGGGTTTCGCCGGTGGCGTTGAGCAGCAACTGCAGGATGTCGTTCCAATCGGTTTTCATACGGCCCTCACCACTTGCGGGCTCGGCGTCAGCGAGCGGCCCAGGCGCGAGGATGGGTCGGCCTGCAACTGCAGCAGCGTGCCACTTTCCACCACGCGGCCATCCGCCAGGGACACCGCGCTGTCACAGATCGCCTTGACCACGTCCAGTTCGTGGGTGATCAGCACGATGGTCACGCCGAGCTGTCGGTTGATGTCGCGCAACAGCTCAAGAATCGAGGTGGTGGTTTCCGGGTCGAGGGCGCTGGTGGCCTCATCCGACAGCAGATACGCCGGCCGCGCCGCCAATGCACGGGCAATGCCCACGCGCTGCTTCTGTCCGCCAGACAACTGTGACGGAAACGCCTGGGCCTTGTCGCTCAACCCCACCAACGCCAGCAGCTCTGCAACTCGCGCCGCACGTTCGACCTTGGGCACATTGGCGATTTCCAGCGGCACCGCGACGTTATCCGCCACGTTGCGCGAATGCAGCAGGTTGAAGCCTTGGAAGATCATGCCGATGCGTTGGCGTTGCTGGCGCAGTTGCTTGTCGTTCAGCAGGGTCAGGTCCTGGCCATCCAGCAGGATGCGCCCGGATGTGGGCCGTTCGAGCAGATTCAGGCAGCGCAGCAAGGTGCTTTTACCTGCGCCACTGCGCCCCACAATGCCAAAAATCGCGCCGTCGGCGATCTGCAACGACACGTTATCCAGCGCCGCTGGCTGGCCGTCGGCGTAGGTTTTGCTGACGCCCTCGACAACGATCATTCGACGGCCACCGGAATCACCGAACCGGCGTATTTCTCAGTAATGAACTTGGCCACCGCTGGCGAACGCAGATCGTTGGCCAGTTGTTGGATGCGCGGGTCTTGCAGCAGCTTCGGTGTGGTCACCAGGATATTGGCGTAGGGGTTGCCCTTGGCCTGCTCCAGGCCCAGTGCATCCTTGGCCGGTTCCAAGCCAGCTTCGAGGGCGAAGTTGCCATTGATCACAGCCAGGTCTACATCGTCCAGAGCGCGAGGAATCTGCGGCGATTCGATTTCCAGAATCTTCAAATGCTTGGGGTTTTCGGCAATGTCCTTAGGTGTAGCCTGGTCCTTGGAAGCGTCGTTGAAACCGGGCTTGAGCTTGATCAAGCCATTGGCTTGCAGCAAGTACAGGGCACGGCTGAGGTTGGTGACATTGTTCGGCACAGCGACGGTGCCTTTGTCCGGCACTTGAGCGAAGCGGGTATGGCGGCGGGAATAGATGCCCAGTGGCTCGATATGCACGGTGGCGGCCACCGCGAACTTCTGGCCCAGGGCCTGCTCCTGGGAATTGAGGTACGGCAAGTGCTGGAAGTAATTGGCGTCCACATCGCCATGGGCCAGCAATTCGTTGGAATTCACGCCGCTGGGGATTTCGATGATCTTCAGGTTCAGGCTCGGGTCGAGCTTCTGCACGTATTCAAGGATCTGTGCATGGGGAATCGGGTCAGCGGCCACGCGCAATGCATCAGCGGCCGACACACTGAATGAGGCCAGCAACGCCGCCAGGGTAAGGGTGGTGGTTTTCAACATGGATGATCTCCTGATCAGGCGGACAGTGCGTGGGGTAACGTGGCGTCGGCGTAGAAGCGTTGGGCGACATCGGGGTGGGAGCGCAGGCGGCCCTTGAGGTAATTCCAGCCCACGTCACGCAGTAATGGGTTGCGCGGATCGCTCTCCGGGCCATGGGCGTCGCGCAACAGTTCGGGCGTCAGTTGGTACACCGGCACCACCGCGTCCAGTTGCGCACCTAGGAAAAACGCCAGGGACAAGCGCTCGCTGCCCACCGGCGGCGACACCACCCGGTGCACGGTGGCGCGCAGGTAACCGTTACTGGCCAGTTCAAGCAGCTCGCCGATGTTCACTACGAGGGTGTCGGGGCGCGGCGCGGCATCGATCCAACGGCCCTCTTCCACTTCCACCTGCAAACCGGCCTGCTGGTCTTGCAGCAGAAAGCTGAGGAAACCCGAGTCCTTGTGTGCGCCCACGCCTTGGCGACTTTGCTGGGCGTGGCGGCCGGGGTAGCGGATCAGCTTGATGTGCTCGTTGGGTTTGTCGCCATACAACGCGTCGAAAGCGTTTTCCGGCAGGGACAAGGCCTGGGCGAAGGCGCGCAGCAGGCGCAGGGCCATTTGTGTCATCGCCTGTTGCCAGCCCAGTACCAGCGGTTTGAGTTGGGGTAACGCGGTCGGCCATTGGTTGGGGCCTTGCAGGCGTGCCCAGGCGGCCGGGTATTGATCCACCGCCAACGGCTCTCGTTCTGCGCCGACGTCGAACTGTTCACGCAGGTCCGGCTGGCCACGGGTGATCTCGGACGCCGCGCGGTTGTAACCGCGAAAATGCGGCGAATTGAGCATGCCCACCGCCAGCTTGTCGGCCTCGGGCAAGGCAAAAAATGCGCGCGCCTGCTGCTGCACCTCGGCCAGCAGCGACGGGTCGATGCCGTGGCCGGTGAGGTAGAAAAATCCGATATGCCGCGCTGCCAGGCGCAGCTCATCGAGAAACTGCTGGCGCTGCTGCGGGCTGCCGTCGAGTTGCGACAGGTCCAACAGCGGCAAAGTGGTGATTGACTGCACGTGGGCCATCGGCGGCTCGCTCCTTGAACAGAATCCGTTAGAAGCATCCAAGCTAAACGATCTTAAAAACCTCCAATAAATATCTTTTTGGAATTAGCTTAGGCGCGCCGTAGAGCCTTCCCGCGGCCCATGGCCCCTGCGACAGTCAAGCCATTGTTGTTCGTTGACCAACCTTGTTACACACCATATAGTGTGCCCACAAACAGAACAGACCACTACATAGTGTGCAGTATCGGTATTTACCGACCACACTATGCGCACTATTTCAATGCCTAGTAGCCTGCAAATCGCATATTTTTTGGACGGCTTTACAGGCCGTCAAAACAGAACAGAAGGGAGTATTTCAATGCTGAGTTGGGATGAAGTCGACAACGAAGACACCGGTGCAGCGGTGATCAAGGGCGCCAACGCCGGCCACGCCAGTGAAGCCAACATGGACCGCCTCGACGGTGCCGGCGCCGCTGCCGCGCTGGAAGCACGCCATGTGACTGCCAACGACTCCGCCGCCATCGTGCGCGCCAAGGCTGCCCTGGACAAACTCGACGTCGCCGAAGGCCTCGCCGAACTCGAAGGCGCCTCCGCCCGCGTCGCCGTTGACGAAAAACGCATGATCAACTGCCGCGCCGACCTCAACCAACTCGTGCCCTTCAAGTACGACTGGGCCTGGCAGAAGTACCTCGACGGCTGCGCCAACCACTGGATGCCGCAAGAGGTCAACATGACCGCCGACATCGCCCTGTGGAAAAACCCCGAAGGCCTGACCGACGACGAACGCCGCATCGTCATGCGCAACCTGGGCTTCTTCTCCACCGCCGACTCCCTGGTTGCCAACAACCTGGTGCTCGCCGTGTACCGCCTGATCACCAACCCTGAGTGCCGCCAGTACATCCTGCGCCAGGCCTTCGAAGAAGCGATCCACACCCACGCCTACCAGTACTGCATCGAATCGCTGGCCATGGATGAAGGCGAGATCTTCAACATGTACCACGAGATCCCATCGGTCGCCAAAAAGGCAGCCTGGGGCCTGAAGTACACCCGTTCGATCTCCGATCCGAAGTTCGAAACCGGCACCGTTGAGACCGACAAAGAACTGCT
>NZ_LJSA01000437.1:0-243 GCF_002742505.1 Pseudomonas sp. 2995-1 | reverse complement strand
CTGTGTCGTTTAATTATGATTTATTATTTGAAAAAGCACTTACTGCTGCTGGAGTACGATATTATAGGACTGGTACAATTGAGGATAAAAAGGGAGTACCTATATCAAAACCACATGGTTCTATAGATTTTGATTTTGACTTTGAAACGGAGGAACCACTCAGTGAGTATAAAAACTCCCCCCAAAAGTTCAAACATCTTTTTTCACATATAGAGCCTATTCCCAAAAGTCTGTGGCTTTCAC
>NZ_LJSA01000436.1:0-368 GCF_002742505.1 Pseudomonas sp. 2995-1 | reverse complement strand
CTTTCGCATCGTTTTGTATCAAACGTAATTGTGCCATATAAGTCTTTTTCTGTTCATCGGTCAATTCGGTGTATTGTACCGATTCCATTTTGTCAGGAAGCTCTGTTAAAACATCCTTTTTTAATCGTCTCAATACAAAAGGACGAACTCTCTTTGCAATTTTATCCTGATCCATCGTCTTAAACGACGACTTATTTTTAAACAGACCAGGAAGAACTAGATCGATAATTGCATAAAGCTCATTCAAAGAGTTTTCTATCGGTGTACCGCTCAATGCAAAGGTATGCCCTGCTTTAATCCCCTTCACAGCTTTAGACGTTTTTGTCCAATCATTTTTAATATACTGAGCTTCATCTAGAATCAATGTA
>NZ_LJSA01000435.1:0-289 GCF_002742505.1 Pseudomonas sp. 2995-1 | reverse complement strand
TCTTTAATTTGAGTCTTATTAGCACGAGGATCTACTTCAAAAGTGTATTTCTTCTCAGCCATAAGGTCAGTTGAACGTTCTGTAATCACGTGGCGCTTAATAATATCACGAGCGTTTGCCATTATGCAAGCACCTCCTCTACCTTTTTCACAGCGTCTTGTGTGATGATTAATTGATCATGATTTAACACGTCAAGAACATTCACACCGTCAGCAGTGACGAATTTTACACCAGGGATGTTGTTTACAGATAATGCAACTGCTTGGTTGTAATCTGCAGTAACTACTAG
>NZ_LJSA01000434.1:0-229 GCF_002742505.1 Pseudomonas sp. 2995-1 | reverse complement strand
AATTCTTATCGAAAACTTGGTATTCAAAAAGAGCTTGTTAATGCTTTAGTCGAAGAAACTTATAAAGTAGGGGGACATCCATTTGTTTCCCTAAAAGAGCACGAGATAAACCGATCTTTATTATTAGGTGCAACTGAGGAACAACAGAAGCTCACAGCTAAATTTGAAGCAACTGTTATGAAAGAGATGGATGCTTACATCGGTTTACGCGCAGGTGATAATATAAATG
>NZ_LJSA01000433.1:0-508 GCF_002742505.1 Pseudomonas sp. 2995-1 | reverse complement strand
GAGGTGAATCAGCCTTGGACAGCTGGATCGTTCAAATCCTCATTTTGCTATTCACTGCAATAATCGTATTCTTTATTGGATATTTCGTTAGGAAATCTATTGCGGAAGCTAAGATTTCTAGTGCCGAGCATCTTGCAAAGCAAACTATTGAAGGTGCAAAACGAGAAGCGGAAGCTAGTAAAAAAGAAGCTATTCTAGAAGCGAAAGACGAAGCACACAAGCTTAGAATGGAATCTGAAAAAGAAGCCCGTGATCGTAGGAACGAAATTCAAAAACATGAGAATCGATTAGTTCAAAGAGAAGAATCGTTGGACAGTAGAAATGAAACGTTAGACAAAAAGGAAGAAAGTCTCGATAAACGAGAAGATGAATTGTCAAAACGTCAGAATCAAATCGACGAGATGAATAGCAAAGTCGAGGAAATTGTAAAAGAACAACAAGAAGAATTAGAAAGAATTTCTGGCTTTACGAAAGAAGATGCAAGAGAAATTATCATGAAAACTGTATC
>NZ_LJSA01000432.1:0-331509 GCF_002742505.1 Pseudomonas sp. 2995-1 | reverse complement strand
ATGGACTTGAAGAAAGAGAAAAACTTCTTCGAAACCCGTGTGATCGAGTATCAGACTGGCGGCGCGCTGAGCTGGGATTGATTCCTTAGCACAGCAACACCAAAAAGCCCTGACTTGTTCGGGGCTTTTTTATGCGAACCCACTAAAGACTCTCCTTACAAAGCAGCGAATTTACCAAAGTAGCTGACCGCCAAATCCTTCTGGCTAATAGGAAATTTCGTAGACGCGATAATGGCTACTCAGTATCGTCCGAGGGTTTTCTACCCTCGGCGGCTGTATGGATACTACGAAAGACAAAACGGACTGGAGCGACGCGGAGTTGGCAGCTGCGGTCGAGGCGTACTTGAAGATGCTGGCCTGGGAAAAGAGCGGCCAACCGTTCAACAAAGCCCTCGAAAACCGCCTCCTGCGCGAAGGCCCAGTGGCAGGCCGTGCAAAGGGCTCCATCGAATTCCGCATGCAAAACATCTCCACCGTGCTTGTGCGTATGGGCTGGGACCGCATCGAAGGCTATAAGCCTGCGAAGAACGTGGGCACAGGCGTGGAGCAACGCATCCGCCAAGCACTTGCCGCGCAGGGTGTATTCGAATCCGAAGACGCCGCCCAAACAGCAGACGAGCAAACGCTTATCCGCCGTGCGTCCAAACTGCAGCAGCAACCTTTCACTCAGCGACCGGACGGCATTGCCCAGCCGCAGCAGGTCTCGACCGTCAGCACCGCTTTTGTTCGCGACCCAAAGGTACGCGCCTGGGTACTGAAAGAGGCCAAGGGCATCTGCGAAGGCTGCGGCTCTAACGCGCCGTTTGAGGTCGACGGCTTGCCATTTCTTGAAGTACATCACGTCAAGCACCTGGCCCAGAAGGGTTCGGATCGCATCACCAATGCTGTAGCCTTGTGCCCCAATTGCCATCAGCGTTGTCATCGGTCGAGTGACCGGGAGGCTTTCACCGAGGGGCTTTACGCCAAGGTCGGAAGATTGGCACGGGAGTAAACTCCTGCTGTCACACCTGATGCACGCTCAAAAAATACTAGATAGGACCGAGGCCAACCCGTGAACCCAGACATGCTCGAAGCCGGCCCCGCTGACGCCAAAGTACTTTCCGTCTTTGACTTCGACGGCACCCTGACCCACCACGACAGTTTCGTGCCCTTCCTCAAGTTTGCCTTTGGTACCGGCGAGTTCTATGGCCGGATGGTCAAGCTGGCGGTGCCTGGGCTGCGCTTTTTGGTTCGGCAGATCAGCCGGGATGAGTTGAAAGCGCAGTTGATCCGCACCTTTATGACAGGGGTGGAGAAGACGTGGGTGCAACAGAAGGCCGAGGAGTATTGCCAGCGCAATTGGGCGCGGTTGATGCGCCCGGCCGGGGTGTTGTCGGTGGAGCAGGAGTTGGGCTCCGGCGCGGAGGTGACGTTGTGTTCGGCTTCGCCTGCGTTAGTGTTGCAGCCATTTGCCAATCGACTTGGGATCAAGTTGATTGGCACCGAGCTTGAGGTAGTCGACGGGGTGTTGACCGGCAAGCTCACCGGGAATAACTGCCGGTGTGAGAACAAGGTGCTGCGGCTTGAGGCGGTGTACGGAGACCTGGGGGAGTATCGGCTCCGGGCCTGGGGCGATACGCGCGGGGACCGGGAGTTGTTGGCGGCGGCGCAGGATGCGCATTTTCGGCATTTTCATGCGAAGAAGAAGCGGGCGAAAGCGCTGCGCTGACCATATTGTGGTGAGCGGGCTCGCCCCTCGCTGGGGCGCGTAGCGGCCCTAAAACCAAACGCCGTCGCAAAGGCTTTTACCATCGGGCTGCGTGGGACGTTTCGGCATTTCATGCGAAGAAGAATCGGGCGAAAGCGCTGCGCTGACCATTGTGGTGAGCGGGCTTGCCCCGCGCTGGGGCGCGTAGCGGCCCTAAAACCAAACGCCGCATGCTGTCTGACAGCATGCGGCGTTTTTATTGGGACTGCTGCGCAGCCCAGCGCGGGGCAAGCCCGCTCACCACAGGTTGATCAGACATAGGTTTTGAGGTCTACGCCCAACGCCGTCGCAAAGGCTTTTACCATCGGGCTGCGTGGGACGTTTCGGCATTTTCATGCGAAGAAGAAGCGGGCGAAAGCGCTGCGCTGACCATTGTGGTGAGCGGGCTTGCCCCGCGCTGGGGCGCGTAGCGGCCCTAAAACCAAACGCCGCATGCTGTCTGACAGCATGCGGCGTTTTTATTGGGACTGCTGCGCAGCCCAGCGCGGGGCAAGCCCGCTCACCACAGGTTGATCAGACATAGGTTTTGAGGTCTACGCCCAACGCCGTCGCAAAGGCTTTTACCATCGGGCTGCGTGGGACGTTTCGGCATTTTCATGCGAAGAAGAAGCGGGCGAAAGCGCTGCGCTGACCATTGTGGTGAGCGGGCTTGCCCCGCGCTGGGGCGCGTAGCGGCCCTAAAACCAAACGCCGCATTCTGTCTGACAGCATGCGGCGTTTTTATTGGGACTGCTGCGTAGCTCAGCGCGGGGCAAGCCCGCTCACCACAGGTTGATCAGACAGCGGCTTTGAGGTCTACGCCCAACGCCGCCGCAAAGGCTTTTACCATCGGGCTGCGCGGAGCGTTGTGGCGCAGGATGAGGTTGAAGGCGGTGCTCAAGTGAACTTGCTCCGGGCACAGTGCGCGAAGGCGCCCTTCTCTTACCATGGGCTTGGCGTAGTGTTCGGGCAAGAAACCGAGGAAACGGCCAGTAAGGATCAGGATCGCGACGGCTTCGACTTGCGAGGCGGAGGCGGACTGGCTGTCGTAATTGACGAAGTTAGTCTTGTCGCGATGGATCGCATAACGATGGTTGACCACTTCATATTGGCGCAGCACCTCCGGCGTAATGTCGCTCGCAGTAAAAAGCGGATGTCCTACGGCGCAGTAGGCCTGGGCCTTTTCTTCGTACAGCGGGAAGTAATCGAACTCTTCACGGCGCTGGTACACGGGAACGATACCGACGATTAACCGGCCTTCCACCACGCCGCGTTCAACTTCGTCCAACTGTGAAGCCTGTAGGCGCAATCTTATTTTTGGTGATTCGCTATGTAATTTTCCCAATGCGGTAATAAGCGGGGAATTAACATCCGACACGGTGTTATCAATAATCCCGACACTAAGGTCACCAATAAGCTCGTTTTGCGCCGAACTAAGCTTGTCTCTGAAACTGTCCACCGAGGTAAATAACTCGATGGACGCTTGATACACTAACTTCCCTTCTTCGGTCAGCCCGAAGCCTTCTCGGCCCCGTGTACACAGGCGCATGCCGATACGAATCTCGAGGTCAGAGATCTGTTTACTGATGGCCGCCAGCCCCACGTTCAGCTCGTTTTGCGCAGCACTGAAGCCGCCGGCTTCGACCACGGCCATGAATACCCGCAGCAATTTGAAGTCCAGTCCGCTCAGTTGCAGCGGTGGTCTTGTGCCCGGTTTGGGTGGCAGGTTTCCAGAAGTGGAAAGTGGAGTTTCCATAATACGCGTTGACCTCAAGTACCATATTCAACAGGCTTCAACCCAATCCTTGAACATAGCCAGGCGGCGATAATGAACATAAACATCCGCCCTTGGCAACCTTGAATACGGCGCGTCAGACGCTGATTCAGTTTAGTTGAAAACCTTTTTTTACTGCCTCCGACTCTTCTAAAAACAAGCGTGAGGAATACCCATGTCTCAGTCCACCGACCGCCTTTGGGGCGCTCGTTTCAAGACCGGTCCGTCTGCTGCGTTGGCCGCGTTGTCACGTTGCCCTGAGCGCTATTTTCGCCTGACGCCCTACGACCTGGCGGGCTCCCGTGCCCATGCCCGTGAATTGCAGCGCGCCGGTTTGCTGGATGAGTCAGAGACCCTGCGCACCCTCGAAGCACTCGACCAAATCGGCGATGACTTCGCCGCCGGCCGCCTGCATCCAACCCTGGATGACGAGGACGTACATACCTTTATCGAACGCGTCTTGACCGAACGCCTGGGCGCCTTGGGCGGCAAGCTGCGCGCCGGACGTTCGCGTAATGATCAAACCGCCAACGATTTGCGCCTTTTCCTACGGGACCATGCGCGAACCATCACCACCGAGGTGTTGGGTTTGCAGCAGGCGTTGGTGGAACAGGCCGAGCAGCATGTCGAGAGCATCTGCCCCGGCTTTACCCATTTGCAGCAGGCCCAACCCATCGTGTTCGCCCACCACTTACTGGCTCACGCGCAGTCGATGTTGCGCGATGTGCAGCGTCTGGTGGATTGGGATGCGCGTACGGCGTTGTCGCCATTGGGCGCCGCAGCCATGGCGGGCTCGGCGATTGCGCGGAGGCCGGAGCATTCGGCCAAGGAAATGGGCTACACCGGGCCGTGTGAAAACTCGATCGACGCTGTGGCCAGCCGTGACCATGTGGCGGAGTTCCTGTTTGTGGCGGGCATGCTCGGGGTGAATATTTCGCGGCTGTCGGAGGAGTTTTGCCTGTGGTCGTCGCGCCAGTTTCGCTGGGTGGTGTTGGACGATGCCTACGCTACCGGCAGCTCGATCATGCCGCAGAAAAAGAACCCGGACATTGCCGAACTGGCCAGGGGCAAAGCTGGGCGTTTGATTGGCAACCTGACCGGGTTGATGTCGACGCTCAAATCCTTGCCGCTGTCGTACAACCGCGATTTGAGTGAAGACAAACACAGCGTGTTGGACAGCGTGGACACGTTGCTGCTGGTACTTCCAGCCATGGCCGGGATGGTGGCGACCATGAAAGTCCAGGTGGACGAACTGCGGCGCCAGGCACCGATGGGTTTTACCTTGGCGACCGAGGTGGCGGATTGGCTAGCCACCCGTGGTGTGCCGTTCAAGGAGGCCCATGAGATTACCGGCGCGTTGGTACAAGCCTGTGAGAAGCATGAGATTGAGTTGTGGGAAGCCTCACCGGCGATGTTGGCCGAGGTGGATGCTCGGCTGCTGCCTGAGGTGCGGGATTGCTTGACCCTGGAAGCGGCGATTGCGGCACGCAGTGGCTGGGTTGGGACGGCACCGGAGCGGGTTCGAGAGCAGATTGGACGTTTGAAGATTGCATTGGCGGCTCAGCAGCAGTGGGCTGAGAGCTATCAGGGCTTTCGGATTTAAGCCTGTCAGAGGTGTGGTGCGGGGGCTGACGCTTTCGCGAGCAAGCCCGCTCCCACATTTGGACCGAGTACATCAGTAGTAGCGTCATCAGTTTTGGAGAATCACCATGAACCAAACCCCGGCCGAGCGCTTGGAAATAGAGCGCAAGCTGTCCGAGAACCAGTTCGACATAACCCAGTACGAACACGTGCCGCGCCGCTATTACGGACGGATGTTTTTTGCCACGTTGATCGTGATTGTGTTGGCCGCACTGTTGCGCGCCTTCGCCAATGGCCAGATCGAATGGTCCTACATCGGTCAGTTCCTCACGTCTGAGGCCATTCTATGGGGCCTGGTGAATACCATCGTCATGTCGATTCTGGCGATGGCGCTGGGTGTGGTGATCGGCGTGATCACGGCAATCATGCGCATGTCGGCCAACCCGATCCTGCGCTATGTGGCCATCACCTACACCTGGCTGTTCCGCGGTACACCGCTGATTTTGCAGCTGTTGCTGTGGTTCAACCTGGCGCTGATTTTCCCGGTAATCGCGATTCCCGGCCTGTTCAGCATCGACACCGTTGACCTGATGACGCCGTTCGTGGCCGCCCTGCTCGGCCTCAGCATCAACCAGGGTGCCTATACCGCCGAAGTGGTGCGCGCCGGTTTGCTGTCAGTGGACACGGGCCAGTACGAAGCCGCCAAGTCCATCGGCATGCCGAGCTTGCAAGCGCTGCGTAGGATCATTCTGCCGCAGGCCATGCGCGTGATCATTCCGCCTGTAGGCAACGAGTTCATCAGCATGGTGAAAATGACCAGCCTGGCCAGCGTCATCCAGTACTCGGAGCTGCTGCACAACGCGCAAAACATCTACTACGCCAACGCCCGGGTCATGGAGCTGCTGATCGTTGCCGGTATCTGGTACTTGGCGGTGGTGACTGTTCTTTCATTTGGCCAGAGCCGCCTGGAGCGTCGTTTCGCTCGCGGCGCCGGCAAGCGTTCGTAAGTTTGGGTTGAGGAGATTTGCCCCATGAGAAGCATCGTCAAGGCCGTCAACCTGAACAAGTATTACGACCAGTATCACGCGCTGCGCGACATCAATATCGAAGTCGAGCAAGGCGAAGTGATGTGCATCATCGGCCCGTCCGGGTCGGGCAAAAGCACGCTGCTGCGCTGCGTCAACCAACTGGAAAAAATCGATAAGGGCGGCCTGTGGGTCGACGGCGAACTGGTGGGATACCGGGTCGTCGGCAACAAGCTGCATGAGATGAACGAATCGCAGATCGCCCGACAGCGCCTTGCCACCGGCATGGTGTTCCAGCGCTTCAATTTGTTCCCGCATATGACCGTGTTGCAAAACATCATCGAAGGCCCGTGCCAGGTGCTCAAGCGCTCGCCCAAGGAAGCCATCGAAGATGCATTGGAACTGCTGGCCCGCGTGGGCCTGGCGGACAAACGCAATGCCTATCCGGTGGAATTGTCCGGCGGCCAGCAGCAACGCGTGGCGATTGCCCGTGCGCTGGCGATGCGTCCCAAGCTGATGTTGTTCGACGAACCCACGTCAGCCCTCGACCCGGAGCTGGTAGGAGAAGTGCTGTCGGTGATGCGCGATTTGGCCACCACCGGCATGACCATGATCGTGGTCACCCATGAATTGGGCTTCGCCCGTGAAGTGTCCAACCGCATGGTGTTTATGGACGCCGGCCAGATTGTGGAAGCCGGCAGCCCCGAAGAAATACTAATAAGCCCACAAAACCCGCGTACCCAAAGCTTTATTTCTGCCGTTCGCACTTAACTAAAAAACTAACGAGAACGCCCCCATGAAAAAATTGTTTATCCCAACGATGCTCGCAGGCCTGATGGCCTCCACCTGTGTATTCGCGGCCTTGCCGGCGGCCATCAAGGACAAGGGTGAGATCAGCGCGGCTATCGTGCCGAACTACCCGCCGATGGATTTCAAGGACCCGGCCACCAATAAACTCACCGGCTTTGACTTCGACCTGGGCAACGCTCTGGCCGAGCGCCTGGGCGTGAAGATCAAGTGGCAGGAAACCGGCTTCGAGCAAATGCTCAGCGGCCTGACCACCAAGCGCGTGGACATCGTGCTGTCGGGCATGTCGGACACCGCCGAACGCCAGAAATCCGTAACCTTTGTCGACTACTTCACGAGTGGCCCGCAGCTGTACACCCTGGCCAAGCGTGAAGAGATCAAGGAACTGACTGACCTGTGCGGTAAAAAAGTCGGCACCAGTCGCCGGACTACTTGGCCGTCGGAAATTGCCGCGTGGAGCAAGGAAAACTGCGAAGCGGCGGGTAAACCGGCAATCGTGGTGATCGGCACCGAAGGCTCGGCGGATGCGCGGGCGCAGTTGCAGCAGAACCGTTTGGATGCCGCAATGCAGGGCAGCGAGACGATTCCTTATCTGATGTCGTTGGATAAAGGTAAGTACAAGCCGGTTGGGCTGGCGATTTCCAAGCAGTTCACCGGGCTGGGGATTGAGAAAAGCAACACTGAACTGGTGACCGCGATCAGTGAGGCGCTGCAGGGCATGATTGATGATGGGACCTACGGCAAGATTTTGAAGAAGTGGGATCTGGAGCAAGGGGCGGTCGAGAAGATCACCATTAACGCTGGCCAATAACTCGGTCTAAAAAATGTGGGAGGGGGCTTATCCCCGATGGCGGTGGTTCTGTCACCTGATGCTTGGCTGTACACCGCTATCGGCGGCAAGCACCCTCCCACACTGGATTTTTGTTGTTCAAAAAAGATAACAAGGACATCCGCCCCACCGTGGCCACCTACTCCCTGGTAATCCGCCGCCTGATGATTTGCTCGGTGACCATCGTGGTCAGCCGCGCCATGACCAGCCCGTTGCTGGCCCTGCTGCTGAGCACGCGCCTGGGCCTCAACCAGCAGGACATCGGTCTGCTGATGGGGATCGCCGTGTTTATCGCCACGCTGCTGGGCCTGTACGGCGGCTACATCATCGACCGCCTGGAAAAGCGCAAGCTGCTGATCCTGGCCATGCTCTCCAGCGCCATCGGTTTTCTGTTGCTGACCTTTGCCAGCAACCTCTACCTGACGACACTGACCCTGGTAATCACCGAAGCCGCGTCGGCGCTGTTCCTGATTGGCTCCAAAGCGATCATCAGCGAAAATCTGCCAGTGGGTGAGCGTGCCAAGGTGTTTTCCCTGCGCTACACCCTCACCAACGTCGGCTACGCCACGGGCCCCATGGTGGGTGTAGTAATTGCGGGGCACATGCAGTTGGCGCCGTTCCTGATCGCCAGCGCAATTGCCTTCTGCAGTGTGTTCCTGATGATCGGCATCCCACCGACTCAACGGGACGAAAGCAACAAACCGCTGAGCTTTCTCAGCACCCTGCGCACATTGCGCAGCGACCGTACCTTGATTCTGTTCACCGGTGGCAGCCTGTTAAGCACCATTGTCCACGGGCGCTACACCCTGTATCTGTCGCAATTTCTGCTGGTGGCCTACAAGCCTGCGCAGGCTCTGAAGATTCTCTCGGCGGTGCTGGCATGCAATGCCATTACGGTGATTTTGATGCAGTACCAGATAGGCCGATTTCTCAAGCGTGAACAGCTGCGCTACTGGATCGTGCTGGGGACGTTGCTGTTCATTGCCGGGTTGATCGGTTTCAGCCTGGCGGACAGCTTGGTCACCTGGTGCCTGGCGATGTTTGTATTCACCTTGGGCGAGATGATCATCTACCCCTCGGAGTTCCTGTTCATCGACACCATCGCCCCCGACACCCTGCGCGGCAGTTACTACGGTGCACAGAACCTGGCCGCCTTTGGCGGAGCGTTGAGCCCGGTGATTTGTGGGTACTTGCTGATCAATGCGGCGCCCACCAGCATGTTCTATGCCTTGGGCGCACTGACAGCTGTGGGTGGCACCTTGTGTTTCCTGAGTGGGCGGCGGGTTGCAGGTTCTTGCTGATATTTACATGGGATCCCGCTATTAATAGCGAAACTTCTCACGGACCCGAGCCTCATGAAATTCGACACGGCCTACAGTTTGAGTCTCGATGAAAAGCTGTCGATCTACGACGTGCGTGACCTGAATTTCGACGAAACTGCCGTATACGACTCCAACACTGACCATTTCCTCTGCCCCAACGATGCGTGCCGAGGGACGTTCGATACGGGCAATGCGTTGAGCACATTCAATGCAAAAAACGTCAACTATGTGCGCACGCCGCACTTCAAGAACAAAACCAGCACCCAGCATATCGAGGGCTGCCGCTATGCCAGCACGCACAGGGGCGCTGCGGGGGAAACTGAAGACGAGCGCGAAGACCATTTCCCGTCGGAATTTGTACTGACCCGACGAACGTACCCGCGCAACACTCCGGTGACCGGTGCCGAAGCTCAAATCCCAGCGTCACCTGCGAAAACACCTTCAAACCGAACCAGCACGTCCGTCAGTTCCAGCGACACCACCCCGAATAAAACCAGCGTATTCGCCCACCCGGTGGAATGTTACGTGTCCAACATCGACGACAAGGACACGCTCAAGCGCATGCCGCTGAAAATAGGCGATCACACCGCGACCTACTGGACGTTTTTCAAGAAGATCGAATACCTGCAAGACAGCAAGGGCCTGATCTATTGGGGCAAGATCAAGGCGATCAAGGACTACACCAGCAGCTTTCGCATCGACTTCGAAAAGAAGGTGTGGCTCGACAAGAAGCCCTACTCGGTCAACGTTTATCTGAGCAAAAAACTCATCGAAAACTACCGCAAGCGCACAGCGTTCCTAGAACAGATCAAGGCGGCAGTGGACAGCGAGCGTGCGCTGTATTGCTTCTTCTACGGGGTGACGCCAGAGCTCAAGCATGTGCCCAGCAAGAAGAATCCCGAGCAAACGTTCGGGGTGTTCAGCGCGGATATCGAGAACCTGGATCACCTGATTATTCGGGAGGCGCCGGGGTTGGAATAGTCAGTGGTAAAAAGCCATCGGAAAAATCCAGTTGATGAGCGGTCAAAACAACTGTACAAAAACACAGTATAGTTTGTCCTCCCCCGTCGAACCCTGGAGAAACCCCATGTCCTCTCTGGCAATGAGCTCTTTCGTAGAACAGCAGATCGTCCTGCACCAATTCACCGCCAAACACAGCGCACAAGCCCGCGCGATGCTGGGCTGGAGTCGGGAAGACCTGGCCCGTCATGTCGGTGTGCCGGTGGAGGCTATTCAACGGTTTGAAAGCCAGGGTGACAGCGATGATGCAACGCGCCTGGCGCTGGCGTTTCGGCTGGAGGCTGAAGGGCTGGTATTTTTCCCAGGCTTTGCGCCGGGCTGGGGAATGAGTGCGCGCCGCCTTAATATCACGCCACCTGAACCCGTGGCACAGGGCATCATGTCTCGGCTGATGGGCTCAACCACCGCATCAATAGACTCTCCCAATGCCCAACCGAATGGTGCGTAAAGCCTATCCAAGTCAGCGGACCAGCCGGCACCTTTAACCAGGTCTCATGCCGGCGCACGCTACGTAGGGAGATCAACGAGTTGGATTGCCCGACGCCACAGTCAGCCCCTACCGTGCATCTGAATGGCCACGAACACTGCGATACCCCTGCACGAGGACTGCCAGTGAATCCTTCGACCATCGTGCACCGTAGAACCACAACGTAGCCCCGGCTCCCAAAGGCTCACCCAGCCTTGGGTATCCACTCCAACAAGCCTGATGGAACGCGGCACTCTGACTGTCCGAGACCAGCGCATCCAGCCGATGCTCAGTCATAAGGTCGTCGATTTCATTACGCGTGTGGAGGTCGAATTGCAGCGAGCCATCGACCTGTTGTGCAGACACCGGTACAAGGAGCGCCCCGGCCTGTCGTAATTGCTCCAACGCTCGCAGGAACACCGCCCGATGCTTGAGGGGTTCTTGATCACCGTTGCGCTCATATCGGTCGGCAAAACCTACGCGCCGGCCAGCCAGCATGCTGAGGGCAGTAAAAGTGCTGTTGTTCTGCACCAGAGGCACCTCCACCATCACCGGTCCCTCGGGTTCGATGCCGCTCAAGGCAATCAGCGTCAATGAGGGGTCACGCACGGGTTTTATCGGCAGGGCCGGCGCGTTATATCCGGGGATCAGGACGCCATCCCTGGGATGGACTTGAACGTGTGGATCGCCACAAAAAGCGATGTTGCGGGGAGGGGGCTGCTCAGAGGACGGAGCGTGGCACGACGTTGCCCGACCGGCTATATCCATGAGTGCAGCCAGCGGCTGCCCTAACTGGCAAACCGCCTCTGTTCGCGGATGTTTACTGCATTTTTTTTCCACCAAAACTACCCCCTGAACCGTGATTTTCCGGGGATCATCGCATCCTTCACTGGCGTGTGTCGCAGCCCTGAAACAACATGAAAACTCCTTTTTCCCACACCTCTTCCATCAGCTCAAAAGCTGCTCTTGTGCATCTTTTTGAGTTTCAACTTCCAGCCACCATGCATACCCACGCTCAGGCTGATTCAAGCTGAACGCCTGGCCCATGGGTGGCGTAGTGATCGACACATTACGCTCCCAAGCCAGCGCCATGATGCGGTCAAACGGTTCATGCCAGGCATGAAACGCCAGGTCGAAGGTACCGTTGTGGATCGGCAGCAACCAGCGGCCCTTGAGGTCGATGTGCGCTTGTAGGGTTTGCTCCGGCTGCATGTGCACATGGGGCCAATCAACGTTGTAAGCACCGGTTTCCATCAGCGTCAGATCGAACGGGCCGTATTGCTCGCCGATGCGCTTGAAGCCATCGAAGTAACCCGTGTCACCGCTGAAGAAAATCCTCCGCGCACCGTCGATCATCACCCACGAACACCATAGGGTCTGATTGGCATCAAACAGGCCACGCCCGGAAAAGTGCTGAGCCGGCGTGGCCACAAAACGGATGCCGTCTACCTCGGTGCCCTGCCACCAGTCCAGTTGGCGAACCTTGCTGGCGTCGACACCCCACTTGATCAAAATGTCACCCACGCCAAGCGGTGCTAGAAAATGACGGGTTTTGTTGGCCAATTGGACGACAGCCTTGCGGTCCAGATGGTCGTAATGGTTGTGGGAAAGAATCACCGCTTCGAGATCAGGCAGCTCTTCAAGGCTGATCGGCGGCTGATGGAAGCGTTTGGGGCCGGCCCAACTGAATGGGGAAGCACGCTCGGCGAACACCGGGTCGGTCACCCAGAACTTACCGCGCATTTTCAGCAATACGGTGGAATGCCCCAAGCGAAATACGCTGTGATCAGGCGCCGCCAACAGTTGCTCGCGCGTTAGAGGCTCTACCGGAATCGCCCCCACCGGTCGCGTGGTGCGCGGCTTGTTAAACACCATGTTCCAAAAAATACGCAGCGTTTTGCCAAGCCCGCCATGTTGCACAGGGGCGTCGTTGCTGAAGTGCGCCTTGCCCTGCTCTGCTGGCTTGAGCGCTGCAGACGTGCGGTCGACGCGGGGTGAGATGGTGGCCATTGCAGAGTGACTCCTACGGTCCGCTCATAAATTACACTGCACAGTGTAGTTTCAAGATTGCAACAAAACAGAGAGCAAGTAAACTACCGAGTGTAATTTTCCTTCAAGAGCTGAGCGCCCTCCATGACTGCCCCTCAACGCCTCACCGACCGCAAACGCCAAGCCATCGTGGCTGCTGCCATCGCTGAGTTTCGCGATAACGGTTTCGAGGTCACCAGCATGGACAAGATCGCCGCCACCGCCGGCGTTTCTAAGCGCACGGTGTACAACCACTTTCCCAGCAAGGAAGAGTTGTTCGCCGAGATTCTCCACCAGCTCTGGGCCAGCAGCGTCGCTCAGCTCGACGTCTGCTATGCCAGCGACCGGCCGCTGCGTGAGCAATTGCGCGGATTGCTGGAGGCAAAGATGAAGATGATGTCGGACGCCAACTTCCTCGATCTCGCCAGAGTCGCCATCGCGGCTACCATTCATTCGCCGGAACGTGCGCAAGACATGGTTACCCGCCTGAGCCAGCGCGAAGAAGGCTTTACCCAGTGGGTGCGCGCCGCCCAGGAAGACGGCCGTCTCTCCTGCACCGACCCGGCATTTGCCGCCCATCAGATCCAGAGTCTGCTCAAAGCCTTCGCATTCTGGCCGCAGATTACCCTCGGCCAACCAACCTTGGACGCCGCCAACCAGGCCAGCGTGATCGAGTCCGCCATTGACCTGTTCCTGGCCGGCTACGAAGTCAGGCCCACACCCGCCCAGTAATGCCTGTTGTGTAAGCGACACTTAAGGTCGTATTTGACGCTTTCGCCCTCTGTTTTGCGTAAATGGCCTGGAAGGACACTGATTATTCCCACGGGAATAACTGACAATATTCATCGGCCTTATCCGATCAACGGTTCATCCAGCGAACGTGCGCCTTCATATAGGTAGAAAAGCAGCTCAATCAGGACTTTATGGAAAACAGACAAGGCAAAGGACTCTCGTTTGCCAGGCGCATCTACAGGCCCAGAATCATCGGCTCTGCCATGTGCAGCATCAGTGTAATAGCCGCCCTGTATCCGTTGGCGATGCCGGGGTGGGTCTGGGCAGCGCTGTTGGCCAATGGTTTTGTCTGGCCGCACCTCGCGTATCAACTGGCGACCCGCGCCAAAGTCCCCTATGACGCCGAGCGACGCAATCTGGTGTACGACGCGTTATTCAGCGGCTTTTGGGTCGCGACGTTGCAGTTCGCGCCGTTAACCACCGTGACCTTGCTGTCCATGGTGTCTATGAACAACGTCGCCGCCGGCGGCAGATACCTGCTGTTACGCGGAGCACTGGCGCAACTGCTCGGCGCCGGCGTCGCTGTTTTGCTGTTTGGCCTGCACTTCAACCCTGGCATCAGCGTGGTCCAGGTCTACGCGTGCCTGCCGATGCTGACCTTCTACCCCATGGCCATCGGCATGATCTGCTATCAATTGGCGATCAAACTCTCGGACCACAAACGCGCCCTCCGTGCCTTGAGCCGCATCGACAGCCTCACGGGATTACTCAATCACGGGTCCTGGAAAGACTTGCTGCACCTCAAGTTCCACAAGTGCCAGCAACAACAAACCCACGGCACCATTGCGCTGATCGATATCGATCACTTCAAACAGATTAACGACACTCATGGGCATATCGCCGGCGACGCCGTGCTGCGCCAGTTGAGCTTGGAATTAAGGCGCCACTTGCGGGAAAACGACTTGGCTGGACGTTACGGGGGCGACGAGTTCTGTGTGATTCTTCCGCGAATGAACCAAGAAGAAGCCGCACAGGTTATGGAGCGCATGCGCGAAACCTTCAGCAACTACCGCGCCCCACACATCCCTGAGCTGCGCGTGAGCCTGAGCATTGGCTTGGCGGACTTCCAGCCCTCCTTCACCAGCGCCGCTATGTGGCTGAATGCGGCAGACCGAGCACTATATGCAGCGAAAGATAACGGTCGCAACCGGGTGAATGTCAGCGACGAAAGAGTCGCCTATTCGGCCTGATGCAGCCTCCAGCGCACCCGCCGAGATAGCACAGAGCCACCATCTGTCGCCTACCCAAAAAAGGTCCTGCCCTTGGGGCGAACTTCTTGGCAATCTGATCACTCTGAATCCCTTGTTCCACCTCCCTCTGTCGGCAGCAGGAAGCCGACAATGAGCACGTCAACCGTAGGCCGAGTGCCGTACGGGGCAGGCGCCTATACATGGAAAACTCAGACGCTGCCTGCCCGAGCCGCCACCATGCTATTCAACACCCATAAAAAAACCATCAACGCCCTACAAAACACGGTTTCCCACCACGCCAGCATGCTGGATGCCATCGAGCGCTCCATGGCGGTGATCGAATTCGATCCGCAAGGCAATGTACTGCGGGCCAATGACAATTTCCTTAACACCATGGGCTATCGCGCAGAGCAAGTTGTGGGCAAGCCCCATCGAATGTTCTGCACACCGGCGTTCGCCCGCAGCACCGAGTATCACCAGTTGTGGTCGAACCTGCGCAATGGCCAATTTCAGTCCGGAACGTTCGAACGCCAGGCGAGCAATGGGGAATCGGTGTGGCTGGAAGCCAGCTACAACCCAGTCCGTGATGAGGCAGGGCACGTGATAAAGGTGGTTAAGTTCGCCTTGGACGTGACCCCGCGCCTGCAAGCCGAGAGCGAAGCCAGCGCCAAATTGGAGGCGATCGACCGGGCCATGGCGGTGATCGAGTTCAACCTCGACGGCACCATCATCACGGCCAACGCTAACTTCCTGCAGCGCATGGGCTATAGCCTCGCGCAAATCCAGGGCAAGCATCATCGCCTGTTCTGTTCTGCGGAGCTGGCCAACAGTTCGGCCTACACCGAGTTCTGGAAGCGCCTCAACCAAGGTGAGCTGTTCAGCGGCCAATTCGAGCGCGTGGATAAGAACGGCCGGACGGTGTGGCTTGAAGCCAACTACAACCCGGTATATGACGCCAGCGGGCGCCTGTGCAAAGTGGTGAAATTCGCCTCGGACGTGACCGCCAAGGTGGAGCAACATGCCGCCGATGCGGCGAGCGCGTCTCAGGCGTATCACATTTCCCTGAACACCCAGGACATCGCGGAAAAAGGCGCCGAAGTGATTCAGCAAAGTGCCAACGGCATGCGCGAAATTGCCTCAGACATCGACGGTTCTTCGCAACTGATCGCCAAGCTGGGTGAGCGTTCGCAGCAGATCACCGCCATCGTCAACACCATTGGCGGCATCGCCGACCAGACCAACCTGTTGGCGCTCAACGCGGCCATCGAGGCGGCGCGCGCGGGTGAGCAAGGGCGTGGGTTTGCCGTGGTGGCCGATGAAGTTCGGCAACTGGCCGCACGCACAAGCCGTTCGACGGCGGAAATTTCCAGCATGATCGCAATGATCCAGAACGAAACGCGCCAAGCCATCGACAGTATGGACGGTACCCGCGACCGTGCAGCCCAGGGCGTGGACTTGGCCAACCGCGCCGGCACCGTGATCCTGCAAATACGCCAAGGCACTAACGAGGCATTACAGGCGGTGAGTGCGTTTGCCAATGACCGTGTCCGCCACTAAGTAGGATTTGGGTTATTCATGTGTAAGACAGGTCGCCAGGACTATAGTGAACCAACGTCTTAACCGTGATGACCCGAGCCCGCCATGACCCCAGAGAAGCCTGAAACCGCACCTATTGACCACATGCGTTTCCACCGCCCCCACGCTCACCTGGCGCCGACTTTCGGTAACGATACCTTCGCGCTGAAGGCCGAAGCCTTCGCCCGTTTCTTCGGCACCCCGACCTTCCTCGGCGCGCAAACCGCGATTGTGGTGCTGTGGGTGGTTCTGAATGCGACCGGCATCACTCACTTCGACGTGTACCCGTTCATCCTGCTCAACCTGGCGTTCAGCCTGCAATCGGCCTATGCCGCGCCGCTGATCCTGTTGGCCCAGACTCGCCAGGCTGCGCGAGACAAGGCGCAGTCAGACGCCGACGCACAGCATCGCGAAGCCTTGGCCACTGCCAATACCGAACGCCAGGCCCAGGCCGCTCAGACCACCAAACAGCTGCTGGAATTGCTGGAGCAAAACACCCGACTGACGGAAATGACCAAGCAACTGACCGAGCATATCGAAAGCCTGACGTGCGAAATGCATGAGCACTTCGTACGAAAAACCTAACGATCCGGCAATCGTACATGCTGTCCCAACTCATCAAACAACGTGACCACAGAGCGCAATGCCCGGCAATCGGGACGTGTGAGCAACCACAGCGCCGTGTCATACCCTGCCAATGCAGGGCCCAGTGGTTGCAGACCCTCATCAAGCAGAAAGTCCGGCAACGCCGCCACACCCATTCCCGCCCGCACCAATTCGGTCACCGACAACATGCTGTTGCAGCGATAGCTGGGCCGAATTCCCGGCAAGTGTTCGCGGCGCCAGGCGACGGTGGGATGATCGGGCAGGAAGTCATCCGGCGCGATCCAGGTCAGGTCGGCCAGTTCACGGCCTGCATGACGGCGGGCATAGTCGGCGCTTGCGTAGACTTGGTACGACACGGTGCCGAGGCAACGTCCTACGAGATGCTCAGGCGGAGTCTTGGTCAGGCGTAGGGCGATATCTGCATCGCGGCGGCTGAGGTTGGCGAAATCATTGGAGGTGCTCAGTTCCAGGATCAGCGCAGGGTAGTCCGGCATGAACTGCGCCAATGCTGGCAGCAACAGACCTTGCAGCACCAAGTCAGTACAGGTCAGGCGCACTGTGCCGCTGATCACCTCGCCCCCCTGCTCCACCCCGATACGCGCCGCTTCGAGGGCCAGTTCGGCGCGTTCAGCCTGCTGCGCCAAGTTGTTGGCCAGGCTGGTGGGCAGGTAGCCGGCGCGGCTTTTTTCAAACAGTGTCTGGCCCAGTGCCGCCTCCAAGCGTCGTATCGCGCGAAACACCGTGGACACATCCACCCGCAACAACGCTGCCGCCCGCGCCAGGGAGCCGCCGCGCACAAGTGCAAGGATCAGCGAAAGGTCAGGGTAGTCAATTGAATAGTGCGTCGGTGCATTGAGCATATGGGCAAACGCCAATATTGATTGCGTAAACGCCAATCTATAGTGCGCCTCAGCCCACAACAAGCCATGGAACGCACACGATGAAAGCCCCCCCCTTACGCCTCGCGCTGATTGGCGATTACAACCCTCATGTCACCGCGCACCAAGCGATTCCCGTGGCCCTGCAACGGGCAGCCGATACGCTGGGCATGACTGTTGATGTGCACTGGCTCGACACCGACACCCTGCCGGAATCCCTGCACGACTTCGACGGTTTCTGGTGTGTACCCGCCACCCCTTACCGGGATACCGATGGCGCACTGCGGGCGATCCGCTTTGCCCGCGAGCAGCGCCGACCATTGCTCGGCACCTGCGGTGGTTTTCAACATGCATTGCTGGAATATGCACGTAACGCGCTGGGTTGGGTCGACGCCGAACACGGTGAAGTGGCTCCTGACGCAAAACGCGCCGTGATCACACCCTTGACCTGCGCGCTGGTGGAGGCGACCGACACCGTACGTTTAATGCCCTACACGCGTATCGCCGAGGCCTACGGGACCCTTGATCTTGAAGAAGGTTATCGTTGCCGTTACGGAGTGAACCCCGAATTCGCCAGCGCGTTGCTGGAGGGCGACCTGATCGCCACCGGCCACGACTGCGCAGGGGACCTGCGAGCAGTGGAATTGCTCGGCCATCCGTTCTTCGTCGCCACCCTGTTCCAGCCCGAACGCGCGGCGCTCAAGGGCATCGCGCCGCCCCTGGCGATCGCCCTGCTCAAGGCGTGCCAGGAGCAATCGGCATGATCGCCAAGACACCCACCCCGCCCTACTACGCAGTGATTTTCAGCTCACTGCGCACCGAGGGCGATCACGGCTACGGCGAGGCCGCCGCACACATGCTGGAACTGGCACGGCAGCAACCTGGTTTTCTGGGCGTGGAATCGGCGCGGGAAGATGGCCTGGGGATTACCGTGTCGTACTGGAGCAGCGAGGCAGCAATCCTGGCGTGGAAGCAGCAGGCCGAGCACCGGAACGTGCGTGAGCAGGGCCGCGCCACCTGGTACTCGGCATTTCAGACACGGGTGTGCAAGGTGGAGCGGGCCTACGGTTTTGAAGCGAACTAGCTCACAAGACTGCGCAACGCACTGATCTGTGGAATCTCAACCCGACGCATATACACGCGCAGCGGCTCAGTGATGTTGATGCGGTCATCGATGTTTTGGTCCAGCAGCAACTGAATGCGTTCACGCGATAGGGTCATGGTCTGCTCGGGGGCGGGCAGCCAGACAAATTCGGCGGTAGGAATGATCCCGTCATCGGCCACGTCCATGCCGAAGGAGTCTTCGCTGAAACGTACGATGTACTGGCCAGTCTTGCGATTAAGGCCCACAAATCCGTGGAGTTGGTCGGCGGCCTGGCAGATGAGCTCGGAAGTGATGCGCATGGTAAACCTCACTGAAAAGTCCCACAGGGACTGGAAAGATGGTTTACACGCGTGGCGGAAAGTACTGCCCTCTAGCGGGGCGGCTGCGGTCAAGAGTACTGCAATGCCTGGCAAAAAAACCGAGAAAATTGACGGGTGCGCACGTTAATGTCGGTTTGGTGATAGCGCCTTTCGCAATCAATTGTTAAAAAGGAGGCCTTCTAAAAGCTACCTCCACGAAAGGACTTCGCATATGCCTGTCACGTTTACCAAGAGCGCCCTGCTGCTGGCCCTGATGCTCGGCCTTGGCCAGGCGCAGGCTGCCGACCCGATCAGCCCGGCTGAATTGGCAACCAACGAAGGCATTCCCCACCCTGCCGTGATCGCTCACCGAGGCGCCTCCTACGACGCTCCGGAATCCACCGCCGCCGCCTACAAAGTTGCGCGCGACCTGGGTGCCGACTACCTGGAACTGGACCTGCAGCGCAGCAAGGACGGCGTGTTGTTCGCCCTGCACGACAACAACCTGCAGCGCACCACCGATGTGGCCACCAAGTTTCCCGAGCGTAAAGACGCGCCGGCCAACGAATTCACTTGGAAGGAACTGCAAAGCCTCGATGCCGGCAGTTGGTTCAACGCCGCCTACCCGGACCGCGCGCGTCCAGGCTTCGTCGGTCTGAAGATCCTGAGCCTGGACGACATCATCAAGATCGCCGAAGGCAATCCGCAGCACAAACCCGGCCTGTACATCGAGACCAAGGAGCCCAAGCAGTTCCCGGGCATCGAAGCCGATCTCAAAAACAAGCTGTTGGATAAAGGCTGGTTGAGCTCCGCCGGCTCCAAGCTGGGCAAGAGCAACACCGGCGTCGGCCAGGGCAAGGGCCGCGTAGTGCTGCAAACCTTCGAGACCGCCAGCCTCAAAGAGCTGCAGAAAGAAATGCCGAACACCCCGAAGATCCTGCTGTTGTGGGTGGGTGAAGGCAGCATCGAGCCGAAATCCAAGCAGACCTTCGCCGAATCCGGCGAGCCAACCAAGGCCGCCTACTACGCCAAGCAAGAACCGAAAGACGCCGCCGAGTTCGAAAAATGGGTCGACGAAGCCAAGAGCCTCGGCGCCATCGGCACCGGCCCATCCGCCGAGCTGACCGACCACGGCGACCAGAGCTATTCGGACCTGGTGAAGCCTGAAATGAACAAGCTGACCCACGACAAAGGTCTGCTGGTGCATGTCTACACCGTGGATGAGCCAGTGGATTTCGAGAAAGTGATGAAAGCCGGCGTCGACGGCATCTTCACCAACCGCGCCGCCGAGCTGCTGAAGTTCTACAAGCGCTGGCCGTCGTCCAGCGTGCAGGATTTGCTCAACGACTATAAGTACTGAGGCATCGTTGGTGTCAGTGCGCCATTAAGGATGAATTAAGTTGCGCCAGTTAATCTGGCGCCACTTAAACAGCTCACCAAAGAAGGACATACACCATGAAAACTTTGACCACTTTGTTCGCCGCAACTGCCCTGACGCTGACTGCCGGCCTGGCCCAAGCGGATGTTCGTCCGGATCATATTGAAGGCCTGGTCAAATCCGGCGCAGTGATGCATTTTGACAAGCTCAACGCCGCGGCCGTAGCCACTCACCCTGGCGCGACAATTACCGACACCGAACTGGACAACAAACACGGTGTAGCCGATCAATATGTCTACGAAGTAGACCTGACCGACACCGCTGGCAAGAAGTTTGAAGTCAAGCTCGACGCCAAGACCGGTGCCGTGCTGGAAAACAAGCAAGACACCTGAGTTGAATCCTCAAAACCGCGCCACCTTCGGGTGGCGCGGTTTTTTTATGGGCGCTCGTCAGTAATGCCTGGAAAAAGCGCCGTCGCAATGAATCAAATTCCCCCGACTCAATTCAAGGTCGTTAGACTTCCCCGCATCAGCCAGGGCATTACGCCATCGCACAGCACACCGAGAACACGTCATGGAGCAAAAAGCCGTCGACATTGCCACCATTGGCCGAATCAGTGCCGTTCCCGCAATGCTCCAAGTGATCAGCGACATGACTGGCCTGCGCTTTGCCGCCGTTGCGCGGGTGACCGACGAAACCTGGACCGCCTGCGCCGTACTCGACCGCCTGGGATTCGGCCTCGGCGTCGGAGGCGAGTTGGACCTGACCACCACCATTTGCCACGAGATTCGCGGTTCCCATATCTCCGTGGTGATCGACAAGGCCAGCGAAGACCCGGTCTACCACGACCACCACACACCGCGCCTGTACCACTTCGAAAGCTACATTTCGGTGCCGGTATTCCGCACCGACGGGCGCTTCTTCGGCACGATCTGCGCCTTGGACCCCAATCCCGCCATGCTGCGCAGCAGCACGATCCGATCGACCATGGAATCGTTTGCGCGGGTGTTGTCATTGCAGATCGAAGCCGAAGAAGCCGCGCAGCAAACACAAGCGCAATTGCAGGAAGAACGCAGTACCGCCGAACTGCGCGAGCAATTTATCGCCGTGCTCGGCCATGACCTGCGCAACCCGTTGTTTGCAATTAACTTCGGTGCCGAACGACTGCTGCGTAAATACCCGGACCCCGCCACCGATACCCTCGTGCGGCACATTCTCACCAGCGGCCGACGCGCCGCGCAGTTAGTGGAAGACGTGCTGGATTTCGCCAGGGGCCGCATGGGCAGCGGCATCCCACTCAACATCGGCGACTGCCAGGGGTTACAGGCGGCGTTGCAGCATGTGGTATCGGAAGTGCAGAGCGTGCACCCGCAGCGCGAGATTCGTGCGGATATCGGTGATCTGCAAGGGGTCAGTGGCGACCGCGACCGCTTGGCGCAGTTGCTGTCTAATCTGGTGGCCAATGCCATTCACCATGGCAGCCATGACGGCCCGGTGGAGGTGCGCGCGCAGGTTGAGGACGACCATTTCCACCTGTCAGTGAAAAACGCCGGCCAGATAAGCGCGCAAGCCTTGCCCCGGCTCTTTGAGCCTTACTCACGCCCAGCGACGAACACGCCCCAGGCCGGCCTGGGCCTGGGGTTGTATATCGTCAAGCAGATTGCCGAAGCTCATGGCGGTGAACTCAAAGTGTCCACCACCGCGGAGCACGGCACGATGTTTAGCTTCAGCCTGCCAACCGGCTGATCAGGCGCCCAGGCGCGCCGTCACCTCATTCAACTCACCGGACAAACCGCGCAGATTGTGGCTCGCGGCTTCGGTGCGTTGCACGTTGTCGAGGTTGGCCGTGGCCACCGTGGTGATCTGGGTGATATTGCGCGAGATGTCCTCGGCGACCGACGTCTGCTCCTCGGCCGCCGTGGCGATCTGGCGGTTCATGTCGCGGATCGCTTCCACCGCCTGAGTGATGTGGTCGAGCATGGCGCCGGCCTGGCTGACTTTTTCCACGCTGTCATCGCTGCACGACTGGCCGCTGACGATCGCCTCGGCCGCATCGATCGCGCCGGTCTGCACCGCCTGAATAATCTGGTTGATCTCGATGATCGACGCGGCCGTGCGTTGCGCCAGGCTGCGGACTTCATCGGCGACGACTGCAAAACCACGCCCCGCCTCGCCCGCCCGCGCCGCCTCGATAGCGGCGTTGAGCGCCAGCAGGTTGGTTTGCTCGGCGATGCCGCGAATCACTTCCAACACTTTGCCGATACGTACGCTGTCAGCTTCCAGGCGTCGGATGATGGTGCCGGTGTTGAGGATTTCCGTGCGCATCTGGCCGATGGTAGCGATGGTGACCTTCATCACTTCACCGCCTTCGCGGGCCGAGTGATCTGCCTCGTCGGCCGCGCGCGAGGCACTGGCAGCGTGGCGTGCGACTTCCTGGGCGGTGGCCGACATTTCGGTCATGGCCGTGGCCACTTGGTCGGTACGGTTGAATTGTTCTTGGGTGCCGGTAGCCATCAGGCCGGCAATCGAGTTCAACTCGCCGCTGGCGCTGACCAAGTCGGTGGCGCTGCGCTGCAAGCGGGTGAAGGTTTCAGCGAGGAAGTCGCGCAGCGTATTCGCGGCGGCGGCCAGGTGGCCCAGTTCATCCTGGCGACGGCTGGCTACGCGCTCGGCAAAGCGGCCGTGGCTGAGTTGCGTGACGTAGTCGATCAAGCCACGAATCGGCAGGATCAGGTTGCGGTTGATCAGCCACAGGCTGAACAGGCCGATCAGCACACCAGACAGCAACATAATCGCCAGCCCCACCAGCACGGTGCGCTCGGCGTAGGCACTGATGGCCTGAGATTGCTGGCTGCCTTGGGCACGCAGGTCGCTGACCAGAGCGCTCATCTGCTCACTGGCGGCGCGGTCTACGCCTTTGACTGCCGTATCGCCGACGGTTGCATCACCACCCGCCGCCATATAGGCATCACGGCCCTTCTGATAGGCAACGCCCAGTTGCTGGTGCTCCAGGCGCAGGGTTTCGATGCGTCGGCTCAACGGCGCGTCGCTGCTGGTCTGGGTGACCAGGCGAGCGAGGATACTTTGCACATCGCGCTGCCGGTCCTGGAACTGGCCCCAATATTTCTCCATATCCTGAGGCTGCTTGCCGCGCAGCAGCACGTTTTTCCATTCCTGCACCTGCACCTTGAACTGCAGGTTGGCTTCGTCGATCAATTGCGAAGTGAGCAACGGCCCGTCAATCAAACTGCGATAACTCTGCACCCCGTTGGAGAGGAAGTTGAAACAGGCCAGGGCGATCAACAATATCGCCAGCAAGCTGCCACCGAGCAGCGACAGGATTTGTGCTCTCAAGGAGGTTCGCAAAACATTCATCGGGGAAAGCCTCGATACAGGTAAGTGGCGTGTGCACGCCTTGACCTCCCTGTCGACAAAGACACCGCACATCCCTAACGGTTGTTAATGAGCTGAATCGGCCGGAATAGAGCCTTCTTGAAGGGATTCGGACAAATGGTCAATAAAATGTCACGAATGCGAAATAAACCAACGACTGTCATAAAAATGTCAAATAACCCTGTAATTATTCGCCACGCGACCTGTGAAATGTCCTACAGGCCTTTTCTCTGCGAGCCTCCATGAATCACAGCATCGATCACAGCCATCAGGACTCCGATCTGTTTGGCTTGCTTTACGGTTTTCGTTTTCGCCCAGGTGTTAAGGGGGAGCAGATTGACTCGGCTACCGCCCTGGCGGCATTGAAGCAACCGCAGGACCCGGAGGAGTTCTTGTGGCTGCACCTGAACCTCGCCCACGCCGCCTGCGAGCGCTGGATGCAGGCGCACCTGGAGCTGCCTGAAGAGTTTTTCGAGGCCCTTCACGAGGGCTCGCGCTCCACCCGCATCGAACACGTCGACTCGGCCTTGCTGGCGGTGGTCAACGACGTGGTGTTCAACTTCAGCAGCATGGTCTCGTCGGATATTTCCACGCTGTGGGTATGCGCTCGCAGCCGCCTGTTGATCAGCGCGCGGCTGCAACCGTTGCACTCGGTGGACAAGTTGCGCTCGTCGGTAAAGGCCGGAGAACACTTTCGCTCGCCACTGGAACTGTTGGTGCATTTGCTGCGCGACCAGGGCGAAGTGCTGACGCAGATCGTGCGCAAGACCAGCATCAGCGTCGACCATATCGAAGACCAATTACTGTCCTCGCGCCTGTCCACCAACCGCGCCGAACTGGGTGCCGCGCGCCGGGTGCTGGTGCGCCTGCAACGCTTGCTGGCGTTGGAGCCGGGCTCGTTGCTGCGCCTGCTCAACCGACCGCCGCAATGGCTGCAAAAGGAAGACGTGAAGGAGTTGCGCAAATCCACCGAAGAGTTTGCGCTGATCATCAACGACCTGACGGCTCTGGGCGAACGCATCAAACTGTTGCAGGAAGAGATCGCCGCCAACCTCAACGAGCAAAGCAGCCGCACACTGTTCACCCTTACGGTGGTGACGGTGCTGGCACTGCCGATCAACATTATCGCCGGTTTTTTTGGCATGAACGTCGGCGGCGTGCCGCTTTCACAAGACCCGGAAGGCTTCTGGATTTTGGTGGCGCTGGTCGCGACCTTTACCTTGATTGCCGGGCGTTGGGCGTTTCGCAGATTTTCAAATTGAAATGAGATCCGCTGTGGGAGGGGGCTTGCTCCCGATGAGAGTGTGTCAGCCAACACCTCTGCCAGCCCTGCCGCCGCTATCGAAGCCTCGCTGAAGCTCGACATCTCCCACAGGGATCGGTGGTGCCTATGAGTTTCGCGGCTGTGTGCGCTGCAAGACAGACTAATGGCGTGCCTGATTGACCAAACACTGACCTGCGGCAGCACCGTTGTAACATTCTGCAATGACTATGAACGACATCCTTCATCACCTGGATGCTCCGGCATGGCCACCCCTTCCCTGACTGCCTCCACGCACTCATCTTCCGTCGATTCAAAACCGCGCCTGGACAAGAAACCTGGCCTGGTGACCGTGATCATTTTCTTCGCCGTCCTCGCCATGGGACTGTTGTTCACCGCCTACAGCCTGATGCATGACATGCACGAACTGGGCACGGTGGTCACCACCTGGACTCCGTTCCTGCTGCTGGGCGTCGCGTTGTTGATCGCTCTGGGCTTCGAGTTCGTCAACGGTTTCCACGACACCGCCAACGCCGTCGCGACGGTGATCTACACCAACTCGCTGCCACCGCATTTCGCGGTGGTGTGGTCAGGCTTTTTCAACTTCCTCGGCGTGCTGCTCTCCAGCGGCGCGGTGGCGTTTGGCATCATCGCCCTGCTGCCGGTGGAGCTGATTTTGCAGGTGGGCTCATCGGCCGGTTTCGCGATGATCTTCGCCCTGCTGATCGCTGCGATCCTGTGGAACCTCGGCACCTGGTGGCTGGGTTTACCGGCATCGTCCTCCCATACGCTGATCGGCTCAATCATCGGCGTCGGCGTGGCGAATGCCTTGATGCACGGACGTGACGGTACCAGCGGGGTAGATTGGGCCCAGGCGACCAAGATTGGTTATGCGTTGCTACTGTCCCCCTTGATCGGCTTTGCGTTTGCAGCCTTGTTGCTGCTGGCCATGCGCGCCTTTGTGAAGAACCGATCGCTGTACAAGGCGCCCAAAGGCAACACCCCGCCGCCGTGGTGGATTCGCGGCATGTTGATCGCCACCTGCACCGGCGTGTCGTTCGCCCACGGCTCCAACGATGGGCAGAAAGGCATGGGCCTGATCATGCTGATTCTGGTCGGCACGTTGCCCATGGCCTATGCGTTGAACCGCACCATGCCCGCCGAGCAGTCTTTGCAGTTCGCGGCGGTGGCCGAAGTGACCCAGGCCGCCCTGATGAAAACCACGGCGCAGGCATTGCCCGGCGACCCGCGCCCCGTCCTGTCGACCTACGTGCGCACCAAGCAAGCCACACCGGACCTGGTGCCGGCCCTCGCTGCGCTCACCGGGCATATCGGCGAAGAAGTCAAAGGCTACGGTTCCCTGGCCAAAGTCCCCGCCGAGGCGGTCGGCAACGTGCGTAACGACATGTACCTGACCAGCGAAACCATTCGCCTGATGGACAAGGGCAAGGTCGGCAATTTCGACGCCGACACCCAAGACAAACTGCAGCTGTTCAAGCAACAGATCGACAACGCCACGCGCTTTATTCCGCTTTGGGTGAAGATCGCGGTGGCCATTGCGCTTGGCCTGGGCACCATGGTCGGCTGGAAGCGCATCGTGGTCACGGTGGGCGAGAAAATCGGCAAGACCCACATGACCTACGCCCAAGGCGGGGCGGCGGAAACAGTGGCGATGCTGACCATCGGGGCCGCAGATATGTATGGGTTGCCGGTGTCGACAACCCATGTGCTGTCATCCGGTGTGGCGGGGACCATGGTGGCCAATGGTGCTGGGTTGCAGATGCGGACGATCCGCAATTTGCTGATGGCGTGGGTGCTGACGTTGCCGGCGGCGATTCTTCTGTCTGGCAGCCTCTACTGGCTGTTCACCCAACTTTTCTGACACAACATAGATTGAAACTGTGGGAGGGGGTTTGCTCCCTACCACAGTTGGATGTGTGTTGTGTCAGTTGTTGAAGAGTCCCGTCATGGCCTTGAGCCGCTTCTTGTACACCCGCCGCGCCTCAAGGGCCTCCTCCAGCGTCACCGCCACAAAACCCGCGCGCTGGTTGGGCTGCATCTGCCCGATCAAATCCAGATCGGCACTGATCACCGTGCCGATCATCGCGTAGCCTCCGCCCGACACCGCATCTCGATGCAACACAATCGGCTCCAGCCCCGCCGGTACCTGGATCGAACCGATGGGGTAGCAACTGTCGACAATATTCGACGGATCCGAGCCCGCCCCAAACGGCTGTTCCCGTGGTTCAAAGCTCAACGCGCTACCGCCCTTGAAGCGATAGCCGATACGGTCCGCTTCGGAACCCACGGTCCACGGTTCGGCGAAAAAACTGCTTTTGGCGGCACCGGTCAGGCGCTCGTAATACAGGCCAGGCACCACACGCAGGGTGATATCGCCCCCTACCGACCGGCGCAAGGCCATCGGCAAACTGTTGCCCGCCCGGCCCTGCCCGCAGAGCTCACCGATGGGCAATTCATCACCCTCCTGCAAGCGCCGACCTTTAAACCCACCAAGCGCGCCCAGGGTGTAAGTGGAGCGACTGCCGAGCACCACGGGCACATCAATGCCGCCGGCCACCGCCAGGTAAGTCCGTGCGCCGGCCTTGGGAAATTCGAAACGCAGCACCTGCCCGGCACGCACCTGGAACGCGGTGTCCTGATGCACCACTTCACCGTCAAGGCGCGGCGACATGAGCGCGCCGCTGAGTGCCACTAACGCATCCTGTTGGAATTCCAATTCAGGCCCGATCAAGGTGCATTCCAGGCCCGCCGCACCGACCGGATTGCCCACCAGATGGTTGGCCGCGCTCAGCGCGTATTGGTCCAGCGCCCCCGACGGCGGAATGCCCAAGTGGTAATAACCTTCGCGGCCAAGGTCCTGCACAGAGGTGGCGAGGCCGGGTTTGAGGACTTTGATCATGCCAGCGCCTCCTGCAGGGTTTTCGGATAGCCCACCGGGTCGGCCAGAAAGGCGTCGAGGGAAAATTCCACCGGGCGGATGCGCAGGTCGAAACGGCCTGCGTCCACCTCGGCGACGGCCAGGTCGTAGGCATCACGTTCTATGGGTTTGAACTGCACGATGTCACCGGGGCGAAAGAACACCATGTGCTCCTTGAGGTAGGCCAACTGCTGCGCCGGATCGTAGATCGGTGCCGGGGTCACGCCGAACATTTGGTAACCGCCAGCGCCGCGCACCGAGTAGATACACCCAAAGCAGCCACCATGGCCGAGGGTGAGTTTGGGCGTGTCGGTGCGCGGGCGCAGGTATTTGGGCACCTGCAACTGCCGCTCGCGCTCGACCATCTGGAACATGAACGGCAGACCCGCGACAAACCCGACAATCGACACAAACCACGGCGCGCCGCTGTGAGCGGCGATAAACGCGTCCACATCCGCCAGACCATTGATGCGCGCGGCGTACTCCAGGTCGGTGCCGCTGGGGTCTTGATGGCGATCGCGAAAACGCATCAGGGTTTCATGGGTCCAGGGGTCGTTGTACAGCACCGGGATTTCGATGATGCGCGTGCGCAAGGTGCGTTCGGCCACGGCCTGGGCTTCGGCGCTTTGCACGGCGTCGAGCAACACATGGGGCGCGATGCGGTCGGGGTCGAAGCGGATCTGGAACGAGGCATTGGCCAGGCACACATCCAGCACGCCTTCCAGCGCCAGGCGCTCCACCGCTCGAGTCACCGCCATGCCCTTGAAAAAGGCCTCCAACGACATGCTGTCGCTGACCTCGGCAAACAGGTGTTCGTCACCGCCGAAGCTGTAGCGGATGGGGGTCGTTTCAGCCATGTCGCTTCCTCTTGGAATGGTTATGGAAAGGCAGGCAAAAAAGTAAGGGATCGATCTTATTAGGGTGTTTTGACCGTGATACCCGCCTGGTCCAAGGCCTCGCGGGTGGCTTCCACCAGTTCCAGGGCGCCGGGAGTGTCGCTGTGCAGGCAGATGGAATCGAATTCGATAAACAGATCTTCGCCTTCTACGGTGCGCACCAACCCCGTCTGACAAGCCCGCAGGACACGTGCCGCCACCGTTGCAGGATCAAGCGCGCGAACAGTGCGAGTAAACACGATGGAGCCCGTCAGATCGTACTCACGATCGGCATAGAATTCCCGGACCACCGGTTGCCCCAACTCCTTGGCCACCCGCCAGATCACCGAGTTGGGCATGCAGTACAGCAACAGCGTCGGTTCGATGAGTTGCAGGTTTTGCACCAGCAGCCGGGCCGCTTCTTCGTCACGGGCCAGGTGCATGTAGAGCGCGCCGTGAGGCTTGATATGTTGCAGCGTCACGCCTTGGGCGCGGGCGATTTCCCGCAGGGCACCGAGTTGGTAGAGCATATCGTCCACCAGCTCCTGAGCCGGTGCGTTGATATGCCGACGGCCAAAGCCGACCAGATCACGAAAGCCGGGATGGGCGCCGATGGCCACGCCCAGTTGCTTGGCGCGTTCGACGGTGCGGCGCATGGTGCCGGGGTCGCCGGCGTGGAAGCCGGTGGCGATATTGGCCGAGCTGATGTAGGCCATCAGCTCCGCGTCGACGCCATCACCGATGGTCCAGGGGCCGAAACCTTCGCCCATGTCCGAATTGAAATCCACTGCCTGCATCGGGGTCGCTCCGCCAGAAATGATGTTGGAAAAGTAGGCTGCGCCTTGACCCCTTGGGAAGATCTATTATCAGATGCCCTATCTTCTGAAAAACAGATATCGCTCATGTCGCTGACCTTGCGCCAAATCCGCTACTTCGTCGCCACCGCTGAGATCGGCCAGATTTCCCAGGCAGCGATCCACCTGAACATCTCGCAGTCGGCGGTGACCACGGCGATCAAGGAGTTGGAGGCGATGCTCGGCGTGCAACTGTTTGTGCGCTCGGCCCAAGGCATGAACTTGACCGATGCCGGGCGGCACTTTCTCAACCGCGCCTATGTGATTGTGCGCAGCGTGGACGATGCGCTGAACAGTCCATTGCCCGACTACCGCGCCAGCGGCGTGCTGCGGGTAGCGGCCAGTTACACCGTACTTGGTTACTTCCTGCCCCATCACTTGCAGCGCATGGAGCATTGGCATCCGGACGTGACCATCGAGGTCTTCGAGCAGGAGCGCCAGGCGATCGAACAAGGTCTGCTCGACGGCCAGTTCGACATGGCCGTGGTGCTCACCGCCAACCTGACTCACCCGGCGATCGTTTCCGAGATTCTGTTCAACTCGGAACGTCGCCTGTGGCTGCCCAGCCATCACCCATTGTGCGAGCGCGGCGCCGTGAGCCTGGCGGATGTCGCGCAGGAGCCCTACATCCTGCTGACCGTCGATGAAGCCGAACACAGCGCCATGCGCTATTGGGAACAGGCCGGGCAAACGCCTAAGGTGCGACTGCGCACCAGTTCGGTGGAGGCAGTACGCAGCATGGTCGCCAATGGCAGCGGCGTGGCGATTCTGTCGGACTTGGTGCACCGCCCGTGGTCACTGGAAGGCAAGCGCATCGAAACCCTGACCGTCACCGACCCGGTCACGCCCATGAGCGTCGGACTGGCCTGGCACCGCGAGCGGGCATTTACCCCGGCGATGCAGGCGTTCCGGGATTACTTTCACGACGCGTTCCTGGCGCCGCAGCAACTGTCGGCGCGCCGTTAAAGATGGGCTTGCAGGGTGGCCGCCAGCCAGTCCATGAACACGCGCACCCGCAACGGCAAATGCCGCTGGCCCGCGTAGAGCAAGGACACATCCAGCGGCGGCGCCGGGTAGTCCGGGAGCAGGGCAACCAACTCGCCACTGGCGAGCAAGTCACGAATACCCAAGGCCGGCACCTGAGTAATGCCAAAACCGCCCAGGCACGCAACGCGATACGCATCCGTGCTGTTGACCGTCACTCGCCCGGCCATGGGGATGCGCTGCACCTTGTTGCCTTGCTGATACTCGAAACCGGCCGAGCGTGAACCCAACGGCCGCACGTAATGCACCAATTGATGCTGCGCCAGATCGGCCAAGGTCGCGGGCACGCCGTAACGTTGCACGTAACCCGCGCTCGCGCAGTTGATCATCGGCATGCGGCACAGCACGCGTGCGACCACGCTGTGGTCCGGCTGGGCGCCGACGCGCAGTACGCAGTCGAAGCCTTCGGCGAGCAGGTCGACCTGGCGGTCGGTGCAACTGATCTCCAACTCGATCAACGGGTGCGCGTCCATGAACTGCGACAAGCGCGGCAGGATCAGTTCCCGCGCCATCACGTTGGGCATGTCGACGCGGATGCGCCCGCTCAGTTGCGCTTCGTCCTGGCGAAACAGCCCTTCGAGTTCCTCCATATGCGCAAGCAGGTCCTTGCTGCGCTCGTACAACACGCGCCCGTCCTGGGTCGCCTGCACTTTGCGTGTGGTGCGCTGCAACAGACGCGCGCCGAGCAGTTCTTCCAGCGCCTGCACATGCTCGGACACCGTGGAACGCGGCAGCCCCAGACTCTCGCCCGCCTGGGTAAAACTCGACAGTTCGGTGACCCGCACGAAGGTGCGCAGCAACTCAAGTTTGTTCATAGGATTGTTCGCCTTATCCGGCCAGTGATTCCGGTGTAGCCCTGTTTATCACGTTAGCAGCGGACAAATACACTCAGTCCCACGTTCACATCTGAAGAGGACTGCACCATGACCCGCAAAATCGCATTGATCACCGGCGCCAGCCGTGGTTTGGGTAAAAACGCTGCGTTGCACCTGGCGGCGCAAGGCGTAGACATCATCGGCACCTATCACAGCAAGGCCGACGAGGCGCAGGCATTGGTGGCCGAGATCGAACAATTGGGTGGCCGCGCTGCCATGCTGCAATTGGATGTGAGCCAAAGCGCAACATTCGAAGGTTTTGTCGGCGACGTGGCCGGCGTGCTTAAGGATGTTTTCGCACAGGATCACATCGACTTTCTGATCAACAACGCCGGGATCGGCATTCACGCCAGTTTTGCCGAGACCACCGAAGCCCAGTTCGACCAACTGGTGGCGATCCAATTCAAGGGTCCGTTTTTCCTGACGCAGAAGCTGTTGCCGTTGATCCGCGACGGCGGCCGCATCCTCAACGTCTCCAGCGGCCTGGCGCGTTTCAGCCTGCCGGGCTATGCCGCCTACGCGGCGATGAAAGGCGCCATGGAAGTGCTGACCCGCTACTAGGCCAAAGAGCTGGGTGGGCGCGGGATCAGCGTCAACATCCTGGCCCCTGGCGCGATCGAAACTGACTTCGGCGGCGGCGCTGTACGCGACAACGCCAACCTCAATGCCATGGTCGCGAGCAACACCGCCCTGGGCCGCGCCGGCTTACCGGACGATATCGGTGGAGCGATTGCCAGCCTGCTGGCCGACGGCAGCCACTGGATCACCGGCCAGCGCATCGAGGCGTCGGGCGGCATGTTTCTGTAGGAGCTTGTCGCGCAGTACGTCATAGCCCCAGTGATACACATAGGTGTACGGCAGGAAGAACAGCAATACACCTATGTCGAGGATAAATGCCTGCATCAGGCTGATATTCAGCCACGCCGCAATCAGCGGTACGCACACCAAAACCAAGCCACCTTCAAACATGAGCGCGTGCAACACACGGGTCCAGCCATTGTTGGCCAGTTGCAGGCGTGCCTTGAGTCGGTCGAACAGGCCGTTAAAGATCACGTTCCAGGTCAGCGCCATCAGGCTGATCGCCAGGGTGACCATGCCCATTTCCAGGGCCGGCTTGTCCATGATCCACGCCAACAAAGGGGTGCAGATCAACAACGCCAGGGCTTCGAAACCAACAGCCTGGCAAACGCGTTCAGTGATGGATTTGGTAGGGTTCATGACCCGTCTCCGAGAGTGACGACGGTTGCCATCATTACCCTTTGAATCGATACTTCATAACCAATAACCATCGATCAAGGCGATAGTCATGGCCTCTAATGAAGTGCTGCAGGCGTTTGTGCAGGCGGCCACCCAAGGCTCGTTTTCGGCGGCGGCGCGCAAACTGGGCAAGAGCCAGTCCACCGTCAGCGCGGCGGTAGCCAGCCTGGAGATTGATTTGGATGTGGTGCTGTTTGATCGCAGCAGCCGCAAGCCGACGCTCACGCCCGCCGGCCTGGTGTTGCTGCAACGCGCCGAGCAAGTCCTGGAAGCCAGCAGTCGCCTGTCGCTGGCCGCGAGTCAGTTGGCCATGGGATTGGAGCCGAAAGTCACGATTGCCATGTCCGATACCTATCAATCTGAGCGCTTCGAACTCGCGCTCAAGGCCTTCGAGCAGCGTTACCCGGACCTTGAACTGGAATGGCTGATCGCCGAGTGCGAAGACTTGATCGCGCTGGTGCAGAGCGGTCGTGCGCAGATCGCGTTTGTCGAAGCCCAGGCGCATTACCCACCCGACCTCAGCCGCGCGCCCGTGGCTGAACGCACGGAAATCGCGCTGTTCGTCGCGCCCGAGCATCCGTTGGCCACGCTGCCGAACGTCGACGCGCAGTGCTTGCAGCAACACCGCGAACTTCGGCTGGCGAGCATCATCAACCCGAATGAAACCCGCCCCAGCGGCCGCGTTTGGTCGGCGCCGAGTTTTCTGATGCTGATGGAAATGGCCCAGCTCGGTTTCGGTTGGGCCGAGCTGCCGCGTTGGCTGGTGGAACGCTTTGGCAACACTGGGCTGGTGGAACTCCCAGTGCGCGGTTGGCCGCGACTGGTAGCGGTGGATGCGCTGTGGTCGCGGCAGTATCCACCGGGACCGGCGGGCAGCTGGATGCTGGCGCAGATGCTGGATGAGTGATCAGGCTCAGAGTATGTGGTGAATTGGCGCGCCTCGCTCTGGGCCCGCCTGCTTATCACTAAGCACTGTGTCGCCCTCAAACCCGCTAGACTGCGCGCTTCCTTGCAGCCGTTCGGACGTTCCGATGCAAACCCGCCTTGTCGCCTACGAGGCGCTCACTGCTGTGCAACGACAGCAAGCCAGCGCCATCGAAGTTCATCCCGAACAACTGCCGTTTTGCGGCGATATGTATTGCGCGCTCAATTCGCTGCTGGCCAAACCGAGCCCAGGCGTCAAAGGGTTCGCCCTGCTGGCCGATGACATTCCGGTGGCCTTCCTCTTGCTCAAACGCCCGCCTTGCCTGCCCCATTGGGCCGATGCACACAGCGCCACGCTGCATGCGTTCCAGGTGGATCGGCGCCAGCAAGGGCGAGGGTTCGGCAAGGCGTGTTTGCAGGCATTGCCAGCGGCAGCGCGCCAGGAATGGCCACAAATCGAGGCACTGGAACTGTCGGTGGACAGCGCCAATGTGGCGGCGATGGGGTTATATCTGCAAGCGGGCTGGTTGGATATCGGCGAGGCGTACAAGGCGCGGGTGGGGTATGAACGCAGGTTGAGTCTGATGTTGGGTGGAGCGTCTTTGACACACCTTACCTAGCGAAAGTGATACGGCAGTCGGCGCAGGCTTTAGCCCCCGTTGCCTACTGTCAGATCTCACAGCTATACGCACGCACCTCGATGCCTTTTACTGTAACGCCAAGGTTGTCGCTCACGGAATATGACGAGCAGGAGTGGAAACGTTTTACGTCCAGTGCGGAGACATTCCATGAAGACTTCATCGAGCAGTACTGCAGTAAACACCGCAGGAAGCGCGGATCTTTCGTTTGGTAACGCAACCCCCAAGAACGGCACTGTGATCTACAGAAATACGGTGGGGATTTCCCGCGCCCTCAGTAATGGCTCGACCCTTACAGCGGGCCTGTTTACTTACCAGAACAATCACTTCATCGGTCTCACCAAACACACACCGACCGGAGAGGAGGATATCAACTTCGGGTTCTGGCTCACGCCGGCTGAAGACCGCGACGTCCTTGTCGACATGCTGATTCAGCCGGATAACAAACCCCTGCTGCTAGCGGCAAATACTGACGGTGAAGCGGCGTTTGTCACACGATTCCGGGTCGATAACGGCGACGTAGATAAGTCGTTTGGCACTAACGGTCAAGTTGTGCTGAATCAAGCGATCAATCTCGGTGAAACCAGCAAGGCCGGTCTTGCGGTGCAGGGTGATGGCAACATCATCGTTGTATTCAATGACGGCACCAAAAGTTTCGTTTACCAGCTCGACGAAAGTGGCCGATTTATCAACTTCGGAAACAACGGGCCACTTGAAGTCCATGGTGTTCTCCTGAGTGCGGTCTTGACGACAGCGCAGGGTTTTGTACTGGCGGGTACCAGCAATGGCAAAGCCCACCTCAGCGGGTATACGAACAAAGGGGAACTGAACACAGGATTTGGCAACAACGGACTTGTCCATTTGCCGCTTTCGGGCAATCACCACCAACAGGTTACTGTGCTGGCGAGCGGCCCAGAGGGGCGCATTGCCGTTGTCGGCGGCATTGCGGTGGTCGGCGACAGCCACAAACTCCCACATCAAATGAACTTCGTTGCCAGCCTGCTTGCCAACGGTCAACTGGACATGTCGTTCAACGCAGGACAGCCGTTGGAAACCGAAACCAACCATGGCAACTATGCCAGTGTAACGGTCCAGAACGATGGGAAGATTGTCGCGTTGGCGCGTAATGACAGCGGAAATCTGGTCAAGCTGCTCAGACACACCGTGACCGGCCAATTGGACGCCGACTTTGGCGATCAAGGCGTCGCAATAGCCTGGAACGACACGCAATCAAGGCCGCAGCCTTCCTGTATCGACAAACTCGAGCGCGTTTTGGAGGAAGAGCGCCTGCAAAGCAGTGGCACGCTCGGCGGCAACGCGTCCTTCATCGGGCGGCTGCTCAGCCGTTGACACACGCGACTGAGCTGCCCCGGCAGCTCAGTCATGCGCCATCAGGTATTGGCTACGACAGGCAACCAGATCTCCACCGTCCCCGTACCTTTCCTCACGTCAAAATCAGCGCTATAGCGTTCAAAATCCGGCCCTGCCACTTTGTAGCCCGAATGTGGCAACCACTCGAACATGATGCGCTCGTACGTCTGTTCCAATGCCTGCACCGGTCCGTAATGCGGGAACACCGCATAGTTGAGCGGTGGAATTTCAATGGCTTCGAAGTTGCTCGGGACGTCGCTTTTGCTCGGGACTTCCACCCCCGCCATGTAATCGAATTCGCCGTGATTGGGGTTATGGCAAACGCCATAGGTCACACCGCCGATGCGCTTCTTGATGTCCTTGATACAGCTGTCGAACAACTCCCACAACTTGGGAATATCGCCCACCGTCGCCTTGGAATAACGCCCTTGTACCCCAGCAATCACCAAGGCCTTGCCTGCTTCCATGCGTGGCTCTAACGGTTGTTTTGTCTGCTGATCCATACGAACAGTCTCCTTCTTATGAGGGAACAAACCCGCATCGAGTATAGGGGCATATCCGTGCCGTACTCCATGCAGAAAATTTTCCTACGCATATGGACAACTGGCCATCATCGACCGTATTGTCTGCTCCGCAGGCCACCGCAGTGGCCGACGTCGCTCGGACGGTTCCGGGCGCTTACGTACTTCGAGGCAACAATGGCCGACCAAGGTTCGCCGCGCCGCTTTGCGCGCATAGATCGACTCCCCCCTTACGTTTTCAATATCACTGCCGAGCTGAAGATGGCTGCGCGTCGGCGCGGCGAAGACATCATCGACTTGAGCATGGGTAACCCCGACGGCGCCACGCCTCCCCATATCGTGGAGAAAATGGTCACCGTCGCCCAGCGTGAAGACACCCACGGCTACTCCACCTCCAAAGGCATTCCGCGTCTGCGCCGGGCGATTTCGCGCTGGTACAAAGACCGCTACGAGGTGGACATCGACCCCGAGACGGAAGCCATCGTCACCATCGGTTCCAAGGAAGGCCTGGCGCATTTAATGCTGGCCACCCTGGACCAGGGCGACACGGTGCTGGTGCCCAACCCGAGCTACCCGATTCATATCTACGGTGCCGTGATTGCCGGCGCCCAGGTGCGTTCGGTGCCGCTGATTCCGGGCGTGGACTTCTTCGCCGAGCTGGAACGGGCGATTCGTGGGTCGATCCCGAAGCCGAAGATGATGATCCTCGGCTTCCCGTCCAACCCGACTGCGCAGTGCGTGGAGCTGGATTTCTTCGAACGGGTGATCGCCCTGGCCAAGCAGTACGACGTGCTGGTGGTGCATGACCTGGCCTACGCCGACATCGTCTACGACGGCTGGAAAGCCCCATCGATCATGCAAGTGCCGGGGGCCAAGGACATTGCGGTGGAGTTTTTCACCCTGTCCAAGAGCTACAACATGGCTGGCTGGCGCATCGGTTTCATGGTGGGCAACCCGGAACTGGTCAACGCCCTGGCACGGATCAAGAGTTACCACGATTACGGTACCTTCACCCCGCTGCAAGTCGCCGCGATTGCTGCGTTGGAAGGCGATCAGCAGTGCGTGAAGGACATCGCCGAGCAGTACCGCCAGCGCCGCAATGTGCTGGTCAAGGGCCTGCATGAGTTGGGCTGGATGGTGGAGAATCCCAAGGCGTCGATGTACGTCTGGGCGAAGATCCCGGAGGCGTATGCCGCCATGGGTTCGCTGGAGTTTGCCAAGAAGCTGCTGCTGGAAGCCAAGGTCTGCGTGTCGCCGGGGATTGGATTTGGCGAGTATGGGGATGATCATGTGCGCTTTGCGCTGATCGAAAACCAGGACCGGATTCGCCAGGCGGTGCGCGGGATTCGCGGGATGTTCCGGGCGGATGGGCTGGTCGCTAAAGCCTGACCCGATCCACCTGAACAAATGTGGTCAACATGTGGGAGGGGGCTTGCCCCCGATAGCAGAGGTTCAATCACTGCATCTGGTGACTGACCCACCGCCATCGGGGGCAAGCCCCCTCCCACATTTGCATTGGGTTTTCACCCTTGCTGCTGGTGTGTCTGTTAGACCACCAACGACAGCAGCATGATGAAGATCAACGCCACCACAGACAGAATGGTTTCCATCGCCGTCCAGGTCTTGAAGGTCTCGGCCACGGTCATGTTGAAGTACTGCTTCACCAGCCAGAACCCCGCATCGTTGACGTGAGACAGGATCAACGAACCCGCCCCCGTCGCCAGCACCAACAGCTCACGGTTAACCCCAGGGATCATCCCCACCACCGGCACTACGATGCCCGCGCCGGTAATGGTCGCCACGGTTGCCGAACCGGTCGCAATACGAATCACCGCCGCCACCAGCCAGGCCAGCAGGATCGGGTTGATCTGCGCATTCACCGCCATATGGCCAATCACGTCACCCACGCCGCTGGTCACCAGCATCTGCTTGAAGCCACCACCGGCACCGATGATCAGGATGATCGCGGCCGTCGGCGCAAGGCTGGCGTCGAGCAGCTTGAGGATTTGCTTGGAGTGAATGCCCTGGCGACTGCCAAAGGTGTACAGGGACAGCAGGAGCGCCAGCAGCAAGGCGGTGATCGGGTGACCGATCATGTCCATCCAGTTGCGCACCACGTTGCCTTCGGCAAAGGCGATGTCGGCGAAGGTTTTGAGCAACATCAGAAACACCGGCAGCAGCACGGTGACCAATGTGATGCCGAAGCTTGGCAGCGACTTGTTATCGGTCTCGCGGGCCAGTTGATCCACCAGTTCCTGGGAGGGATTACCGGGGATGTACTTGGCGATGAACGTACCGAAGATCGGGCCGGCGATGATGGCGGTCGGCAGTGCGACGATCAGGCCGTACAGGATGGTCTTGCCGATGTCCGCGCCAAACACGCCGATAGCCAGCAGCGGGCCCGGGTGCGGTGGCACCAGGCCGTGCACTGCCGAGAGGCCTGCGAGCAGCGGGATACCGATCTTGATCAGCGACACACCGGTGCGGCGCGCGACGATAAACACCAGCGGGATCAGCAGCACAAAGCCGATCTCGAAGAACAGCGGGATGCCCACCAGGAACGCGGCGAACATCATGGCCCACTGGACCTTCTCTTTGCCGAAGGCGCGGATCAGGGTCTGGGCGATCTGATCGGCACCGCCGGATTCGGCCATCATCTTGCCGAGCATGGTGCCCAGCGCGAGGATGATGCCGACAAAGCCGAGCACCCCGCCGAAACCGTCTTGGAAGGCTTTGATGATCTTGTCCACGGGCATGCCCGAGGTCAGGCCGAGGAAGCCGGCCGCGATGATCAGTGCAATGAACGGGTGGACCTTGAACTTGGTGATCAGAACGATCAACCCGATGATAGTGACGACTGCGTCTAGCAGCAGGTACGACTCGTGGGACATGCCAAACATGGGGGGTCTCTCCTGTTTGTTGTTGTTATTAAAGCGGGTGTTGAATTTCTTGCCGGGGATAGCGCTATCTTTTCCGGCAAAAAATTAATGAGTTCGTTCAAAGCCGTGTTGCAGCCACCAAGCGTTGGTCTGCTCGGCCAACGCCTCGACACTGTCTTCACTGGCGTTGAGGGCCAGGGTCAGTGGCTCGCCTTTGGGCGATTCAAGGGTGGCGAACTGGCTGTCGATCAGGCTTGCCGGCATGAAATGGCCGGGGCGATGGGACACGCGGTCCGAGGCGACTTCACGGGTCAGTTCCAGGAATACGAAACCCAGACCTGGCGCGGCTTCGCGCAGGTGGTCACGGTATTTCTTCTTGAGAGCCGAACAGGTGAGCACCGGATGTTCACCCGCTTTAAGCGAGCGGCGCAGTTCATCGCACAGGATGTCGAGCCAGCCGGCGCGGTCGTCGTCGTTGAGGGGGTGGCCGGCGCTCATCTTTTCGATATTCGCGGCAGGGTGAAAGCTGTCGCCTTCAATGGCGGTAGCGCCGTTCAGCCGGCACAAGGCCTCGCTGACACTGGTCTTGCCACAGCCGGCAACACCCATGATGACCAGGGCGGTAACAGGTTGACTCATGAAACACCTCAAGACGCAGATAGCGCTACCTTCGCACGCTGTAAGGCACGTGCAAAAACAGGCTTTTCCCGCGCCGTCTTGTCATTTTTATGGAGTGACGCGTGCATCCGCTCCAATCATTTGAACCGGATCAGGCAACCCAAAGTTCAATAATTTGCAGCCATTTGGAGACAGCGCTACCTTAGTGCCTCGATTTTTGTTTGGCAAGCCGCCTGATGACCTCTAAGAACGATAAAAATACGCGCACCACGGGTCGCCCGACCCTCAACGAAGTTGCCCGCCTGGCTGGCGTCAGTCCGATCACCGCTTCACGCGCCCTGCGCGGCATCAGCACTGTGGCCATCGAACTGGTAGAAAAAGTCCAACAGGCAGCTGCCGAGCTCAACTACGTGGTCAACCCCGCCGCCCGCGCCCTGGCCTCGGCTCAGAGCCATTCGGTGGTGGTGTTGGTACCGTCGTTGTCCAACCTGCTATTTATCGAAACCCTCGAAGCCATCCATCAGGTGCTACGGCCTAAAGGCTTTGAAGTGCTGATCGGCAACTCTCACTACTCCCGCGATGAAGAAGAAAACCTGCTGCGCAACTACATGTCCTATCAGCCACGGGGCTTGCTGCTGACGGGCTTCGATCGCACCGAAAGCGCCCGACGAATGGTCGAGGCCAGCAATGTGCCTTGCGTTTACATGATGGACCTGGACCCTAACGCTGGCGTGAATTGCGTGGGCTTCTCGCAATTGGCCGCCGGTGAAACAGCCGCGGCGCATTTACTGTCCCGTGGCCGCAAGCGCCTGGCCTATATCGGCGCGCAATTGGACCAACGTACCTTGCTGCGTGGCGAGGGTTTCCGCCGCGCCCTGCAACAGGCCGGAATGTACGACCCGGCGCTGGAGCTGCTGACACCGCGTCCTTCTTCCGTGGGCCTGGGCGGTGAGTTGTTCCTACAGTTGCTGGCCGCCCATCCGGACGTGGATGCGATCTTCTTCGGCAACGACGACCTGGCCCAAGGCGCGCTGCTGGAAGCCCTGCGCCATGGCATAAAGGTGCCAGAGCGCGTGGCGGTGCTGGGTTTCAACGACTTGCCCGCGTCGTCCTTTATGGTGCCGCGCCTGAGCAGCATCAGCACGCCACGCGAAGCCATTGGCCGCCGTGCGGCGGAGCATCTGCTCACGATCATGGCGGGCAACAAGGTCGCCAAGCCGGTAGTGGACATGGGCTTTGAGTTGCAGGTGCGGGAAAGCACCTGACCCTCAAGCCGAACGTGATCCATCGAGGGAGCTAGCCTGCCGGTTCCCTCAATTTGACCGCGCTCGCTTAACCTCCCCGGCCCCTGCTAGATTGTCCCTTCTCCACTGCCAGGGAAGCACCATGGGACACTCACTGAAAATCTTGGGCCGCACCTCTTCCATCAACGTACGCAAAGTCCTGTGGACATGCCACGAACTGGGCATCGAATACGTACGCGAAGATTGGGGCATCGGCTACACCCCCACCCAATCCCCCGAATTCCTGGCCCTGAACCCTAACGCGCAAATACCTGTGCTCATCGACGACCACGGCGTGCTGTGGGAATCCAACACCATCTGCCGCTACCTGGTCAGCCTCTACCAACGCCACGACCTCTTGCCCGCCGAACCCGCGCCACGGGCCAGGGTGGAGCAGTGGATGGACTGGCAAGCCACCGAGCTCAACCCTTCCTGGGGTTACGCGTTCCAAGCGCTGGTGCGTCAGAGTCCTGAGCATCAGGACCCGCAACGAATCGCAGCCGGCGTACAGGGCTGGAATGACAAGATGGGCCTGCTGGAACAACAGCTGACCAAAACCAACGCTTACGTCACCGGCGACGAATTCACCCTCGCCGACGTCCTTATCGGCCTTTCGGTGCACCGCTGGCGCATGACGCCCATGGAACATCCGCCCTACCCCGCCATCGCAGCGTATTACGAACGCCTCAGCCAGCATCCGGGCTTCCAGACCTTCGCCCTCGACGGCCACAACTAAGGACATGCACGTGAAAGGACTCAACATACTGCTCACCGGCGCCTGCGGCAGAATCGGCAAGACGTTTTTCGAAGCCTCGAAAGACCGCTACCGCTTCACGCTTACAGACCGCGTCACGCCGGATTTTGAACTGGGCGACCATCGCTTCGTACACGCCGACTTGAGCGATAAATCCGCGCTCGTCGCGCTGCTCGATGGCATCGACGTGATCGTGCACCTGTCGGGCATCCCCCATGCCAGCGCCTCGTTCGACGAACTGCTGCCAAACAACATCCTCGCCACCACCTACCTGTTCGAAGCTGCCGTGGCCGCCGGGGTAAAGCGTCTGGTTTTCGCCAGCAGCGCCCAGACCATCGAAGGCTACCCGGTGGATCGGCAGATCACGCCTGGCATGCCAGTGCTGCCCGCCAATCTGTATGGCGTGAGCAAATGCTATGGCGAGGCGCTGTGCGGCTACTACGCGGCGAAAACGCCACTGTCGACCATCGCACTGCGCATTGGCGCCTTTGAATTCCCCGAAAGCCACGATCTGAACAACGCCCGCGACCTCAGCGCTTGGCTCAGCCCACGGGATGCGGTGCAATTGCTGCAACGTTCGGTTGAAACTAAAGACGTAAAGCACTTGATCGCCCACGGCATTTCCAATAACCGTTTCAAGCGTCTGGACTTGAGCGAAACCACGCGTGTGCTGGGCTATCAACCGGTGGATGATGCGTTTCAGACATTCGAGATTCCCATCACCTACTGAGTTGCAGGCGGCAATGGCTGGCCGTCGATGGGCCAGCACTTGCCGCAACAGCCGAGCCGCCCCCAGCAAAACCTGGGCTTTTGCGCCCGGCACGCTATTTGCTCCAGCTGTAGCACCGTACATTTCCTCCAGGTGCCCGATCATGCTGGTTAACAACAACACCCAAGCCGTATCGACCGTCCAACAGCTCAAACGCCCCGATATGGATCCAGCCAACGCTGCCGCCAGTGCGCTGTACAGCGGCGCCGTTCAAGCCGCGCAGCAAAGTGTGACCGTACCGGTCGCGCAGAAGGATCTGGACAAAGCCACCGACCGTATCGACGAAGCCTTCGCCAAGACCCGCGTGCAGTTGCAAGCCTCCACCACGGCAACCACCTCCTCGACCGAGACGCCTGCCACCACATCCACCTCTGGCGCGCGCTCGGAATTCACGGAGTACATGAGCAAAACTCCGGCCGAACGCATTCGTGAGCAGTTGCTCAAGGAGCAGGGTTTGACTGAGGCGGATGTACAGAACATGTCCCTGGAAAAACAGGACGCGATTTCCAAGCAAGTGGCCGACCGGTTGAAGCAGCAACAAGAGCAGCAAGTAGCGGCGAAAGCCACTGATCCTGCGCACTCGGTGAAAGAAACCCTGGCGGCAATCTAAGCCACACTTCGGATCAACCTGTGGGAGTGCTTGCGCCCTCCCACAGGGATTGGCTTTCCAAATTGGAAATGGATAGGTCGGCTATTGCAGTTGAAGGGTCGAATTGAATTGCCCGATCGCATCCACCACATGCCGTGACCCTTCCTGAATCTCCAGGATCACCTGCCCCGCCTCGTTCGCCAGTTCCACCCCCAACCCCGTACGGCTCAAGCTCGACTGCATGCTCGACACTGCGCTCAACGACAGATCGTGATTCTTGCGCACCACCTCCACAATCTCCACCGTGGCGTGGCTGGTACGTGCGGCGAGGCTGCGCACTTCGTCGGCCACCACTGCAAACCCGCGCCCGTGCTCACCGGCTCGTGCCGCTTCAATCGCGGCGTTGAGCGCCAGCATATTGGTTTGCTCGGCAATGCTGCGGATGGTCTGCACAATGGCGCCAATGATGTCCGACTGCTTGCTCACCGCGTCGATGCTCTGTGCCGCCTGGTTCAAATTGTGAGAAATCTCTTCGATGATCTGCACGGTTTGCTGCACCACCTCCGATCCTTTGCGCGCGCAGGCGTCGTTTTGTACCGAGGTGGCGTGAGCCGAATCGGCGGCGGTGCGCAGGGTGGTCACTTGGTCGGTGATGTCGCTGGCGAATTTCACCACTTTGTACAGGCGCCCGTTGGTGTCGAAAATCGGGTTGTAGGACGCTTCCAAAAACAGGGTTTTGCCGTATTTGTTTTTGCGCTCGAAGCGGTGCGAGTGGTATTCGCCGCGATTGAGGGACGCCCAGAACGCTTTGTACGCCGGCGACTCCACTTCGCTGCGATGGCAAAACAGGCTGTGGTGCTGGCCGACGATTTCATCCAGTGAGTACTGCACGGTCTTCAGAAAGTTGTTATTGGCCTTGAGAATCTGGCCTTGAGGGGTGAACTCGATCATCGCCATGGAGCGGCTGATGGCGTCGATCAGGCTCTGGTTTTCATGTTCATGGTGGACCCGCGCGGAAATATCGGACGCGACTTTGATCACACTCTGTACGTGGTTGTCGCTGTCCAGCACGGGCATATAGCTGGCTTCGAGCCACACCTCTTGGCCGTGCCTGTTCAAGCGTACGAACGTGCCGCTGAGGGCCTCACCCCGCGCCAGGTCGCGCCAGAGCTTGGCGTAGGCGTCGGTATGGGTGTAGGCCTCGTCACAAAAGATCCGATGATGCTGGCCGCGAATTTCCTCGGCGCTGTAGCCCATGGTTTTGCAGAAGTTGTCGTTGGCATCAAGTATCACCCCATCGCGATCAAATTCGATCATGGCCATGGAACGGCTGATAGCGGCGAGTTTGGCGTTGGATTCGGTGAGTGCACAGGAGAAACGCTGGATTTCAAGCAGGTCAGACTTGTGATGGAGGTTGAACATGTCGGACACCCTTAAGTAACCCGCGCCTGGCTAGGCGCATTCCATTCATCAGTTGGATAGTGCTGGCAGACCTTTATGGGATAACCATCCGAAACGCTTTACACGCCGAGCGTCATCAACGGTTCTGGGTGAGCATAGACAGGGCTTGGCGCTATGCAAGGCCACCAGTCAGCCATTAGTTATGGCAAGGCGGGGCAGGAAGGGAGGTTGAGCGCGGGGCAAGGAACGGCCAACAGAGAGGGTTGCGTTGGCCGCTTAAAATCCTTCAGTTGAAGGGTGATCAGTGACCGAACAGGCCGCTCTCGGATTTCTTGGTTTTTTTGTCGGCGCGTTTTTCATCGGCGGTCTTTGCCGGTTTCTTCTTCGCTGCTTTCTTTGAATCCATACCTTTGGCCATGATGCGTGCTCCACTGAAAGGGGATGTAACACTGGGTATAACACCGATCACCCGCCAGAAGGGGTTTATAATCCGCGCCCCTTTATAAAGCCTGTCTGAACACCATGACTGAGTTGTCCATTGATCTGCTGGCAGAGCCTCTGTGGCCGCTGCTGAACAAGTTCTACCGCAGCCACGACTCGTCTATGAAGGCCCTTAAAGGCGGGCGTTTATGGGTGGCGCGCGATGGTGAAATTGTCGCCGGGCTGTGCCTGTCGCCGGTGGTAGGCGGGCAATGGCTGACCGGAGTGTTTGTGGCTCCGGCGTATCGCCGCCAAGGGTTGGCGGCGCGCTTGATTCTTCAGGCAATAGCTGATGTGCAAGGCACGGTATGGCTGCTGTGCCATCCAGACCTAGAAAGCCTGTATCAGCGCATGGGATTCACCCAGGATACGATCCTGCCCCAATCCCTCAGCGAACGGCTGGTGCGTTACAAGCGCAACAAACCGATGATCGCCATGGGCTTAGAACCGTTGGTGAGGTCGACCTCAGATAATGTGTGATCGGCCGGTAAAGCGCCCATGCTAGCCTCGGCAGCACCGTGGCCTTTACCAGGATGATCATGAAACCGACGCTTGCAGCCCTCGCCCTCACCGCCCTCCTCGCCCCGGCCTTGAGCCAGGCAGCCGACGCTCCCATCAGTGCCCAGCAATACGCCAGCGTGCTCGCCGGCAGTTGGCGCGACCCGGCAAACAGCGCCCGCGATGGGTATCGGCATCCACAGCAGACCTTGGAATTCTTTGGCCTGGGCGCCAAACAGAGCGTGATCGAAATCACCCCCGGCGGCGGCTGGTACAGCGAGGTGCTGGCGCCATTGCTCAAGGACCAAGGGCACTACATCGCTGCGGTGCAGGCCGCGAGCAGCAGCGCTTACGCGCGTACGTCCGAAGAAAACCTCAAGAAAAAATTTGCCGCCGACCCTACGCTTTATGCCAAGGCCGAGGTGATCGAGTTCGACCCCAAGGCACCGGTATTCGGCAAACCGGCCTCGGTCGATACGGTGCTGACATTCCGCAATGTGCACAACTGGGTGCTGGCTGATACCGACAGGGCCACTTTCAACGCGTTCTACAAGGTGCTTAAACCCGGTGGCGTGCTAGGTGTGGTGGATCACCGCGCCAAAGACGGAGCGTCGCTGGAAGACATCAAGCACAGCGGCTATCTGACCACAGCGTATGTGGTGAAACTGGCCACCGACGCGGGCTTCAAACTGGAGGGGCAAAGCGAGGTGAATGCCAACCCGAAAGACACCAAAGACTACCCGGAGGGCGTGTGGACATTGCCGCCGGCATTGAAGCTGGGAGAGCAGGACAAGGCCAAGTATGTGGCGATTGGCGAATCGGATCGGATGACGTTGAAGTTCGTGAAGCCGACCCGATAACCCGATGTGAAGCGCGATTCAAATATGGGAGGCGCTTGGCCTCCCACATTTTTTCAGTGTGTCTGGGGATTACTCGTCAGCCGTTGGGTCCATGTCGGGGAACATCACTTCGATAAACCCGAACTTGCTGAAGTCGGTGATCCGCGACGGATACAACCGGCCAATCAGGTGATCGCACTCGTGCTGCACCACCCGCGCATGAAAGCCGTCGGCAGTGCGGACGATCGGCTCACCCTTGGGGTCGAAACCTTCGTAGCGGATCTGCTGGTAACGGTCCACTGCGCCGCGCAGACCGGGTACCGACAGGCAACCTTCGTAGCCTTCTTCCAGCACTGGGCTGAGCGGCGTGATCAACGGGTTGATGAGAATAGTCTGCGGCACCGGCGGCGCGTCCGGGTAGCGCTCGCTGGCTTCAAATCCAAAGATCACCAGTTGCAGGTCGACGCCAATCTGCGGCGCCGCCAGACCTACACCGCCGACGTGCTCCATGGTCTGGAACATGTCGTCGATCAATTGCCACAGCTCGGGGCTGTCGAACATCTCCGGCGGAACCGGTGGCGCGATACGCAGCAGGCGCTCATCGCCCATTTTCAGGATTTCACGAATCATTGATCAGGCTCAACGGGGGTGGGCTTGGAGTGGTCACGGCCTAGGCCTGAGACGTGCTGTTTTTCATCGGTGTGGCCGGGTTCATCGAACTCTTTTTCACCGGGATCTTTACCCTCGGCCGACATGTGTTCGATCACGGCATTCATCTCCGCGCCGAGCAGCAGCACGGCAGCGGAAATATAGAAGTACAAAAGCAGGACGATGATCGCACCGATACTGCCATACATGGCGTTGTAGTCGGCGAAGGTTTTGACGTAGTAGCCAAACCCCAGGGAGGCCACGATCCACACCACCACTGCGAGCACCGAGCCTGGGGTGATAAAGCGAAATTTCTGCTCGACGTCAGGCATCACGTAGTACATCAAGGCCACGGCAAACATCAGCAAAATCACGATCAGCGGCCAACGCAGGATGGTCCACAAGGTGACCACGAACTCCTGCATGCCGATCTGCCCCGCCACCCATTCCATCACTTGGGGGCCGAGCACCATCAACGCCGCAGCGGCCAACAGCATGCCGGCGATACCAATGGTGTAGAAAATCGACAGCGGAAAACGCTTCCAAATCGGCCGGCCTTCCACCACGTCGTAGGCTGCGTTCATGGCGCTCATCATCAACCGTACACCAGCCGACGCGGTCCACAGCGCAATCACGATACCCACCGACAGCAGGCCACCCTTGGACTGCTGCAACTGGTCGATCACCGGGTTGACCTGCTCCAAAGCCTGAGGCGGCAACACCAGTTCCGACTGCAGGCGCAGCCAGGTAAAGAAGTCAGGCAGGTGCAGGAAACCGATCAGGGCAATCAAGAACAGCAGGAAGGGAAACAGCGAGAACAGCATCTGGTAGGCCAGTGCAGACGCGTAGGTGGACATCTCGTCGTCGACGAATTCCTTGACGGTGCGTACCAGCACCTTGTGCAGCTTGAGACCATCGAGAACCGGAAAGATCATAGCGTCTCCTTTCGCCGCAAAGAGGGTGAGATCGTGGGCGACTCAGGGGCCGTTTTCTACATCAAAGTAGCCCATATGGCGACTTTGAAACAATTTCGAAAGTTTAGTTGCAATAAGGAATACAAAAACGGCCATCCGTGGATGGCCGCCGGGCTGTACGAATACAGCCAGTGATACAGACTTACTTGGTCGCTTTTTTGACCGCATCTTTGGTATCGCCGACTGCTTTCTGCACTTCGCCTTTCTTTTCCTGAATCACACCTTCAGCTTGAAGCTTGTCGTTGCCGGTCACTTTGCCGACGCCTTGCTTGATGTTGCCGATCGCTTCGTTTGCCAAGCCTTTTGCCTTGTCCGATGTGCTGCTCATGGTATTTCTCCGAAAGAACAATCAAGGGTTTTGGTGATTACACAAAGATTGACCAGAGGCCGTTCGGCAGAGTTTCAATTATTTTCAGCGGGCATTTCGTCCAAAACGGCAGGTTTGGCTTTATGTTTGGCGGCCAACCCACGAGAATGCGCGGCACATTCAGGCTATAACGCTGAATAACAGATCCCGTAGGAAGGTTATGAAACTCAATAAAGCACAGGCCATCGCCCGTAGAAACCAGGAACTGGGCGGTGCCGTACTCGGCGTCAACAACTGCCATTTCACCGACCTGGACCGCAAGCGCAATATCTGGTGGTTCGACCTGCCGCTGGGCCGTATTGCGGTGGGCCATTACGAGTGGATTCACTTGTTGATGCACAACGCCGAGACGGACCAGTTGCTGCACCTGAAGGTGCCAACGGCGTTCCTGCGCGAGCATATCGAAGGTCTGGTAGTGCGCAACTCGGGCAAGCGCAAGCCCGAGATTACGTTGGAATTGAGCGCGGACAAGGATTCGTTCCTTAAAGACGTACGCCCAGCCGGCGCTAACGTGAGCTTCGCGCATTTCGCCCTGTAAGCGCCGGATTTAAAGGTGGAAGGCGCGGTGCGACGATTTGACTTGCTCCCGATAGCAGAGTGTCAGTCACTGAATCTGGTGACTGATCCCTCCCTATCGGAGGCAAGTCGAATCGTCGCACCGCCCATCCCACATTGGATTGCATTCCAATCCAGTCATTAAAAAACCCGCATCGGCGGGTTTTTTATCGGCTTACTTTTTCAGGCCCAGCTTCTTCAACTCTTCATCACGCAATTCACGACGCAGGATCTTACCCACGTTGGTGGTCGGCAATGCATCGCGGAACTCGACAGCCTTGGGCACCTTGTAGGCGGTGACGTTGGCGCGCATATGCTCCATCACCTGATCCTTGGTGAGGGTGGCGCCCGGCTTGACCACGATGAAAAGCTTGATGATCTCCCCCGATTTCTCGTCCGGCACGCCGATGGCCGCGCATTGCAGCACACCCGGCAGCCCTGCCAGTACGTCTTCCAGCTCATTGGGGTACACGTTGAAACCTGAGACCAGGATCATGTCTTTCTTGCGGTCGACAATACGCATGTAGCCGTCCGGCTGGATGATCGCGATGTCGCCGGTCTTCAGCCAGCCTTCGCTGTCGAGCATCTCGTCGGTGGCGTCCTGGCGCTGCCAATAGCCCTTCATCACCTGCGGGCCCTTGACGCACAGCTCGCCAGTTTCGCCCAGCGCCAGCTCGGTGCCGTCATCGGCAATGACTTTGCACACTGTGGACGGCACCGGAATGCCGATGGTGCCGATCTGGATGTGCTGGATCGGGTTCACAGTGGCTACCGGGCTGGTTTCGGTCATGCCGTAACCTTCGCAGATGCCACACCCGGTCACGGCCTTCCAACGCTCGGCGGCCGCCAGTTGCAGGGCCATGCCGCCCGACAGGGTGACCTTGAGTGCAGAGAAGTCCAGCTTGCGGAAGCCTTCGTTATTGCACAGCGCCACGAACAAGGTGTTGAGACCGACAAAGCCGCTGAACTTCCACTTCGACAGTTCCTTGACCATTGCCGGCAAGTCACGCGGATTGCTGATCAGGATGTTGTGGTTGCCGATCAGCATCATCGCCATGCAATGAAAGGTGAACGCATAGATGTGGTACAGCGGCAGCGGCGTGATCAGGATCTCGCAGCCTTCATTGAGGTTGGAGCCCATCAGCGCCTTGCACTGCAACATATTGGCAACGAGGTTGCGATGGGTGAGCATCGCGCCCTTCGCTACGCCGGTGGTGCCGCCGGTGTATTGCAAAACGGCCACGTCACTGCTCGCCGGGTTGACGTCGTTGACTGGTTGGCCGTTGCCCTTGGCGAGTACGTCGTTGAACTTGATCGCCTGTGGCAAGTGGTAGGCCGGGACCATTTTCTTAACGTACTTGATGACGCTGTTGATCAGCAGGCGCTTGAGCGGCGGCAACAGGTCGGCGACTTCGGTGACGATCACATGCTTGACGGCGGTCTTGGGCACGACCTTTTCCGCCAAGTGGGCCATGTTGGCCAGGCAGACCAGGGCCTTGGCACCGGAGTCGTTGAATTGGTGTTCCATTTCCCGCGCGGTGTACAGCGGGTTGGTGTTGACCACGATCAGGCCGGCACGGATGGCGCCGAATACCGCGACCGGGTATTGCAGGACGTTGGGCAGTTGCACGGCGATGCGATCGCCGGGTTTCAAGTCGGTATGTTGTTGCAGATACGCGGCGAAGGCGCCGGACAATTCGTACAGTTCACCGTAGGTGATTGTCTTGCCCAGGTTGCTGAAAGCCGGTTTGTTAGCGAAGCGCTGGCAGGACTGTTTCAGTACCGCCTGAATATTTGGATACTCGTCTGGATTGATTTCTGCAGCAATCCCGGCGGGGTACTTATCCTTCCAAAAGTCTTCGTTCATGGAAGCCCACTCCTCAGCGACGCGAATTCATCATCGCATTTGATGCGATTATTATTGGTGTATGTTTTTTTAGGTGAATCTGGCGCTTTCAAGCAGGCCTAGACGTCACAAAGCGCGCCGAGAGTAGCAGCTTTGCCAAGGGCCGACTAGAGCCAAAAGCGGGCCTTACAGTCATAAACTCGACTGTAGGACAATATTTAGTCACAATTATTTTGGCGCTCGAATTACCCACTGAAAGGCTCTGGAATGGGGCCTTCAGAACAATCAAAACCAAATGAGGGAGGGGGCTTGCTCCCGATTGCCGTGGTTCAGTCAATACATTCAGTGACTGATACACCGCTATCGGGAGCAAGCCCCCTCCCTCATTTGATTGCATTTCAATTCATGGTCAGGCGATGTCGCGTAGCTCCCTGCGCAGAATCTTGCCCACTGGCGTCATCGGCAACGAGTCTCGTAACACAATCTGCTTGGGCACCTTGTACCCCGTGAAGTTGGCCTTGCAGTAGGTCTTCAACTCCTCAAGGCTCACGCCTTCGGCACGCGCCACCACAAACAACTTAACCGCCTCCCCCGTGCGCTCGTCCGGCACGCCGATCACCGCGCAGTTGGCCACGGCCGGGTGGGCCATCACCACGTCTTCGATCTCGTTGGGGTACACGTTGAAACCCGAGACGATGATCAGGTCTTTCTTGCGATCGACAATGCGTACAAAGCCATCCTCATCGATCACCGCGATGTCGCCGGTCTTGAGCCAACCCTCAGCGTCCAGGCTCTCGGCCGTGGCGGCCGGTTGCTGCCAGTAGCCCTTCATCACCTGCGGGCCCTTGATGCACAGCTCGCCGCGTTCGCCCAGAGGCAACTCCACGCCTTCGTCATCAATCACCTTCATCGCGGTAGCCGGCACGGGAATGCCCACGGTACCGAGGCGCGATTTGTTGCCATAGGGGTTGGTGCACGCCACCGGTGAGGTTTCTGTCAGGCCGTAGCCCTCGCCAATCGTGCAGCCGGTGACTTGCTGCCAGCGTTCGGCCGTGGCCTTGATCAGTGCCGTGCCACCGGAGTTGGTGAGTTTGAGGTGGGAGAAATCCAGGGTCTTGAATTCCGGATGGTCCATCAACGCCACAAACAGCGTGTTAAGCCCCAGCAGCCCGGTAAAGCGCCACTTTTTCAGCTCCTTGATAAACCCGCCGATGTCCCGCGGGTTGGTGATCAGTACGTTGTGGTTACCCGTGACCATCATGCACATGCAGTTCGCGGTGAAGGCATAGATGTGGTAAAGCGGCAGCGGCGCGATCATCACCTCCTGCCCTTCCTTGATCAAAGGATGGCCGTCGTCGCTAACCTGAGACATGCACGCACGCGCCTGCTGCATGTTTGCCACCAGGTTGCCATGGGTGAGCATCGCGCCCTTGGCCAGGCCGGTCGTGCCGCCGGTGTATTGCAGCACGGCGATGTCATCCAGGGTCACGGGGTGACGGGTCACCGCCAGGCCCGAGCCCATGCGCAGGGCACGCTTGAATGACACCGCGCGCGGCAGGCTATAGGCCGGGACCATCTTCTTGACCTTGTCGACCACGGTGTTGACCAGCCAGCCTTTGGCGGCGGGCAGGAAGTCGCCCATCTTGGCTTCGATCAGGTAGTCGATCTCGGTGTCGTTGCACACTTCCTGTACCCGCGAACCAAACAGGTTCAGGTAGACCAGCGCACGCACGCCGGCGTCCTTGAACTGGTGGCGCATCTCGCGCGGGGTGTACAGCGGGTTGGTGTTGACCACGATCAGCCCCGCGCGCAAGGCGCCGAACACGGCAATCGGATAATGCAGCACGTTGGGCATCTGCACTGCGATGCGCTCGCCGGGCTTGAGGTCGGTGTGCTGTTGCAGGTAACCGGCGAACGCCGCACTCTGGCGCTCAAGCTCGGCGTAGGTCAGGGTGATGCCCATGTTGCTGAATGCCGGACGGTCGGCAAAGGCCTTGCACGAGCGCTCGAAGACTTCGATCACCGACTTGTAGGCCGTGAGGTCGATATCGTTGGGAACGCCCGCCGCGCGTTTGTCATTCCAGAAATCAGGTTGCATTATTCTTGTCCCCTTACCTGAGTATGTCCGGCCGCTTATAACAAGCGGAGCTTTGGGGACGTTAGCAGCTATGACCAAACAGGCAAATACGCTAAATCGTGTCATTGATTGTATGAATCTTGCCGCTGATGCGTAGGCAGATACCCCGCCCCTCGGCAGATCAGCTATACACTGCAACGACCCATAGCAAAGGAAGCGCCATGAACCACAGCACCTTCTGGCTGACCGCGAATGACCGCAGCCGCCTGTACGTCAATCAATGGATGCCCGACGGCCCGGTTCACGCCGTAGTCATGCTGTCCCACGGCATGGCCGAGCACAGCGGGCGTTATGGACGCTTGGCCGAAGCGTTATGCAGCGCAGGCTATGGCGTGTATGCACCTGACCAGCGTGGCCATGGACGTACCGCCGACGAAGGTACGCTTGGGTTGTACGCCGAGAAGGATGGCTGGAACAAAGTGGTAGGCGACCTGGCAAGCCTCAATCAACACATCGGCCAGCAGCAACCAGGGCTGCCGATCATCCTGCTGGGCCACAGCATGGGCAGCTACATCGCCCAGGCCTACCTGCTGCACCACAGCGCCAGCCTGCACGGGGCAATTCTCAGTGGTTCGAATTTCCAACCGGTGGCGCTGTACCGCGCAGCGCGGGTGATCGCTCGGGCCGAACGTCTGCGCCAGGGTGTGCGGGGGCGAAGTGCGCTGATCGAGTTCCTGTCGTTCGGCTCGTTCAACAAGGCCTTCAAGCCCAACCGCACAGCGTTCGACTGGCTCAGCCGTGACCCGGATGAAGTGGACAAATACATCAGCGATCCACTCTGCGGCTTCCGGTGTACCAACCAGCTGTGGATCGACCTGCTTGGCGGCTTGCAGCAAATCAGCAAAGCGTCCAATCTCGCCCAGATTGATCCGGGCCTGCCGATCCTCGTGATGGGCGGCGAATGTGATCCGGTGAGTGAGGGCAAGCGTCTCAAAAACCTGGCCCACGCCCTGCGTGAGGCCGGCTGCCAGCATCTGCAATTGAATGTGTACCCGCAGGCGCGTCACGAAGTGTTCAACGAAGCCAACCGCGATGAAGTCACCGCCGATGTGCTGACGTGGCTCGACCAGGCCCTGACCTTGCGCAGGCCAGCCCGCTGCGAATAACTTTTCTTTTAAAATCAGCCGTTTAAAATCGGCCGATAATTACCGTTTAGCCACAGGATGCACCTTTAGATGACTCAGGTAACCAACACCCCGTACGAAGCCCTCGAAGTTGGCCAGACCGCCAGCTATAGCAAGACGGTCGAAGAGCGCGACATCCAGTTGTTCGCCGCCATGTCCGGCGACCACAACCCGGTGCACCTGGACGCCGAATACGCCAAGGCGACCATGTTCAAGGAGCGTATCGCCCACGGTATGTTCAGCGGCGCCTTGATCAGCGCGGCCGTTGCCTGCGAGCTGCCTGGGCCGGGCACTATCTATATCGGCCAGCAGATGACCTTCCAGAAGCCGGTAAAAATCGGCGATACCCTGACCGTGCGTCTGGAAATCCTCGAGAAGCTGCCGAAGTTTCGCGTACGTATCGCCACTCGCGTGTTCAATCAGCGTGACGAGTTGGTAGTGGATGGCGAGGCGGAAATCCTCGCGCCACGCAAACAGCAGGTCGTGACCTTGACCGAGCTGCCGCCGATCAGCATCGGCTGAGTCTGGTTTCAAGGCCAACGCCATACAAATGTGGGAGGGGGCTTGCTCCCGATTGCGGTGTGTCAGTCATTGAAATATCGACTGATCCACCGCTATCGGGGGCAAGCCCCCTCCCACAGTTGTTACACAGCAGGGCTTACGACTGAGCGCGAGCCTGGTTACGCAGGGCTTTCACCTGGTCGTGGTTGCGCTGTACGCCGTGGTACTGACGCTCAACCAAGTCACGAATGCCCAGCAGGTTGTGCTTGTTGATCTTCTCGATCGCTTCTTTATAAGCCTTGAGTGCGTGGTCTTCGCCGCGCTCGGCTTCGTTCAGAACAGCCTCTTCATCTTTACCGGTAACCATCGACTTCACGTCGACCCAGCCACGGTGCAGGGCACCGGCCACACTACCCGAATCTTCCGGATCACCACCCAGGGCACGCACGGCGGTTTTCAGCTCGGCGGCGGCGGTTGCACAGTCAGCGGAACGCTTGGCAAACAGCGCCTTGAGTTCTGGGTGTTTGATGTCTTCGGCGCATTCTTTGAAACCTTTCTGGCCGTCGATGCTGGTCTCGATCAGGTCATTGAGTACGGAGATCGATTCTTTATTGATGTCAGTCATTTTTCAATTCCTTAGGCAGGTTACGAAGGGTTGTCTTAATGATTGCAGCGCTCGTGCCAGGTTTTGAAAAACAACTTTTATGTTTAATTTCAACAACTTAAAAATATTTGAACGATCTGTATGTACGTTATTTGCATGATCTGTCATTTGGCCTTCATGCAGAATGCCTGTATTTTCGAACGTCTCGACTCACGCCATTGAATCCCCCCATGAACCCCGAAAAACTCGAACTGCTGATCACCCGCGAAATGCCCTTCGGCAAATACAAGGGCCGGATCATCGCCGACCTGCCGGGTCCTTACCTGAACTGGTTTGCCCGCGAAGGCTTTCCCCACGGCGAGCTGGGCGGTTTGCTGGCCTTGATGCAGGAAATCGACCACAACGGTTTGTCGGAACTGCTCGAACCCTTGCGCACTAAACACGGCAAGCCCGCCCCGCGCTATTAATCAGGAACTGCGCCATGCAAGGGAATGCAAACAACGAACGTCACTGGCACGCCATCGCTCAGCGGTATGACCTGGAACCGGGTCCGATCAATCTTGAAAACGGCTACTTCGGGCGCATGAGCCGCGCAGTACAGGCGCAGTATCTGGACCATGTGGCGTTTATCAACCGCAGCAATTCGCTGCACGTGCGCCAGCGCTTTGAACAGGGCGAAAACGTCGAGATCCGCCGCCAATTGGCCGAACTCATCGATGTAGATCCTGAGTCGGTGGCCTTTACCCGCAATGCCACCGAAGCGTTGCAGTCGCTGATCCGCAACTACAACCGTCTGCAACCGGGCGACCAGGTGTTGATCAGTGATTTGGAGTACGACACCGTCAAGGGCGCCATGCGTTGGCTGGCCGGGGTTCGCGGTGTAGAGGTGATCGAGCTTTCCCACACGCACCCGGCCAGTTTCGACAGTCTGTTGCAGACCTATCGCAGTACCTTCGCTGAGTACCCGCGTTTAAAGCTGATGGCGCTGACTCACGTCACCCACCGCACCGGCCTGGTGATGCCCGTCGCAGCCATCGCCAAGGCGGCGCGTGAACATGACGTCGACGTGATCCTCGATGGCGCCCATGCCCTGGGCCAGATCGACTTCAACCTCGCCGAGCTGGGCATCCAGTTCGCCGGCTTCAACCTGCATAAATGGATCGGTGCACCGCTGACCCTGGGTTTTCTGTATATCGCTCCGGAACGCCTGGCAGACATCGATCCGGACATGGGCGAATTCCACTACCCCATCACGGATGTTCGCGCACGCACGTCTTACAGCACGCCGAACTTTCCGGCGCTGATGACACTGCCATTGGTATTTGAAGAACATCGGGCATTGGGTGGCGCAGCAGCCAAAGGTGCTCGGGTGAATTACCTGCGCGATTTATGGGTAAGTCAGGTGCGACCACTGAAAGGCATTGAGGTCCTGACCTCGGATGATCCACGGCTGTATTGCGGGATTACCGCGTTCAAATTCGTCGGCCGCGATCAGCAAGGCATGGTCGATCGGCTACTCAAAGAGTACGACCTGTTTGCCACCACGCGAACCGGAGCAGCGTTTGGCACGTGTATTCGAGTGACGCCAGGGTTGGTGACCTCCGCGCAGGACATTCATGCGCTGATCAACGCTATTACCGAGTTGAGCGCCGAATAAGCGCTTTTCTACAGGCAAAAAAAAGCGGTACACCGACCAAGTGCACCGCAAAAATGCCGTTAAGCACAGCAACAACGATTCGGTAAATCAGATCAATCCAGCAGCGCCAGCGCCTCGGCGGTGACTTCCTGGATACGGGCCCAGTCGCCGTTCTTGATCCACTCAGGGTCAAGCATCCAGCTACCGCCTACGCACATCACGTTTTTCAACGCCATGTAGCTCTTGATGTTGGCCGGGCCAACGCCGCCGGTCGGGCAGAATTTCACTTCGCCGAACGGGCCACCCAGAGCCTTGATCGCCGCCACGCCGCCGCTGACTTCGGCCGGGAACAGCTTGAAGCGGCGGTAGCCCAGGCCATAGCCTTCCATGATGCCGGAGGCGTTGCTGATGCCTGGCAGCAAAGGAATCGGGCTGTGCACCGAGGCTTCCAGCAGGTCGCGGGTAATCCCGGGGGTGACGATAAATTGCGATCCAGCCACTTCGGCCGCTTCGAGCATGTGACGGTCGAGCACGGTGCCGGCACCAGTGCACAGTTCCGGACGCTGCTCGCGCAGTACCTGAATGGCCTTGAGGCCGAACTCGGAACGCAGGGTCACTTCCAAGGCGGTCAAACCACCGGCTGCCAGGGCATCGGCCAGCGGCAGGATGTCCTGTTCGCGGGCGATGGTAATCACCGGCAGGATCCGCGCCTTGGCGCAGAGGCTGTCGATCAAGGCAACTTTATCCGCCATGGACACGGTCGGTTGGGGGCTTTTCATAGCGGCTGATCCTTGGCTCATGGGCACCAGTAAATCTCTAAAGTAGGTTGCAAAAACGCGCGAATCGGCATGGCAGCAACGTCGTCACTGGCCAGGGCGGCGCTCAAGGTGGTCAATTTCGAACTGCCGGAAATCGACAGCACGGTGTAGTTGGCCGTGGCCAGCAACGCGCGACTCATGGTCAGGCGCTGGTGCGGCACGGTCGGCGCCAGCATCGGCCAGCAACGGCGGGTACCGTCGGCCTGCAACGCTTCGGCGAGGTTCGGACTGTTGGGAAACAGCGATGCGGTGTGACCGTCATCGCCCATGCCCAGTACCAGCACATCAATGGCTGGCAACTCGGCCAGCAGGCGATCGGCCTGCTCGGCAGCGTCTTCTAGATTGGCGGCGGCGCTGTACAGACTCAAAAACTTGGCCTTGGCGGCCGGGCCTTGCAACAGATGCTGTTTCAACAAGCCAGCATTGCTGTCGGCGTGTTCCACCGGCACCCAGCGCTCGTCGGCCAGGGTAATCGTGACCTTGGACCAGTCCAGGCCTTGCTTAGCCAAGTTCTGGAAAAACGCCACAGGGCTGCGGCCACCGGACACAACCAGGGTCGCTTCGCCACGGGCACTGATGGCCGTGCGCAGTTGCTCTGCCACGTCATTGGCCAGGCCGTCCGCCAGTTGCACTGGCGTGCGGTACTCATGGGCAGTTACGCCACGAGGCAGTTTCAATTCAGATATCGCCATACCAAGACCTCCCATCCCGCGTGATCAGTGCAATGGAGCTCATCGGCCCCCAGGACCCCGCCGCATACGGCTTGGGCGCATCACCGGATTTTTTCCACCCGGCGATCAACTGGTCACACCACTTCCACGCGGCTTCGATTTCATCTTTACGGACAAACAGGTTCTGATTGCCGCGCATCACTTCCAACAGCAAACGCTCGTAGGCATCGGGGATGCGTGCGCTGCGATAGGTGTCGGAAAAATTCAGTTGCAGAGGCCCGCTACGCAGTTGCATGCCCTTGTCCAGGCCCTGCTCCTTGGTCATCACACGCAGGGAAATCCCTTCGTCCGGCTGCAAGCGGATGATCAGTTTGTTGCTGATCTGCAAGCGCTGCTCGGGGGCGAAGATGTAGTGAGACGGTTCCTTGAAATGGATGACGATCTGCGACAGCTTCTGCGGCATGCGCTTGCCGGTGCGCAGATAGAACGGCACCCCGGCCCAACGCCAGTTACGAATATCGGCCCGCAGTGCGACGAACGTTTCGGTGTCGCTCTGGGTGTTGGAATTCTCCTCTTCCAGGTAACCCGGCACCGCTTTACCGGCGCTGTAACCGGCGATGTACTGGCCACGTACAACCTGAGTGGTCAGGCCATCCGGGCTGATCGGCGCCAGGGCCTTGAGCACCTTGACCTTCTCGTCACGGATGCTATCGGCGGACAAATCGGCCGGCGGGTCCATGGCGATCAGGCAAAGCAGTTGCAGCAGGTGGTTCTGAATCATGTCCCGCAACTGGCCTGCCTTATCGAAGTAGCCCCAACGGCCTTCGATACCGACTTGCTCGGCCACGGTGATTTCCACGTGGGAGATGTAGTTCTGGTTCCACTGGGTTTCGAACAGGCTGTTGGCGAAACGCAGGGCGATCAGGTTCTGGACGGTCTCTTTGCCCAGGTAGTGGTCGATACGGTAGGTGCGGTTTTCCGGGAAAAACTGCGCCACGGCATCGTTGACCTTGCGCGAGGACTCCAGGTCCGAACCGATGGGTTTTTCCAACACCACGCGGGTGTTTTCCGCCAGGCCGACCTTGGATAGGTTCTCGCAGATCGCGCCGTACACTGCGGCCGGGGTGGCGAAATAAGCGATCAGGCGTTGCTCGGTACCCGCCAGTTCAGCCAGGGCCACGTAGTCGTCGGCCTTCATGAAGTCGACGTGGACGTAAGTCAGGCGCGCCAGGAAACGCTGGGCGATGCTTTCGTCCAGTTCGTTGCCGACATATTTACGCAGTTCTTTTTCGATATGAGCCAGGTGCTGCTGCTCGGAACCGGCTTCACGGGCCAGGGCTAGGATGCGCGTGTCGTCGTGCAGCAGCCCAGCGCCATCAAGTTGATAGAGGGCAGGAAATAACTTGCGCAGCGCCAGATCACCCAAGGCGCCAAACAGGGCAAAGGTGCAGGGTTCTACGGTTATCGAAGGCATGATGTTTGTTCTTTTATCAAGTTAAGCTACAAATACCTTTTTTCAAGGCATCACTCAAGGAAAAATGTAGTAATAACCACAACATTTTCCCGAAATACGCATTCCGAGTGGTGGTGTTCAGCTACCCTCAGTAGGATAGGCCACCGCGAAAAGCCACTCGTCGATTGGCTGCCGCCCTTTATTTGCATCGTCGCCCGAAGGAAAGACTGAATGGACCGCGTGCGAAATCTTCTGGAACAGATCCGGAACCGCCTCGAAGAATTGAACAAGGCTGAGAAAAAAGTCGCCGAGGTCATCCTGCTCAATCCGCAGCAGGCGACCCGCTTCTCTATTGCCGCCCTTGCCCAGGCCGCTTCGGTCAGTGAACCGACGGTCAACCGTTTCTGCCGTTCGTTCGGCGTCAGCGGTTACCCTGAACTCAAATTGCAGTTGGCGCAAAGCCTGGCCAGTGGCGCAGCTTATGTCAGCCGTGCCGTGGAGGCCGATGATAACCCCGAGGCCTACACCCAGAAGATCTTTGGCAGCGCCATTGCGTCCCTGGACAGCGCCTGCCAGGCCTTGGACCCGAACCTGATCAGCAAGGCCGTGGACTTGTTGATCCAGGCGCGGCAGATCCACTTCTTCGGCCTGGGCGCGTCTGCGCCGGTGGCCATGGATGCGCTGCACAAGTTCTTCCGCTTCAACCTGTCGGTGACCGCCCACGCCGACGTGCTAATGCAACGAATGATCGCCTCAGTGGCGCACACCGGCGAGCTGTTCGTGATTATTTCCTACACCGGGCGTACCCGCGAGTTGGTGGAAGTAGCGCGTATCGCACGGGAAAACGGCGCATCGGTGCTGGGCGTGACTGCCGAGAATTCACCGCTGGCAAAGGCCAGTACCGTGAGCCTGAACATTCCGCTGCCGGAAGACACCGACATCTATATGCCGATGACCTCGCGGATCATTCAGCTGACGGTGCTGGATGTGCTGGCCACCGGTATGACGTTGCGCCGCGGCGTGGATTTCCAGCCGCATCTGCGCAAGATCAAAGAGAGTTTGAATGACAGCCGGTATCCGGTTGGGGATGAGTTCAACTAAGCCAGTCTGTGTGTTGGCTTCACTGGCCTCATCGGGGGCAAGCCCCCTCCCACATTTGAAATGTATTCACAAATCAAACTGTGGGAGGGGGCTTTCCCCCGATAGGGCCATCAGCCACACCGCTAAACCCCAGCCCGCGCCTGCAAGCTGAGATGCGCCCGCTCCCCCGGCGCCAGACTTGCGCCAGCCATCGCCGACTCCACGCACACAAACCCCGACGCCTCGTTAAAACTGACCCCCAGCAACGGCCGGCTGCCTGGATGCCACACCACGGTGTCCGCACTGTCGCCAGTGTCGATACACAGTTCACGCTGCCAGGCGTGATCCTTGAGCTGCAGTTCACCCTCGTGCTGGAACACCCGCTGGCACCCACCGTCCACCCGCAACTCGCCTTCCTGCTGGCAAGCCTGACGATTGAGCTGGTCATAACCTTGGGCGCCGTCGAGCCCAGACAGCGCTATCTCGTCGACGTGACCAATACGCCAGTAAGCGTGCAAAGCATGGCTCAACTGGCATGGGAGCTCGTCTTGATGCTCGGTGCTCAGGCGCAGTTCCAGGGTTTCACCCAGGTGCGCGTGCAGGTCGACCTGCCAGTCGCACAACTGCAATTGCCAGTGCAGGCGTACGCCGTCGTCGTCGGTGCTGCTGTCGAGCAGTTTCCAGTCGATCAATCGCGCCCAGCCATGGGATGGCCACGCGTTCTCGCTCGGGTGACGGCCGTACCACGGCCAGCACACCGGCACGCCACCACGGATGGCGCCGACTTGCGGCCACTTGGCCGCGCACCACAGCCAGGGTTTCTGGCCACGGGGTTGGAAATGCAACAGTTGCGCGCCCTGCCGGCTGAACACCGCCTGACACAGCGGATGGTCAATCACCAACACATCGCGCATCTGAAAGCGCTCCCAGGCGAACACTGGACGCTCGCGCAAGGATTTGAAAAAGCGTTGCAGCGGATGCTCATGCATGTGCCACGGTCCCGAATATCACAGTGCCACCCAAAAAAAAGCGGATAGCCATGGCTACCCGCAAATGCGCACAGAGAGAAGGAGCTTATCGCAACAACGTTAGAACGTAGACTGAATTTTCAGGCCAGCCACCAACGCGTTGTCGACTTTATCCACGCCGCCCGGTTGGACAACGTATTGCAGGTTGGGACGCACGGTCAGCCAGTTGGTGACGTGGAAGCCGTAGTTGATTTCGAAGTTGTACTCGGTCTCGCGAATCGGCGTGTACTGCGCACTGTCATAGTCACTTACGCCATTATCGGCGTTCAGCAGCTCAGCGTTCTTCTTCACATCATTGTTGACGTGCAGACGAGCAGCACCAATGCCGACGTCATCTTTTGGACGCGCGTCGAATGGACCTTTGTACACCAGCATCAAGGACTGGTAGTTGTCGACCAGGTTGGTTTCCTTGTCGTGGAAGGTGGCGTTCGCTGCGATGTTCAGGCCGCGCGAAGCATCGCCGTTGTGCGTGGTGAGCTGCTGTTGTGCAACGAACCAGTAGCCTTTCTTGCTGCTGCGGGTACGGAAGTCTGCGCCAGTGAGGACCGCATTGCCGCCGTTGACGTCTTCACGCACGTCCGGTGCATCAGCCGCGCTCTTGTAGTAACCCACACGGTATTCGCCCGGCAGGTTGTTAACTTTCGGCGACCAGACCAATTCCACCGGAATCACGGTGCCCTTGGTGCCACTGCCGCTGAGCTTGAAGCCATTGCCGTGCTCAAGCTGCGATGGGTTCTGGTTGTAGGCACCGATCTGCGCGTACAACTCAGGCGTGATGTTGTACTTCACGCGAATGGCCGCCTGGCTGACAGGCCAGTTGTACCAAGTGTTCACGTAGTTACCGACTTGCGAGCCGCAGAACGACAGGTTCTGGAAGTCGCATGGGAAGGTGTTGAAGTCTTCGCCTTCACCGAAGTAACCGAGCTTCACGTCCAGCTTGTTGTCGAACATCTGGTGTTGAATCCAGAACTGGGTCAGACGCACCATGTGGCCACGACCGTAGACTTCCATCGACGAGCTCAGCGTGCTGGCACGCGGATCGCCAATGCGGTCGTTGGAGATGTTCTGGCCATTACGGTTGGTCAACTGGATCTTGGCCTGAGTGTTATCCCAGCCCCACAGCTTTTGCAGATCCAGTGCTACGCCCAAACCAAACTGGTCGGAGTAACGACCAGTCTTGTCGTCGTTGTAGCCACCATGCAGGTTGGCGCCCATCTCCCCAACGTAGTCGGCCTTGATATCGATACCTTGCTCGATCAGCTTGGTACGCTCGCCGCCCCAATCGCCGGTCATCCACTTGGAATCGGCGCTGAATGCATCGGCCGCCATCGCATTGGCGGACAATACCAGGGCTGCTGCTGCTGACAGTTGGCAGATCAGCCGAGTGTTGTTGTGTTGCTTTTTCATCCCTACATCCTCGTCTTTATTGTTATTAAACTGTTTTTATCTAACGCGGGTTACATTTTTTAACTAAAACAACGACTTATATCGTTCATCGACCCTTGAACTGAGCCACGTTATCGGCATGTCCCTGTGTCGGCACTGAGGCAGCAGTGCCCAGACGCTCCCCCGTCTTGGCGTCGAACAGCAACACCTTGGCCGGATCGAATTGCAGGGTCAGGGTCTCGCCCACCTGGGGTGCCACGTCGGGCGCCAGGCGGCAGCAGACCTTGGTGTCATTGAGTTGCACGAACACCAGGGTGTCCGGTCCGGTTGGCTCGGTGACCTGAACTTCGGCACGAATGCTCGATGCGCTGTCGCCCTCGCCCGTCGCCAACATGATCTGCTCCGGGCGCAGGCCCAGGATCACGTCGCGGTCTTCAAGACCCGCATCCGTCACGTTCAGCGCCAGCTCACAACGGGCCTGGCCGCTGTCGAGCAGTGCCACCAGGCGACCGTCCTTGCGTTGCAGGCGCAGAGGTACGAAGTTCATCGGTGGCGAACCAATGAAGCTCGCCACGAACTGGTTGGCCGGGTTGTTGTAGATCTCTTTCGGCGTGCCGAACTGCTGGATGATGCCGTCCTTCATCACCGCCACTTTGTCGCCCAGGGTCATGGCTTCGATCTGGTCGTGGGTCACGTAAACGGTGGTGGTTTTCAGACGCTGGTGCATCAGTTTCATTTCGGTGCGCATCTCGACGCGCAGCTTGGCGTCGAGGTTGGACAGCGGTTCGTCGAACAGGTAGATCTTCGGCCGACGCGCCAGGGCACGGCCCATGGCCACGCGCTGTTGCTGGCCGCCGGAGAGTTGGCCCGGCTTGCGGTTAAGCAGGTGTTCGATTTGCAGCAGCTTGGCCACGCGCGCCACTTCGGCGTCGATGTCGGCCTGCGGCATCTTGCGGATCTTCAGGCCAAACTCGATGTTCTCGCGCACGCTCATGGTCGGGTACAGCGCGTAGGACTGGAACACCATGGCGATGTCGCGATCCTTGGGGCTCATGCCGCTCACATCCTGGTCACCGATCATGATCGCGCCGCCGGTGATGGTCTCAAGACCGGCGATGCAGTTCATCAGCGTGGATTTACCGCAACCCGAAGGGCCGACCAGGATCAGGAATTCACCTTCCTTGATCGACAGTTCGATGTTCTTCAAGGTGTCGGGCAGGCCGGCGCCATAGGTCTTGTTTACATTGCGAAGTTCAAGCGTAGCCATGATTACCCCTTGACCGCGCCGGCCGTCAGGCCGCGCACGAAATACTTGCCTGCGATCACATAGACCAACAGGGTCGGCAGCCCGGCGATCATCGCCGCCGCCATATCCACGTTATATTCCTTGGCCCCGGTGCTCGTGTTGACCAGGTTGTTCAGCGCCACCGTGATGGGCTGGGAGTCGCCACTGGAGAACACCACGCCGAACAGGAAGTCGTTCCAGATCTGAGTGAACTGCCAGATCAGGCAGACCATGATGATCGGCGTCGACATCGGCAGAATGATCTGACGGAAGATGGTGAAGAATCCTGCACCGTCCAGGCGCGCAGCCTTGATCAGCGCATCCGGAATGCTCACGTAGTAGTTACGGAAGAACAGCGTGGTGAACGCCAGGCCGTAAACCACATGGATGAACACCAAGCCTGTGGTGGTGCTGGCCAGGCCCATCTTGCCGAGGGTGAACGACGCGGGCAGCAGCACGGTCTGGAACGGCAGGAAGCAGCCGAACAACAGCAGACCGAAGAACAGCTGCGAGCCACGGAAGCGCCAGAACGACAGCACATAACCGTTCAATGCGCCGATGGCGGTGGAAATGAGTACAGCCGGAACGGTGATCTTGATCGAGTTCCAGAAGTAACCATCGACGGTGTCCCAGGCCTTGACCCAGCCGATGCCGGTGACCACGGTGGGCCAGCTCAGCAGGTTGCCGTTGGTGATGTCTTCCGGGGTCTTGAAGCTGGTGAGCAGCATCACCACCAGCGGCACCAAGTACAGCAGCACGGCGAGGATCAGCACCGCGTAAATCGCGATGCGGCTCAGGCTGATGGACGGTTTAGAGGCGAGACTAGTCATTACGTTTGGTCCTCAGCTCGGAGTAGAGGTAAGGCACGATGATCGCGAGGATCGCACCGAGCATCAGGATTGCACTCGCCGACCCCATGCCCATCTGGCCACGGCTGAAGGTGAACGAATACATGAACATCGCTGGCAGGTCGGACGAGTAGCCCGGACCTCCAGCGGTCATCGCCGCTACCAGGTCGAAGCTCTTGATGGCAATGTGCGCCAGGATCATCACCGCACTGAAGAACACCGGACGCAGGCTCGGCAGCACCACGCTCCAGTAGATGCGCGGCAGGCTCGCGCCGTCGATCTGCGCGGCGCGGATGATCGATTGATCAACGCCACGCAAACCGGCGAGGAACATCGCCATGATGAATCCGGACGCTTGCCACACAGCAGCGATTACCAGGCAATAGACCACACGATCCGGGTCGATCAGCCAATCGAGACGGAAGCCTTCCCAGCCCCAGTCACGCAGGAGTTTGTCCAGGCCCATGCCCGGGTTGAGCAGCCATTTCCAGGCGGTACCGGTGACGATCATCGAGAGCGCCATCGGGTACAGGTAAATGGTGCGAATGAAGCCTTCGCGGCGGATTTTCTGGTCAAGGAAAATCGCCAGCGTCACGCCGATCACCAAGGTGATGCCGATAAACATGCCGCCAAACAGCGCCAGGTTCTTGCTCGCCACCCACCAGCGATCGTTGTCGAATAAACGCTCGTACTGCGCCAGACCCGCCCATTTGTAGCTGGGCAGGAACGTGGATGTGGTGAACGACAGCACAAACGTCCACAGGATGTAGCCGTAGAAGCCCACCAAGACGATGAACATGCTGGGCGCCAGCACCAGTTTGGGTAGCCAGCGCTGCAGTGCATCGAACGGCGAGGCTTTGCTGAACACAGCAACAGAACTCATGGGGAAATCCAATACAGGGAAAAAGGACTACAGGAACAGGCCTTGTGAGGGGTTAGGGGTCCCCCTCACAAGGTCAGCTTTTACTTGGCTGACTTGATCGCAGCGCCGAGTTTCTTGGCGGTGTCGGCCGGGTCTGCTTTCGGGTCGTTGATGAAGTTGGTCACGACATCAAAGAACGCGCCTTGCACGGCCAGTGTGGTGGCCATGTTGTGCGCCATGCTTGGCTGCAGGCCGCCAGACTTGGCGTCTGCCAGGAAGTCTTTGGCAGCGGTCTGGGCGCAGGAGTCGAAGCCGAGTTTGTCCATTTCATTGAGCATGTCAGTACGAACAGGGATCGAACCCTTGTTGATGCTGAACACTTTCTGGAAGTTTTCACCCAGCACGACTTTGGCGATGTCCTGCTGACCGGCAGCGGTGCCTTTGTCTTTCTGCTTGAACACCGCCAGGGAATCGATGTTGTAGGTGAAGGCTTTGTCGGTGCCCGGGAAGGCTACGCACTCGTAGTCTTTACCGGCGACTTTCTTGGCGGCAGTCCATTCGGACTTGGCCCAGTCACCCATGATCTGCATACCGGCCTTGCCGTTGATGACTTTGCCGGCTTCGAGGTTCCAGTCCTGGCCTTTGCCATCGACGTCCATGTAGGTCGCGACTTTCTTAAGCTCGGTAAGGGACTTGACCATTTCCGGCCCGGTTAGCGCGGCGTTATCCAGGTCAACCAGGGCTTTCTTGTAGCCATCGGCACCCATCACCGAGAGCACGACCGCTTCGAACACGGTGCTGTCCTGCCAAGGCTGGCCACCGTGGGCGAGCGGAATAAAGCCCGCAGCCTTGAGCTTGTCGCCGGCTGCGTAGAATTCTTCGAGGGTGGTTGGGTTCTTGGTGATACCGGCTTTCTTGAAGACTTCCGGGTTGATCCACAGCCAGTTCACACGGTGAATGTTGACCGGCACGGCGACGTAGTCACCGTCGTACTTCACTGTGTCGGAGACTTTTTTGTCGAGCAGGGAGTCCCATTTTTCTTCTTTGGCGACGTCTTTGAGCACGTCAGTGTCGAGCAGGCCAGTGGACGCCCATTCCTGGATATCGGGGCCTTTGATCTGGGCAACGCCGGGAGGGTTACCGGCGACCGCGCGGCTTTTGAGCACGGTCATGGCAGTGGCGCCACCGCCGCCTGCAACGGCACCGTCTTTCCAGGTGAAGCCGTCTTTCTCGACTTGGGCCTTCAGGACATCTACAGCCGCTTTTTCGCCACCCGAGGTCCACCAATGCACAACTTCAACCGTACCTTTGGAGTCGGCGGCAAATGCACTGAGGGGAAACAACGAGGCAACGGAAATAGCTACGGCGAGGCGATTAATCGCGTTCATCTGAATACCTTTTCTTGTTGTTATGCATGCAAGTCTAGAGCTTGCGCTGCACGGAGTTTAAACATGGTTTTTTCGAGCGCGGGTAACAAAGGGACGCACAAATGTCACCAGTTGGTGACATAGCGCCCAGCGCTTAATGCGCTGGTCATGCTCGGTGCCAAGGGCAGTGCAGGCAGCACCACCGCTTGCCAGGCATGGTACAGGTCCGGCTTGCCACCCCAGATAGTGCTGCTGGGCTGGTTATGCGGGTTGAGTTCGTGGTGCCAACTGCCGTGGATGCGGTCGATAAAGTGGGTTTCGCAGAACTCCCAGAAGCGCCGATACCAGGTTTCGTAATGCAGTTCGCCAGTGCGTTTAAGCAAGGCTTGGGCTGCGGCGCAGGCTTCGGCGTGGGTCCAATGCAAGCGTTCGCGCACCACCGGCTGGTGATTCCAGTCCAGGGTGTAAACGATGCCGGGGGCGCCATCCACGGCCCAGGCGTATTCGCAGGCGCTGGCGAACAAGCCTTTGGCGTCGCTCACCAACCAATCCGGCGTGGCCAGCCCCGCTTGCAGGCGGGCGGCCTCCAGGTGCAGCACCAGCCGCGCCCATTCAAAACCGTGACCTGGGGTGATGCCGTAGGGGCGGAAGCCGTCGGCGCGGTTGTCTTCGTTGTAGTTCAGCAACGGGCGCCAGTGCGGGTCGAAATGCTCGATGACCATAAACTGGTTACCGGCGGCGTGGGTGTGGATCACGCGCTCGACTATACGCAGTGCACGGTCCAGCCAGCGGGTATCGCCCGTCACATCGGCCAAGGCAAGGAAGGCTTCGGTCGCGTGCATATTGCTGTTGGCGCCGCGATAGGCTTCGACGCCACTCCAATCCTGAGCAAAGGATTCGAGCATAACGCCCTCCTCTTCGCTCCAGAAAAACTGGTCGATGATGTGGGTCGCATCATTGAGCAGGTTTTGCGCACCAGGCGCGCCCGCCACCACGGCAGAACTGGCTGCCAGGGCGACGAAAGCATGCAGGTAGGCGGCCTTGCCGGTATTGCCATCGAAGGCCTGAGGCGTGGCAAACCAACCGCCGTGTTTGCTATCACGCAAAGGGCCACTGAGGGCCGCAACACCGTGCTCAACCAATTCGGCATAGCCCGGCAAGCCCATGGCATGGGCCATGGCGAAGCTGTGGGTCATGCGTGCGGTATTCATGGTTTCGGCGTGGGCATTGGCTGGCAGTTGGCCTTTTTCGTCGAGGTTGCCAAAACCTTCAGGCAGACGCGAGGCCTTGGCGAATGCCAGCAAGCGCTGCCCTTCGGCGGCGAGCCAAGCGTAATGGGCAGGTGCATTCAGCCAACTGCTGGCAGGCAGTCGTTGCGTAGTCATGGGTGGCCCTTATTATTTTTTGTGGGGTGACCGGAGTCTAAACAAGGGCGAGATGAGGGCAAGTAACGAAGGGGAAGGCAAATGTCACCAAGCAGTGACAATGTTATAGGTGAGCATTATTCCACCCTAAGCATCCAATCCAAATGTAAGAGGGGGCTTGCTCCCGATAGCAGAGTGTCAGTCGTTACATCTATTGACTGATCCACCGCCATCGGGACCAAACCCCCTCCCACATTAAGGCTGGTTTTGGTCATTGACCCAGAGGGGTGATCTTCGCCGGTGCGTTGAGCTGTTGTTGCAGGTTCTGCACCTGGCTTTGCAGGGTAGTGATATTGCGGGTGGTCTGGATGCGGAACACATCGAACTCTTTATTGGTCGGCGCATCGTTATTGGCCGGCTGGTTGTCCTGCGCACTTTTGAGCACAACCAAATCCTGCTCAAGACGGGCGATGGCGGCGCTTGGGTTGCCTTGTTTTTTCAGCGCGGCAACGTCGGCGACCAACTCTTTTATCTCACCGTCGCGCTTGCCTGCATCACCTTGCGCAGCCTTGAGGCTGGCTACGGCGTCGGTCAGGGCCTGCACCTGACCTTGCAGCTTGGCATTGGCGCTCGACAGCTCGTTGGTGCTGGACGTCATTTGTGCGAGACGCTTGTCCAGTTCGGTGGCCTGGCCGGCTACGCCGAGTTGCTGCTTGCCCTGCTCCAGCAGTTGGCTTTCCAACTGCTTGATCTGCAGTTTCAATGCTTCGCTGCCGTTGTTCACGCTGGCTTCGCTGGCTACCACTTTGCCGGAGATATCCTGCAGGCGCCCCGCCGCTTCTTCGCTGATCCGCGCAAAACTTTCCTGGGTGGCAACCAACTGCTGGCCCATCAGGGATATCTGCTGGAAGCTCCACCAGGCCAGACCGGCAAAGGCGATCAGCAGCGCGCCGATCAATGCCCACAGCGGGCCGGTGCTGGCGCCCTTGACCTTGACGACCGGCACGTTGCGCGAACGCACCGAGGTGGCCGGGGAAGGTTCGAAATCATCGTCATCCCCATGATCGGCCCGCAGGCTGGGAACGTTGTCGAAATCGTCTTTAGCATCGTTACGCATGAATCAACCCTGAATCGGTGAGTTAGCTGGCTGGTGGCCGAGCGACGGGAGTATAAACCCCAGCCCCGTCGCACTGATCGACCCGGAACCCTGAATTCGGTTCCCGATGTGTTGCCTGGTGTGACCTTATTTGAGCCCCGGATCCTGCGCCTTCCACCAACTGCAGAACTCGTCGAGGGCGGTCCACAGGCTGACCTTCGGCTCGTAATCCAAATAATGCCTGGCGCGGCTGATGTCGAGGGTGAAATCTTTGTTCATCACCTGCATGCCCAGACGCGTCAACGCCGGCTCCGGGCGCCCGGGCCACAGTGCGCAGACTGCCTCGTTCAACGCCGCCACGCTGTAGGACAAGCCGTAGGACCGATACCGGGTGACCTGAGGCAGTTCCATTTGGCGCATCACGTAGTTCACCACATCCCACACCGGCACTGGCGCGCCGTTGCTGATGTTGTAGGCCCGCCCCAACGCCGAACCGGGGGCCAGCAAACTGCTGAGCAGGGCTTCGTTGAGGTTATGGATACTTGTGAAGTCGACCTTGTTCAGGCCGTCGCCGACGATCGCCAGGCGCTTCTTGCGCTGCATTTTCAGCAAGCGCGGGAAAATGCTCATGTCACCGGCACCGGTAACGAAACGCGGGCGCAGGGCGAGCACTTCAAGGCCGAACTCCTGGGCACCGAAAACCTTTTGTTCCGCCAGGTATTTAGTCGCAGCGTAGGGATGTTTGAAGCGTTTTGGCACTTGTTCTTCAGTCAGGCCCAGATGATCGCGGCCATCAAAATAAATCGAAGGCGACGACAGGTGCACCAGGCGCCCAACCCGCTGTTTAAGGCAGGCTTCAACGACGTTTTCGGTGACCAGCACGTTGCCCTGGTGAAAGTCCTGGTAACGCCCCCACAGTCCCACCGCACCCGCGCAGTGCACCACGGCTTCGACATCGCGGCACAGGTCGCGCACCAGGTCGGCGTCGTTCAGATCACCTTGGATAAACTCGGCGCCGCGCCGTACCAGGTGTTCCACACCCTCGGCGCGCCGCCCGTTGACCCGCACGTCCAGGCCCTGCTCCAGGGCGAAACGCGCAAAGCGCCCGCCGATGAAGCCGCTTGCGCCGGTGACCAAAATCTTCATGTATTACCCCGTGTTCTTTCGTTTTTCATCGCTGTTGCCTTGACGACCGCTCTCAGTCCAACGGCACCAACCATTGGCCACATGCGTGGGCCAAGTGATCGGTCAGCAGGCCCAACAACTGCCCGCCACTGCGCCAATGATGCCAGTACAACGGCACATCGATGGGCTTATCTGGCAATAACTCCACCAGCACACCCTTTTCCAGCTGGTCGCGAACCTGCAGTTCAGGCACCAATCCCCAGCCAAGCCCGGATTCCGCCAGGCGGATAAAGCCTTCGGACGATGGGCATAAATGGTGTTCGAAACCACCGTCCACGCCGAGGGATGCCAGGTAGCGGTGCTGTAGGAAGTCATCCGGACCAAACACCAGCGCTGGTGTGCGGGCCAGTTGATCGGCGCGCACTCCCTGTGGAAAGTGACGGGCAATAAAGGCCGGGCTGGCGAGGGCCCGATAGCGCATGGCGCCCAACAACAGACTGCGGGCGCCGGCCACCGGACGTTCGCTGGCGCAGATACACGCAGCCACTTCACCGGCGCGCATGCGTTTGAGACCAACGGTCTGGTCTTCCACAATCAGATCCAGCAGCAAATGCTGTTCGGCGCAGAAGTCACTGACGGCCTCAGCCCACCACGTGGCAAGGCTGTCGGCATTGAGGGCGATGCGCAGGCGTTCGGGCATGCCTTCTTCGTCCAGCGCGGGCACCTGGCTTTGCAGATCGCGCTCCAGCAAGCGCACCTGCTGCACATGGTTAAGCAGACGTCGGCCAATATCGGTCGGCGTCGGCGGTGAGGCGCGTACCAGCACCGGCTGGCCGATGCGCGCTTCCAATAATTTGATGCGCTGAGAAATCGCCGATTGCGACAGCCCCAGCACTTGGGCGCCTCGTTCAAAGCCAGCCTGTTCCACCACCGCCGCCAGGGCGGAAAGCAATTTATAGTCGAACATCAGTTTCTCTAATGAGCGATCAGCAGTATTGGTTTTTCTTATACAGGTAAGCCCGTGAGAATGACCAGCATTGCTTACCTCTATTAAGGAATCTCACATGGCTGGCGAAACCGCCCTGGCAACCCTGTTGCGCAGTATGAGCCCTCACCTCAATGACGGTGATTACGTGTTCTGCACCCTGCCCGATCACGACATCCCGGCAGGATGCGAAGTGATCGGCAGCTTCCGTGAACAGGAAGGCCTGACGCTGATCCTGGAACGCCAGCAAGCCGAACACGCTGGGTTGGCCTTCGATTACGTAGCCGCCTGGATCACCCTGAATGTGCATTCAGCCCTGGAAGCCGTTGGCCTGACGGCCGCCTTCGCCAGTGCGCTGGGCAAGGCTGGGATCAGTTGTAACGTGATTGCCGGCTACTACCACGACCATCTATTTGTCGGCCGGGCCGATGCGGAACGCGCGATGCATGTGTTGCGGCAACTGGCTACGGACTCGGAGTAAACCCTATGTGGCAAAGCTATCTGAATGGGCTGTTGGTGGCGCTGGGCCTGATCATGGCCATCGGTACGCAGAACGCTTTTGTATTGGCGCAAAGCCTGCGCCGTGAACATCACCTGCCGGTGGCCGCGTTGTGCGTGGTGTGTGATGCGCTACTGGTGGCGGCCGGGGTGTTCGGCCTGGCCACGGTCCTTGCGCAGAACCCGCTGCTGTTGGCGGTTGCCCGCTGGGGCGGCGCGGCCTTCCTGTTGTGGTACGGCACCCTGGCACTGCGTCGGGCGTTCTCGACACAGAGCCTGGAACAAGGCGGCAACCTCAAAGTGCGCTCGTTGCGCGCGGTGATGCTCAGTGCCTTGGCGGTGACACTACTCAACCCCCACGTTTACTTGGACACGGTGCTGCTGATCGGCTCACTCGGCGCGCAACAGACCGAACCTGGCGCCTACGTAGCAGGGGCCGCAAGTGCATCATTCCTGTGGTTTGCCACCCTGGCACTCGGCGCCGCGTGGCTGGCCCCCTGGCTCGCACGCCCGGCCACATGGCGGCTGCTGGACTTGGTGGTGGCAGTGATGATGTTCAGCGTGGCTTACCAATTAATAAGCGCGCCATGAACTTATTCCAAAAGGCTCTGGAACCTCTATCCCACACAGTTGTTGCGTGGTTTTGCCGCCCCCCCGGTGCTATGATCCTGCCCCTGCGCCGCAAAGAGTACAAACTCCCCGGCGCTTGTTTGGCCGCCCGTGATCGGCCTTGCGCTCACCGCAACTGACCTGATTAGGAGAATCATCATGGCTTTCGAATTGCCGCCGCTGCCCTACGCACACGATGCCCTGCAGCCGCACATCTCCAAGGAAACCTTGGAGTTCCACCACGACAAGCACCACAACACCTACGTCGTGAACCTGAACAACCTGGTGCCTGGCACCGAGTTCGAAGGCAAGACTCTGGAAGAGATCGTCAAATCTTCTTCGGGCGGCATCTTCAACAACGCCGCTCAGGTCTGGAACCACACTTTCTACTGGAACTGCCTGGCGCCAAACGCCGGCGGCCAACCAACCGGCGCGCTGGCTGAAGCCATCAACACTGCGTTCGGTTCGTTCGACAAGTTCAAGGAAGAGTTCACCAAGACGTCCGTCGGCACCTTCGGTTCCGGTTGGGGCTGGCTGGTGAAAAAGGCTGACGGTTCCCTCGCCCTGGCCAGCACCATCGGCGCCGGCAACCCGCTGACCAGCGGCGACACCCCGCTGCTGACCTGCGACGTTTGGGAACACGCCTACTACATCGACTACCGCAACGTACGTCCAAAGTATGTGGAAGCGTTCTGGAACCTGGTCAACTGGAAGTTCGTGGCTGAGCAGTTCGAAGGCAAGACCTTCACTGCCTAAGCAACCCTTGCAGTAGAAAGAGCCCGGCGATTGCCGGGCTTTTTTGTGGGCGTCGACTCTGGACCGACCGGGAAGTGCGGAACTCAATAAGAGGAATACGCCACCCAACCGGTGAGAGGAATACACCTCTCATTCAATGTCGGAGAATCAATGATGAATCCAATGTCGATGATCGGCGGCGCAGCCTCCGCGCTCTTGCCTGTCCTGGGTAAAGCGGCGGAAATAGGGATGGATGTGGTTAAGGACATATTGGGCGCCAAGGCCCCTCAGTTAGGGGCGGATCAACAGCCACCAGCCCCGCCAAAGATTGAGTTTTAATCCGCCACCCGCTGACGCCCCTTCGCACTCGCACGCGTAACAAATAACGGCGGATCAAATCCGCCGTTTTCCTGCCCCCTGCCCGAACAAAACATCCATCCCCTTCTCCCTGCAATGTTCCTTTGACTGCCATCACTAGATTGCCAATACTCATGGCATATTGAAGGCCACCCGCATGAGACAAGGAATGCCCCTTTGAAGCTGGAACTCAAAAACAGCTTGTCGGTGAAGTTGCTACGGGTTGTGCTGCTGTCGGCATTGATCGTGGGCGTTGCGCTGAGCGTGGCGCAGATCGTTTTCGATGCCTACAAGACGCGCCAGGCCGTGGCCGAAGATGCCCAGCGCATCCTCGACATGTTCCGCGACCCCTCGACCCAGGCTGTCTACAGCCTGGACCGCGAGATGGGTATGCAGGTGATTGAAGGCCTGTTTCAGGACGATGCCGTGCGCATGGCCTCCATCGGCCATCCCAACGAAACCATGCTCGCGGAAAAAAGCCGCGCTTTGCAGCATTCCTCCAGCCGCTGGTTGACCGACCTGATTCTGGGACAGGAGCGCACGTTCACCACCGCATTGGTCGGCAAAGGCCCCTACAGCGAGTACTACGGCGACCTGAGCATCACCCTCGACACCGCCACCTATGGCAAAGGCTTTATTGTCAGCTCAGTGATCATCTTTATTTCCGGGGTATTACGCGCATTGGCCATGGGCCTGGTGTTGTACTTGGTGTATCACTGGCTGCTGACCAAGCCGCTGTCGCGGATTATCGGGCACCTGACGTCGATCAACCCGGACCGCCCCAGCGAACACAAGATCCCGCAGCTCAAGGGCCATGAACGCAACGAATTAGGGTTGTGGATCAATACCGCCAATCAGTTACTCGAATCTATCGAACGTAATACCCATCTGCGCCACGAAGCAGAAAGCAGCCTGCTGCGCATGGCCCAGTATGATTTCCTGACCGGCCTGCCGAATCGCCAGAAACTGCAGGAGCAACTGGACAAGATCCTGATCGACGCCGGCCGCCGTCAGCGCCGCGTAGCGGTGTTGTGCGTGGGGCTGGATGATTTTAAAAGCGTAAACGAGCAGTTCACCTACCAGGCCGGCGATAAATTGCTACTCGCCCTGGCCGACCGTCTGCGGGCCCACAGCGGCCGCCTCGGCGCGCTCGCCCGCTTGGGGGGTGACCAGTTCGCCCTGGTACAGGCCGATATCGAACAGCCTTATGAAGCCGCCGAACTGGCGCAAAGTATCCTCGACGATCTGGAAGGGGAATTCGCCCTCGACCACGAACAGATTCGCCTGCGCGCCACCATCGGCATCACCCTGTTCCCCGAAGACGGCGACAGCACCGAGAAGCTGCTGCAAAAAGCCGAACAGACCATGACCCTGGCCAAGAGCCGTTCGCGCAACCGGTATCAGTTTTATATCGCCAGCGTCGACAGCGAGATGCGCCGTCGCCGTGAGTTGGAGAAAGACCTGCGGGACGCCTTGGGACGTGACCAGTTTCACCTGGTGTACCAACCGCAGATCAGCTATCGCGACCAGCATGTGGTCGGTGTGGAAGCGCTCATCCGCTGGCAACATCCAGAACACGGCTTGGTGCCGCCGGACCTGTTTATCCCGCTGGCCGAACAGAACGGCACCATTATTGCGATCGGCGAATGGGTGCTGGACCAGGCTTGCCGGCAATTGCGCGAATGGCATGACCAGGGCTTCATCGACCTGCGCATGGCGGTCAACCTGTCCACCGTGCAGTTGCACCACGCCGAATTGCCGCGGGTGGTCAATAACCTGATGCAGATTTACCGTTTACCGCCGCGCAGCCTGGAGTTGGAAGTTACCGAAACCGGGCTGATGGAAGACATCAGCACCGCCGCCCAACACCTGCTGAGCCTGCGCCGCTCCGGGGCGTTGATCGCCATCGATGACTTTGGCACCGGCTATTCATCGCTCAGCTATCTCAAGAGCCTGCCGCTGGACAAGATCAAGATCGACAAAAGCTTCGTCCAGGACCTGCTGGACGACGACGACGATGCCACCATCGTGCGGGCGATTATCCAACTGGGCAAAAGCCTGGGCATGCAGGTCATCGCTGAAGGCGTGGAAACCGCCGAGCAAGAGGCCTACATCATCTCTGAGGGCTGTCATGAAGGTCAGGGCTACTACTACAGCAAACCCTTGCAGGCCCGGGAGCTGGCAGTTTTTCTGAAGCAGGCTGAGCGTAATAACGCAGCCATTCTCTGACGTGGCAAAACGATACTGAATATTTCCCGCGTTTAACCCTTTACACAAAATGCAAATCTTTCGCATTATGTTGCAGTTTTGCGCGCCCCCGCGTGCCCTATTAACAACCGAAGCAGGATGTTCGCCATGATTCGTATGCCCCTGGCCACCGCCAGTCTGCTGGCCATTGCCATTTCTCTCGCCGGTTGCGGCGAAGGTAAAGACAAGGCCGCAGCGCCCCAGGCGCCGACCCCGGCCGCCAGCACCACCGCTCCAGCGGCTGCCACTCCTGCCGGTCAGGTCGACGAAGCGGCTGCCAAGGCCGTTGTCGCGCATTACGCCGATATGGTCTTCGCGGTGTACAGCGATGCCGAATCCACCGCAAAAACCCTGCAAACCGCGATCGACGCCTTCCTCGCCAAGCCCAACGACGAAACCCTGAAAGCCGCCCGTGCCGCTTGGGTTGCAGCGCGCGTGCCGTACCTGCAGAGCGAAGTGTTTCGTTTCGGCAACACCATCATTGATGATTGGGAAGGTCAGGTTAACGCCTGGCCCCTGGACGAAGGCCTGATCGACTACGTCGACAAATCCTACGAGCACGCCCTGGGTAACCCTGGCGCCACTGCCAACATCATCGCCAACACCGAGATCCAGGTCGGCGAAGACAAGATCGACGTGAAGGACATCACCCCGGAAAAACTCGCCAGTCTCAACGAGCTGGGTGGTTCCGAAGCCAACGTCGCCACCGGCTACCACGCCATCGAATTCCTGCTCTGGGGCCAAGACCTGAACGGCACCGGCCCTGGCGCTGGCAACCGTCCTGCCTCGGACTACCTGACCGGTGATGGCGCCACTGGCGGCCACAACGAGCGTCGTCGTGCCTACCTCAGCGCCGTGACCCAATTGCTGGTCAGCGACCTGCAGGAAATGGTCGGCAACTGGAAACCCAACGTCGAAGACAACTACCGCGCCACCCTGGAGGCAGAACCTGCCACCGACGGCCTGCGCAAAATGCTGTTCGGCATGGGCAGCCTGTCCCTGGGCGAGCTGGCCGGTGAGCGCATGAAGGTTTCCCTGGAAGCCAACTCGCCGGAAGACGAACACGATTGCTTCAGCGATAACACCCACAACTCGCAGTTCTACGACGCCAAGGGCATCCGCAACGTCTACTTGGGCGAATACACCCGCGTCGACGGCACCAAGATGACCGGCGCGAGCCTGTCGTCCCTGGTAGCCAAGGCCGATCCGGCTGCCGACACCGCTCTGAAGGCCGACCTGGCTGCGACCGAAGCCAAGATGCAGGTCATCGTTGATCATGCCAACAAAGGTGAGCACTACGACCAGTTGATCGCGGCCGGCAACGACGCAGGCAACCAAATCGTGCGCGACGCGATTGCTTCGCTGGTCAAGCAGACCGGTTCGATCGAAGCCGCAGCGGGCAAGCTGGGCATCAGCGACCTGAACCCGGATAACGCTGATCACGAGTTCTGATCAGTGCCGTGTTGAATGAGGCGACCTTCGGGTCGCCTTTTTTTTACCTGCCTTTCACAGCAGTACCAACACTCAGGAACCAATGCGGGAGGGGGCTTCCCCCCGATAGCGCTGGTTCAGCAGATATTTCCTTCACTGACACACCGCCATCGGGGGCAAGCCCCCTCCCTCATTTGATTTGCGTCGCTTTCAAGGCCCGGTTTACATGCCCTGCACCCTAGGTAGAATGACGCCTCTGCCCTATTTCGAGCTCATTTCATGGCGTTGCCGACCCTACGCATCATCGGTTTCATCATCGGCATCTTCCTGATCACCCTCGCGATCGCCATGGTCGTGCCCATGGCCACCCTGGTGATCTTCGAACGCACCAGCGACCTGCCCTCGTTCCTGTGGGCCAGCCTCATCACCTTTATCGCCGGCCTGGCCCTTGTAATCCCCGGTCGCCCCGAGCACGTGCACCTGCGCCCGCGGGACATGTACCTGCTGACGGTCACCAGTTGGGTGGTGGTGTGTGTGTTCGCCGCGCTGCCGTTTTTGCTGACCCAGCACATCAGCTACACCGACTCGTTTTTCGAAAGCATGTCCGGCATTACTGCCACCGGTTCTACGGTGCTCAGCGGGCTGGACAGTATGTCGCCGGGCATCCTGATGTGGCGTTCGCTGCTGCACTGGCTAGGCGGTATCGGGTTTATCGGCATGGCGGTAGCGATCCTGCCGCTGCTGCGCATTGGCGGCATGCGCCTGTTCCAGACCGAGTCCTCGGATCGTTCGGAAAAGGTTATGCCCCGCTCGCACATGGTGGCGCGGCTGATTGTGGCGGCGTATGTAGGCATCACCATCCTCGGCAGCCTGGCGTTCTGGTGGGCCGGCATGGGCCTGTTTGACGCGATCAACCATGCGATGTCGGCGATTTCCACCGGTGGGTTCTCTACCTCCGACGAATCCCTGGCCCACTGGAAACAACCGGCGGTGCATTGGGTCGCGGTGGTGGTGATGATCCTCGGCAGCCTGCCATTCACCCTGTACGTCGCCACTTTACGCGGCAACCGCCGGGCGCTGCTCAGGGACCAGCAGGTACAAGGCTTGCTCGGTTTGCTGGTAGTGACCTGGCTGGTGCTCGGCACCTGGTACTGGTGGACCACCAACCTGCACTGGCTGGATGCACTGCGCCACGTGGCGTTGAACGTCACCTCAGTCGTCACGACCACCGGCTTTGCGCTGGGGGACTACAGCCTGTGGGGCAACTTCTCACTGATGTTGTTCTTCTACCTGGGCTTTATCGGTGGCTGTTCAGGTTCCACCGCCGGTGGGATCAAGATCTTCCGCTTCCAGGTCGCCTATATCCTGCTCAAGGCCAACTTGAACCAGCTGATTCACCCGCGCGCGGTGATCAAGCAGAAGTACAACGGCCACCGTCTCGACGAAGAGATCGTGCGCTCGATCCTGACCTTCTCGTTTTTCTTTGCCATCACCATCTGCGCTATCGCGTTAGCCCTGTCGCTCCTGGGCCTGGACTGGATGACCGCACTCACCGGCGCCGCCAGTACCGTCTCCGGCGTCGGCCCTGGCCTTGGGGAAACCATCGGCCCGGCGGGCAACTTCTCCAGCCTGCCGGATGCGGCCAAGTGGATCCTGTCCCTGGGCATGCTGCTGGGCCGGCTGGAGATCATCACAGTCTTTGTTCTGTGCATCCCGGCGTTCTGGCGTCACTGACGGTCGACGTGTCTTGCAACCGCGCCCGGTATTCGCCGGGCGTGGTATCGAACCAGCGGCGAAACGCGCGGAAGAAGTTGCTCGGATCGGCAAAGCCCAGCAGGTAGGCAATCTCCAGCAGCGTCATGCTCGGCTGTGCCAGGTATTGCTCGGCGAGTTCGCGGCGGGTGTCGTCGAGCAGGGTCTGGAAACTCGTGCCCTCCTCCTGCAGACGCCGCTGCAAGGTGCGCTGGGACAGGTGCAACGTCTGGGCCACCACTTCACGCTTGGGTTCGCCTTGGGGCAGCAAACGACACAGCACTTGCCTCGCCTTGTGGGTCACGCGGCTCTCGGAAAAGCGCGCCAGGTATTCACCGGCAAAACGGTCGTGCAACAACGCCATCGCCTCGTTGGCCGTCGGCAGCGGTGCGTCCATGTCGGCTCGTTCGAAAATCAACGCGTCATAGGGCGCGTTGAACTCCAATGGTGCATGGAAAGCTTGCTTATAAGGCTCCAGGTCCGCCGGTTGTTCACCTTGCAACATGACTTTGCGCGGCTGCAAGGTACGGCCGGTCAGCCAGCCGCATAGTGCCAATGCACAGGCCAGAGAGGCTTCGGCACTTTGCCTTGTGGGCGGCAGATGATCGCCATGCACCGTCAGAATCAGCGCATAGCCTTCGGGCAGCAGTCGGAAACTCAAGTCGGCGCTTTCGGCAATGATCCGCTGGTAACGCACCAGCCGCATGAAGCCCTCGGCCAGGGTGTTACTGGACATCAACGCATAACCCGCCACATGAAACGACGCCGGGCGCACTACCTTGCCCATGTTCAGGCCAATCGCGGGGTTGCCCGACAGCTCGACTGCCCGTTGCCACAGGCGCGTCATGGAGTCTTGCGGGAACCGAGCATCGGGGTCATTGAGGGCGGCGTAGTCAAGGCCCAGTTGCTTGAACAGGGCGCGGCAATCCAGACCATCCATTTCCAGTGCCTTGACTATCCCCATCGCCCAGCTTGCAGAAGTTGTTCGTTCGCTCATGGCGTCTTCTTAATAAAGCAGGCTCATAACGGCAGCCAGGAATCCAAGGATACTAAAGTGGCATCTAATGTCACTGGCTGTTACCACTGATCACTCTAGACTCAAATAAGCTCCCCGCCGAACATCTGTTGGGCGGCACAACAATCAAAAGGGCCGGTCACCGTGGAAAACGTCAAGCGATTCAATAGCTTCGCCGAGTTTTACCCTTACTATTTGGCCGAACATGCCAACAGCACCTGCCGTCGCCTGCACTTTATCGGCACCACCCTCGTGATCGGTATTTTGGCCTATGCCATTGGCAGGGGGTCGTTAGGCCTATTGCTGGCCGTGCCGATTGCCGGCTACAGCTTTGCCTGGATCGGACACTTCTTCTTCGAAAAGAACCGCCCGGCAACCTTTCAGCACCCGTTTTACAGCCTGCTGGGAGATTTTGTGATGTACCGCGACATGATCCTGGGCAAGGTGCCGTTCTGAACGGTGTGACCTCTTGTCACTTGCGTGAAGCCATAAAGGTTCGTGCATCCGCCGATATAAAAGTCTTTTTGTCATTTACAGTGCTGTATCCTGCCAAAGCTTTTTGAGAGCGCGGAATCACCTGCGATTGAAAAAACAGACCTTGCGAGGAGCGACGACGATGCACGAGATACCTAATCTCCCCTTCCCAAGCCTGCACGAAACTGAGCAGCCAACACCGCAGCAGGCCAGCGCGAAGCAGCCTGAGGCCAAAGAAGCAAAACCAGTCGACAGCAAAAGCCAGGACTGACGCCGTACCAGACCGTGTGGAAAGCGCAGCTTTGAGCGCTTTCCACACTGCCTGAATCCTCCGAGATCCCCGCCATGACCGATACCCTCCCCAATACCCCGGACACCGCCGTACTCGACGCCGCCTTGCAGATGGTCGAGGTGTGGAACCGCCTCAGCGCGGACAAGCAAGCCGTACTGCTCAAGCGCTTCGGTACCCAGGAAAACGCCTTGGCTGCTCTGGTCACCACCCAATTACTGGCCCCGACCAAAACCTGACGTCTTTTTGATCTGACGTTTTTGCGTTTTACCGCCCTGCACACGTCAAAGCACCGGTATCATTAGCAGCCTATCTTTACCTGCTGCGACAGTGGACCTCTCCCCATGCCAGATACCCAGCGCCCCATGGCGGTCACGCTGCAAGTTGTTTCCATCGTGTTGTTCACCTTTATCGGCTACCTGAATATCGGTATCCCCCTGGCCGTGTTGCCGGGCTATGTCCACAGTGAGTTGGGCTATGGCGCGGTGATCGCAGGGCTGGTGATCAGCGTGCAATACCTGGCCACCCTGCTGAGCCGTCCTTACGCGGGCAAAATCATCGATAACCTGGGTAGCAAGCGCGCGGTGCTGATCGGCCTGGCGGGCTGCGGCCTGAGTGGCGTGTTCATGTTGCTCGCTGCGTGGTTTTCAAACCTGCCGGCTGTCAGCCTGGGCAGCCTGCTCGTCGGTCGATTGGTACTGGGCAGCGCAGAAAGCCTGGTGGGGTCTGGCGCCATCGGCTGGGGCATCGGCCGAGTTGGCGCGGCGAATACGGCCAAGGTCATCTCCTGGAACGGCATTGCCAGCTATGGCGCGCTGGCCGTCGGCGCGCCGCTGGGCGTAGTGCTGGTGAAGAGTTTCGGGCTGTGGAGCATGGGCGTCAGCATTATCCTGCTGGCCGTCGTCGGCCTGTTGCTGGCCTGGAACAAGGTTGCCGCGCCGATCGTGGCCGGTGTGCGCTTACCGTTCATGAACGTGCTGGGCCGTGTATTGCCCCACGGCTGCGCGCTGGCCTTGGGTTCCATCGGCTTTGGCACCATCGCCACCTTTATCACCTTGTATTACACCACTCAGCACTGGGATAACGCGGTGTGGGCCCTTAGCCTGTTTGGCGCCAGTTTTATCGGCGCACGGCTACTGTTCGGGAATTTGATCAACCGCATCGGCGGCTTTCGCGTGGCGATTGCGTGCCTGTCAGTAGAGATCCTCGGCCTGCTGTTGCTGTGGCTGGCGCCTGACGCCAACCTGGCCTTGGCCGGCGCGGCATTGAGCGGGTTCGGGTTTTCCCTGGTGTTTCCGGCACTGGGGGTGGAAGCGGTCAACCTGGTGCCCGCGTCCAGCCGCGGTTCGGCGGTGGGCGCCTACTCGCTGTTTATCGACCTGTCCCTGGGCATCACCGGTCCGTTGGCCGGGGCCGTGGCGGCAGGCTTCGGTTTTGCGTCGATCTTCCTGTTCGCCGCCCTCGCCGCCCTCGGTGGCTTGCTGCTGAGCGTGTACCTCTACCGGCAAGCGCCCCTGGCCCGCGAGGCACGCGGCGACTAAAAGTCGACCTTGCCACGCCCCGCCTTGATGCTGCCGCGCTTGGTCTTGGATTCCAGGCGCCGCTTCTTCGAACCCAGGGTAGGCTTGGTCGGCCGGCGCTTTTTCTCCACCTTGGTGGCGCTGAGGATCAACTCCACCAGACGTTCCAACGCATCGGCACGGTTCTGTTCCTGCGTGCGATATTGCTGGGCCTTGAGTATCAGCACCCCTTCGCTGGTGATCCGGCTGTCGCGCAGCGCCAGCAACCGCTCCTTGTAGAACTCCGGCAACGACGACCCCGGAATGTCAAAACGCAGGTGCACCGCGCTCGACACCTTGTTGACGTTCTGCCCACCCGCGCCCTGGGCACGGATGGCGGTCAGCTCGATCTCGGCGTCGGGCAGGTGCACGTTGTTGGAAATAACCAGCATCAATCAAAAACCTTACGAAACGGACAAGCCCTACTCGGACAACAACATCGACGCCTGGGCTTTGGAAATCACGGCGCCTTTGAACAGTTTGGCATCATTGAGACGAAATCCGCTCAAATCACCGCCCCGCCAACAAAAAACCCGGCAAAGCGCCGGGTTTCCTGTTTATGCGAGCGGGCTTACTTCAGCGCACTTGCCGCAGTCAGCGCCGCTTCGGCACTGCGCTTGTTCTTGATCCAGTAACACACCGCCATAAACGCCACCCACACCGGGATCGCATACACAGACACCTGAATCCCCGGAATCATCAGCATGATGACCAGGATAAACACCACGAACGCCAGACACACATAGTTGCCATACGGGTACCACAGCGCCTTGAACAGCGGCACTTGGCCGGTGCGGTTCATGTGCTGGCGGAACTTGAAGTGGGAGAAGCTGATCATCGCCCAGTTGATCACCAGCGTGGCCACAACCAGGGACATCAGCAGTTCCAGGGCATGTTGCGGGATGAAGTAATTCATCAGCACGGCCACCAGGGTCACGGCCGCCGAGGCGAGGATGGATCGCACCGGTACACCGCGTTTGTCGATCTTGGCCAGGGCCTTGGGCGCATCGCCCTGCTCGGCCATGCCCAGTAGCATGCGGCTGTTGCAGTAGGTGCCGCTGTTGTACACCGACAACGCTGCGGTCAAGACCACGAAGTTGAGGATGTGCGCGGCGGTGTTGCTGCCCAACATCGAGAACACCTGCACGAACGGGCTGCCGCTGTAGGCATCGCCGGACGCATTAAGGGTCGCCAGCAGGCTGTCCCATGGCGTCAGCGACAACAGCACCACCAAGGCGCCGATGTAGAAAATCAGGATGCGGTAGATCACCTGATTGATCGCCTTGGGGATCACAGTGCGTGGCTGATCGGCTTCGGCGGCGGTGAAGCCGAGCATTTCCAGGCCGCCAAAGGAGAACATGATGATCGCCATGGCCATCACCAAGCCACCCACGCCGTGGGGGAAGAACCCGCCGTGTTCCCACAGGTTGCTCACCGAGGCTTGCGGGCCGCCGCTGCCGCTGACCAGCAGATAGCTGCCCAAGGCGATCATGCCGACGATCGCCACTACCTTGATGATGGCGAACCAGAACTCGGCTTCACCGAAGACTTTGACGTTGGCCAGGTTGATCAGGTTGATCAACACGAAGAACGCCGCTGCCGAGACCCACGTCGGGATCTCCGGCCACCAGTAGTGCACGTATTTTCCGACGGCGGTCAGCTCGGACATGCCCACCAGGATGTACAAAATCCAGCAGTTCCAACCCGACAGGAAGCCGGCAAAACCGCCCCAGTACTTGTGGGCAAAGTGGCTGAAGGAACCGGCGACCGGCTCTTCGACGATCATTTCGCCGAGTTGGCGCATGATCATGAAGGCGATGAAGCCGCAAATGGCATAGCCCAGGATCATCGACGGGCCGGCGGACTTGAGCACCCCGGCCGAGCCGAGGAACAAGCCGGTGCCGATGGCGCCACCGAGGGCGATCAACTGGATGTGCCGATTTTTCAGGCCGCGTTTCAGCTCGCCTGAAGAGGAATTGGGTCCACTCATGAAAAGGGTCTCACGCAAGGTTTGATGATGTGAATGCACGTGGCTGACTTGAATTCCGCCTCAAGCAGCGCCGCTCAAACCCCAGCGAAGGCACCAGGAGTACAGCGTCTTTCTAACGGTCATGCGTCACCTGTTTGTTTTTATCTGTGACGAAATCGAACCCGCCAGGCTCGTGGCCAGGCGGAATGATCAGGGTCGGCAAACCCCGAGGTCTTGGCCTTTTGCGGGTTACGCAAAGGGGGTCACAGTAAAACGCGGCGCATTGTACACCGCTCGACAGCTTACGCCCGCCCCCGAACGGTGCGTGCGACGATCTGTCAGGGATTCCTTACAGCCTTGAGTTGACCAACAACGCCGAGACTTACTCGTAAAATAATCGTTACATATCGGAAAGACTGCGTTACAGCTGTCATCTTTGGAAAAATTGGCGGTAAGAAATTTCCGCGCAAAAGGCGCTGGCAGCTCACTGTATTTCCTAAGAAAAAACGCACGCTAAAAAAACAGAAGAAAAAATCCAAATGAAACCGTGTCAATAAATATTTTGCATTAAACAACAGGGTCTCCTAGGTTCATTCCACTTGCCAGCGACGCCCGTTGGCAGGCAGTTCTCAAACACCGTCCTCTAGGAGATACACCATGCAAGCACTGGAAAACGACCTGGAAACCGAACTGCAACTCGACGACTGGTTTGAAGCGCCGACCCATGAGGCCGCCGTAGAAATGATGCAAGCTGATGCCGTAGTGCCATTTGGCACCGCGATGTGGCCTTTCTAACCGGCAGGCATCCGGCAGGTGCTGTGCACGGCGCCTGCCCCCTTACCCAAGGCACACAAGGACAGACGTCATGGACAAGGCCCGCGCCGTTGAACACTTTCTCTACTACCTCGCCCACCACCCGGCCCTCAGCGGCCTGAACTGCCCAAACGTACTGCTGGGCCATACCGAGCGCTACGATGCCATCGCCCAAGCCATCAACCACAGCAACGCCGCACGCTTCAACTTCCAGGTGCAGCGCCTGGACCTGACCGCCAGCGACACCCTGGCCCAGGCTATTGAAGGCTGTGACCTGTATCTGTTTCTGTACGATTCCTCGACCCTGCCCAACCCTCGCGCCGAAGGCCCTGACTTTATCCGTGCCCTGCAGGGTGTGATGGCTGAACACTGGAAGAAGTCCTTGCTGTTCAAGGATTACGGTGACTACTTCTACGACACCTTCAGCGTCGAACCGCAACGCATTGCCGACCTCAACGCCACGCTGATCCGGCGCATGGGCCAGGCGAATGTGCTGAGCTTTACCGATAAGCACGGCTCACGCCTTGAGGCGCCGCTGAGCAGCATCAAGAAGTGGACCAATATCAACGGCGTGGGCAACCACGACCTTGCCCCCGGTGAGATCGCCACTCACAGCGAGGCCATCAACGGGCAGGTACGGTTTGTCGGCACCTTTCTCAGCACCATCCCGTTCGCGCGCAAATACGGCGTGCTGCAATCACCGCTGGAGCTGTGGATTGAGAATTCGACCGTCTGCAGCGTGGCCAGCGATGTGCCCGGGCTGGTGGATGACTTCAACAAATACTTGAACGCCAACCCGTCCAATCGTCGGGTGGAGGAATTGGGAATTGGCACCAATGAAGGGGTGAAAGACTTGTATGCGCGCAATGCCGGGTTCGAGGAGCGCCACTGTGGACTGCACTTGGGTCTGGGTGGAGGGCAGAAAGGCAGCCATCACTTGGACCTGATCTTCGCCAGTGGGGTGCTGGCACTGGATGACAAGCCCGTGTTCGATGGCACCTTTGCGTTCTAACGATAATCCCAGTATGGGTTTGCTCGCGAGGCCGTATGACAACGCCTGTGTAAAGCGCCTGACACACCGCCTGCGCGAGCAAGCCTGCTGATGTTTTCTTGATCGATCAGGTGTGTCAGAAGAGAGTCACACGTTCTGCGAGCCCATCTCGCATGTCGTCAGCGTCGGCGAGCCGAGGGATGCGGGTACTGAGGTGAACACACCGTAGGTGTAATCCAGACTCTCAGTCGTGATCACGCTGTCAACAGTCCAGGTCTCCGGCCAAGGAGCGGGATTGTTCGGAGCATGGAAGACCAGTGTGGCCTGACGATCCAGCCCAGGCATATCCGATACCGGATAATAGGGCAAAGAGGTGGGATGCTGACGCTTCCAGCGCTCCCACAACAGGTCAAGGTAACAGTGGTGCAGGAAAAACACCGGATCGTTGGGTGAGGACGGCATCGACATGTTACCGCCCACCCAGCGATGCACAGGGTCATGCAGCACGCCTTCACAGAAATTGCCCCAACTGTCCGGCCCCGGGGCATACGGCGTCTTGGCCAGCGCATCCAGCACTTGTTCGGAGTTCGGCAGATGCGCGCCGGGCCCTGCGCCCAGTTCGCGGCGCAAGCCCTTATCCCTCTCCGGAACCCCTTGGCGAATTTCAAAGCGCCCGTCCTGATAAGCGAATGGGCCCGACGTTACACGCTGGGCTTGAGCACTGTCGCCGTCGCCGCCCAAAAAGCCAGGCGTGAATGGATTGCTTGAGCCCTCCATCGACCAGTCCCAGAATGGCAGGGTGACGCTGGTATCGTTAACCGCGCTTTGCAGATCCCGCTCGAATTGACGCAGGAATACGCGGTGCCAAGGGAAAAACAGCGGCGAGCGGTGCGGCATCGGCGTGAAAGCCTCCGGGCCGTCGAAGGCGTTGCTGTGAACCTGTACGTAATCGTCATAGCGCATTTGCTGTCCGGGACGCAGGACACTTTGGACGTCGTTTTTCAGCAGCAGGATGGCCTGGATAAAAAGGGCTTTCTGTTCACGGGTCATGTAGCGGTGATTGATGCGGATATCCATGGTCGTCGCCTCGTGGCATAAGTGAGTGCAGGGCTCAATCTAGTGCCGCGGTGGTGAACGCCGGTGGTAACTGTTTAGCCCACACCGCACACCATCACTCGACGAATAACGATCCGGTGAAACGCTCCAGGCGCAAATCCCGCCGCAAAAAAAAACGCCAACTTCAACAGTTGGCGTTTTTTTATGCAGCGCTTATTGCATCACTGCGGCTTCTTGCGACCAAACCCCGGACGCTGACCCGAACCCGCTGGAGCGCCACGGCGCTTGCCCGACGGCTCGTCCGCGACCAGTTTCGGGCCGGGACGCTTGTTCGCCGCCGGCTTGGCTGGGCGCTTGGTGCTGGCGTTGTCGGCCGGGCGATCCGTTTCGCCACGGTTGCTGCGACCACCGGCCGGCGCAGGACGCGGTGCACGCGGTGCGCGCTCGCCTTCCTGACGCGATGGGGCCGTTGGACGACGCTCACCTTCAATATGCGGCTGACGGGAGATACGCCCGCCGGTCGCCGGAGCATCCAGCGCCGGGCGCACAGTGCGCGCCACGCGCTCGGCACGTGCCACAGGACGCGACGATTTACGCTGCATGCGCTCAAGCTTGTCTTTGCTCTTGGCGTTCATCTGCGGCATGGCAACCGGCGTCAGGCCCACTTCGGCGCTGAGGATGTCGACTTCGTACTGGCTCATTTCGCGCCAGCGGCCCATCGGCAGGTCGGAGTTCAGGAACACCGGGCCGAAACGCACGCGCTTCAGGCGGCTCACCACCAGGCCCTGGGATTCCCACAGGCGACGTACTTCACGGTTACGGCCTTCCATCACCACGCAGTGGTACCAGTGGTTGAAACCTTCACCACCTGGAGCCTGCTTGATGTCGGTGAACTTGGCCGGGCCGTCTTCGAGGACGACGCCAGCTTTCAAGCGCTCGATCATCTCGTCATCGACTTCGCCACGTACACGTACCGCGTATTCACGGTCCATCTCGTAGGACGGGTGCATCAGGCGGTTGGCCAGTTCACCGTCGGTGGTGAACATCAGCAAGCCGGTGGTGTTGATGTCCAGACGACCGATGTTGATCCAGCGGCCTTCTTTAGGCTTAGGCATTTTGTCGAACACGGTCGGACGGCCTTCCGGGTCGTCACGGGTGCAGATCTCGCCGTCGGGCTTGTTGTACATGATCACGCGGCGCACCGATTCGGCGGCCTCTTCACGCTTGATGACTTTGCCATCAATGGTGATTGCATCGTGCAGATCGACGCGCTGACCGAGGGTGGCCTCGACGCCGTTGACCTTGATGCGCTTCTGAGTGATCCAGGCTTCGACGTCGCGGCGCGAGCCCACGCCGATACGCGCCAGCACCTTTTGCAGCTTTTCGCCTGCTGGGCCGATTTCCTGGCTGTCGTTCTGGTCTTTATCGTTCATCTTAAGCACCTCCCGGTGGGTCGATTCAGGCGTGGCCTGAAGAATGTTGAAAGCGGGGCTTTGGCCGAATAGGTCGGCAAAGGGTCGCGAATCATACGCGTAAGGCGCGCATTGCGCATCACAGACTAGTCGATATGCGCCAAGTCATTTGTTTTTCCGCCGACCGGTGGCGCCCAAGGCCAACAAACGCAGTTCGGCTTCGGCCAGGACAGTGCGCTTGTCGGTCTTGTCGAGTTTCTTCCAGGCACGGATTTCGCGTTTGCTGCGACCGCACCCGACGCAGATCTCATCGCTGAATTTGCAGACGCTGATGCAAGGGTCTTTGGTTGAACTCATGTCTTCTCACATCCCGCATTGACCGCATCAGTCTTCGAATTCGCGGCGTTCCGCCTCAATAGCTTCGGCCAATGCACGGGCTTCGTCTTCTTCATCGCTCAGCGGCGGCGGTTCGAGAGCGGCAACGGCAGCCAGGAGTTTCTCGCGGGCTTCAGCCACGCCGAGGATATCTTCCTCAGGTTCAGCTTCGACTTCAGGCTCAACTTCAACGTTCACTTCGGCTTCAGGCTCAGCCGCACCATCACGCAGCAAATCATCGAAGTCGGTCTTGATCCCCTGCTCCATGTCGTCCAGTTCCAGCAAAAGGGTGTGGAAACTGGTTTCGTCTTTCGGTTCTTCAGGCTCGGCCGTGGCATCGGCAAGTTCCTGCAAACCTGGCGGCACTGGGGCGTCGTCGAAGTCCAGCACCGGCTCGGCTTCCATCTCACGCAATTCGGCCAGCGGCGGCAGGTCGTCGAGGTTTTTCAGGTTGAAGTGGTCGAGGAACACCTTAGTAGTGGCGAACATCGCCGGTTTGCCCGGCACGTCGCGGTAGCCGACGATGCGGATCCACTCGCGTTCCAGCAACGTCTTGACGATATGGCTGTTGACCGCCACGCCCCGCACATCTTCGATTTCACCCCGAGTAATCGGCTGGCGATAGGCGATCAGCGCCATGGTCTCCAACATCGCCCGTGAGTAACGCTGAGGGCGTTCTTCCCATAGGCGGCCGACCCACGGGGAAAATTTCTCACGAATTTGCAGACGATAACCCGACGCCACTTCGCGCAGTTCAAACGCGCGGCCTTCACAGGACTTGCGCAAGATCTCCAGCGCTTTCTTGAACACCGGCGGCTCAGGGCGCTCAGCCTCTTCAAACAGTTCGAACAGGCGCTCCAGGGATTGCGGTTTACCCGAGGCCAGGAGAAAGGCTTCCAGCAACGGCGCCAGTTCGCGGGGTTCAGTCAGATTCATCGATTCAGCTCTTTATTCGGCTCGCGCCCGCACGTGGATAGCCGCAAAAGGCTCATTCTGGACCAGCTCGACCAAGGATTCCTTGACCAATTCGAGGATCGCCATAAAGGTCACCACCACCCCCAGTCGCCCTTCTTCTTTGGTGAACAGCTCGACAAACGGCACAAAGCCGCCGCCCTTGAGGCGCTCCAGCACATCGCTCATGCGTTCGCGAGTAGACAGGGCCTCGCGGCTGACCTGGTGGTGTTCAAACATATCGCCCCGGCGCAGTACCTCGGCCATGGACATCAGCAACTCTTCCAGGCTTACATCCGGCAGCAGCTTGCGTGCGCGAGCTTCAGGAGCATCCAGCTTGGGCACCACCACGTCGCGGCCCACGCGGCTCAGACCGTCGATGCCTTCGGCGGCCGCCTTGAAGCGTTCGTACTCTTGCAGGCGACGGATCAGTTCGGCGCGCGGGTCGTCCTCTTCGGCTTCCACCGTCTCCGAACGCGGCAACAGCATGCGCGATTTGATCTCGGCCAGCATGGCGGCCATCACCAGATACTCGGCTGCCAGCTCCAGGCGCACCGACTGCATCAACTCGACATAACCCATGTACTGCCGGGTGATTTCCGCCACCGGGATATCGAGGATGTTGATGTTCTGCTTGCGGATCAGGTACAGCAACAAATCCAGCGGGCCTTCGAAGGCGTCAAGGAAGACTTCCAGGGCGTCCGGCGGAATGTACAGATCCAGGGGCATTTCCAGCACGGCCTGGCCGTACACCATCGCAAATGGCAGCTCCTGCTGCGCACCTGCCTGGGGGTCGACGGTTTCCACTGACGACATTCAGGCCTCGACCATAAAGGGCGCCGGATCGCCACAACCCACACGGATCACTTCAGGTTCGCCGTCGGCCAGGTTGATCACGGTGGAGGCTTTGCCGCCGCCGAAGCCGCCATCGATGATCAGGTCTACCTGCTTTTCCAGCAATTGGCGCATTTCGTACGGGTCTTCCAGCGGCTCGGTGTCGCCGGGCATGATCAACGAAACGCTCATCAGCGGTTCACCCAGCTCCGCCAGCAACGCCAGGGCAATCGGGTGCTCCGGCACACGCAGGCCGATGGTGCGTTTTTTGGGATGCAGCAGAAGGCGCGGCACTTCGCGTGTGGCGTTGAGAATGAAGGTGTAAGGCCCCGGCGTGTGGGCCTTGAGCAGGCGGAAAGTACCGGTATCGACCTTGGCGAACAGCCCCAGTTGGGATAGATCGCTGCAGATCAGTGCAAAGTTATGCTTGTCGTCCAGCTGACGCAGGCGCCGCACACGTTCGACCGCGCCCTTGTCACCGATCTGACAACCGATGGCGTAGGACGAATCTGTTGGGTAGATCACCACGCCGCCGGCGCGAATAATCTCCACGGCCTGTTTAATCAGGCGCGCCTGGGGATTTTCCGGATGAATCTGGAAGAATTGACTCACGAGCTCTACCTGTTCAGACGGTGGCAACAATGGGGTCATGCTTGAATCGCCCCCACAAAAGCGGCAAATCTTCCGGGATCGCGCGGTACTCGCCGATCTCGGACCAGCCGCCTGGGCCATGAAAGTCACTGCCGGCACTGACCAGCAGACCAAATTCGCGGGCAAGAATCGCCAGGCTGCCGACCTGTTCGGCGGGTTGATGCCCGTTGACCACTTCGATTGCGTGGCCACCCGCTCCAATATAGTCGCTGATCAGCTTGCGGCGCTTGCTGCGCGTGAAATCGTAATGCCAAGGATGCGCCAGGCTGACCCAGGCCCCGGAGGCCCGCAGGGTCTCGACGGTGTCTTCAAGGGTCGGCCAATGTTGCTTCACATCGCCCAACTTGCCGGCGCCCAGCCATTTGCGAAAAGCCTCGGCGCGGTCTTTAACAAAACCTTCACGCACCATCCAATCGGCAAAGTGCGGACGGGCCGGCGCATTGCCGCTGTCGCCCAGCTCCTGCTGGATCGCGCGGGCGCCGTCGAGGGCATTAGGCATGCCTTTGAGGGCCAGCTTGCGGCTTATTTCTTCGGACCGCAGCCAGCGGCCATCGTGCAATTGCGCGATAGCCTCCATCAACGGCGCGGCGTTTTGATCGAAACCATAACCGAGCACGTGAATGGTGGCCCCGCCCCAGGTGCAGGACAATTCAACACCGTTGACCAGTTGCATGCCCAACGAGTGGGCGGTTGCGCGCGCTTCGTCAAGACCTTCAAGGGTGTCGTGGTCGGTCAACGCCAGGACTCGCACGCCTTTTTCAAACGCACGCGCAACCAGTACCGCAGGCGCCAGGGCGCCGTCGGAGGCCGTGCTGTGGCAGTGCAAATCAACATTCACGGGAGTGTGTAACCTCAAGTCAGCTGGCGCTTTCGCAACCAAGGATGTTTGTTATTATGCCGCCACATCCAGCTTCTGGCTCTTACTGTGAAACAATTCATCGACTTCATCCCGCTGTTGCTGTTCTTCATCGTTTACAAACTCGACCCTCGGGTCATCGATCTGGCCGGCCACGAGCTCACCTTCGGCGGCATCTACAGCGCCACCGCTGTGCTGATCATCAGCTCTGTCGTGGTCTACGGCGCTATCTTCATCTCCCAGCGCAAACTGGAAAAAAGCCAATGGCTGACCCTGGTCGCGTGCCTGGTCTTCGGCAGCCTGACCCTGGCCTTCCACAGCGAAACCTTTCTTAAATGGAAAGCCCCGGTGGTGAACTGGCTGTTTGCCCTGGCGTTTATCGGCAGCCACTTCATCGGCGACCGCCTGCTCATCAAGCGAATCATGGGCCACGCGCTCACCCTGCCAGAACCGGTCTGGACGCGCCTGAACATCGCCTGGATCGTGTTTTTCATCTTCTGCGGCGCCGCCAACCTGTTCGTGGCCTTTACCTTCCAGGATTACTGGGTCGACTTCAAAGTGTTCGGCAGCCTGGGCATGACCGTGTTGTTCCTGGTCGCCCAGGGCATTTATCTGTCGCGCCACCTGCATGATGCCGAGACCACTACGCCGAAAACCGAGGACTGACATGCTCTACGCAATCATTGCTACTGACGTTGCCAACTCGCTGGAAAAACGCCTTTCCGTACGCCCGGCACACGTCGAGCGCCTCAAAGTGCTGCAAGCCGAAGGCCGCATCGTACTGGCCGGCCCGCACCCGGCCGTAGACAGCAACGACCCAGGCGACGCTGGCTTCACCGGTAGCCTGATCGTCGCCGAGTTCGCCTCCCTGGCCGATGCTCAGGCCTGGGCGAAGGCTGATCCTTATGTCGCGGCGGGCGTTTACGCCGATGTCGTGATCAAGCCGTTCAAACAAGTCCTGCCTTAACCCAAGCTGCGCCGAACCGATTGCGTTCGGCGCGCTGCTTATTACTCATTATTCTCGGTAACCTGCCGACAACGTTCTGAATATTCGTGTGGAATCAGGAGTTCCGATGCGCTTACGTCAGTTTTGTCTGTTGGCAGTGTTAACAATCGGGGCTACGGCCCACGCTGAAGAAACCTCGAGCACCGGCAGTTCCACGCTCTTGTCCTTGAGTGCCGGCAGCCAGATCAGCGAGCTGCAGCAACGTTTGAAAGAAAGCGAACGGCAGCGTGAAGCACTGACCAAACAACTGCAAAGCGCGGATGCTACGCGCGAAAGCGCCCAATTGAGTCGCCTTCGCCAAGAGAACCAAAAGCTGGCCCAGCAACTCAAAGATTCACAGGGCGGTACCTTAAGCCGATGGCTGACCGAGCAACAGCAGTGGTTTGTCACCGGCGGGGCCGTCGCACTGATCGCCTTGCTGTGCGGGATCTTCGCCAGCGGGGGGCACCGTCGCCGTCGACAATGGCTAAATTGAGTGAGTCATGAGCGAGCTGTTACTGATAGATGATGACCAGGAGCTCTGCGAGCTGCTGACCAGTTGGTTGAGCCAGGAAGGCTTTCAGGTGCATGCCTGCCACGATGGCTTGAGCGCGCGCAAGGCCTTGGCCGACAGTGCTCCGGCAGCGGTCGTGCTCGACGTAATGCTGCCAGACGGCAGCGGCCTGGAGCTGCTCAAGCAATTGCGCAACGATCACCCGGAGCTGCCGGTGCTGATGCTATCGGCCCGGGGCGAACCCTTGGACCGCATCCTCGGTCTGGAACTGGGTGCCGACGATTACCTCGCCAAGCCCTGCGACCCCCGTGAACTGACCGCCCGCCTGCGCGCGGTATTACGCCGCAGCCACCCGGCCGCCGTGTCCAGCCAGCTTGAGCTGGGCGACCTGTGTTTCAGCCCGGTGCGTGGCGTGGTCAGCATCGATGAACAGGAATTTACCCTCACCGTCTCCGAAAGCCGCCTGCTGGAAGCCTTGCTGCGCCAGCCCGGCGAGCCCTTGGACAAGCAGGAACTGGCGCAGATCGCCCTGGGCCGCAAGTTGACCCTGTACGACCGCAGCCTGGACATGCACGTGAGCAACCTGCGCAAAAAGATCGGCCCGCACCCGGACGGACGTCCACGGATCGTGGCGTTGCGCAGCCGAGGCTATTACTACGCCCCCTGAAAGTTTTGTCAGTTAGCACAAAATCGTCTTTACCCAAGCTTTACGCTCCCCTGACTGCCGCTGACCTTGATCTGGGTAACCTACTCACATCCGGACTCACCGGAATAGAGACAGGAGAATCACCATGCGCAAGACCCTTATCGCTTTGATGTTCGCCGCTGCCCTGCCAACCGTTGCCATGGCCGCGATGCCCGAAGGCCCAGGCCCGATGGGCGGTCCTGAAGGCCACATGATGGGCGGCCCGGGCCACGGCGGTGAACACGGTCCGCGTGGCAAAGGCGGCCCTTTCAGCCAACTGGACCTGAGCAAGGAACAGCGCCAGCAGATCGGCAAGCTGATGGGCGACCAATGGCACGCTCGCAAAGACCTGACCAAAAAGTACCTGGACAAACTCCCGGCCGCTGACCAGAAAGCCATGCAGGATGAAATCGCCGCCGGCAAGCAGAAAACGCAGGCCGATATCCGTGCCGTGCTCAAGCCTGACCAGCAGAAGAAGTTTGACGAGATCGTCAAGAAGCAGGAACAGCGTCGAGCCGAATGGAAGGAATTCCAGGCCTGGAAAGCGCAACAGCCGCAAAAAGCGCAATAATGCTCCCGCGTTAAAGCTCCCAGCCCAGTGGCTCCCGCCACTGGGCTTTTCCTGTTTGAGGGTTTCCTGTGCGTTCATTGTTCTGGCGCATCCTGGCCAGTTTCTGGCTGGCCATCGCCTTGGTTGCCGGGTTGTCGATCTTGCTTGGGCATATGCTCAATCAAGACGCCTGGATTCTCAGCCGGCACCCTGGCCTCAAAAACCTGGCCGAAGAGTGGACCCAACTCTACGAAACCCAGGGCGAAGATGCTGCCCAGGAATTGCTGCAACAGCGCAAGCGCCAGTATCACCTCGACGTGCAAGTGCTGAACGAAAGCGGCGAGCCAGTGGTGCGTGGCACATTCCCGCGCCGCGCCGCCGCCTTTGAAGCCCGACAGAACGACAGCAAGGAAGGCCACCTTCCCTGGCGCCGTCTGACCGCCGAGTACACCAGCGAGAAAACCGGCGACACGTACCTGCTGATCTACCGCATCGCCCACCCGGAGCTCGACGAATGGCACCGCAGCAGCCTGACGTGGCCATTGAGCGCATTGGCCATTGCCCTAGTGGTGCTGACCCTGTTCAGCCTGTTCGTCACCTTATCCATCACCCGCCCGCTGAGCCGCCTGCGCGGTGCGGTGCATGACCTTGGCCAGGCCACCTACCAGCAAAACAGCTTGGCGCGCCTGGCCAATCGGCGTGATGAGTTCGGTGTACTCGCCACTGACTTCAACCGCATGGGCGCGCGCTTGCAAAGCCTGATCGGCAGCCAGCGCCAGTTGCTGCGCGATGTGTCCCACGAACTGCGCTCGCCCCTGGCCCGCCTGCGGATCGCGCTGGCCCTGGCCGAACGCGCCGGGCCCGAAGAACGAGAAAAACTCTGGCCGCGCCTGACTCGCGAATGCGACCGCCTGGAAGCTCTGATCAGCGAGATCCTGGTACTGGCACGCGTCGATGCCGACAACGCCAGCGCTGAGGATGTCGACCTCAACCCCCTGCTCAAGACCCTGCAAAAAGACGCCCAGCTCGGCGCGCCAGACCAAGTGGTGCAACTGGCCAGCGAACATGACCTGCAGCTCAAGGGCTGGCCGACCATGATCGAACGCGCCGTCGACAACCTGCTGCGCAATGCCCAACGGTTCAACCCGCCAGGCCAGGCGATCGAGTTACGGGCACAGCGCCACGGCGAGCGCATCCTGATCAGCGTGCGCGACCATGGCCCCGGTGTTGACGCCGAACACCTGAGCCAACTGGGCGAGCCGTTCTACCGCGCGCCCGGCCAGACTGCCCAAGGCCACGGCCTGGGCCTGGCGATTGCGCGGCGTGCAGCAGAACGCCATGGCGGCAGCCTGATCCTGGCCAATCATCCTGACGGCGGTTTTATCGCCAGCATCGACCTGCCGTTGGAACCTGGGGTTGCAACGCCGGTGTGATGATCTTCTATAGTGGCCCTTCTCTTATGGAGGGCCTTCGATGACTGACCTGCTGACTCCCATCCAAGCCGCACTCGATCTACCCCACACCCCGCTGACCTTCACCGAGGCTGGCGCCCTGCCCTCGACCTACGCCGTCACCGAACTGGCCAGTGCCAGCATCGGCGCCGCCGGGCAGGCCGTCGCACAACTGATCCAGCAACAGACCGGGCGCTTACCCAGTGTGAGTGTGGACCGGCGCCTCGCCTCTTTCTGGTTTTCTTCCTCGATCCGCCCGGTAGGCTGGCAAGTGCCGCCACTGTGGGACCCGGTAGCCGGCGACTACGCCAGCGCCGATGGCTGGATTCGCCTGCACACCAACGCGCCCCATCACCGCGCCGCCGCCGAACGTGTGCTGGGGACGGTCGCCGACCGCGCCGAGATGGCCGGCAAGGTCGCTGCGTGGAACGCCGCCGAACTGGAACAGGCGATTGTCGACCAAGGTGGCTGCGCGGCGCAGATGCGTGCTTGGCGCGCCTGGCAGCAACATCCGCAAGGGTTGGCGGTGAACGCCGAGGCGTTGGTTCAACGTCGGACTTTCGAAACCACAACCGACAAACCCTGGCTCGGCTCGGCGGCACGCCCGCTGGCCGGCCTCAAGGTGCTGGACCTGACCCGCGTATTGGCCGGCCCCGTGGCCAGTCGTTTTCTTGCCGGCCTCGGCGCGGATGTACTGCGCATCGACTCCCCCACCTGGAACGAACCCGGCGTGGTCCCGGAAATGACCTTGGGCAAACGCTGCGCGCGCCTGGACCTGAAAACGCCCGAAGGCCGGATGATGTTCGAGCGTTTGCTCAAGGACGCCGACATCCTGCTCCACGGTTACCGCGCTGACGCCCTGGAGCACCTGGGCTACACCGCCCCAGAACTGCAACACATCGCCCCCGGCCTGATTGACGTCAGCCTCAACGCCTATGGCTGGAGCGGCCCGTGGCGAAATCGTCGGGGCTTCGACAGCCTAGTGCAGATGAGCAGCGGGATCGCCGAGGCGGGCATGCTCTGGAAACACGCGGGTAAACCGGTGCCGCTGCCGTTGCAGGCGCTGGATCACGCGACCGGGTACCTCATGGCGGCCAGTGCGATTCAGGCGCTGGGCGAACGATTGCAGTCCGGGCGCGGTGGTTCGGCGCGGTTGTCGTTGGCGCGCACCGCGACGTTACTGGTGGAAGCAGGCCAGGCTCCGGAGCAACCGGCGTTGCGAGAGGAAGAACCTGGAGATCAAGGCCTGGTCGTGGAACAAACCGCCTGGGGCCAGGCCCACCGGCTGCTGCCCCCGCTGACCATCGGCGGTACGCCATTGCAATGGGATTTACCGGCTGGAGAGTTGGGCTCGCACAGGCCGCAATGGTGACTTGACCGCCGCTATGGGGAGCAAGCCCTGAGTCTTGCATAAACCATTTCAGACGAGCGCATTCCTGTGGCGAGCGGGCTTGCCCCGCGTTGGGCTGCGAAGCAGCCCCAAAACCAGGCACAGAAGAGTGCCTGATACACCGTATTCGTCTTAATCAGGGGCGCTTCCCCCCCAACGTGGCGCAAGCCAGCTCGCCCGTTTGCTGCGCGACAGCGCTACGTCGAAAAGGTAGTGGGACCTCCCACATTTTGAATAGGTTCACCCATCAAAATGTGGGAGGGGGCTTGCTCCCGATGAGGCCAGCACAGTCCCCCCACTACAACGACAACACCCCGCTGTACAACCCATACGCCGCCAGCCCTGCACCGGCGATCACGCAGCTGAAAATGCCCTTCTCAACATGGGTAAACAACGGCTGGCCCTGTTCGCGCTTGGCCAGGGCGAACAGGATCACGCCCGGCGCATACAGCAGCGCCGACAGCAGCAGGTATTTCAGCCCCCCCGCGTAGAGCAGCCACAGGGCGTAGCCCAGGGCTATCAACCCCACCAGCAGGTCCTTGATGCGATGGCGGTGGGCACCTTCATAGGTTTCTCCCCGCCCGCTCAACAGCACGGCATACGCCGCCGACCACAGGTACGGCACCAGAATCATCGACGACGCCAGGTAAATCAGCGTGGTGTAAGTGCTGTGGGAAAACAGCGTGATCACCAGAAAAATCTGGATCATCACATTGGTCAGCCACAAGGCATTGACCGGCACCTGGTTGGCGTTTTCCTTCTTCAAGAACGCCGGCATGGTCTTGTCGTGAGCCGTGGCGTAGAGGATTTCCGCGCAGAGTAACGCCCAGGACAGCAATGCGCCCAACAGCGACACCGCGAGGCCCAGGCTGATCAGCAGGGCGCCCCAAGGGCCGACAATATGCTCCAGCACGCCCGCCAGGGAGGGGTTTTGCAGGCTGGCCAGCTCTGGCTGGCTCATGATCCCAAGGGACAGCACATTCACCAGCGCCAACAGCGCCAGCACGCCAAGAAAGCCAATCACCGTGGCGCGCCCGACGTCCGAGCGTTTATCGGCCCGCGCCGAATAGACGCTGGCGCCTTCGATGCCGATAAACACGAACACCGTCACCAGCATCATGTTGCGCACCTGATCCACCACGCTGCCGAGCTGCGGGTTGCCCAGGCCCCAGATGTCACGGGTAAAAATATCGGCTTTAAAGGCCACGGCAGCGATCACGATAAACATCAGCAGCGGCACGATCTTCGCCACGGTAGTGATCTGGTTGATGAATGCCGCCTCCTTGATCCCACGCATGACCAGGAAATGCACCGCCCACAGCAACAACGATGCGCAGCCGATGGCAACCGGCGTATTGCCCTGGCCGAATACCGGAAAAAAGTAGCCAAGGGTACTGAACAGCAACACGAAGTAACCGACGTTGCCCATCCAGGCACTGATCCAATAGCCCCAAGCCGACGAAAACCCCATGTAATCGCCAAAACCGGCCTTGGCGTAGGCATACACCCCTGTGTCCAACTCGGGTTTGCGATTAGCCAGGGTCTGGAACACAAACGCGAGGGTCAACATGCCGACGGCGGTGATGGCCCAGCCGATCAATACCGCGCCCACCTCGGCACGGGCGGCCATGTTTTGCGGCAGGGAAAAGATCCCGCCGCCGATCATCGACCCCACCACCAAGGCGATCAGGGCGCTGAGTCGAAGTTTCTGGGCCGGTTGAGACATGAACACTCCTGACTGAAAAACCGAGTTGAGCTGACAACTGAGAACTCAACTAATTAAATCAGCGAGTGTAGCGTTTATTAGGGATGGCGATTAAATCAATCCGTTCATAACCAAATGGCATTTAAATTAACAACATTTAGGCTTATTTAGATTTTAAATACTGCATCAACTCTTAATATTTATAGCGAATAAGTGAAACACCGCTCAAATAGTTTGCACATCCGGCAAAAAGGTTTAGCTTCAAACGTCCATCTCACCGGCCAAATAATTAAATTTAATGGGGTTAACCGCTCTGCGCAGCGCGTTTCCAAGGATTTTTATCGCCCACGAGTTTCCAGCCTAAGTCATTTATTCACAATGGGATGTGCCAATGAAGTGATCTGAGTCAGCTGTTTGATTAGCACACGGAATTATTCTGTGGTCTCTCTTCTCCTGCATTGGAGTTATGCAATGTCTGAATCCCCCGGAAAACTTCGATTAGGTGCACTGGTTGCACTTGTCGTGGGCTCAATGATCGGCGGCGGGATCTTTTCCCTGCCGCAAAATATGGCCGCCAGCGCTGATGTTGGCGCGGTATTGATCGGTTGGGTGATTACCGCCATCGGCATGTTGACCCTCGCGTTCGTGTTTCAGACCCTGGCCAATCGCAAGCCCGACCTCGATGGCGGCGTGTACGCCTACGCCAAGGCCGGATTCGGCGACTACATGGGTTTCTCGTCAGCCTGGGGCTACTGGATCAGCGCTTGGCTGGGCAACGTCGGCTACTTCGTATTGCTGTTCAGCACACTCGGATACTTCTTCCCGATCTTCGGCGAAGGCAACACACCCGCAGCGGTGATTGGCGCGTCAGTGTTGCTGTGGGCCGTGCACTTTCTGGTGCTGCGCGGGATCAAGGAAGCAGCGTTCATCAACCTAGTGACCACGGTCGCCAAGGTGGTGCCACTGGTACTGTTCGTGTTGATCGCCGTGTTCGCGTTCAAGCTGGACATCTTCACCGCTGACATCTGGGGCGTAAAAAACCCAGACCTGGGCAGCGTGATGAACCAAGTGCGCAACATGATGCTGGTCACCGTGTGGGTGTTCATCGGCATCGAAGGCGCGAGCATCTTCTCGTCCCGTGCGGAAAAACGCAGCGACGTCGGCAAGGCCACCGTGATCGGCTTTATCACTGTGCTGTTGTTCCTGATGCTGGTGAACGTGCTGTCCCTGGGCATCATGACCCAGCCGGAACTGGCCAAGTTGCAGAACCCGTCAATGGCTGCGGTGCTGGAGCATGTGGTAGGCCACTGGGGCGCGGTGCTGATCAGTGTCGGCTTGATCATCTCGCTGCTGGGGGCGTTGCTGTCGTGGGTGCTGCTGTGTGCGGAGATCATGTTCGCCGCCGCCAAGGACCACACCATGCCGGAGTTCCTGCGTAAGGAAAACGCCAACCATGTGCCGGTCAACGCCCTGTGGCTGACCAACGCCATGGTCCAAGTGTTCCTGGTGATCACGCTGTTTTCCGCCAGTACTTACCTGTCGCTGATCTACCTCGCCACCTCGATGATCCTGGTGCCTTACCTGTGGTCGGCGGCCTACGCGCTGCTGTTGGCGGTGCGCGGCGAAACCTACGAAAACGCCCTCAAAGAGCGCAAGAAAGACCTGTTCATCGGCGCAGTCGCGCTGATCTACGCGGTCTGGCTGCTCTACGCCGGCGGCACCAAGTACCTGCTGTTGTCCGCCCTGCTCTATGCCCCCGGCGCGACCCTGTTCGCCAAGGCTAAGCATGAACTGGGCAAACCGATTTTCACCAACGTCGAGAAGCTGATTTTCGCCGCAGTAGTCATTGGCGCCCTGGTGGCAGCCTATGGCCTCTACGACGGCTTCCTGACTCTGTAACTGTTGCTCCTTGGAGGATCTGTAATGACCACGGAAAAAGTGAAGTACGGCGTACATTCCGAAGCCGGCAAACTGCGCAAAGTCATGGTGTGCTCCCCAGGCTTGGCCCACCAACGGCTGACCCCGAATAACTGCGATGAACTGCTGTTCGATGACGTGTTGTGGGTGGCCCAGGCCAAGCGCGACCATTTCGACTTCGTGACCAAAATGCGCGAGCGGGATATTGATGTGCTGGAAATGCACAACCTGCTGACCGATATCGTTGCCATCCCCGAAGCCCTGGACTGGATCCTGGAACGCAAGATCACCTCCAACACCGTGGGCCTGGGCCTGGTCGATGAAGTCAGCTCCTGGTTGCGCAGCCTGGAGCCGCGCAAGATCGCCGAGTTCCTGATTGGTGGCGTGTCGGCCGATGACCTGCCGAGCAGCTTCGGTGGCAAGACCATCGAGATGTTCCGCGACTTCCTCGGCCACGCCAGTTTCATTCTGCCGCCGCTGCCCAACACCCAGTTCACCCGCGACACCACCTGCTGGATCTACGGCGGCGTGACGCTCAACCCGATGTACTGGCCGGCGCGACGCCAGGAAACCCTGCTGGCCAGCGCCATCTACAAATTCCATCCCGAGTTCACCAACGCCGACTTCCAGATCTGGTACGGCGACCCCGATCAGGAACACGGTGCCGCCACACTGGAAGGCGGTGACGTCATGCCCATTGGCAATGGCGTGGTCTTGATCGGCATGGGCGAGCGTTCGTCCCACCAGGCCATTGGCCAACTGGCGCGCAACCTGTTCAAGAACAAAGCTGTGGAACGGGTGATCGTTGCCGGCCTGCCGAAATCCCGCGCGGCGATGCACCTGGACACCGTGTTCAGCTTCTGCGACCGCGACCTGGTGACCATCTTCCCGGAAGTGGTCAACCAGATCGTGCCCTTCACCCTGCGCCCTGACGACAGCAAGCCCCACGGCATCGACATCCAACGGGAGAAAACCAACTTCCTCGAGACCGTTGCCGCCGCGCTCAACCTCAAGGCCCTGCGCGTGGTCGAGACCGGCGGCAACAGCTTCGCCGCCGAGCGCGAGCAGTGGGACGACGGCAACAACGTAGTGGCCTTGGAGCCAGGCGTGGTGATCGGCTACGACCGCAACACCTACACCAACACCCTGCTGCGCAAGGCTGGCGTGGAGGTCATCACCATCAGCGCCGGTGAACTCGGCCGTGGCCGTGGCGGCGGCCACTGCATGACCTGCCCGATCATCCGCGACCCTATCGACTATTAATTTTTGGCCTTGGCCGCTGCTTATCCAGCAGCAGCCGAGGGGATAACCGAAACCTAAGGAGATCCACCATGGCTTTTAATATGCGCAACCGCAGCCTGCTCTCGCTGATGCACCACACCACTCGCGAGCTGAACTACCTGCTGGACCTGTCCCGCGACCTCAAGCGCGCCAAATACACCGGCACCGAGCGCCCACACCTCAAAGGCAAGAACATCGCGCTGATCTTCGAAAAAACGTCGACCCGCACCCGCTGCGCGTTCGAAGTGGCGGCCCATGACCAAGGCGCCCACGTCACCTATATCGACCCGGTTTCGTCGCAAATCGGCCACAAAGAAAGCATGAAAGACACCGCCCGCGTTTTGGGCCGCATGTTTGACGCCATTGAATACCGTGGCTTCGAACAGGAAATCGTCGAAGAACTGGCCAAATTCGCCGGGGTTCCGGTGTTCAACGGCCTCACCGCTGAATTCCACCCGACCCAAATGATCGCCGACACCCTGACCATGCGCGAGCACAGCGACAAGCCGCTGCATGACATCAGCTACGCCTACCTGGGCGACGCCCGTTACAACATGGGCAACTCGCTGCTGATGATCGGCGCCAAGCTCGGCATGGACGTGCGCATCGGCGCGCCGAAAGCCCTGTGGCCCCATGAAGACTTCATCAAACAGTGCCAGGCATTCGCCGAGGAAAGCGGCGCACGCATCACCATCACCGAAGACCCGAAAGAAGCAGTCAAAGGCGTGGACTTCATCCACACCGATATCTGGGTGTCCATGGGCGAGCCGGTGGAAGCGTGGGACGAGCGCATCGAGCAACTGCTGCCGTACCAAGTCAACGCCAAGATGATGAAAGCCTCGGGCAACCCACGCGTGAAGTTCATGCACTGCCTGCCGGCGTTCCACAACAGCGAGACCAAGGTCGGCAAGGACATTGCCGCGCGGTATCCGAACCTGGCCAATGGCGTGGAAGTGACCGAGGACGTCTTCGAGTCGCCGGCCAACATCGCCTTTGAGCAAGCGGAAAACCGCATGCACACCATCAAGGCGATCCTGGTGTCGGCACTCGCGGATATCTAAAGGCTACACGGGTTAAGTGTGGGAGGGGCGGTGCCACTATTCGACTTGCCCCCGATGGCGGCGGCTCAGCTACAGATAAGTTGCCTGACATACCGCTATCGGGAGCAAGCCCCCTCCCACATTGGCCTCTGTGTTCACACCCATAGAAGGATTGAATTATGCGCATCGTCGTAGCCCTGGGCGGCAACGCCCTCCTGCGCCGTGGTGAACCCATGACCGCAGACAACCAACGCGCCAATATCCGCATCGCCACCGAACAGATAGCCAAGATTCACTCCGGCAACGAGCTGGTGATCGCCCACGGCAATGGCCCGCAAGTCGGCCTGTTGTCGTTGCAGGCGGCCGCTTATACCGGCGTCTCTCCTTACCCGCTGGATGTGCTTGGCGCCGAGACCGAAGGCATGATCGGCTACATCATCGAACAGGAACTGGGCAACCTGCTGGACTTTGAAGTGCCGTTCGCCACCCTGCTCACCCAGGTGGAAGTGGACGCCAAGGACCCGGCCTTCCAGAACCCCACCAAACCCATCGGCCCGGTGTACTCCAAGGCGGAAGCGGAAAAACTCGCCGCCGAGAAAGGCTGGGCCATTGCGCCAGATGGCGATAAATATCGCCGCGTCGTCGCCAGCCCACGCCCCAAACGCATCTTTGAAATCCGCCCGATCAAATGGCTGCTGGAAAAAAGCGCCATTGTGATTTGCGCCGGCGGTGGCGGTATCCCGACCATGTACGGTGAAGACGGCAAGCTCAGAGGTATTGAAGCGGTCATCGACAAAGACCTGTGCTCTTCGCTATTGGCCTCGCAACTGAACGCCGATCTGCTGGTGATCGCCACCGACGTCAACGCAGCGTTCATCGACTTTGGCAAACCGACGCAAAAGGCCATCGGCCAGGCCCATCCCGATGACATGGAAAAACTCGGCTTCGCCGCCGGCTCCATGGGGCCCAAGGTGCAGGCCGCCTGTGAATTCGCCCGTCAGACTGGCAAAACTGCGGTCATCGGTTCACTCTCGGACATCGAAGCCATCGTCCAGGGCAGCGCCGGCACGCGCATCAGCACGGCAACACCTGGCATCACCTATCTGTGAAGTAGAGGAGATACGCCTATGGCCACCTTTGAACCCGGTCACCTGCACGTCGAACGTCACGCCCTTAACAAGGACGACTACAGCTACAACCTGTGCATTGACTATGAAGTCAGCCAGGACCCAAAGGAAGGCACGGGCATGCTGTTCAAGCTGCACGGCTCGGTGCAGGGTAAGGACATCAACGAAGAGTTCTATCTACCCAAGGACCAGGCCTTCGACTTCGCGCGGCACGCGATGAACATCGCGCAGAAGTACGGGATGCCGAAGATCGCGGTGTTGAATGGCTCGATGCACAAGCAGTACGACCAGATGTTCGAGGATGTGCGGCATCAGTTGGATGTGAAATCCGGCGACCCGATCAAGCCTGAGCACTTGGAATAACTGACACAACCCTGCTCCAAATGTGGGAGGGGGCTTGCTCCCGATGGCGGTGTGTCAACTGAAAGTAAGCTGACTGACACCCTGCTATCGGGAGCAAGTCGAATCGTCGCACCGCCCCTCCCACATTTTGATCTCCATCCGCGCCAAGGCATACTTGCCGCCTCCCGCTCCCCAGAATTGTTAGCGCCCCATGCGTATCCACGTCAGCTTCATCGACCGCGTCGGCATTACCCAGGAAGTCCTGGCCTTGCTCGGTGGGCGCAATCTCAACCTGGATGCGGTGGAAATGGTGCCGCCCAACGTCTACATCGACGCCCCGACCCTGAGCGCCGAGGTACTGGAAGAGTTGCGCGACGCGCTGTTCAGCGTTCAGGGCGTGCAAGCGGTAAGGGTGGTGGACATCCTCCCCGGCCAACGCCGCCACCTGCAACTCGATGCTTTGCTGGCAGCGATGACCGACCCGGTGCTGGCCCTGGACAGTGCGGGCAAGATCCTGCTGGCCAACCCGGCGCTGATTGCGTTGTACGGACGCGAACCGGCCGGGGAAAGTATCGCCGAGCTTTTCAATGACATGGCGTTGCTCGATACCTTGCTGGAGCAGGGCTTTCGCCTGCCCTTGCGCGAGATCAGCATCAACGGTCAGACCTGGCTGCTGGATGCCACGCCGATCACCGACGCCGGCGCCCTGCTCACGCTGTACCAACCCAACCGCATCGGCGAACAACTGTCGGCGCTGCACCACGACCACGCCGAGGGCTTTGATGCGCTGCTCGGCGAATCACCGGCGATCCGCACCCTCAAGGCACGTGCCCAACGGGTCGCGGCACTGGATGCGCCACTGTTGATCCAGGGCGAAACCGGCACCGGCAAAGAGCTGGTGGCGCGCGCCTGCCACGCTATCAGCACGCGCCACAGCGCACCGTTTCTGGCGTTGAATTGCGCGGCGCTGCCGGAGAACCTCGCCGAAAGCGAGCTGTTCGGTTATGCCCCCGGCGCCTTCACCGGTGCCCAGCGCGGCGGCAAGCCGGGGCTGATGGAGCTGGCCAACCAGGGCACGGTGTTCCTCGATGAAATCGGCGAAATGTCACCGTACCTGCAAGCCAAGTTGCTGCGCTTCCTCAATGACGGCAGTTTTCGTCGGGTGGGTGGCGACCGTGAAGTGAAGGTCAATCTACGCATCCTCAGCGCCACCCACCGCGACCTGGAAAAAATGGTCGCCGAAGGCACGTTCCGCGAAGACCTGTTCTACCGCCTCAACGTGCTCAACGTCGAAGTACCGCCGCTGCGCGAGCGTGGCCAGGACATTCTGTTGCTGGCGCGTTACTTCATGCAGCAAGCCTGCGCGCAGATCCAGCGTCCGGTCTGCCGCCTGGCGCCAGGCACCTACCCGGCGCTGTTGGGCAATCGCTGGCCAGGCAATGTGCGCCAGTTGCAGAACGTGATCTTCCGCGCCGCCGCCATCTGCGAAAGCAGCCTGGTGGACATCGGCGATCTGGACATCGCCGGCACCTCAGTGGCACGCCAGAGCGACGGCGAAGTCGACAGCCTCGAACAGGCGGTCGAGGACTTCGAACGCGGCCTGCTGGAGACGCTCTACGTCAGCTACCCCTCGACCCGACAACTGGCCAGCCGCCTGCAGACCTCTCACACCGCCATCGCCCATCGCCTGCGCAAGTACGGCATTCCCGGCAAATCCTGAACCCAATCGTCACCAGAACGCCCGCCGCCCTCGGTGCTTGACCGAGTCAGTTGCGCGAAAGAACAGCCGCTCGGCCATGGGCGCGCTGATGCGCGAGTAATAGATCGCGACCACATCCGAATCGGTCTTGTCGGCCAGGCTGCGGAAACTAGTGAAGCGCTGCTCCGGAAGTTTCAGATGCCCGGCCTTGAAATCGGCATCCGCTGCGGTGGGCGTCAAATAATGAAAGTGCGCGTACGCCAGCACCCTGCCCTGCTTGTCCTTGACCACATACTCCTGCAAAAAATCATCGACGCGCTTGAGGGCAATACGCCCCTCGATGCGCACGATCTGCAGTTGGTCTTGAGCATGAAGCCAGGCGATCCCGCTTTCATTGGGCGGCATACGCTTGATCATCTCGATGCGCAACAATCGCCCCTGTTCCAGGTACCGCCGCGCGACCTTCTCCAGATCATCCAACAACGTCTGCGACACAACATCGGGCGCGGCTGGCAGCGCCTTGCGCAACTTGTCGGCAACCGCCCGGACGGTCGCGGATTGCCGCGTCAGCCGCGCCTCAACGTTCTCCGGCGGGGTATTGCCGAGCGCCTCGTTGCGCGCCTGTTGCAGCACCATGGGTTCGCGTTGCAACAAACGGCGGGCGTCGCCCTTGAGGTTTTCCAGGGAACGTGTAGGACGCGGCACAACAGGCGCCGCCTCGGCAATCGCTTCGAACTCAGTTGAACCGGCCCGCTCCTGCAAACTGACCACCACGCGCTGATCAACCGGGCTGATCAGGTCGACGATCTCTTCACCCGAATCCGGCGTACGCGCACGCACCCGCCCCAGTTGGTAGCGTTTTTTCGAGTCACGGACCAGCCGTTGATCGGCGCCAGGGCGTCGCAATGCCGTGGCCTGGGGGCTACTCTCCTGCTCGCGCAGCAGTTTGGCCAACGATATTCGGGACTCTTGATCCAGACTGAGGATTGTCGACTCCACAGGCACTTCATTGTCGCTGTGAATCACCTCCGGCAGTGCTTCGCGGTACTCCGCGAGTATCGCCAGGGTGCTGGCGTACTCGTGCAGAATCGCCCGAATACCTTCAATGCGCTGCTGCACACTGAGCACGCCCGCTTCATCAATGGTTTTTTGCGACTGGGCCGATTGAATCGCCTCGTCGATCGCCCCCTTGACCCGCATGCAATCGTCGTGTTCTTCGGGCGTCGGCCGTCGACGCCAGATCATCTGTTTGAGGGTCTGCAACTGCAGCGTCCTCCAGTCGAGCGGCGCACCATAGGACGAAGGCGCCAAGTCGCCGACGAAGGATTTATAGCCAGGTATACCCTGCAAACGCTGGTAGAACACCCGTTCCCAGAAGCTCAGGTTAACCATGGATTGCTGAAACTCGCCGATCTTATGCGCTTCTTCGTTCAGCACACGCTCGGCGGCCTGGGACACCGTCACGTCAGCATCCTCAAACTGCGCGGTCACTTGCTCTATGCGCGCTGGTGGCAACTGCTCCTCACGACGATTGAAGGTCAATACGTACATGCGTCGGCGCATGGTTTCCAGCATGGTCTTCAGTTGCGCGCAATGCTCTCTTTCAAAACCATCCATGGGCTTAATGCTGTTCTTGCGGATAAGCAGATTGAGTTGTTTTTGTTGCGCGCCCTCTTGTTTTTCCATTTCCGCCAAAAAGCGCATCCTGGCATCGCGCCGGTGCTGGTCGGTAAATTGCCCTTCAGCGCTTGAATGGGCCTTTTCGCACAGGCTTTCGGCTGCCTTCACTTTGCGTTCGCACGCTATGAGTTCAGCGACAGCCGCGTCGTACTCATCCTTAATCAAGAGACTCTTGCGCTCGACTTGCGCATAGCGCCGCGCAGCCGGGCTTCTCTTCTGCCCACCGAGCAAGCGCAGGCCGAGGTCGACTTTCCATACGTCATCCGGGCTTTTCCTGAGCCACGGCCCCAGGCGCTGGGGATCCCTGAGATCAGCTATTCGCCAGCCACCTTCCACTGCCGTCACGCCGTATACCTTGCTGTCGAGCAACGTGTAGTTTTCCTGGCTCGCAGCGCCACCGTCGCGCAGCACCTGGACCTGGCCGCGCACCGGGCTGTCGGCCGAGAACACCGCGGGCCTGTCGGGCCCACGCTCTCCCCGACCAGGCGCCCACTGGAAGGTCTCAAGCTTTGCCTGCTGCTGCGGATTGAGCTTGAGCCGTGAATTAGCCCAGGAATAATCCATGGCGGTGATATCCGCGAGCGAACGCGGCCAGGCAAACGTCGACGTTGGTTGGCGAACGTGGCCGACCGGGATGACGTCCGTGGTGTGCACCGTGCCGGTGGTGACGGATTTGCTCGCACTCAGGCCCAAACGTTCATCCAGTTTGACCACCGGGCTCAGGAGCAACCCGGCCAGGCTACCGATCAGTTCGGTGAGGGCAGCGGCGGCGTCTTCCTGGCTGGCGTCTGGCGGCAGCGCCAGGACCGCGCGAAACGTCTTGAAGGTTTGAAACAGCCAGCCCGCGACCGCCACCCGCCCGCGAATCATGGGCAGCAGCGCATTGAACAATTGCCACAGATCATTCTTGAACACGGCCCAGCGCAACGCCTCGTTGGACGCCGACTGCTTCACCGCCAGTTGCCAGAGGCTGTGGGCGTTTTCATCGAACACGACCGCCAGAAAATCACCGGTTATCACTTCATCACTGAGCAGGACCGGGCTTGAAGTGGGCTGCGCGTCGTATTCATCCCCCGGCAGAAAACGCTGAACGTGGGGCCGCAGAAAACCGCCATTGCCGAACAACGCCCGACTGGCGTCCGGCAAGCGTTGCAGCACCAGGCGCTGCAGATCGCTGTCGACGCGGGCGATTTCATCAAGTAGCGCCTGGCGACTGGGGAATTGTTGCAACACGGCGTCGACGTGATCCGGCCGATAAAGAATGTGGGGCAGCGGGCTGTTATCGCGCGGGCCGATCACAAACAGGTTGTCCGCCTTGTGGGCACGCCCGCCGGCATGGAGCAGGAACGCCAGGGGCCGCGCCACAATCACCTCGCCACTGAGCACACGCTTGAGCGGGTCTTCCTGCAGCATCGTGCGCACCACCAGGGCGCCGGTCCGGGTAAAACCGTGGCGCCGGCGCAGGCTGTTTTCAAAGGCGCGCATGGGCAGTTGGATCGTCATCTGATCAACAAACAAGCGACGCCGACGTGGGCAGTCCACCGGGTCCGAAATCAACGCGCGCTCAAGCAGCGTCGGATAGTGCTTGCCCACGTCCACGCGTTCGATCAGTTGCTTGAGGTACGCAGCTGTCAGCCAGCCGGGTACGCTTTCCGACTGGGTCTGATGGCTGATCTGCACGCTGGCGTATGCCGTGACGAAGGGGTTTTCCAGTGACCATTGGGTCAAGGTCCTGGCGGTGCGTTGGGTCCAGCCAACGGTGCCGCCCTGGGTGCGCTCGAAGGTCAGTTGGTAATCATCCGGATCGATGATCGCCTGGCCGGGGCGGTCCAGGCGCATTTGCCGGCGCAGGGCGTTGCGCGCGTAGACATCTATTGAGTCGAGGCCATCCAGAAATGATGCGCCACCGGTGGTTTGCTGCAGGCGCTCAAGCCACTGGCCATAAACCAGACGATCTGAGCTGCCGGCCAGTTGCAACCAGAGCGGCAACTGTTCTTCGTGGGGTTGCTGCAGTGCGTCGGGGTCGAACCAGGCCAGCGGTGAGGTGAGTGAAATGAACAACTGTTCATAGCTGCCAATCTCCGGCAGTGCCGACCAATCGACCCGATACAGGCTGCGCAACTGGCGCTCCAGCAACGTCTGGGCCAGGGCATCGAACACGTTGCCCTCGGGCTCGCGCAGCACCCAGTGGACGGGAACCCCGGGCAAATAGTGGTTCATATAGCGCGGCAACAGATTGCCCAACGCGTCGAGGTTATCGAGCGTCAGCAGGTTCAGCGCCGGGACGTACAGCAGCGTGACACGCTGGCCCTGCACCTGACGTTGCAACACCAGCAAAGGCAGCCATTCGCCCTGGCGTTCGTTCTGGACCGCAAACACCTGATAGATCCGCAATACATGCGGCTGGCCCAACGCTTCGCGATCCGCGCGGTCGCTCCAGACCTGGGTATGTTCATCGCCCTGCCCCAGCAGCGCGCGCGCGTGCTCCGAGCTTAGTGGCGGGTTCTGCCGCGCCGTCATCAGGCACGCACGCAATTGGCGGCCGACCGCGTCCCAGCGACTGTGCGCCGAACCGTCCGACACGCGCTCGTTCCAGTAGTCCACCAACCGTTCGGCAAACCCCTCCAGCACACCGGGGGCCAGGGCGTTGAGCATCTGCTCGATGTCGTCCACGGTGATCGCGTCGGTCACCGCCTCGAACACCCGCTCGCCCGAGCGAGCCAGCAGTTGATGATGGCCTGGCGTGTAGTTCAGCGCTTCGCCGCTCATGCAGCGTTTGATCAGCGCATCGCTCAACGTGATGAGCTGTGTGTAACCACCGCCAGCCTGTATCACACCGATCCAACCAGTGTGCGCCCGCAGGCGCGCACCGACGAACCGCTCCTCCAGCCAGCCCTGGATCATGGACTGGGCCACAGCGGTCAGGCTCAAGCGATGGGCAAACACTTTGGATAAGTAATCGCGGGACATCCGCGCCTGGGTGAGCTCCGGAGAATTTGCAGTTGAAGCACGCATGGGATGCATCCTGATAACGAGATCACGGCACGTTAAAGCGTCAGGGAACGCCCAAAGCAGTACATCTATCTTGCACAAAGGGCTGAAAGCGACCTTCACCGTACTGAAAGCGCTACAGTGGAACGATATCGCTACACTCCTGCTTTTTACGCGCCATGCAAGGCTTTGATCCACATAGGCTTTTTTTCGCGCACCGCACTGTATCGAAATCGCTACAGCCGCCGTGGCCAATGTCGCAGCCAAAATTATTAAGCTATTGATTTATAAGTGATTAATAACATTGGCCGCGATCTTGCTAAGTAACTCCCATTATTCCAATCCCGTCCACCAGACGAATCTGGCCCTGAGGAATTTCCATGAGCGAGTTGCGTTTTACTGAAGATCACGAATGGCTGCGTGCCGAAGCCGATGGCAGCGTCACCGTGGGCATTACCGCATTTGCGCAGAACGCGCTGGGTGATGTGGTTTTCGTGCAACTGCCTGAGCTGCAGACCTATGACAAGGGCGCCGAAGCGTCCACCGTGGAGTCGGTAAAAGCTGCCAGCGGTGTGTACATGCCGTTGGACGGTGAAGTACTCGAAGTGAACGACAAGCTCGATGGCAGCCCGGAACTGGTCAACGAAGATCCGATGGGCGAAGGCTGGTTCTTCCGCTTTAAACCGGCCGATGCCGACGCAGTGGCTAAGCTGTTGGATCAGGATGCGTACGACCGCCTGATCAAAGCCAACGCTGAAGCCTGAGGAGCGCACCATGACGATCAATCTCAGCACCGCTAACGAATTCATCGCCCGCCACATCGGCCCGCGCCAGGAAGATGAGCAGCACATGCTCGCCAGCCTGGGCTTTGACTCCCTGGAAGCCCTGAGCGCCAGTGTGATCCCGGAAAGCATCAAGGGCACCAGCGTGCTCGGCCTGGAAGACGGCCTGAGCGAAGCCGAGGCCCTGGCGAAGATCAAGGCCATCGCCAGCCAGAACCAACTGTTCAAGACCTACATCGGCCAGGGCTACTACAACTGCCACACGCCGTCACCGATCCTGCGCAACCTGCTGGAAAACCCCGCCTGGTACACCGCCTACACCCCGTACCAGCCAGAAATTTCCCAAGGCCGCCTGGAAGCGCTGCTGAACTTCCAGACCCTGATCAGCGACCTCACCGGCCTGCCGATCGCCAACGCCTCGCTGCTGGACGAAGCCACCGCCGCTGCCGAAGCCATGACTTTCTGCAAACGCCTGAGCAAGAACAAAGGCAGCAACGCCTTCTTCGCCTCGGTGCACAGTCACCCGCAGACCCTCGACGTGCTGCGTACCCGCGCCGAACCGCTGGGCATTGATGTGGTTGTGGGCGATGAGCGTGAACTGACCGACGTCAGCCCGTTCTTCGGCGCCCTGCTGCAATACCCGGCCAGCAACGGTGACGTGTTCGACTACCGCGAACTGACCGAACGCTTCCACGCCGCCAACGCATTGGTAGCCGTGGCCGCCGATCTGCTGGCCCTGACCCTGCTGACCCCTCCGGGCGAATTCGGCGCCGACGTCGCCATCGGCAGCGCGCAACGCTTCGGCGTGCCGCTGGGCTTCGGTGGCCCTCACGCGGCGTACTTCTCCACCAAGGATGCGTTCAAGCGCGACATGCCGGGCCGTCTGGTCGGTGTGTCTGTTGACCGCTTCGGCAAGCCGGCCCTGCGCCTGGCCATGCAGACCCGCGAGCAACATATCCGCCGCGAGAAGGCCACCAGCAACATCTGCACCGCCCAAGTGCTGCTGGCCAACATCGCCAGCATGTACGCCGTGTACCACGGGCCTAAAGGCCTGACCCAGATCGCCCAGCGCATTCACCAACTGACCGCGATCCTCGCCAAGGGCTTGACCGCGCTGGGCCTGAAGGTCGAGCAGCAACACTTCTTCGACACCCTCACCCTCAACACCGGCGCCCACACCGCCGCCCTGCACGATAAGGCCCGCGCCCAGCGCATCAACCTGCGTGTGGTGGACGCTGAGCGTGTTGGCCTGTCGGTGGACGAAACCACCACCCCAGCCGATATCGAAACCCTGTGGGCGATCTTCGCCGACGGCAAGGCCCTGCCAGCCTTCGCGGAAACTGAGAGCACCCTGCCGGCCGCGCTGCTGCGCCAGTCGCCGATCCTCAGCCACCCGGTGTTCAACCGTTATCACTCCGAAACCGAGTTGATGCGCTACCTGCGCAAGCTGGCAGACAAAGACCTGGCCCTGGACCGCACCATGATCCCGCTGGGCTCGTGCACCATGAAGCTCAACGCCGCCAGCGAAATGATCCCGGTGACCTGGGCCGAATTCGGTGCCCTGCACCCCTTCGCACCGGCCGCACAAAGCGCCGGCTACCTGCAACTGACCTCCGACCTGGAAGCCATGCTCTGCGCGGCCACCGGCTATGACGCGATCTCGCTGCAGCCGAACGCCGGTTCCCAAGGCGAATACGCCGGTCTGTTGGCCATTCGTGCCTATCACCAGAGCCGTGGCGAAGAACGCCGCGACATCTGCCTGATCCCGTCTTCGGCCCACGGCACCAACCCGGCCACCGCCAACATGGCTGGCATGCGCGTGGTCGTGACCGCCTGCGACGCACGTGGCAACGTGGACATTGAAGACCTGCGCGCCAAGGCCATCGAGCACCGCGATCACCTCGCGGCACTGATGATCACCTACCCGTCTACCCACGGCGTGTTCGAGGAAGGCATCCGCGAGATTTGCGGCGTCATCCACGACAACGGCGGCCAGGTGTACATCGACGGCGCTAACATGAACGCGATGGTCGGCCTCTGCGCCCCGGGCAAGTTCGGCGGCGACGTGTCCCACCTGAACCTGCACAAGACGTTCTGCATTCCTCACGGCGGTGGCGGCCCGGGCGTTGGCCCGATTGGCGTCAAGTCCCACCTCACGCCATTCCTGCCGGGCCACGCGGCCATGGAGCGCAAGGAAGGCGCGGTCTGTGCGGCACCGTTCGGCAGCGCGAGCATTCTGCCGATCACCTGGATGTACATCAGCATGATGGGCGGCGCGGGCCTGAAGCGCGCTTCGCAACTGGCGATCCTGAATGCCAACTACATCTCCCGCCGCCTGGAAGAGCACTACCCCGTGCTCTACACCGGCAGCAACGGCCTGGTGGCGCATGAATGCATCCTCGACCTGCGCCCTCTGAAAGACAGCAGCGGCATCAGCGTGGATGACGTGGCCAAGCGCCTGATCGACTTCGGTTTCCACGCACCGACCATGTCGTTCCCGGTGGCCGGCACCTTGATGATCGAGCCGACGGAAAGTGAATCCAAAGAAGAACTGGACCGCTTCTGCGACGCGATGATCGCCATTCGCGAAGAAATCCGCGCAGTGGAAAACGGCACACTGGACAAGGACGACAACCCACTCAAGAACGCTCCGCACACTGCGGTGGAACTGGTGGGCGAATGGAGCCACCCCTACAGCCGTGAACAGGCGGTGTATCCGGTTGCTTCGCTGATCGAAGGCAAGTACTGGCCGCCGGTTGGTCGGGTCGACAACGTGTTTGGTGATCGCAATCTCGTATGCGCATGCCCTTCAATCGAGAGCTACGCGTAACCTGAGGCTGAACTCAATCAAATGTGGGAGGGGGCTTGCTCCCGATGGCGGTTTTACATTCAACATCTCTGTTGACTGACGCACTGCCATCGGGAGCAAGCCCCCTCCCACACTGACCGAGCACACCCAAAACATAATAAGAAACCGGAGAACCACTCATGTCTTTAAGCGTGTTCGACCTGTTCAAGATTGGCATCGGCCCCTCCAGTTCCCACACCGTCGGCCCCATGCGCGCCGCCGCTCGATTCGTCGAAGGCCTCAAACGTGACAACCTGCTGACCACCACCTGCAGCATCAAGGTGGAACTCTATGGTTCCCTCGGCGCCACCGGTAAAGGTCACGGCAGCGACAAGGCTGTGTTGCTTGGCCTGGAAGGCGAACACCCGGACACCGTGAACACTGAAACCGTCGCCGCACGCCTGGCACAGATGCGCAGCGATGGCCGCTTGAACCTGCTCGGCGAACACAGCATTGCGTTCAACGAGAAAGAACACTTGGCGATGATTCGCAAGCCCCTCGCCTACCATCCCAACGGCATGATTTTTCGTGCCTTCGACGCTGCCAACATCCAGATTCGCAGCCGCGAGTACTACTCGGTCGGCGGTGGTTTTGTAGTGGATGAAGACGCCGCCGGTGCCGACCGGATTGTCGAAGATGCCACGCCACTGACATTCCCCTTCAAGCACGCCAAGGACTTGCTCGGCCATTGCGCCACTTACGGCCTGTCCATCAGCCAAGTGATGCTGACCAATGAAAGTGCCTGGCGCCCTGAGGCGGAAACCCGCGCTGGCCTGCTGAAAATCTGGCAGGTGATGCAGGACTGCGTTGACGCCGGTTGTCGCAATGAAGGGATTTTGCCCGGTGGCCTGAAGGTCAAACGCCGTGCCGCCGCGCTGCATCGCCAACTGTGCAAGCACCCGGAATCGGCGCTGCGTGATCCGTTGTCGGTGCTCGATTGGGTCAACCTGTACGCGCTGGCGGTCAACGAAGAAAACGCCAACGGCGGACGCGTGGTCACGGCGCCCACCAATGGTGCAGCCGGGATCATTCCGGCCGTGCTGCATTACTACATGCGCTTTATCCCAGGCGCGAACGAAGACGGCGTGGTGCGCTTCCTGCTCACCGCCGCCGCCATCGGGATTTTGTACAAGGAAAACGCGTCGATCTCCGGCGCCGAAGTCGGTTGTCAGGGCGAAGTCGGCGTGGCCTGTTCCATGGCTGCCGGGGCGCTGTGCGAAGTGCTGGGCGGCAGCGTGTCCCAAGTGGAGAACGCTGCCGAGATCGGCATGGAACACAACCTCGGCCTGACCTGCGATCCGATTGGCGGCCTGGTTCAGGTGCCGTGCATCGAGCGCAACGCCATGGGCTCAGTGAAGGCCATCAATGCGGTGCGCATGGCTTTGCGCGGCGACGGGCAGCATTTCGTTTCGCTGGATAAGGTCATCCGCACCATGCGCCAGACCGGTGCCGATATGAAAAGCAAATACAAGGAAACCGCCCGTGGCGGTTTGGCGGTCAACATTATCGAGTGCTGACGCCTAAAGGCGCGGCAGCACGTTTTTCAGGAGCTGAATATGTCCACCGAAACCCTGTTGAAAACCCCATTGCACGCCCTGCACATCGAACTGGGCGCACGCATGGTGCCCTTCGCCGGCTATGACATGCCGGTGCAATATCCACTGGGTGTGATGAAGGAACACCTGCACACCCGTGAACACGCCGGGTTATTTGACGTGTCCCACATGGGCCAGATCCGCCTGACCGGTGCCAATGCCGCCAAGGCCCTGGAAACCCTGGTGCCCGTGGACATCATCGACCTGCCGGTAGGTATGCAGCGCTACGCAATGTTCACCAACGAACAAGGCGGCATCCTGGATGACCTGATGGTCGCCAACCTGGGCAACGACGAACTGTTCCTGGTGGTCAACGCCGCCTGCAAGGACCAGGACCTGGCGCACCTGCGCAAACACATTGGTGATCAGTGCACCATCGAGCCGCTGTTCGAAGAACGCGCCCTGCTTGCCCTGCAAGGCCCCGCAGCGGTGAAGGTGCTGGCGCGCCTGGCGCCGGAAGTGACCAAGATGACCTTTATGCAGTTCGCTTCCCTGCGCCTGCTGGGTGTGGACTGCTACGTCAGCCGCTCCGGTTATACCGGTGAAGATGGCTTTGAAATCTCCGTGCCTGCGGCCAATGCCGAAAGCCTTGCGCGCAGCCTGTTGGCCGAGAGCGAAGTACAGGCCATCGGCCTGGGCGCCCGCGACTCCCTGCGCCTGGAAGCCGGCCTGTGCCTGTACGGCCACGACATGAACACCGAGACCACACCCATTGAAGCCAGCCTGCTGTGGGCCATCTCCAAGGCCCGCCGTGCCGATGGCGCACGTGCCGGCGGCTTCCCGGGTGCCGACCGAATCTTCACCCAGCAGCAGACCGGTGTGAGCCGCAAACGCGTCGGCCTGTTACCCCAGGAACGCACTCCGGTGCGCGAAGGGGCAGAAATTGTCGATGAGCACGGCACTGTGATCGGCAGCGTCTGCAGCGGCGGCTTTGGCCCAAGCCTCGGCAGCCCTTTGGCCATGGGTTACCTAGACAGCGCATTCATTGCACTGGATACCGAAGTCTCTGCGTTGGTGCGTGGGAAAAAGGTGCCGCTTCGTGTAAGTAAAATGCCATTCGTGCCACAGCGTTACTATCGTGGTTGATTGACTGTTCCTATAAGTAACGCGGTTGCGTTAACGTGCACTAATCTGTAACGCAACCGCCATAAAACAGTGCATTCACGATAGTTATTGTTATAGGTGTACCGCTATAACAAGTGAGCGAATCTATCGAATAAGTCCGCTCTACATTATTCAACGAAGTGTCATGAGGCCGAGCAAAACATGGGGTTTTGCAGGGCTTGTTTTTTCTCTATTAGTTGGCGTAGAGTTTGCCCACTGTGTTTGCATGGGTCGCTTGGAACCTGGACCTGGGCAGTAGCTGAAGTAGTTGTGCTACAACCCGTTCGACGTCTCTTACTTTCCTGCAACCCAGCCCAGTACTCTTTCATGTGAAAGGGGCTGTCATTAATTTATAGCGTCAAGGAAATAAGAAAATGGCTGATCGTCAGAGCGGTACCGTCAAGTGGTTTAACGACGAAAAAGGGTTTGGTTTTATCACTCCAGAAAGCGGTCCGGATCTGTTCGTGCATTTCCGCGCTATTCAGGGCAACGGTTTCAAGAGCCTCAAAGAAGGCCAGAAAGTGACATTCGTTGCGGTGCAGGGCCAAAAAGGCATGCAGGCTGACGAAGTACAAGCAGAAGGTTGATCCTTACTGCGACAAAAAGCCCCTGATATGACATCAGGGGCTTTTTTATGGACGCGATTCCGTAAAATGCGTTTTTTCCTCAGAGAATCCTGCCATGTCCAAACCCCTGCTGAGCCCCCAAGGCGAATTCCCCGCCGTTGGCCTGGGCCGTCGCCTGGCAGCGATGTTCTATGACTTCCTGTTGTGCACCGCCCTGCTGATCGTCACCGCATTTATCTACAAGCTGGTGTGGATGGCATTTCTAGGCGAAGCCAGGATGCGCACCCTCACCGAATCCGGTGCCCTGGACGGCGACCCGCTGCTGTCGACGATTCTGTTCTTTGTGCTGTTCGGTTTCTTCGCCAAGTTCTGGACCCATTCTGGGCAGACCCTGGGCATGCAGGTGTGGGGCGTGCGCGTGCAGAACGCCGATGGCTCGCGCATCAGCCTGTGGCAGGCGCTGTTGCGCTTTGTGGTGTCGATTGCGTCGTGGTTGTGCGTGGGGCTGGGGTTTATCTGGGCGTTGTTCGATAAACAGAAACGCGGCTGGCATGACATCTATTCGGACACCCAGTTAGTGCGCATCCCGAAGCAAAAGAAATAAAACCCTTCTTAATTAAAGATCTACATGTGGGAGGGGGCTTGCCCCCGATAGCGGCTCTACATTCAATATTTCTATTGACTGATACACCGTCATCGGGGGCAAGCCCCCTCTCACATTTTTAACCGAGCTCGCCTCGGTTCAGGCGTTGCCCGCCAGCTTCAGGCGCGCCGCCTGAGTGAAATCCAGCATGCGCTTGAGCGGTCGAACAGCGTGAGGAATCACCGACGGCTCGACGAAAATCTCGTTGCTGCCCTCACGCAGGCACTGCAACGTGCGCTCCAGCGTGTTCATCGCCATCCACGGGCAATGCGCGCAACTGCGGCACGCCGCGCCGTTACCGGCCGTGGGCGCTTCGACGAAAACCTTGTCCGGGCACAGCTGCTGCATCTTGTAGAAGATGCCGCGGTCGGTGGCGACGATAAAGGTTTTGTTCGGCAGTCGTTGCGCCGCAGCGATCAGTTGGCTGGTAGAACCTACGGCATCCGCCAGTTCGATCACCGCGGTCGGCGATTCCGGATGCACCAGGATCGCTGCATCGGGGTATAGCGCCTTCATGTCTTCGAGCTGCTTGGACTTGAACTCTTCGTGGACGATGCAGGCACCGTCCCACAGCAGCATGTCGGCACCGGTCTGACGCTGGATGTAAGTGCCCAGGTGCTTGTCCGGTCCCCAGATGATGGTCTCGCCGTTGTCCATCAGGCTTTCGACGATTTCCAGCGCGCAACTGGAGGTCACCACCCAATCGGCTCGGGCTTTAACTGCCGCCGAGGTGTTGGCATACACCACCACCGTGCGCTCGGGATGCTGGTCGCAGAACGCCGAAAATTCATCGACCGGGCAACCAAGGTCCAGGGAGCACGTGGCTTCCAGGGTTGGCATGAGGATGCGTTTTTCGGGGGTGAGGATCTTGGCGGTCTCGCCCATGAAACGCACACCGGCGACCAGTACGGTCTTGGCCGGGTGGGCGGCGCCGAAGCGGGCCATTTCCAGGGAGTCGGAGACGCAGCCGCCGGTTTCTTCGGCCAGGGCCTGGATCACCGGATCGCAATAGAAGTGGGCAACCAATACCGCGTCCTGAGCTTTCAGCTCGGCGGCGATGGCGGCACGCAGGCTCGCCTCTTCATCGGCGCTGAGGGCCTTGGGCTGCTTGGCGTCGAGGTGGGCTTGAACCAGTAGGCGTTCAGATATCTGCGTCATGTTCGCAAGACCTGCAGGCGCAGTAGCGCGAAAGTCGAGTGTACCACCGGCTCTGGAGCCCTTCGGGCGCCGCCGGACGAAGTGATTGTGTTCATCAAGCACGGCTAAAAGTGAAGCTGCGCAAGGCTACAGAATATCGAATGGATTCAAAAGCCTAATCTGGCTTTTGACGCGTTCGATTGTCCGACAAAAAAGGGTAATGGCACATTGACTCTCCCCCTCAGGGGAGGGTTTACGCTGCGCCGCCTTCACACATCACCTCAAGCAAATGGCCCCTCAGCGCCACTGCTTAGCCCCCATTCACGCGTTATAGGGAGATAGCCGATGAACAATCCATTGGACTTGAACAGCGTCATTACCACTACCCGCGAAATCCTCGCGCAGCTGTTGGTGATGGACCTCACAGAGGTGAACGAACACAGCAGCATCGTCGAGGACCTCAATGCCGACTCCCTGGATATCGTCGACCTGAGTTTTCAGCTAGGTCGCCATTACGGCTGCACATTGCCCAAGACCAGCGTGCTGGACCATGCGGTAGCGGTGTTTGGCGACGTGAGCGAGCTGGTCGAAAAAGGCCGTATCACCCAGTCCGGCGTGGACCTTCTGGAGCAAAGCCTGAGCGCATTTGCGCCCGGCCAATTGCGTCCAGGCATGCAGCCGGCAGATGTGTTCGCGGCCACGACCGTGCGCAATTGGGCCGAACAGTGCTACCGGATGTTTGACCACTTGCCCGCCACCTGCCCTGAGTGCAACGCCGAGCAGGCACGTCTCAATGAGCGTCGCCAAGTAGTGTGCGGCGGTTGCAGTGCGCGACTGACGCCGCTGGAAGGCGACGAAATTTCTCGCCAACTGGTAGAGCAGTTTGCCGCGTCCCGTTTGCCAGAAACGGCCTAGGAGTTTTTCATGGGGCCGCGAGAGGTTTTAGTCACAGGCTACGGGCTGGTAGCGCCCACGGTACTGGACGCTGCAACGTTGTTTTCGCAGATCAGCTCCAAGCGGTCGTGCATTCGTCAACACCCGGTGTTTGCCGAGCTGGGTTTTGCGGTAAACGCCGCAGGTTATATCGATCACGATCAGTGGCACGCCATTGGCGCTCAGGTTGCGGTGGGCGCCACGCCACTGCCCCGTCAGTGCCTGCTCGCGGAGTTTGTTGCCAGGCAAGCGCTCCAGCAGGCCGGCCTGGTTCCCGCGGACTTCTCCCGCGCGGCCAGCGGTGTGTTCCTCGGCGCCAACAAGCATTGCGTGAGCCGTGACCTGCAAGAGGCCAGCCGCTATATGGACGACGCCGGCAGCGTCGACCTTGATCGCTACTTGGATCAGCACACACTGGCGGGCGGCCCGTTTGCTCGACGGATTGATCAGCAGACTTGGCACATCGCCAACCTGCTCGGCATTCGCGACCATATCAGCACCCATTCCGATGCCTGCGCGGCCGGCACCATGGCGATCGGCAGTGCGTTTCGCGCCATTGAGCGCGGCGAGATCGACTTGGCCATCTGTGGCGCCGTTGAGTTGATGGCCCATGAACTGTCCTATTACAGCTTCGACGGCCTCGGTGCCATTTGCCAGCGGGCCGACCTCACTGCCGAACAACAGAGCCGCCCGTTCATGAACGACCGCTGCGGTTTCGTCCTCGGCGAAGGCGCGGCAATGATCGTGCTGGAGTCCAGGGAACATGCCGAACGACGCAAGGCCAGCCCGATCGGCCGCGTCCTGGGTTACGCCAACTATTGCGAAGCGCAGAAAATCACCTCCAGCAGCCGCGATGGCAGCCATTACGCCCACTGCATGCAAGCCGCCATCGCGAATGCCGGCTTGGACTGCGACGCCGTCGATCACGTCAATACCCATGGCACCTCGACCCAGGCCAACGATCGCAGTGAAGCCCTGGCGATTGAGCGGGTATTCGGCACCGCCGTGAGCACGATGACATTCACCGCCAACAAATCGGCCATTGGCCACTCCCTGGCGGCCAGCGGCGCCATTGAGGCGGTGCTGTCACTGATGAGTCTGCAGCAAGGCGTGCTGCTCCCCACCCTTAACTATGACCCGGCAAATGCCGAGTTCCCTGAGTTGAACTTCCTGACCGAAGCCCAGCAACAGCCCATCAAGGTGGTGCTGTCCAATTCGTTCGGTTTCGGCGGCGTCAACAGTTCGCTGGTGTTGGGAAATGCATGAAATGAACAGCCTCCAGACAAAACCCGTCTACTTGATCGCTGCGTCGGTGTTCAACCACGCAGGCACTGAGTGCGCCGATTTACATGGCCCGGTGCGGGCTGCCCAGCCGTTGGATTTTGCCCCGGACCACCTGGCCTATCCCGTGACCGTACCGCGACTGCCCACCACGGTGTTCGACCGCAAGATTCAACGCAGCGTCGAACCTCAGGGCGCCCGTTTGCTGTATTGCGCCGGGCAGCTTGCCGGCGCGTTGAATGACTTGCACCTGCCTGGCGAGCGCGTGGCGCTGATGGCCGCCATTCCGGAAGTGGACGGCCCCAGTTCCTGCTGGGAAGCCGTGCAGGCCATCGCCGAACAACCGGACGCACTGCTCGCACAACTCTTCGCTTATACCCCGCCGCTGCACGCACTGATGATGCTCAACAGCAGCGTCATGGCCTATGTAGCCGAGGCGCTGCACTGCCGTGGCCCGATGGGCGGTTTCTGCTCACAGGGAAATGCGGGAGTCGATGCGCTGATTGAGGCGTTCGAACACATCGCCGGTGGCCGGGCCGACGCCGGGGTTGTGGTCAGCAGTAGCCCGAACCTCTCGCCTGCGCTGTACCTGCGCGACAGCACCGAACAGCCTGCACTCCCGGCGCCGGATCGTTATGGGGAAGGCGCAGCGTGCCTGTTGCTGACGTCGTGCACGCCAACCCACGGCGCCTTGCGCATCGCCGGGTTCGCCCGTGGTTACAGTGCTTGCCCCGAACGCTCGAACGCCGTGGCGCACAAGGTCATCCAACAAGCATTAAGCCGAGAGAAAGTAGGTTTGCGCGACGTAGCACACGTCGTCGCCGCGCCGGACACCCCCTTCCTGCCGCTTCTGCTCGCAGACACCCAGGCGACGCTTCACAGCTCCCGGCCCATGACCGGCGACCTGGGAGCAAGCGCCCTGTTGACTGAAATCGCCCTGACCCTTCACGACCAGCGCGATGGCTACACATTGCTGCTCAATCACAGCCGTGCGGGCCATTGGGGCGCCGTATTACTGGCCAAAGAAGCCATGGAGAAACAGGCATGAGCCCACCAAGGATTGTGATAACCGGCCTGGGTGCCGTGACCGGTTTCGGTTTCGAATGGCAATCAATGTGGGCGCAGATGCTGCGCGGTGAGCACTGCATCCGCCCATGGCAACCCGAAGGCGTGGCCGACGGTAGCTTCCCGGTGCGTTACGCCGCGCCAGTAGACACCCGCCAACTGCCGGACTACTTGAAAGGCCATCGCGCCTGGCAGATGCCCCTGGAAAAACGCAGCCAGTTGGGTTGGGTGGCGGCCAGCCAAGCGATCACCGACAGCGGCCTGAGCGCCGCACAACTGCGCGATGCGGCCGTACTGTGCGCGTCCGGCGCACCGGCCCACAACATTCAGGACATGCTGCTGACCGTGTCCGGCGAGCAGCAGGCTTGCCCTGCATGGCGCCACTTGATGGCCAAGGCTGACCAGGTCAGTGCGGCCCACTCGCTGTGCCAGAGCAACGACCGGCTGGCCAGGGTGATCGCTGACGACAGCGGTTGCGAAGGTCCGGTGATCAACATCAGCAGCGCCTGCGCCGGGGCGTCCCAGGCCATCGGGAATGCCTTCCAGATGATCCGCCGGGGTGAAGTCGACGTCGCTGTCGCCGGCGGGGCCGACTCGGTGTTGAGCCTGGACACCATGACCGCGCTTTACCTGTTGGGCGCAGCCAGCAGCGAGCAACGCTGGGGCGAAGGGCTTTGCCGTCCATTCGATCGCCATCGCAGCGGCCTGGTTGCTGGCGAAGGCGGTGGTTTTGTAGTGCTCGAAACCCTGGAGAGCGCCCTTGCCCGTGGCGCCGCGCCGTATGCCGAAGTGCTGGGGTTTGGCAGCAGCCTGGACGGCTACAAGGTCACCGCACCCGACCCGCAAGGGCGAGGCGCCGCCCTGGCGATGCAGACCGCCTTGCACGATGCCGGCATCCGCCCGCAACAGGTGGACCTGATCAACGCTCACGGCACGTCCACCCCGCTCAACGATGCCGCCGAAACCCTGGCCATCAAGTCGGTATTCGCCCAGGACGAGCACTATCGACGGCTGGCAATCAGCGCCAACAAGTCCCAGTTCGGGCACTTGATCGCGGCCGCTGGCGCACCCGAGTTCATCGTCACCGCACTGGCCTGCCAGCACGACCGGATTACCCCGACCCTCAACCTGCACAGCGCCGCCGACGACTGTGATCTGGACTACTGCGCCCATCAGACGGTCAACCGCCGAGTTGACGTGGCGCTGAGCAATTCATTCGGCTTCGGTGGGCTCAATACCTGCCTGGTGCTGGGCAAATACCAGGAGCACGCACAATGAGTGCCGCACAAACACCCATCGCTATCGCCGGCAGCGGCTGTGTCTTGGCCAGCGGATGGGGCGTGGACGCGTTCTGGACTGCGGCCTGCGAGTCGCGCAGCGGGATCAAGCCATTGCGTTCCTTGCAGTTTCACAGCGAGCGGGTCACGGCCTTTGGCCAGATCCACTATGACGATCATCAACGCAGTCGTCAGGACCTCGCGCAGAACCTGCAACGCTACTGCACGCCCGCCGTCATCTGGGGTGTCAGCGCGGTTCGTCAGGCACTGGCCGATGCCGACCTGACAGCCGGTGCAGACGGCCTGACCTATGGGCTCTATTGCTGCCAGGGTGGATACACCCACCCTTCTCTGGCGTCCTACGGCGAATTGCTCCACGAATGCCGCCAGGGCGAAGGGGCAGACATGCACCTGCTGGCCCGACGTATTTTGCAGGAGCGGGCGCAGGATCCGTTCCTGGTGCTCAAGGGCCTGAGCAATATCCTGCTGGGCGTGACCAGCCTGGCGCTCAAGCTGGAGTGTGAATGCAACGCCTACATGCAGGGCGTCTCCGGCAACCTGGCAGCCTTGCGTGAAGCCTGTGCCGCGTTGCAGAGCGGGCGCATTGATGTAGCGATCATTGTCGGTGCGGGCAGCGAACTCGATGCCCTGGCACTCAGCGCCTTGGTACAGGCCGGCACCATCAGTGCGGACGGCTCGGAGACCCTGCGAGCTTTCGACGCGCAAGGCACGGGCGGTATCGCAGGTGAAGGCGCGGCAGCCCTGGTGTTGCGCCGTCGCGAGGATCTGGGGGATGAACCCCAGGTCTGCCTGCAAACAATGACCGCCCATGTCTCTATCGAGGCACTGAACCTGCCAGACCAGCCAACCGATCTGCTGGTGTGCACTGGCACCGGCACGCCCGACAAAGATCGGCAATTGAGCCACGTACTGGGCCGCACCGGCGGCGCCCACATCACCAGTGGCGTGCCGGTGACCGGCCTGCTCAGTGCGGCTCCCAGCCTGGCGGACCTGATCCTGGCCCGCTGCGCCCTGCTCGCCCAGCGTGTGCCACCGATTGCCGGGCTAAGCCAACCCGTGGCCGCGCACCTGCCCTTTGTGATGGGCGCTCCCTATTCAACGACGCTCACCGAGTGCCTGGTGCTCAACCGCGACGACAACGGTTTCAGCGCTTGTTACCAATTGAAGTACAGCGAGCAGGCCAATAACGCCTGACGTTTTTTGTACAACACCCTCCTCTTTTATAGGACATGGATGTGATGGATTACCGTGATTTTGTTCGCCCAAAGTTTGTAGATCTGCTCCAGGCCCTGGGGCTTGAGTGTGAGTTCAAACGCGCACTGGGCAGTCGATTGTTCTACCGCAACCGCAAGGGTGACGAGGTCACCGTGACGGATTTTCTCGGTGGCTATGGCGCGGCGTTGTTTGGTCACAACGACCCGCAGTTTGTCGAACAGCTCTGCACACTGTTGCGCAATGACGTGCCCTTTAACGCCCAGATGTCGATCCGCGGCACGGCCGGAGCCCTAGCGCGCGCGTTGAGCGAAGCCTTCAATCGCGAGCTGAAGAACAACGAACAATACATTTCGACCTTTTCCAACAGTGGTGCCGAAGCGGTCGAAATTGCCGTCAAGCATGCCGAGTTTCGTCGTCAGAAAAACCTGCAACGCCAGTTCGACGAACTCGACTTCACCCTGGCCCAATTGACCTCCAGCGACCGCGCCTACCGCGAAGTGGATGTCGCTGACCTCGACTTGCCGGCAGGCCTGCTGCCCGCGCACCTGAACACGGCCACGGTGCGCCAGGTGGTTGAAGCGGTGCGCCAGCACAACCTCGCCGAATTGCATGTCGAGCCGGTCTTTGTCGCTTTGCGCGGTAGTTTTCACGGCAAGCTGGTCAACACTGTGCAACTGACGTACGGCCGCCAGTATCGCCAGCCGTTCGCGCGGTTCGGCCTGAACGTGGAGTTCATTGACCCCCAGCAACCCCATCAACTTCAGGAGCTGCCCGCGCGCCACACCCGACATTGGCTGAGCCTGCAATGGAGCGGGGATCAACTGCTGGTCAAGCGCGATGCGTTCAGCGCGATCACCGCCGTACTGATGGAGCCGATCCAGGGCGAAGGCGGCATCATCGAATTCTCGACTGATTTTTACCGGGCGTTGCGTCGCCTGTGTAACGAACAGCAGTGCCCGTTGATTATCGACGAGGTGCAGTCGGGCTTCGGACGGACCGGCACCTTCCTGGCCAGCAGTCATTTCAATCTGCAAGGCGATTACTACTGCCTGTCCAAAGCGCTGGGCGGTGGCCTGATGAAGATCGCGGCCACCGTGATTCGCAGCAGCCACTATGAAAAAGACTTCAGCTATATCCACAGCTCGACCTTCGCCGAAGACGATGCCTCTTGCCACATCGCCCTCTCGGCGCTCAATCGTCTGTTTGCCGATGACCAAGCGATGCTCAAGGACGTGCACACCAAGGGCGAATACCTAAAGGCCTCACTGCTTGAGCTCAAGGCGGCCTACCCAGGGGTGATCGCCGATGTGCGGGGCCGCGGCCTGTTGCTGGGCTTTGAGCTGCACGACCAAAGCACCAACAGCTCGCTGGTGCAGGCTTCAGCCCAGTACAACGACGCCTTGGGTTACCTGATTGCCGGCTACCTGTTGCAGTTTGAAGCCCTGCGCGTGGCGCCTTCGGGCAGCAACTCCAATGTGATCCGCCTGGAGCCGCCCGCCTGCATCACATTCGCCGAGATCGACGGGCTGATCAAAGCCCTGCAAAAGGTCTGCGACATGCTGCAACGCGGAGATGCGTTCCCGTTGGCCGCTACCATTTGCAATGACCTGATCCCGGCGGTCGCGCCGCGCGACACCGGCTTCCAGGTCAACGCCCTGCCCAACGCCCCGCAGGACACCCCCATCGTCGCCCGCGTGGCCTTTATCAATCACTTGATCGATGCCGACATCCTCGGTGATGTCGATCCCTCACTCGGCCAACTGAGCACCGAACAAAAATGTGTGTTCATGCAACGCACCGCACCGGAACGCCGGGCGGCCCCCGTGGGCCCGGTGGTGATCCGCTCGAAGCTGGGCATGGCCGTGGAGTTCACGTTGTACCCACTGTGCATGGACTCCAACGCCATGGCGGACTACATCATCAGCGGCGATCTCGATGTGATTCGCAAAGAAGTCGGCAATCGCATCCTGGACGCACGCGCCGATGGCTACCGCGTTGCCGGGTTGGGGATGTACACCTCCATCGTGACCAACAACTGCCAGGCCCTGAAAATTCCGGACATGGCGCTGACGTCCGGTAACGCCTTGACCATCGGCATGGGCCTTGAGGCCATCGAGCAAGGCTGCAAACAACAGGGGCTTGAGTTGCACGCACAAACGGCAGCCGTGGTCGGCGCGGCCGGTAACGTGGCGTCGACCTATGCGTCGCTGCTGTCAGCCGCTGTCGACCACGTGATCCTGATTGGCAGCGGCCGCGATGGCTCGCTGCGCCGTCTGGAAAAAACCGCCCATCTGATTTACGCCGACGCGGCCCGCTCGATTCTCAAGGGCACGGCCAGCGACGACTTGCTGGCGCAGCGCCTGCTCGACATCGACGGCATTCACGCGCTGCTAAAGGACTTCGGCAGCAGCTCGCAGTTGGGCCTGCAGGTCTCGCGCCTGGTGCAAGAACGCCTGGGGGCCAACGCCTTCATTACCGTCACCGATGACCTGCAAGCCCTCAAGCGCGCACGCATCGTGCTGTGTGCGGCAAACGCAGCGCAGCCGTTTCTCGACGCTGGGCATTTCGCCGAACACAGCGTGATCTGCGACATCGCCGTGCCGCTGAACGTTGACCAAGCGATCGGCACCCAGCGCAGCGACGTGCTGTACATGCACGGTGGCATTGTCCAGACGCCGTTCGACGACGGGCTCGCGCCGAATGTGCGGGCCTACCTGAAACAGGGCCAGTTGTATGCCTGCATGGCCGAGTCGGTGCTGATGGGGCTTGCGGGAATTACCCAGCATTACTCCTACGGCGACATCAGCCGCGAACAAGTGCAGCAGATTCGTGCGTTGGCGGCGATCCATGGCTTTGGCCTGGCGCAGTTCAAGACCCACAACTCACTCTAAGGAACGGCCATGACCACTAAAACAGCGGTAGTCACCGGAGGCAGTCGCGGCATCGGCAAAGCGGTTGTCCTGGCACTGGCCGAGGCCGGCTACCGGGTTGCATTCAACTACGTGCGCGACGAAGCGGCGGCCCTGGCGGTGCGCGATGAAGTCGAAAAGATGGGCGGCGAATGCCTTACCGCGCAGTGCGACATCAGCGACGCCCACAGCATCAAGGCGTTTTTCGAACAGGTTGAACAACGCTTCGAACGCATCGACCTCCTGGTCAACAACGCCGGGATTACTCGGGATGGTTTGCTGGCAACGCTCTCGGTCGAGGCCATCAGTGAGGTGATCCAGACCAACCTGATCGGCACACTGCTCTGCTGCCAACAGGTGGTGCCCGGCATGATGCGCCAGCGTCAAGGCTGCATCATCAACCTGAGTTCGGTGGCGGCGCAAAAGCCTGGCAAAGGCCAAAGCAGCTACGCCGCCGCCAAGGGAGGTGTGGAGGCGCTGACACGTGCCCTGGCGGTCGAATTGGCGCCGCGCAATATCCGCGTCAACGCGGTGGCGCCGGGGATCGTCAGCACCGACATGACCGCCGCCTTGCTCGAAACCCACGAGCAGGAGGTCCAGTCGCGTCTGCTGATCAAGCGCTTTGCCGTGCCAGGGGATATCGCCGAGGCCGTGCTGTACCTGGCCGACCGCGCCACCTATATGACCGGCGAAGTGTTGTCGGTCAATGGCGGGTTGAAAATGCCATGAGCGCATCTCGAACTTTTTTAATTTCCGGTGCCGCCAACGGCATCGGCCGCGCAGTCGCGGAACACTTCGCCACAGACGAAGCCCATCGCCTGATCCTGGTGGACCGTGACCTGGCCCAGCTACAAAGCTGGGTCGGCAACGGGGCATTTGCCGCAAGCATCGAAACCCATGGCGTCGATATCGCCGACCTTGCGAGCGTGCAAGCGTTATTCAACGACCTGTCGGTGCGCCTCGGTTACATCGATGTCCTGGTCAACAGCGCCGGTGTCTGCAACGAGAACGAACCGGAGGACTTGGACAACTGGCACAAGGTGATTTCGGTCAATCTGAACGGCACCTTTTATGTCACTTCGCTGTGCCTGCCACTGCTGGCGGACCGAGGGCGAATCATCAATTTGTCGTCGATCCTGGGCCGCATCGGCAAGGTCCGCAACACCGCTTACTGCGCCTCCAAGCACGGCATTATCGGCATGACAAAAGCACTGGCGCTGGACCTGGCACCGCGCCGGATTACCGTGAACGCGATTTTGCCAGCCTGGATTGATACGCCAATGCTTCAAGGCGAATTGGCGACTCAAGCCAGTATTGCCGGAATCAGTCAGGAGCAGATCCTGCGCAATGCCAAGAAAAAGCTGCCGTTGCGCCGTTTCATCCAGGCTGACGAAGTCGCCGCCATGGTGCGTTACCTGGTCAGCCCGGAGGCCTCCGGCGTCACGGCCCAGAGCCTGATGATCGACGGCGGCGCCGGGTTGGGGATGTAGCCATGAACACAGCATTGCTCACACGCAGCCTGTTGCTTGGCCTGATATCGCTGGCGCCACGCCTGGCGGGTGCGGACCTGCTGCCGACCCATGCCGACGCGGAAGTGGGATTGGCCAGTGCCCTGCGCTTGCACGGGGATGATCCGGTCACGCAGAAGGCGGTGTATTTCAAGGCCAACCTGGAAGACAACTGGGACAGCGGCTACTACAAGGCCAAGGGCCGGGTACGCTACGACGCGCGCTATGACGGGCATAACCCTTATAGCCAGGAGGCACGGGATGACTACCGTTTCAGTGCCGACTGGCGGCATCTGTATTGGGGCCATTACCTGGGTGACGGTGAGGTCACCGTGGGTTGGCAGCAAGTCGTCTGGGGCCGCGCCGATGAGTTGCGGGTGCTGGACCAGGTCAACCCTATCGATTACCGCGAAGGCGTGACGGCCTTGCTTGAAGACAGCCGCATCGCGGTGCCAATGGTGCGTTTGACCCAACCCGTGGGCGAGTGGGAAGTAGAAGCCTTGTGGATAACCGATTTCCTGAAAAACCAGGCGCCGGCCCAAGGCAGCGAATTCGACGCTCCGTTGTTCGCAGTACCGGACCCGGACCTGTTCCTGGTCGGTTCAAAGCCGGACTATAGCGGGCAAAAGGGGTTCTCCTATGGCATGAGCGCCAACGGCAGGATCGGTTCGGTGGACGCCAGCTTTGTCGCCCTCAACGCCCGCCAGCAAGACCCGGTGTATGCCGTCGAAGGTATCGCTGACGATCAGCGCGTGGTTCTGGAGCGCCAGTTCCCCCGCTACAGCATGGGCGGTGCCGGCTTGGCGATCGACGCAGGCCACAGCATCGTGGTGCGCAGTGAGGTGGCCTACTTCGACCGCTGGCACGTCACCAATCCGTACCGTAACCACGGCAGCAGCCAGAGCCCGATGGTCAAGTCCTTGCTGGGCGTGGACTACCTGCTGCGCAACTGGCTGATCTCCGTGCAATGGCAGGAGCAGCAATTGCTCGACTGGCAGCAGGGCATGGTGCAGGACAAACGCGAGCCGCTGTTCACGCTGTCCGCCGAAGGCACCCACCTGCGTGACCGCCTCAAATCCCGCCTGGTACTGGCGATGTCCCCTCCCGCCAAGGACGACGCCTTGCTGCAAGGCATCTTCACGTACACCCCCGTGGACTGGCTGAAGCTGGGGCTGGAGGTGGATGTGTTTTTTGGCAAAGAAGACCGCACGTTTGGCCAATACAGCCAGCGCGACCAACTGCGTGTGTCGGCGGGTTATCTGTTCTGAGCCCCGTTCCGACCTCAATAAAAAAACCACTTCAAGAAAAGGAAATTTCTATGTTGCCGCCCCTCAAGGTCCTGACCGCCAGCCTCCTGATGCTCACCAGCATGGGGGCACTGGCCGACCCGAACGCCGACGAAATCATTCGTCAGGCCCGTGACCGCAATGACGGCAAGAGCTTCATGTCGCAGGTTTCGCTGATCCTGCTGGACAAGCAAGGCAACAGCCGGGTGCGCGAGTTCAGCTACCTGCAAAAGGATTACCCGGACAGTGACAAGTTCACCATGTACTTCTCGGCCCCCAACGATGTCCGCAATGTCGCCTTCCACATCGAAAACCCCCACGAAGCCCTGAGTGCCGAGGACAGCCAATGGATGTACCTGCCGGTCAGCCGGCAAACCCGCCGGATCTCGACCACCGACAAGCGTGGCGCATTCATGGGCAGTGATTACTCCTACGCGGATTTGGACAAGATCCGGGCCGACGACTACAGCCAGACACTGGTAGGCGAAGAGACCATCAACGGGCGTGAATGCTACGTCATCGAGCGCACGCCGGTGTCTGCGCAGATCCTGGCCAAAACCGGCTACAACCAACTCAAGGTCTGGATCGACAAGCAGAACAGGCTGGTCATGCGTCAGGATTTCTTCGACGTCAAAGGCGTGATGTTCAAGCAGATGCGGACGCTGAAAGTCGAGACAGTCGATCAGATCGACAGCATCACCCTCAGCGAAACCGAAGACTTCATCGCCGGCACGCGCTCCCAACTGAAGTTCAACCAGTTGCAGTACAACGTCGAACTGGACGACTGGCTGTTCAACCAGACCGCGATCAAACGCGGCCTCAAAACTGGCGACCTGCCTGAATTTGCCGTCTCCGCTCGCTGAATACTGCGCCTGCCTTTCGTGGAACCGATTGAACTATGGAACGATACCTGAACTTCGTTGAGCGCTATGCGCGCACGATTGTATTTGTGCTGGTGGCGATCACGGCCTACTTCACCTATGCCCTCGGCTCGCTGATGTCGGACACCAATCCTTATTTGCTCAAGGAAAGCCATCCTGCGCGAAAAACCATTATTGAACTGCAACACGAGTTCACCGGCACCTATGACTCGGTCATGGTGGCCCAGAGTAATGCGCACAGTGTGTTTAACACTCAGTCGCTTAACGCCCAGTTCGAAATCTCCCAGGCCCTTCGCCGGCTGATGCTGGCCAATGCCGACGATGAGGTCGAGTTGCGCCGCATTGTCGGCAAACACGAAAGCGACAGTCGCGCCCAACTGTTGGCCAGCGATATCCTCGGCGACGGGTTCAGCCAGAACGATTACGCCCAAGCCAAGGCCCTGCGCGATCACGCCCGCAGCCAGGGCTGGGAGGAGCGCGATCAGCAGTTTCTAGCCTTCCTGGCAGAACGGATCAATCCGATCCAGGAAATGGCCTCGATGGCCGACCTGGAAAACATCAGCCTGAGCGCCGACGGCGAACTGTGGATTCACAAGACACTGCACGCCTTGGACATGGACCCGCAACTCGTCGAAGCCCAGATCATGGGCAATGAGCAAATGGTCGGTGGAGTGGTTTCCCCTGACAGGAAAGTCGCGGTGGTGGTGGCCGAGTTAGGCACCAAGCAAGACGATGCTCAGGCGCAACTGCGGGCTTACCAACAGGTTCGCCAGATCGTCGCTGACTACCAGAGCAAACATCCGCAGTTCACCGATGAAGTGTTCATCGCCGGAACCCCGATCTTCATCGCCGCCCAACAAGAGATCATCGATCACGACCTGGCGCTGCTGTTTCCGATCGTGTTCCTGCTCGTGACCTCCATGCTGGTGTTCTTTTTCCGCAAGCCCTTGGGCGTGTTCCTGCCGCTGTTCAATATCCTCTTCTGCACAATCTGGACGCTGGGGCTGATGGCATTGTTGAAGGTGCCCATCGACCTGCTTACCAGTGTGCTGCCGGTATTTTTGTTCACGATCTGCTGTGCCGACGCGATACACGTGATGGCTGAGTACTATGAGCAACTCAATGCGGGCAAGACGTACCGCGAGGCCAACCGCGAGACTATGCGCCGCATGGTGGTCCCGGTCGTGTTGACCACCGTGACCACCATCGCCACGTTCATGATCTCCACCACCAACAACATCGTCAGCATCCGCAATTTCGGGGTATTCATGTCCATCGGGCTGACGGCCGCGCTGATCATCTCGCTGCTGTTGATTCCGGCGTGGATTTCCATCTGGGGTAAAGACCAGCCGTTGCGTAAAACCGTACACAAAGAGTCGATTATCTCGCGCTACCTGGTGGCTTTTTGTGCCCGCCTGATCCGCTGGCGCAAACCGGTGCTGTTGGTAAGCTTGCCGATGTTGGCGCTGATGACGGTGTTTACCTTCATGGTCGATATCGAAGACTCGGGCATCGCTTACTTCAAGAAAGACAGCCCGGTGCGTGTTTCCGATGAGTTCATCAACCGCTCACGGATCGCGGGCACTTCCCCTGGCTGGATTGCGTTCGATACCAAGACTCCGCGTGGCGCGCTGACCACTGAGACCGTGCAGTTCCTCGACAAACTCGACCACTTTCTCAAGTCCCAGCCCAACGTCAGCTATACCTATTCGGTGGCGGCCTACGTCAAGCGCATGAACCTTGTGCTCAATGACATGAACCCCGAATACCTGCGAGTACCGCAGGCCGTGGAGCAGGTGACGTCAGTCAACGATGAGGGGCAGGCGGAAACCTTTGAAGTCGACGGAAACTCGCTGATCGAGCAACACATCATGATGTTCGAGAACGGCGGCGGCTCAGACTTGCAGAACGTGCTCAATGCCGACTACTCCAAGGCCTTGACGCTCTACACCATGACCTCTTCGGTGGCCAGCGACTACAAAGACATGCTTGATCGCCTGGACGCCTGGCTGTTGGTGAACAAGCCGGCCAACCTGCAGGTGACCCATGCCGGTACGCCGAAAATCTGGACCGGCATCCTGGCGGAGATCACCCAGGGCCAAGTCCTGAGCTTCTCGCTCGCGCTGCTGGTGGTCACGCTGATGATGATGTTCTGGTTGAAATCCGTCCGGCTGGGGATTCTGGGCATGCTGACGCTGCTGACCACCTCGGTGACGGTGTACGGCTTTATGTACCTGCTGAACATTGAGCTGAACATTGGCACGACACTGGTAACGTTCCTTGTAGTGGGCGTGGTGGATTACGCGGTGCACCTGCTGTCGCGTATCAAGTTGCTGGTCCAGGAAGGTATCCACGTGGACGAGGCGATTTTGACGGCGATGCACAGTGTCGGGCGTTCGACGGTGGTCAACGTGGTGATTTTCTCCGTAGGTTTCCTGGCCCTGCTGTTTTCCGCCTACAAGCCGGTCATTGACTTGGGCACGCTGGTCGCGCTGGCTCTGTTCTCCAGCGGTGTGATGACCATTTTGTTAGTAACGCTGATATCTCCGTGGTTCTTCGCAGCCATTGTGCCCGAGCAACGGGGAGATGAACGCGAACACCCAGAACGCCAGGGCGCTTTGGGATAGACGCTGAAGAGGACGACGCCGGCCATATCCATTGAGCACCCACGGATTGCCGGCGTTTGCGAAGCGCACACACCGCTTCATGAGATTGTGCAGCACGTTCGTTCAGGCCGTTTTGGACAGATGTTCAAACTGGCACTGGTACTGGGCGTCCTTGAGGCTGCTTTCGAACTGTTCAAGGCCGTCGTAGATGCTTTGCAACCCTTCGATCTGAGTCTTCAGTTCCAGCTTTTTATCCGCAATGGCCTGGTTGGCCAAATCCCACGGCAGCTCCTGGCCGCGGTGATCCTGAAGGATCGCCTGCATTTCCTTGAGTTTGAAGCCAAGCTGCTGCGCGCATTTGATGAACGTCAGCAGTTCAACGCTTTGCTGGCTATAGACCCGGTACTTACCTTCGCGCGCAGGCGGTGGCAGCAAACCAATGTCTTCATAGTGGCGGATGGTCTTGACTGTCGTGCCCGACAGCTGGGCTGCTTTGCCGATATACATGTAAAAGTCCTTTTTTATGGCACAGACGCGGGGTGCGCACTTTGGCGCGCCGCATCTTCACACATGTGTGCGGCGTCTGAAACCCGGCAGTGTCAAAAGGCTATGCAGTGGCAGAGATGAAGCAGGCATCGCCTGTTGCAAGGCGATGCTGTACAGCGGTGTGTCAACGAGCAGCGATCTCCTGAGCTTGCTTGAGCCAAGCTTGCCGCTGGGAATCGCCGGAACCGAGGATCGGCCCGAACGTGAGGGTCTTCAACGGTTTGATGCCGCAGAACTCCAACGTGGTCTTGCGCATCTGGTGCAGCCCCGGCATGCGATAGAACCATTTGTAGTACCACGGCGGGGTATCCATCGTGACCAGCAAGTGAGCGGTGCGCCCCTTCAAGAGCTTGTCGGGAAAGGCTTTGCCTTCGCGGTACTTGAAGGCGAAACCGGGAAGGAATATCCGATCGAAAAAGCCTTTCATCAAGGCCGGAATCCCCCCCCACCAGATGGGATACACAAACGCCAGGTGCTCAGCCCATGTGATATCGGCCTGCGCCTTGAGCAGATCAGGCTCCAAGAGCTGAACCTGCTTGTAGCCATCGTGCAGCACGGGATCGAAGCGCAGCGCATCCAGCCGTAACAGACGCACCTCATGCCCCGCACGTGTAGCCGCCTCCACATAAGTGTCGGTCAGTGCTCCACAGAAACTGTCGGTTGAGGGATGCCCCAAAATCACCAGAACTCGCTTACTCATCATCACTTCATCCTGAAAGTTGAGCGTTCAGAATAGGGTGTGCCCGTAACGGGAGAGTCAACAGGGAGGTTTGCCAAATGCTGGTATAGCCTGGTGCATTGCGCACCGGCAGGTAAGCTCCAAATCGCAGGCAAAAAAAAACCCGGAAATCCTCACTTACGTGGGCCTTCCGGATTTTCTAAACCGCCAAAAATGGTGGGTCGTGTGGGATTCGAACCTACGACCAATTGGTTAAAAGCCAACTGCTCTACCAACTGAGCTAACGACCCGCTGTGTGGTGGCGCGTATAATACTGATTTCTAAGGATTATTCAACACCTTATTTGAAATAAATCAGAAATAACGCGTTGGGTCCGTAATTCCGGCCATTTTGAAGCCCTCTGCACGCAGCCGGCAGCTGTCACATTTCCCACAGGCACTACCGCCTTCGTCTGCCTGATAGCAGGAAACAGTCAGCGCGTAATCGACGCCAAGTCCTACGCCAGCCTTCACGATATCGGCCTTGCTCATGTTTTGCAGCGGCGCCTGGATACGAAACCCCTGCCCCTCTACACCGGCCTTGGTGGCCAGGTTGGCCATGCGCTCGAAGGATTCGACGAACTCCGGACGGCAGTCCGGGTAACCGGAATAATCCAGCGCATTGACGCCGATAAAGATGTCGCGGGCGTTAAGCACTTCGGCCCAGCCAAGGGCCAGGGACAGGAACACTGTGTTGCGTGCCGGTACGTAAGTGACCGGGATGCCTTCCGAGGGTGCTTCTGGCAGGTCGATGGCGCTGTCGGTCAACGCCGAACCACCCATCCCGCCTAGATTCAGGCCAACCACCTTGTGCTCGATCACACCGAGGTCGCGGGCGACGCACGCAGCCGCGTTCAACTCGGCGCGGTGACGCTGGCCATAATCGAAGCTCATGGTGTAACAGCTATAGCCTTGCGCTCGCACCATGGCCACCAATGTGGCGGAGTCGAGACCACCGGATAGCAGAATGACTGCGCGCTTTTGATCAGTCATCTCAGCGCCCCGGCTCGTCGTTCCACAGGTATTTATGCAGCTGCAATTGCAGGCGTACGGGCAAGTTATCGGCAACCACCCAGTCGGCCAGATCGCGTGCGTTGAGGTCATGGTGGCTGGGGGAGAACAGCACTTCACCGGCACGGCGTTCGAGGCCGTACTGGATTAACTTGGAGTTAGCCCAGTCGTAATCCTCACGAGAACAGATGACAAACTTGACCTGATCGTTGGGCGTCAGCAGTTCGATGTTCTCGTAAAGGTTGCGGTGCGCTTCCTTGGAGCCTGGGGTTTTGAGGTCTAGCACTCGGCTCACACGCGGGTCTACCGCGGAGATATCCAAAGCACCGCTGGTTTCCAGGGAGACTTCGTAACCGGCATCACACAACTGCTTGAGCAAAGGAATGGCGTTGGGCTGAGCCAGGGGCTCGCCGCCTGTCACACAGACGTAACGCGGCCGGTAGCCGGCAACCTGCTCCAGAATGTCTTCAAGGGTTCGAACGGTGCCGCCACTGAAGGCATAGGCGCTGTCACAGTATTGGCAACGTAACGGGCAGCCGGTCAGGCGCACAAATACTGTGGGCAGGCCGGCGGTGCGCGTTTCACCCTGTAACGAGTAAAAAACTTCGGTGATGCGTAATGTGTCTTGCATAGTCGCCACGGGCGTAACAGCTAAACAGGCTGTCCGCCTCCGTCAGGCACTTCAAGAAACCCCGCCAACGCGTAGGCCCCAGGAAGCGGGTGTCATAAAAGGGCGTGGATTCTAACGAAAAAACCCGCGCCAGGCGCGGGTTTCTTCTAAACGGACAGCATCGCTTACAAGCGTTGCAGATCCCGTTGAGCCAACTGTGCAGCAGAAGTGCCCGGATATTGGGCAACGACCTGCTGCAGAATGCCTTTGACCTTGTCGGTATGACCCAGGCGGCGCTCTACGTCAGCGAGTTTGTACAGCGAATCCGGCACCTTGGCGTGCTTGGGGTACAGCTGGCTGACCTTGGCAAATGCCTGGCCCGCCCCCTGCAAATCACCCTTTGCCAGGTTCACCTCGCCCAACCAGTACTGGGCGTTGCCCGCGTACTGGCTGTTTGGGTATTTGCGCAGGAAGGCGGTAAACGCCTGGCTGGCCTTATCGAAATCCTTGGCTTTGATCAGGTCGAAGGCTGCATCGTAATACAGCTTTTCCTTCGCAGGATCACCCGGTTCACTGCTGGCGGCAGGGGCTTGGCTCGCGGCCGCGGCCCCTACTGCTGCACCACCGGCAGCGGCGCTTGGCGCGCCACCGGCAGAAGAATTATCAGGAGTAGCGGCAGGTGTAACGCCGGCTCCTATGCGTCGATCAAGATCCTGGTAACGCTCCAGGCCTTCTTGCTTCAGCTGACGCACTTCATTCTGCAGAACTTCAATGGTGCCTTGTTGCTGCGCCAATTGATCCTGCATGCGTTGCAGCTGGTTGAACAGTTCGCCCTGTGCCGAAGGGGCGGACGTAGCCGCCCCCCCAGCATAGGCGCCGTTCGTGCCATAACCTGCTGGCGGATAGCTGCTCCCGCTATTGTTATAGCCAGAGTTGCTATCTTCCACAGGAACCGCAGCCCACACCGCAAGCGGTGCGAAGCTGAGAGCCAATACAGTTAGAGCACGACGGCACGTTCGCATGACGAATTACTTACGCAGTTCGACGCGACGGTTTTGAGCCCAGGACTGCTCGTCGTGGCCAGTAGCAACTGGACGCTCTTTACCGTAGGAAACCAGTTCCAGTTGGCCTGGAGCAACACCTTGCAGTACCAGGTAGCGCTGAACGGCTTTCGCACGACGCTCGCCCAGTGCCATGTTGTACTCACGAGTACCACGTTCGTCGGTGTTACCTTCCAGAACAACGCGAGCGCCGTTAGCTTTCAGGTCCTTCGCGTGAACGTCCAGAGCGCGCATGGCTTCTGGTTTCAGGTCCGAACTGTCGTATTCGAAGTAGAAAGTGGTGATAGCGCGCAGAGCAGCTTCTTCGCTCAGGGAGCCGTCAACTGCACCAGTGTTAGCGCCGTAACCAGCGTTTGGATCAACAGCTGCGCCTTCACCGGCATTGTCGCCGCCTTTAGACGAGCAACCAACGGCTACGGACAGAGCCAGAGCCAGAGCAGCAAACTTACCAAACTTCAGCATTTCCATCGTGAAACTCCTAATGAACCCCAGTGTGTTAAGTACTTCTTTTTGTAGCGCCGCGTCAGTTCAGGTAAGGGGACCAGGACGGTTCTCTGACTTCGCCTTGAGCGGTAGGAAGCGGGAGCCTCACGCGTCCATTAATGGACACGAGCATCAAGACTCCCCGGCCCTGCTGGCGGGTGGCGTAGATTACCATGGTGCCGTTGGGCGCAACAGTAGCTGACTCATCAAGGTTGGTATCTGTGAGGATTTTTACGGTTCCACGCTGCAAATCCTGGGCCGCAACCCGGAAATTAGTGAAGCCATCCTGACGGTGAATCATCACCAACGTCTTTTCATCAGCCGAAAGCTTAGGGTTAGCGTTGTAGTTACCAATAAAGGTCACTCGTTCCGCGCCGCCACCACTAATGCTCGATTTGTAGATTTGTGGCTTGCCGCCCCGGTCAGAGGTGAAATAGATGGTCGAACCATCCTTGCCCCAGAACGGTTCAGTATTGATACCCGGGCCACTGGTAACACGATTGATCTGGCGCGAAGCCATGTTCATCACGTAGATATCCGGGTTGCCGTCTTTAGACAGCACGAATGCCAGGCGCGAACCATCCGGCGACCAGGCTGGCGCACCGTTGAGGCCTTCGAAGTTGGTGATCTGCTCACGACGACCAGTATCGATGTGCTGGACGAAAATGCGCGGACGCTTCTGTTCGAACGACACGTAGGCAATGCGCTTGCCGTCCGGCGCAAAGCGCGGCGACAGGATTGGCTCACGCGATTGCAGCAACGTCACGGCACGTGCGCCGTCGTAGTCCGAGCGCTGCAGAGTGTAGCGGGTGTTATCTACAGAGAAACGCTCAGCCGTTACGTAAAGCAGGCGGGTTGAGAACGCCCCTTTGATACCGGTGAGTTTTTCAAACGACTGGTCCGAGATGTAGTGGGCCATGTCCCGCAGTTGTTCGGTGGTGCCCGAAACGCTGCCGGTCAGGACCTGTTGCTCGGTGGCCACGTTGAACAAGGTGTATTGGATTTGCAGGCGACCGCCGGCCGGCACGATGTTGCCGACCATCAGGTACTGGGCGCCAACGGCTTTCCAGTCACGGAACACGACTTCGCTGGCCTGGTTCGGCTGGCTGATCATGTTGCCTTTCGGAATCGGCGCGTAGTAACCGGAGTTGCGCAGGTCGTCGCTGACGATCTGGGCCATGTCGTCCGGCAGCACACTGCCGCCCTGCCAACCGAACGGTACAACAGCGATCGGGGTGGCCCGGTCGCTACCGCTGGTTACCAGGATGTTCTTTTCATCCGCCGCCGCTATCCCTGCCATACAGCAAATAACGACAAGCATTCCTCGAAGAAGGTTTCTCACAAGGCTAGATCCTCAGGTGTGAATGTCATCTTGAATGAACGATAGGGAGCGAAGTCGCTTGGTTTCATTCCCTGCATCTCGGTCAACCGGCCAATGTTCTTGACTGCGGCAACCGCCGAACTGTCGAACGAACCATCACCACTGGACTTGGCCACGCTGACCGAAGTCACCGTACCGTCCGGCAACATGCCGATCTGCAGCACTACTGTCATGCCTTTGCGCGCCGAAGGTGGACGTGTCCAGCCTTCTGCTGCCCGTGCCCGAATCAGGTCGTCGAAACTGCCCGCGACTTCATCACCACGCTCATCGGCCAAGGCTTGCTGACGCTGCGGCGTGTCGGAGAGCAAATCTGCCAAGGCCTGGGCCTTTTTCTCTTCGGCGGATTTACGCGCTGCTTCCTGGGCCTTTTTCTTGGTGGCGTCGGCGGCAGCTTTCTTCTTCGCGTCGTCGGCGATCTTCTTCTTCGCCTCGTCTGCTTCAGCTTTTTTCTTGGCGTCTTCGGCGGCTTTCTTCTTCGCGTCTTCGACTATCTTTTTCTTGGCCTCTTCAGCGGCCTTTTTCTTGGCCTCTTCTTCGGCAGCTTTTTTCGCTTCTTCTTCAGATTTCTTCTTGGCTATATCAGCCAATTGTTTCTCTTCAGCCTTTTTAGCTTCGGCAGCTTTCTCGGACTTCTTGGCTTCATCAGCCTTTTTCGCCTCGTCGGCCTTCTTCGCTTCGTCAGCCTTTTTCGATTCCTCGGCCTTTTGAGCCGCCTCTTCTTTCTTTTGTTCCGCAGCAGCCTTCACCGCTTCCTGCTCGACCTTCTTCTGTTCCATCTGTTCGACTTCAGTCTGGCGCGCAGCCGACTTCTGGGCCTCACCCGCAATCTTCTGATTGGTCTGGGTGGTGGCCTGACTTTTCGATTTCAGCTGATACAGGGTCGCCTGCACGATCGGCTTGGCTGGCGGCAAGTCCGGGGTCATGGCAAAGCTGACGAACAACATGCCAAACACCAGGACGTGCAGGGCAATTGCCCAGACGCTAGGCCAGAAGTAGCTTTCCGAGGCGGACGGCTCTCGCTGTTGCTGCATCAGGGCGCCTCGGTAATCAAGCCAACGTTACCGACGCCGGCCTTCTGCAGCCCGCCCATGGCGCCCATGACGGAGCCGTAGTCGACCGACTTGTCGCCGCGAATGAAGACCTGGGTGTGCTTGCCGCCTTCGTTGCCGGAGCGAATGATCTTGGTCACAGCATCAGTCATCGCCGGCAGGGTCAGAGCCTTGTCTTGCTGCTTCTGGGTGTCGACTTCGCTGCCAAGGTTCCAGTAATAGGTCTTGTCAGCCTTGATCGAGATGGTCAAGACCTGGGTATTGTTGTCCTGAGGCAAGGCTTCGCTGGAAACCTTGGGCAGATCAACCTTCACACCCTGGTTGAGCATCGGCGCGGTCACCATGAAGATCACCAGCAGCACCAGCATCACGTCGATGTAAGGCACTACGTTCATCTCGGCGACCGGCTTGCGCTTGGTTCGAGCTCGAGTGATTAAAGCCATCGGGGAGTACCTGCTTATTCTTCGCTGGTGTGCACTTTACGGTGCAGGATCGCCTGGAATTCATCGGCGAAGGTGTAGTAACGGCCAATCAGGTTCTCGCCGCGCGCGGCAAAACGGTTGTAGGCGATAACAGCGGGGATAGCGGCGAACAGGCCGATCGCGGTAGCGATCAGAGCTTCGGCGATACCTGGGGCCACTGTGGCCAGGGTAGCTTGCTGGGCCTGGGCCAGGCCTCGGAAGGAGTTCATGATCCCCCACACGGTACCGAACAGGCCGATGTACGGGCTGACGGAACCAACGGTGGCGAGAAACGGCAGGCTCTGCTCCAGCTTCTCTTCTTCACGGGAAATGGCGACGCGCATGGCACGAGCCACACCTTCCATCACTGCTTCCGGATCAACACCCGGCTGCTGACGCAGACGCGAGAATTCCTTGAAGCCGGCACGGAAGATTTGCTCCACACCCGAATCCGGGTCCGGGTTGCTGCCGGCCTGGCGGTAGAGCTTGGACAGGTCGATACCCGACCAGAAGCGCTCTTCAAAGCTCTCCAGGGCACGTCGACCGGCACGCAGCAGGTTGCTGCGCTGAAAAATCATGACCCAAGAGGTAACCGATGCGGCTACCAGGATCAGCATCACCAGTTGAACCACAACACTGGCATTGCTGACCAGGCTCCACATGGAGGAATGGTCGACGACGGTAGGTTCCACGCTAAATCTCCTGCTTTGATTGTTTACCCGCGCCGCTCACGGCGGCAAAGGCCGCACGTAGAGTTTCGGGAATGGCCCGAGGTTTCAAACTGTTGGTGCGTACACACGCCACCAGGAACTGCCCCTCACAGAGCAGCGTTGCATCCGTTGCCCGCCTGACCTGCTGCTTGAAACGCAGGCTGGCACGGTTCAATTCGATTACTTCAGCGCTAACCAGAAGCTCGTCGTCCAGTCGCGCCGGCGCGTGGTAACGCGCCTCGCTGGAATGCACGACGAATAACAGGTCCTCCCCTGCCAGCTGGGATTGGGCAAAGCCCAGCTCCCGTAGCCGCTCGGTTCGAGCCCGCTCCATGAACTTGAGGTAATTGACGTAATAAACGATGCCGCCGGCATCGGTGTCCTCGTAATAAACGCGACAGCGATGTGCGAACGACTGATCCCCGTTTTGCGCGCGCATACTCTAGTGCTTACTCCTGAGGTTGCCAATCCGGCTGGGCAACTGTTTTTTCATTCTTTGAAACATTTGCAGTGACTGAATGACGACGCCAGACACTGGGACAGCACAAACATCGAATAAATCGACTCCCATGAAGCTTTTAATCGTCCACTGCATCGAGGAATTCGTCTACCACGGGCATCTCACCCAATCGTGACGGAATGTTTAACCCAAAGTGCAGATAAGCGTGACGCGTCACCACCCGCCCCCTTGGCGTACGCATGATGTAGCCCTGCTGGATCAGGTATGGCTCAAGAACATCCTCAATGGTATGCCGCTCTTCACTGATGGCCGCAGCCAGGCTGTCAACGCCCACCGGGCCGCCGTGGAATTTCTCGATCATGGTCAAGAGTAGACGTCGATCCTGGTGATCGAAACCATGCTCGTCCACGTCCAGCAAGTTCAGCGCCAAGTCAGCCACTGCCTTGGTGATATGCCCCTTGGCCCGCACTTCAGCAAAATCGCGCACACGACGCAGCAATCGGTTGGCGATCCGTGGCGTGCCACGGGCACGACGCGCAATCTCAAACGCGCCTTCCGGGTCCAAGGGCAAGCCAAGGATGCTCGCCGAACGGCTGACGATGGTCGCCAGATCCGCCGTGCTATAGAACTCAAGACGTTGAACAATGCCGAAACGGTCTCGCAATGGGTTGGTGAGCATGCCCGCACGAGTCGTCGCCCCCACCAGGGTGAACGGTGGCAGGTCGAGCTTGATCGAGCGCGCCGCCGGACCTTCGCCGATCATGATGTCGAGCTGAAAGTCCTCCATCGCCGGGTACAGCACTTCCTCAACGATGGGCGACAACCGGTGAATCTCGTCGATAAACAGTACGTCGTGAGGTTCAAGGTTGGTGAGCAGCGCCGCAAGATCACCCGGACGCTCCAACACCGGGCCGGAGGTGGATTTGATCGACACCCCCATTTCCTGCGCAATGATATTGGCCAGGGTGGTTTTACCCAGCCCCGGTGGACCGAAAATCAATGTGTGATCCAGGGACTCACTGCGCCCGCGCGCGGCCTGGATAAACAACTCCATTTGCTCACGCACGGTGGGCTGGCCGATGTAGTCGGCCAGGCTCAGGGGGCGGATGGCCCGGTCCTGAACTTCTTCACGGTCGCGCGGGCCAGTGGCCGCAATCAGACGATCAGCTTCAATCACTTAAATCATTCCCTTCAGGGCTCGGCGGATCATGTCTTCGCTGCTCAGGTTCTTGTCTTTAATCGCCGACACCGCCTTGCTTGCCTCCTGCGGCTTATAGCCCAGAGAGATAAGCGCGCTGACCGCATCGCTTTCGGCGCTCGCTACTTGGCCCGCCGGCATATCCGGCTGGTTCGGCACCAGGGCGAACATGCTCGGCACAACCTCCCAGGCCTTGAAGCGGTCTTTGAGCTCGACCAACAGGCGCTCGGCGGTTTTCTTGCCCACACCCGGTACCTTGGTCAAAGCCGAGGTGTCCTGGGCCGAAACGGCACGCACCAACTCGTCTACTTCCAGGCTCGACATCAAGGCCAGCGCCAGTTTCGGCCCTACGCCATTGAGGCGAATCAGTTCGCGAAAAAAGTCTCGGTCACGCTTGCCGATGAAACCATAGAGTAGTTGCGCGTCTTCGCGCACCACCAAATGGGTGTGCAGCGTTATCGGCTCACCGACCGACGGTAGGCGATAGAGTGTGGTCATGGGCACTTCGAGTTCATACCCCAACCCGTTTACATCCAGAATCAGATGCGGCGGCTGTTTCTCAGCCAGGGTGCCGCGCAAGCGTCCAATCACGGTTCAAATCCTTAAAGCGTGGGGGTCAGATCGAGGCCTGACCGCAAATTTCGATTGCGCTGATGCTATCAGAGACGCAGCCGCCCGCCACGACTGCGTGCTGTGCCCAACCCGTGGGGCAGCAGGCTGGAACGAGTGTGTGCATGGCAAATGGCAATAGCCAGGGCGTCAGAGGCATCAATCTGCGGTTTTGAGGTGAGCTTGAGCATGTGCATGACCATCATCTGAACCTGCTCTTTATTAGCGGCGCCGGTGCCGACCACGGCCTGCTTGACCTGAGTAGCAGTGTATTCCGCGATTTCCAGGCTCTCTTCGGCGCCGGCGACGATGGCAGCGCCACGGGCCTGGCCGAGCTTCAACGCCGAGTCAGCGTTTTTTGCCATGAACACCTTTTCGATGCCCATGGTCACTGGCCCGTAGGTCTGGATCACTTCGCGCACGCCGCGATAAACAATCTGCAGGCGCTCGGCTAACTCGCCCGCGCCGGTGCGGATGCAGCCCGAGGCGACATAGACGCAGCCGCGCGGGGTGTGTTGCACCACACCAAAGCCGGTGATGCGCGAACCGGGGTCGATACCTAGGATTAAAGTCATAACGCCTGCAGGTTGGATAAACACATTTTTTGATACACCGTAGTTCCAATGTGGGAGGGGGCTTGCTCCCGATAGCTGCGTGTCAGTCAGCTTATGTCTAACTGGACGACCGCCATCGGGAGCAAGCCCCCTCCCACATTTGGATCTACGTCATTCCTCAGCCTAGCTGTTCGGCCACGGATTCCGGGATGTCGGCGTTGGAATACACGTTTTGCACATCATCCAGGTCTTCCAGCATATCCAGCAGCTTCAGCACCTTCTGCGCGCCATCCAAGTCCAACTCGGCGCTGGTGGTCGGCAGCATCACGATTTCCGCGTCGGTGCCTTTGAAACCAGCAGCTTCTAGGGCGTTGCGCACGGCATAGAAGCTGGCAAACGAGGTGAATACATCGATGGAACCGTCTTCGTTGGTCACCACGTCGTCGGCATCCGCTTCCATCGCGGCTTCCATCAGCGCATCTTCATCCGTGCCAGGCGCAAAGGAAATCTGGCCCTTGCGCTCGAACAGATAGGCCACCGAACCGTCAGTCCCGAGGTTGCCGCCACACTTGCTGAACGCGTGACGCACAGCGGCGGCTGTGCGGTTGCGGTTATCGGTCATGCACTCGACCATCACCGCCACGCCGCCTGGGCCATAGCCTTCGTAGGTCAGCTCAACCATGTCGTCGGTATCGGCAGCGCCGGCACCACGGGCCACAGCGCGGTCGATAATGTCGCGGCTCATGTTGGCGCCGAGCGCTTTGTCCAGTGCCAGGCGCAGACGCGGGTTGGAGCCCGGATCACCACCGCCTTGACGGGCAGCGACGGTCAGCTCGCGAATCCACTTGGTGAAAATCTTGCCTTTCTTGGCATCCTGACGCTCTTTGCGGTGCTTGATGTTCGCCCACTTGGAATGGCCAGCCATAACACAACTCCGAAATTCTCTAGAAACCTTGATCAACCCCGCCCCAGGCGGGATACAGCTCTTTAACGCAAAGGCGCATCCGAAGATGCGCCTTTTTGACTGCGTAAAACCCTATAGCGCTTTCACGCAGCAGCCTTACTCAGCCTTTGGCGTCTCGCGCAGACGGATGTGCAGTTCGCGCAACGCCTTGGCATCCACCACACCCGGAGCCTGGGTCATGACGTCCGCAGCACTCTGGGTTTTCGGGAAGGCGATCACTTCACGGATCGACTGGGCACCGGTCATCAGCATCACCAGACGGTCGAGACCGAACGCCAGGCCACCGTGAGGCGGCGCGCCGTACTTCAGGGCGTCGAGAAGGAAGCCGAACTTCTCTTCCTGCTCCGCTTCGTTGATGCCCAACAGGCGGAATACCGCTTGTTGCATCTCTTTGCGATGGATACGGATCGAACCGCCACCCAGTTCGGTGCCGTTGAGCACCATGTCGTAGGCACGGGACAGTGCGCCAGCCGGGTTGGCTTCCAATTCCTCAGGCGAGCACTTCGGCGCGGTGAACGGATGGTGCAAGGCGCTGAAGCTGCCGTCGTCGTTCTCTTCGAACATCGGGAAGTCGACAACCCACATCGGTGCCCACTTGCAAGTCAGCAGGTCCAGGTCGTGGCCCAGCTTGATGCGCAGCGCACCCAAGGCTTCGCTGACGATCTTGGCTTTGTCTGCACCGAAGAACACGATGTCGCCGTCGACCGCGCCCACGCGATCAAGAATCGCGTTGAGGTTGTCCAGCGGAATGTTTTTCACGATCGGCGATTGCAGACCGTCAACACCGTTGGCGCGCTCGTTGACCTTGATGTACGCCAGGCCCTTGGCACCGTAGATGCCGACAAACTTGGTGTAGTCGTCGATCTGCTTGCGCGGCATGCTCGCGCCGCCAGGCACGCGCAGGGCCGCGATGCGGCATTTAGGGTCGTTGGCCGGGCCGCTGAAAACTTTGAAATCAACTTCTTTCAGTTGGTCGGCAACGTCCACCAGTTCCAACGGGTTACGCAGGTCTGGCTTGTCGGAGCCGTAGCGGCGCATGGCTTCTTCGAAGGTCATGTGCGGGAATTCGCCGAACTCCAGGTCCAGCACTTCCTTGAACAGGTTGCGGATCATCTGCTCGGTCAGGCCCATGATCTCTTTTTCATCGAGGAAACTGGTCTCGATGTCGATCTGGGTGAATTCCGGCTGGCGGTCGGCGCGCAGGTCTTCGTCGCGGAAGCACTTGGCGATCTGGTAGTAACGGTCGAAGCCGGCCACCATCAGCAGTTGCTTGAACAACTGCGGCGATTGCGGCAGAGCGAAGAACGAACCGGCGTGGGTACGGCTAGGCACCAGGTAGTCACGCGCGCCTTCCGGGGTGGCCCGGGTAAGGATCGGCGTTTCTACGTCAAGGAAGCCGTTTTCGTCGAGGAAGCGGCGGATGCTGGTGGTCATGCGCGAACGCAGACGCAGCTTCTCGGCCATTTCCGGACGACGCAAGTCGAGGAAGCGGTAGCGCAGGCGGGTTTCTTCGCCGACGTCGGAATATTCATTCAGTGGAAACGGCGGAGTTTCCGACTCGTTCAGCACTTCCAGCTCATAACCCAGCACTTCGATCGCACCGGACGCCATGTTCGCGTTCACGGCACCGGCCGGACGCAGGCGAACCTTGCCGGTGATCTTCACGACGTATTCGCTGCGCACACGGTCAGCGGCGGCGAAGCTCTCGGCGCGGTCCGGGTCAAATACCACTTGGGCCAGACCATCACGATCACGGATATCGAGGAAGATCACCCCGCCGTGGTCGCGGCGACGGTGAACCCATCCGCAAAGGGTAATTTCCTGACCTTCCAGGGTCTCGTTCAGTTGGCCGCAATAGTGGCTGCGCATCATGGTCGTGGTTTCACTTCTCGTAATTCGAAATTCGGTGGAGGCTTGCCTCGTCACCGCACAGTTAAGCAGGGGACGGATAATGCAGTAGCCTGCGCGTGGAGTTCAACTCAGTCTGCTTTGTCGCCGCCGGCCAGATTCTTCTTCGAGCCGGTCTTGAAATCGGTCTCGTACCAGCCGCTGCCGCTCAGGCGGAAGCCTGGCATGGACAACATCTTCTTGAGCTCGGGTGCCTGGCAGGCCGGGCAATCGACCAACGGCGCGGCGCTGATCTTCTGGATGGCTTCCAACTGATGTCCACAGGAAGCACATTGATAGTCGTACATGGGCATGGCGATGTCTCGGCGATCGATCGTTACTGTGCCGCGCCCGCTCTTGGAGTAGAGCAGAGGGAGAAAGCCCCGGCAGCAGCAAAGCGCGAGATTATATCTGGTAAATCGAGGCAGCGCAGCCGGCTTTCTGCCCGGAGCCTGGTCCACTTCGACGGCGGACCGGCCCCAAAGCCGACCGATCACTCAGGGTTTGGCGAGGCAACACGGCCTTTTAATAGATGAACCACGCACACAACCCTGACCAAGCCACTGAAGTTCTTCACACCTCCATACCGCAAGTGCACTTCCCGATCGACATAGGACAGCAGCGCACTGACTGAGCAGGCATTGATCCTGGCTATTTCCGTGAGGATGTTCCAATAGATCTGCTCAAGCCGCAGACAAGTGGAAAACCCATTGAGCCGTACCGATCGGGACATTGGCTTGGCCAGCCCCATATCGAACCCCTTGGCGAAGGGGTCGACGTTTATCTTATGAAAACCACCGGTTTCCATTACTCCAATATCCACTCCACGTGACATACACCTGACACTCCATTGCCAAACAGCAGCCCACGGGTCCTCCCATTGGGCAGTGACCCTATAAAACAGCAGGATGAGGCAGGCATCCAGAAGACGGGACGTTGAAAGGCGTAGGACAACGCCAGGAAATGCGTGGAAACAAGCAAGTGGCGCCGCGATGGCGCCACTCCGGGTCAACGATTACTGATTTTCGAGCAGGGAGCGCAGCATCCACGCGGTTTTCTCGTGAACCTGCATGCGCTGAGTCAACAAGTCTGCAGTCGGCTCATCGCTGACTTTATCAAGCAGCGGGAAAATACCCCGCGCGGTCCGTGTGACAGCTTCCTGGCCCGCCACCAACTGCTTGATCATCTCTTCTGCGCTGGGTACGCCCTCTTCTTCCTTGATGGAAGACAGACGGGCATAGATCGAATAGGCACCCGGCGCCGGAAAACCCAGGGCACGGATACGCTCGGCAATAGAGTCAACCGCCAGCGCCAGCTCGTTGTACTGCTCTTCGAACATCAAGTGCAGCGTCCGAAACATGGGGCCCGTGACGTTCCAATGGAAGTTGTGGGTCTTCAGGTACAGTACATAGGTATCGGAAAGCAGTCGTGATAGCCCATCGACGATGGATTTACGATCTTCTTCACTGATACCGATATCGATTGCCATGTTTATCCCCTTCAATTGACAAGCATTCATTGATCAGGTGCAGGACCACTGTAGCAAGAGTGCTGCTGACGCGCAGCCCGCCAAGGACACGGTGCGGCAAATGGTCCTGCGCTTTACGCCCTCTTCGGCGGCAACCAAGTCATTTGAGCCACGCAGGAAAATTCCCGCCAAACGCCCAAAAAACACCTGCACCTGTCTAGGACCAGCGTTTCACGCAGAAATGCCCCGCACCCTGCAAAGCACGAAAATGCTTGATTTGAGTAGGCACAGCCTTTGCTGTTAAATAGGCAGCGTGTCGCCGCCGTTTTTTCACGGCGAGCGGCATAGGCTGATACCCGTGCACGTGCCCAACGCCTCCCATTGTTCAGAAGCGAACCGTGCCAGTCAGCTCTTCCTTGTGATCCGTCTTAACGTGAGTTAATCAAAATGTTGAAAATCGTCCACCTGCTAACGGGCGTTGCAGCGTTGCTGCTGTCCTTTATCCCGAGCCTGCAGCCTGAAAGCCTGCCCTACCTGCAACAACATGACGCTTTGTACCTGGCCTTGTTCGGCCTTCTTAACCTGACGCTCGCCCCAGTAATCCCTTACTGGAACAAAGGCACGCGCCATCAACTGCAAAACCTGGTCAGCGCGCTGCTGGTACTGACCGTTGTCGTACAAACCCTCACCCTCCTGGCACCCATGCCTGAAGTCGGCGGCCATCCGGCCATCCTGCTCAGCCTGGTAATTGCTGTGGTCGCCATCGCTCTTCACCTGGCTATCAGCTTCTACCGCTCGTCCCCCGCGGCCGCGTCGCAAAACTACGACATGACCAATCGGGATACCGGTACCGTCAAGTGGTTCAACACATCCAAAGGCTTCGGCTTTATTTCCCGTGATTCGGGCGACGATATCTTCGTCCACTTCCGGGCCATTCGCGGCGAAGGCCATCGTGTTCTGGTTGAAGGCCAGCGCGTGGAGTTTTCCGTGATGAATCGCGACAAAGGCCTACAAGCCGAAGACGTGATCGCTGCATTGCCGCGTCGCTGATTCCAGCCGTCGCAGCAAAAAAAACCGCGATCCAGCCTGGCTGGGTCGCGGTTTTTTTATTGCCTGTCGATCAGTAGTGAGGCGGCGGCGCTTCTTCTTCAGATGACTCGAATTGCCCGCCCATTTCTTCCTGGCGCTTAAGCAGCGCGGTCATCTGCAACTGCAGCCGTTCGACGGCCCGCTGCTGGGTGACCAGGATGTCATTCAGGGTTTCGATGGTGTCGTCCTGGAAGGCCAGGCGGCTTTCCAGTTCAGTGACGCGGTCTTGCAGATCCATGGTTCAGCCCTGGGTAAAGATAAAGTCGGCGGGCAGCAGCTCGCGCAGACGCGAACGAATGGCGGCCAGTTGCTCTTCAGTGTACGGCTGGGCCGGATGCTTGCCCCACACTGGAGCAGGCCAGGCAGCGTCATCACGCTTGCGTACGATCACATGCACATGCAATTGGCTGACGACGTTGCCCAGCGCGCCAATGTTCATCTTGTCGGCGGCCAACCCTTCGTTCAGCCACTGCGCCAAGGCCGTGGTCTCTTGCCACAGGGTATGTTGATCTGCGACATCCAGCTGAAACACTTCGCTGATACCGTTGATACGCGGCACTAGGATGAACCAGGGGTAGTTCGAATCATTGGACAGCAGCAGGCGGCACAGCGGGAAGTCCCCGATGACCAGTGTGTCTTGTTGCAAACGTTGATCTAAGGCGAACACCACGGGCACTCCGTTCGGCAGGTCAGTTTCAGGCGCCAGCATACCTTTGAACGCGCCAGGCTTCACGGCGAATGGCAGCAACGTAACGCAAACCGATAAAAACCTGCACTCTTAAGAGGCAGGCAAATATTTGAGCTACGCTAATCCGGGCCTTTCAAGGGCGCACCAAAATGACCCACTTGTGCATCAAAGGGATCCGCCGACTACCCACTTGTAGGGTGAACCGGTAACGTTTTTCTCTGGCACAGTGTTTTAGTACCACCGAAGAGGCGTAACCCATGCACGTCAAGCCCAAACAAAACGGCGTAAAAACCCCGTACTTATGAGGTTTTTACACGCCCACCACGCTTTTCACGAAAAAATGACATTCGGTTACCGGTTTGGGCGCGCTTGTTGCATTCACACTCACATCGTCGGCAACGACACCCGTTTGGAAGCAGGTGTTTCGCGATAAAAGAACAGCAGCGTTTCGATGCGCCCCAAGGAAGGTTTCAAACTTCGAAAGAGGTCTGAAAACAGCATTGAAGTTGTCAGTCCCGTAACATTCAGGACTGTGAATTTGCGACATGGAGCTAGCAATTTACGACAGCCTCGTAAAGAAGCTGAAAGGAAAGTTTGGTAAGTATCGTCATTAGAGTCTGCGTGATATAACTTTGCGCCGACACAAAAAAGAAAGAGCCGCCCAGATAAAAATACAGGTGGGACGGCAGTACTCTTCCGAAAACCAAAGGAGCAAATCACGATGCGCGTGATGAAGTGGAGCATGATCGCCCTGGCTGTTTCTGCAGGCACCTCGCAGTTCGCAATCGCGTCCTCTCAGGACGACGCAAAGGGCTTTATCGAAGATAGCACCCTGACCGCGAAAACCCGTGCAATGTACATGAACCGTGACTACAAGGACGGCGTGGGTAACGTGCGTCGTGGTAACGGTACCTACACCACCGGCACCGACGACAAAGTCAGCGGCTACCGTCAAGACACCGGTATCAGCGAGTTGCTCACCTACCAATCCGGCTTCACCCAAGGCACCGTCGGCTTCGGCGTCGATGCCATGGCCATGGGCAGCTATAAGCTTGATGGCGGTGCGGGCCGTGCCGGTAACGGTCTGTTCGCAACCAATGGCGCTGGCGAGCCAGAATCCACTCAGTCCAAAGTGGCTGGGGCAGCGAAACTCCGCATCTCCGACACCGTGCTGAAATATGGCAACCAGTTCGTATCCAGCCCGGTTTTCACTACCGACGACGGCCGTCTGCTGCCTGAAGTCGCCACCGGCACCTTGATCACCAGCAACGAGATCAAAGGTCTGGAATTGACCGCTGGCCGCTTCACCGCACTGAGCGCGCAAACCGGCATGGGCCGTGACAGCATCAACGGTCGCAGCCGTGTTACCGGCAAGCAAAACCCAGGGCTGAGTGCAGCGAATATCGCTGGCTTTACCTACTCGGGCCTTGAGAACTTCATTTTCGCGTTCCACGCCTCCGATGTTGAAGACTACTGGAAGAAGCAGTACGTCAACGTCTTCTACACCCTGCCGCTGAGCGACAAGCAATCGTTGAGTTTCGACTTCAACGGCTACCGCAGCAAGGACGACGGCAAAAAGCTGAACGGCGACCTGGACAACCGCGTCTGGAGCCTGGCAGCTGCGTATAGCATCGACGCACACAAGTTCACCCTGGCTTACCAGCAGTCCTCTGGTAAAACCGGTTACAACTACGGTGTCGACGGTGGCGGTACCGTTTACCTGGCCAACTCCGTGCAAATCTCCGACTTCGTTGGCGAAGACGAGAAGTCCTGGCAGGCTCGCTACGACCTGAACATGGCCTCGTTCGGCGTGCCAGGTCTGAGCTTCATGACCCGTTACACTCGCGGTAGCAACGTTACCGTTGCAGATTCCAGCGATGGTAAAGAGCACGAGTGGGACGTGGAAGCCAAGTACGTACTGCAAGAAGGTCCGGCCAAAGGTCTGTCCTTCCGCGTTCGTAACGCAATCTACAGCGGCACCAACAGCGATTACCGCGCGACCAACTACGACAACCTAGTCGACACCCGTGTGATCGTAGAATACCCACTGAGCATCTTGTAATTTCAGTGGTCAGCTGATTGCGCTAACGCGTAACGCTAATAAAAACCGGCGCCCTTAATCAGGTCGCCGGTTTTTTTATGACCTACAAAAAGCGCTTCAATTTTACATAGCAAGCTAACTAAGAAACCTAGGCTTACTAGTTGTGTTACTCGGCGCCGATTAAAACTTGATAGTTGCCAAAGGGGAGTGACAAAAAAACAAGGGGCATGAAGCCCCTTGTCTTTAACAGCAATAGCTGACCAAGCGGCCAAGTTAATAAAGCAACTGATTACACAGCTGCTTCCTGAACCACACGAATAACACGTTGCGGAAACGGAATATCAATCCCCGCCGCCTTTAAACGATCACGCGCCAGTTCATTGAGCATGAAGACTACATCCCAATAATCCGGGGTTTTGGTCCAGCAACGCAGGGAAACCGTGATGGAGCTATCGCCCAATGTAGAGACCACCGCCACCGCGGCAGGATCAGTCAGTACGCGGGGATCTTTTGACAGTTCCAGAAGCACGTCACGGGCTTTTTGCAGGTCGGCGTCATAATCCACGCCTACATCAAACACCACCTTGCGGGTCGGCTGACGGTTGGTGTTGGTGATGATGCCGTTGGACAGGATGCCGTTAGGTACGATCACGGTCTTGTTGTCGCCAGTGCGCAGCACGGTGTGGAAGATCTGGATGCTGTCGACAGTGCCCGAGGTGCCTTGGGCTTCGATCCAGTCACCAATGCGGAATGGGCGGAACAACAGAATCAGCACGCCACCGGCGAAGTTGGCCAGGCTGCCCTGCAATGCCAGGCCAATGGCCAGGGTCGCGGCACCGATGGCCGCCACGAACGAGGTAGTCGCCACGCCGATCATCGAGGCCACGCTGACAATCAGCATGACCTTCAGCGCAATGTTCGCCAGGCTGGTGATGAAGTGTTGCAGTGCCAGGTCCGCGTTACGCAGAGCCAGCAAGCGACCTACACGGTGGGTCAATACGTTGATCAGCCACCAGCCAATGGCCAGGGTGATCACTGCCAGTAGTACTCGGCTGCCGTATTCCATGATCATCGGGATCCACGACTGTGAGGTCTTGATCAGGTGATCCACTTCAGCATTGAAATCCATCTATCGTCTCCTGTTTGGCGGATGTGCGGCTTTATTGACGGCCTAAAAACGCAAATGAGCCCCGTAGGGCTCAAGTGCAGGCACAGGTTATGGGGCGTGGGACGTCAAAATCGCCCGCTGGTTCCCCAAAATGCCATCAGTCGCGGAAGTTATTGAACTGCAGCGGCATGTCGAAGGTTTTGGCGCGCAGGGCAGCGATGGCCTCTTGCAGGTCATCACGTTTCTTGCCAGTGACGCGAACCTGCTCACCCTGGATGGCCGCCTGGACTTTCAGCTTGGCGTCCTTGATATGGGCGACGATCTTCTTCGCCAGCTCCTTGTCGATGCCTTCCTTTAACACTGCTTCCTGCTTCATCAGCTTGCCGGAAGCGTAGGCGTCCTTGATTTCAAGGCACTGTGCATCGATCTTGCGCTTGACCAACGACAGCTTGAGGATCTCGATCATCGCTTCCAGCTGGAAATCGGCTTCAGCGGTCAGGTTGACGGTCAGTTCCTTTTCCTTGAACTCGAAGCTGCCCTTGCCCTTCAGGTCATAGCGACGGTCCAGCTCCTTGACGGCGTTCTCGACGGCGTTGGTGACTTCGTGTTTGTCCAGTTCAGATACCACGTCGAACGAAGGCATGTGATTTCTCCAATATAAGGGGCGGGTTCAGTAGAGATGGAGCGCGCCCGAGCTAAAATGCAGGGGCATTATAGCGGTTCTTTCGCCCCGTTCACCGCAGGCGACCCTACGGAGCACAAACTGATGTCGACCACCTGGCATATTCTCGGCGCCGGCAGCCTGGGCACACTCTGGGCCACGCGCTTGGCTCGCGCCGGCCTGCCCGTGAGGATGATCCTGCGCGATAAGGCGCGCCTTGCCAGCTATCAGGCCGGTAAGGGGCTGACGTTGGTCGAACACGGTATAGAAAAGACTTATCCGGTGATTGGCGAAACGCCTGACAACCCCGAGCCGATTCATCGCCTGCTGGTAGCGTGCAAAGCCTACGACGCCCAAAGCGCCGTCGCACATTTGCAGCATCGCCTGTCCCCACACGCCGAGCTGGTCCTTTTGCAAAACGGCCTTGGCAGCCAGGACGCAGTGGTTGCTCAGTTACCCCAAGCACGCTGCATCTTCGCCTCCAGCACCGAAGGCGCGTTTCGCGACGGCGATTGGCGCGTGGTGTTTGCAGGCCACGGCTACACCTGGCTGGGGGATGCAGCCCACCCTGCCCCACCGCTGTGGCTGAACGACCTGCACGCCGCCGGCATCCCCCACGAATGGAGCACCGACATTCTGACCCGGCTATGGCGCAAGCTAGCGCTCAATTGCGCGATCAACCCGCTGACCGTGCTTTACCAGTGCCGCAACGGCGAACTGCAAACCCATCAATGCGAAGTGGCAACCCTGTGCGCTGAACTCGGTGAGCTGCTGGAATGTTGCGGCCAACCCGACGCCGCGCTGGACCTGCAACACGAAGTGGAACGGGTGATCCACGCCACAGCCGCTAACTACTCCTCCATGTACCAGGACGTCGCCAACGCCCGCCGCACCGAAATCAGTTACCTGTTGGGCTATGCTTGCCAGGCGGCCGCACGCCACCAATTGAACCTGCCGCATTTGCAGCAGTTGCAGGTGCGTTTGATTGATCAGTTAGTTGCACGCGGATTGCCCCGCGACTGAACCACGCGCTACCCTGCCCGCCTGTCTATCACCTGGGATAACCCTGATGCCGCTGCGCCAGCGCCTCGAAAATCTACCGGTTGGGCAGAAACTGCTGGCCGCCCTGTTGGTGTTGTTGACCACCGTATTGCTGGTGGCCAACCTGACCTTTATCAGCGCCGCGTACTGGATTTCCCAGGAAAGCATGGCACCTCAGGCCTTGCAGGCCATCGGTCGCCTGGTGTCCAACCCGGGCCTCGCCGCCGAAGCGCTCGAATCCCCCGCCCAAGCCGATGCCCTACTCAGTGAGCTGACCAGCTATTCGCCATTACGCGCCGCCGCCCTGTATGACGGCGAAGGCAACCGCCTGGCGCAGATGCAACACGGTGATCGCCTGCACTTGCCGGACAACTATCGGCATATCGAGGCGTGGCGTGTTACCGAGTTTCGCAGTAACCAGATCATCACCCTGCCCCGGGCAGGCCAGCCTTCCGGGCATTTGCTGCTGGTGGCCAGCAGCGAACTGCCGGTGGCCTTCTACACCGGCACGCTGACGGCCAGCCTGGGTATCCTGATTTTCAGTGTGCTGCTATGGCTGATCATCGCCCGGCAGATCAAGCGCCTGATTACCCGGCCGATCCACGAATTGGAAGAACTGTCGCGCCAAGTAACCCGCGAAGAGAACTACGCCCTGCGCGCCGGCCGTGGTAACCGCGATGAAATCGGCAGCCTGGCCGAAGCTTTCAACACTATGCTCTCGCGTATCGAAGCTCGCGAACAGCAGCTCAAGCGCGCAAGGGACGACTCCCAGGCCGCTTATGACCAAGCTCAAGGCTTGGCCGAAGAAACACGCCATACCAACCGAAAGTTGGAGCTGGAAGTCCAGGTTCGCAGCAAGATCGAGAAAAAACTCACCGGTTTTCAAAACTACCTGAACAGCATCATCGACTCGATGCCCTCGGCGTTGATCGCCCTGGACGAACAACTCTACGTCACCCAGTGGAACCAGGAGGCCAGCGCGCTTTCCGGTACGCGTCTGGATGAAGCGCTGAATCAGCCGATCTACCTCGCTTTTCAACCGCTCAAGCCGTACCTGCCGCAGATCAAGGCTACGGTGGAGCAGCACACGGTAGAACGCATCGAGCGTGTCACCTGGATCAAGGATGATGAACCCAAGCATTACGCCCTGACCTTCTACCCTCTGATGGGCGGAGCCGGGCGGGGCGTGGTGATCCGTATCGACGACATCACTCAGCGCCTGTCCCTGGAAGAAATGATGGTGCAGTCGGAAAAAATGCTCTCGGTCGGTGGGCTTGCCGCCGGTATGGCTCACGAGATCAACAATCCGCTGGGGGCGATCCTGCATAACGTGCAGAACATCCGGCGCCGGCTGTCGTCCGACCTACCCAAAAACCTGGAATTCGCCGAGCAGGCAGGTATCGAACTGGAAAAGATCAACCGCTACCTGGAAGGCCGTGAGGTGCCACAACTGCTGGATGGCATCCAGCAAGCCGGTGCGCGAGCGGCCAAGATCGTCACTCACATGCTCAGTTTCAGCCGCCGCAGTAATCGGCAGATGGCGCCTTGCGACCTGCCGGCGCTGATCGACCAGGCCGTGGAAATTGCCGGTAACGACTTCGATCTGGCCATCGGTTTCGACTTCAAGGGCCAGGCGATCATTCGTCAGTTCGACCCCCAATTGGGCCCGGTGCCCGGCACTGCCAACGAGCTGGAACAAGTACTGCTCAACCTGCTGAAAAACGCAGCCCAGGCCATTCATCTGCGTGAAGACGATCGCGAACCGGGGCGCATCATCCTGCGCACACGTCTTAACCCGCCGTGGGCAGAGATTCAGGTGGAAGACAACGGTATCGGCATGAGTGAGAACGTACGTAAACGCACTTTTGAGCCGTTCTTCACCACCAAAGAGATCGGCCAGGGCACTGGGCTTGGGCTTTCGGTTTCTTACTTCATCGTCACCAACAACCACAAAGGGCAGATGGAGGTGCATTCCACCCTCGGTCAAGGCACCTGCTTTACCCTGCGCTTACCCTTGGCGGGCAGCCAACTGCCGCCCAATGAACTGACCCAACTGGAGCACTGATCATGGGCTTTCGCCTGTCGAAGATTTACACCCGTACTGGAGACACAGGCGAAACCGGCCTCGGCGACGGTCGCCGTGTATCCAAGGACCACCCGCGAGTTGAGGCCATCGGTGAAGTCGATTCGCTGAACAGCCAACTGGGATTATTACTGGCGGGCCTGGAAGAGCAGAGTGGCAAGCATCCGGAACTCAAAGATGTGATCGAGGTACTGACCCCATGCCAACATCGATTATTCGACCTCGGCGGTGAGCTGGCGATGCCGGTGTACAAGGCGCTGAACGCAGCGGAAGTGGATCGGCTGGAGGCCGCGATTGATCGCTGGAATGAAGAGGTCGGGCCGCTGGAAAACTTCATCCTGCCCGGTGGCTCGGCGTTGATCGCCCAGGCCCATGTGTGTCGCAGCCTGGCGCGCAGTGCGGAGCGGCGCTGTCAGCACCTCAACGCGGTGGAGCCGTTAGAGGGAGTGGGGTTGGCGTATATCAATCGGCTGTCGGATTTGCTGTTTGTGGCGGCGCGGGTGATTGCCAGGCGCCAGGGGATTGCGGAGATTTTGTGGCAGGCGGCGGCTAAGCCACACTGATCATGATTCGCTGACTGGCAGGGCCTGATCGGGGGCAAGTCGAATCGTCGCACCCGATGAGGCCCGCCAGAGCAGCTTCAAACTTGTGGCCAGAACGCCCTGATACCCGCCACACCCTGAGCCCCAGCTTCCCAAGCCTGCTCCCGATCAGCAGGTCCAACCCCGCCCAACAGAAACACCGGTTTGCTGAACCCACGGATCAACTCTGCCGCCTGCTCCCAACCCAAAGGCTGGGCATCAGGGTGGGTCTGGGTCGGCTGCACCGGCGACAGCGTGACAAAATCCACGTCCATCATTTCTGCCAGCGCCAGTTCTTCAGCGTTGTGGCAGGAAGCAGCCAACCAACGGTCTTTCGGCAGCGGCCGGCCCTTGCTCGCGTATTTGCGCAGTTGCGCCGAGGTCATGTGCCAACCGGCGGCAGGAAAATCCCCCAGCCATTCAAACGGTCCTTTAAGCATCAACTGCGCCTTGCCAGCGCACAGACCCACCGCATCTACCGCGAGGTCGCGGTATTTGGGATCGTAACCGTTCGGCGCACGCAGTTGGACCAGCTTGATGCCGCCCGCGACAGCCTTCTGAATCCCGCGTAACAGCGTCGGGGTTTCGAGTTCGCCGGGGGTGATCAGGTAATCGGCAGGCAAGCGCGCGGCGGCAACGATTGGAGCGTTAGCGGCCGGGAACTCGTAGTTGAGCAAATCCCGAGGCGCCACCCATTCCAGGGGTTGCCCTTCGACACCGTGGGGCTCGCCGGTAAAAGCCGAGACTTCCCAGACATCCAGCAAGACCTGCTTGTCCGGGTAGTCATGCTGCACCTTGATCAACGGCCGAGCCGTGGCGACCTGGATACCCAGTTCTTCCTGTAATTCACGGGACAGGGCCGAGGCGACCGACTCACCGGCCTCCACCTTGCCACCGGGAAACTCCCAGAGACCGCCCTGATGCTGAGTATCCGTGCGGCGCGCCAGCAGGATCCTGCCGTCGACACCGCGGATCACCGCTGCTGCTACATGCACTCGTTTCACCGCGGTTATCCTCTTCTATCAGGTACGGTATTCCGCGTTGATCTTCACGTACTCGTGGGACAGGTCGGTGGTCCAGATGGTTTCGCTGCAATCGCCGCGGCCCAACTCGATGCGGATGGTGATTTCTTCCTGCTGCATCACCGCCGAGCCCTGTGCTTCGGTATAGCTCTCGGCACGAGCGCCACGGCTGGCGATGCACACGTCACCGAGGAACACGTCGATCTTGCTCACGTCCAGATCCGGCACACCAGCACGGCCAACGGCGGCGAGGATGCGGCCCCAGTTGGGGTCGGAGGCGAACAGTGCCGTCTTGATCAGCGGCGAGTGGGCCACGGTGTAGCCGACATCCAGGCATTCCTGGTGATTGCCGCCGCCGTTGACTTCAACCGTCACGAACTTGGTGGCGCCTTCGCCGTCACGCACGATGGCCTGGGCCACGTCCATGCACACTTCGAACACAGCCTGCTTCAATGCCGCGAACAGCGGGCCGCTGGCCTCGGTAATTTCCGGCAGATCAGCTTTGCCGGTAGCGATCAGCATGCAGCAATCGTTGGTCGAGGTATCGCCATCGATGGTAATGCGGTTGAACGACTTGTTGGCGCCGTCGAGGATCAGGCTGTGCAGCACGTCGCGGGAAACTTTGGCGTCGGTAGCAATGTAGCCGAGCATGGTTGCCATGTTCGGGCGGATCATGCCCGCGCCTTTACTGATACCGGTCACGGTGACGGTCACGCCGTCGTGCACGAACTGACGGCTCGCGCCTTTCGGCAGAGTGTCCGTGGTCATGATGCCAGTGGCAGCGGCCGCCCAGTTATCCACAGACAGGTCGTCCAACGCGGCCTGCAAGGCGCCTTCGATTTTCTCAACCGGCAGCGGCTCGCCGATGACACCGGTGGAGTAAGGCAACACTTGGCTGGCATCCACGCCAGTCAACTGGGCCAGCTTGGCGCAGGTACGCGCCGCAGCGACCAGACCAGGCTCACCGGTGCCTGCGTTGGCATTGCCAGTGTTAGTCAGCAGGTAACGGATGGAGCCGGCAACGCGCTGCTTGGCCAGGATCACCGGAGCGGCACAGAAGGCGTTGAGGGTGAAAACACCGGCGACGGTCGAACCTTCGGCACAGCGCATCACCACCACATCCTTGCGCCCCGGGCGCTTGATGCCGGCCGACGCGATACCGAGCTCAAAACCGGCAACCGGGTGCAATGTGGGCAAAGGACCAAGACCAACAGCCATGAACGCGCTCCTTAAAGATAAATGATGTCTGTGCCGTCGTGATCGACGGTGAAATTAATGGCAAAACGCCGCGACGGCAGAGGCCGGTCGCGGCGCTAGGTATTGCAGCGTCAGGCGAAAATCTTATTCGATCTGGCCGTGGCAGTGTTTGAATTTCTTGCCCGAACCGCAGTAGCACAGTTCGTTGCGGCCCAGCTTCTGGTCATTGCGAACCGGCGCCTGAGCCAAGGCCACATCGACCTCTTCGCCCAACACCTCAGGCGCTTCCAGACCCGGCGCTTCGTCGTGCTGGAACTGCATGCGCGCAGCCAGTGCCTCGGCCTCCTGACGCAGGCGAGCTTCTTCCTCGATCGGGTCTTCGCGGCGCACCTGAACGTGGGACAGCACGCGAATCGAATCGCGCTTGATCGAATCCAGCAACTCGGAGAACAGCGTGAAAGACTCGCGCTTGTACTCTTGCTTCGGGTTCTTCTGGGCGTAACCACGCAGGTGGATGCCGTGACGCAGGTGGTCCATGGTCGACAGGTGGTCTTTCCACAGGTCGTCCAGCACGCGCAGTACGATTTGTTTCTCGAAGGTGCGCAGTGCTTCGGCACTCGCCTGCTCTTCTTTCTCGTTGTACGCGGCCAGCAGCTCGGCCATCAGCTTCTCGCGCAGCGTCTCTTCGTACAGGTGATCGTCTTCGTCGAGCCATTGCTGGACCGGCAAGTCGACACCGAAGTCGCTCTTCAACGCGGCTTCCAGGCCAGCAACATCCCACTGCTCTGGCAGGGACTGTGGCGGGATGTGTGCACTGACGGTCGCGTTGAGCACGTCCTGACGGAAATCGGCGATGGTCTCGCCAATGTTGTCAGCGGCCAGCAACGTGTTACGCATGTGATAAATCACTTTACGCTGTTCGTTGTTGACGTCATCGAACTCAAGCAGTTGCTTACGAATATCGAAGTTACGGCCTTCAACCTTGCGCTGGGCCTTCTCGATGGCGTTGGTCACCATACGGTGCTCGATCGCTTCACCGGACTGCATACCCAAGGCTTTCATGAAGTTCTTCACCCGATCCGAGGCGAAGATGCGCATCAGGCTGTCTTCCAGAGACAGGTAGAAGCGGCTGGAACCGGCGTCACCCTGACGGCCGGCACGACCACGCAGTTGGTTGTCGATACGGCGCGATTCGTGACGCTCGGACGCGATCACCTGCAAACCACCGGATTCGAGCACGGCCTGGTGGCGCTTCTGCCAGTCAGCCTTGATCTGGGCGATCTGCTCAGGGGTAGGGTTGTCCAGGGAGGCGACTTCCACTTCCCAGTTACCGCCCAACAGGATGTCAGTACCACGACCGGCCATGTTGGTGGCGATAGTCAGTGCGCCTGGGCGACCGGCCTGGGCAATGATCTCAGCTTCTTTTTCGTGGAACTTGGCGTTAAGAACCTTGTGCTCGATACCTTCCTTGTTGAGCAGGTTAGACACGTGCTCGGAAGTCTCGATGGTGGCGGTACCCACCAGAATCGGGCGGCCCTGGGCCATGCCGTCCTTGATGTCGTTGATGATCGCCGCGTACTTCTCTTCGGCGGTCAGGAACACCAGGTCATTGAAATCTTTACGCGCCAGCGGCTTGTTCGGTGGGATCACCATCACAGCCAGGTTGTAGATCTGGTGGAATTCGAACGCTTCGGTGTCCGCAGTACCGGTCATGCCGGACAGTTTGTTATACAGACGGAAGTAGTTCTGGAAGGTGGTGGAAGCCAACGTCTGGCTTTCGGCCTGAATGTTGAGCATTTCCTTGGCTTCGATGGCCTGGTGCAGGCCTTCGGACAGACGACGACCCGGCATGGTACGGCCGGTGTGTTCGTCAACCAATACCACTTGGCCATCTTGCACGATGTATTCGACGTTGCGATGGAACAGCTTGTGGGCGCGCAGGCCCGCATACACGTGGGTCAACAGGCCCAGGTTGTGCGCCGAGTACAGGCTCTCGCCCTCAGCCAGCAGGCCGATCTGGGTCAGCATGTCTTCGACGAACTGGTGACCGGCTTCGTTGAGTTCGACCTGGCGGGTCTTCTCGTCGATGGAGAAGTGACCTTCTTTGGTCACAACGCCTTCCACTTCTTCGATGTGCTGCTCCAGACGCGGGATCAACTTGTTGATCTCGGTGTACAGGCGCGAGCTGTCTTCGGCCTGGCCGGAGATGATCAGTGGGGTACGGGCTTCGTCGATGAGAATGGAGTCGACTTCGTCGATCACGGCAAAGTTGAGTTCACGCTGGAATTTTTCATCCATGCTGAACGCCATGTTGTCGCGCAGGTAGTCGAAACCGAATTCGTTGTTGGTGCCGTAGGTAATGTCGCACGCGTAAGCAGCGCGCTTCTCTTCCGGCGGCTGGAACGGCGTTACTACGCCGACGGTCAGGCCGAGATATTCATACAGCGGGCGCATCCAGTTGGCGTCCCGGCGAGCCAGGTAGTCGTTCACCGTCACAACGTGCACGCCCTTGCCGGACAGTGCGTTGAGGTAAACACCCAGAGTAGCTACCAGGGTCTTGCCTTCACCGGTACGCATTTCGGCAATCATGCCTTCATGCAAGGTCATGCCGCCGATCAACTGGACGTCGAAGTGGCGCATGCCCATGACACGCTTACCGGCTTCACGGGCAACCGCAAAGGCTTCGGGAAGCAGCTTGTCGAGGGTTTCACCTTTGGCTATGCGGGCCTTGAACTCTTGGGTCTTGGCGCGCAATTGCTCGTCCGACAGGGCAACCATCTGCTCTTCGAAGGCATTGACCAGCTGCACCGTCTTGAGCATGCGTTTGACTTCGCGCTCATTCTTGCTTCCAAAAAGTTTCTTTAACAAAGGCGCAAACATATCGGCAGGTTCTTCCACACATAGGGATGGAGGGCGCACCGTGAGTGGCCCGAGCAGCCCTCACGGCCGCATGCGAACGCGCATTCTACCCGGAATCGTGGGTGAGGAAAGTGGCGTTGTTCCCCGATGCTGGCATGGTGCTGTGAGAGGGCTTGTTTAAAATAAGGGCTTTTGCGCGAACTTCAACCCATGGAGCCGATTGATTTCCTGGGAAACCGCCCGGCAATGCATTGTCAGGGGCCGCGCAGACGCATTCTGCTAAGATGGCCGCTCTGTTACTTAAGGTGTCCAATCATGGCATTTCGCCCTCTTACAGCCCGCGCGCCCAGCGTGTTGCTTCGCGAAGCCAAGCCGCTGAAAGCCATCTTTGGCCATGCACAACGCTTGGGCCATTTGCAACGCCTGCTCGAAAGCCAACTACAACCCGCCGCCCGCGAGCATTGCCACGTGGCGTCGTGGCGTGAAGGTAATTTGCTATTGATTGTCACCGACGGTCATTGGGCGACCCGTTTACGCTATCAGCAAAAACGCCTGCAGCGTCAATTGATGGCATTCGATGAGTTCGCCAGCTTGACGCGTATCCAGTTCAAGGTACAGCCACCGACCGTGCAGCAAGGCGCAGTCGGGCACACTCTGGACCTGTCGGAGCATGCGGCCGAGACGATTCAGGCCACGGCCGACGGCATCAACGATCCAGGCTTGCGCGCCGCGCTTGAGCGCTTGGCCGCCCATGGCAAGCCCAAGGCCTGAGGCACTACTTGCGCTTACTGCCGCCCAGCAAAGACCCCAACAAACCACGCACCAATTGACGCCCCATCTGGTTGGCCGCCTGCTGCATCGCTGACTTCAGCGCCTTGCCTGCGGTTGTTCCAAGGAACGCCCCAGCTTTGTCCGTGAAGCTGGGCTCCTCGGCGCCCTGCCGGGGCTCTTCGTTAGGCCCAAGCTCCTTGCGCGCCATCAACACTTCATAGGCGGACTCCCGATCAATCGGCTTGTCATAGCGACCCTGCAACGGTGAAGTGGCCACCAATGCGGCACGCTCTGCCGCACTGAGCGGCCCGATGCGCGATTGCGGCGGCGCGACCAATACGCGCTGAACGACCTCCGGCGTGCCTTTTTCCTGCAGCGTACCCACCAATGCCTCACCGGTGCCCAGCTCAGTCAAAACCGATAACGCATCGAATGTCGGGTTGGGGCGGAAGCCGTCCGCTACCGCCCGCAAGGATTTCTGCTCTTTCGTGGTGAACGCCCGCAGGCCGTGCTGCACCCGTAAACCGAGTTGCGCCAGCACGGTATCCGGCAAGTCGCCCGGCGATTGAGTGACGAAATACACCCCCACCCCCTTGGAACGAATCAGCCGCACCACTTGCTCCAAGCGATCTTGCAAAGCCTTGGGAGTGTCGGCAAACAAGAGATGCGCTTCGTCGAAGAACAGCGCCAGCAGCGGTTTGTCCGCATCACCGCGCTCCGGAAGTTGTTCGAACAATTCTGCCAACAGCCACAACAGGAAGGTCGCATACACCTTCGGCGCTTCATGCACTAGGCGGCTAGCGTCCAACAAGTGAATACGTCCGCGCCCATCGCCTGTGGGCTGCAAGATGTCTTCAAGCTGCAAGGCCGGCTCACCAAACAACGCCTCGGCACCCTGCTGTTCCAAGACAGCCAAGCGCCGCAACAGCGCCTGACTGGAGCCTGTGGTCATCAGCGCCGCGTCTTCGCCAAGCAGTTCCGGGTGGTAGCGAAGGTGATTGAGAAGTGCCTTGAGATCCTTGAGATCCAGCAGCAATAGGCCTTCGCGATCCGCCACCTTGAATGCGGCATAAAGGGCCGACTGCTGGCTGTCAGTCAGCTCCAACAAACTGCCAAGCAACAACGGCCCCATCTCACTGATGGTGGTGCGCAACGGATGACCGGACTGCCCATGGATATCCCACAGCGTGACGGGGTAAGCCTTGGCCGTGTAATTAAGGAAAGGCATCCCGGCAATGCGCTCGGCCACCTTGCCCTGAGGGTTGGCGGCGGCACCCAGGCCACAGAGGTCGCCTTTGATATCAGCCGCAAATACCGCGACGCCCGCATCACTGAAGGCTTCGGCCAGGCGTTGCAACGTGACGGTCTTGCCTGTGCCCGTGGCGCCTGCGATCAACCCGTGGCGGTTGGCAAGGCGCATGGCCTGGGCAATTGGCAGGCCATCAAGACCGGCACCGATAAGAAGTTGTGTGGAGTCAGGCATTTCGTCACCCATGGTTAATCTTTAGTGCCGCCAGGTCGATAAGAGAGATGTGAGACCCATAAAGTCTAAAAATCGCTCAGATATCTCCTACAGGGACCAACGGAAATATCAAACTTTTTTTACGCTACCCTTCCGCGTGTTCCACAAGGACGCGCTTTGGATATTAAGACCTTAGCGGACCCTTCAAGCTATGAATAAAAATCTGCGTTTCAGCCACAAGATCCTGCTTGCAGCCTCCCTTATCGTCATCGCGGCCTTCGCTCTATTCACCCTCTACAACGACTACCTGCAACGTAACGCCATTCGTGAAGACCTCAACAGCTACCTGCACGAAATGGGCGATGTCACCGCAAGCAACATTCAAACCTGGCTCACCGGGCGTATTGCGCTGGTGGAAAACGCTGCACAAAACATCGCTATCAACCCTGAGCCTTCGACCGTTGCCAGCCTGCTGGAACAGAAAACCCTGACGTCGTCCTTCATGGCAACCTACGTTGGTGACAGCAAAGGGGCCTTCACCATCCGCCCCGACACCAAGATGCCGGATGGCTTCGACCCACGTGTTCGCCCCTGGTACAAGGGCGCCCAGAGCAGCAACGGCTCGACCCTGACCGAGCCGTATATCGACGCCGCTACAGGTCAATTGATCATTTCCATCGCCACCCCCAGCGCCAAAGGCGGCCAGAGCATTGGCGTGGTGGGCGGCGACCTGAGCCTGCAAACCCTGGTGGATAACATTGGCGCGCTGAACTTCGGTGGCATGGGCTACGCGTTCCTGGTCAGCGCCGACGGCAAAGTGCTGGTACACCCGGACAAAAGCCTGGTGATGAAAACCCTGGCCGACATGTATCCAAAAAACACGCCGAAGATCAGCGGCGACTTCAGTGAAGTTCAAGCCAATGGCAAGGACAACATCGTGACCTTCACACCGATCAAAGGGCTGCCGTCGGTGAACTGGTACCTGGGTATTTCGGTGGATAAAGACAAATCCTTCGCCATGCTCAGCGAATTTCGCACCTCAGCGGTGATCGCCACGATCATTGCCGTAGTGATCATCATTGCCCTGCTGGGCATGCTGATTCGCGTCCTGCTGCAACCGCTGCATGTGATGACCCGCGCCATGCAGGACATCGCCGACGGCGAAGGTGACCTGACGCGTCGCCTGACCATCCAGAACCACGATGAGTTCGGCATCCTGGGTAATGCGTTCAACAGCTTCGTGGAGCGTATTCACACGTCCATCCGCGAAGTGTCCTCGGCCACCGAGCAGGTGAATGAAGTAGCACTGCGGGTTGTCAGCGCATCCAACTCGTCGATGGTCAACTCCGACGAACAGGCCAACCGCACCAACAGCGTGGCTGCTGCCATCAATGAACTGGGCGCCGCAGCTCAGGAAATCGCGCGTAATGCCGCGCAAGCCTCCAACCAGGCCAGCGATGCGCGGCATTTGGCCGAAGACGGTCAACAGGTGGTTGAGCGCAATATCAAGGCGATGACTGAGTTGTCCGCGATGATCAGCGCCTCCAGCAGCAATATAGAAGCGCTTAACAGCAAGACCGTGAACATCGGCCAGATTCTCGAAGTGATCACCAGCATTTCCCAGCAAACCAACCTGCTGGCGCTGAACGCTGCGATTGAAGCGGCACGTGCCGGTGAAGCAGGACGCGGGTTTGCAGTCGTCGCCGACGAAGTGCGCAACCTGGCACACCGCACCCAGGAATCGGCGCAACAAGTACAAAAGATGATTGAGGAACTTCAAGTCGGCGCCCGGGAGTCGGTCAGCACCATGAGCGAAAGCCAGCGACACAGTCATGACAGCGTGGAAATCGCTAACCTGGCCGGTGAGCGTCTTAACAGCGTCACCCAACGTATTGGGGAAATCGACGGCATGAACCAGTCGGTGGCGACTGCCACTGAGGAGCAGACCTCGGTCGTGGAGTCGATCAACATGGACATCACTGAAATCAACACCCTCAATCAGGAAGGCGTGGAAAACCTGCAGTCGACCCTGCGCGCGTGCTCCGACTTGGAACAGCAGGCGGCACGGTTGAAACAATTGGTGGGCAGCTTCCGGATCTGATTCGCTTTATTTTGCGGCGGGATCTGACTTGGCCTGCTCGCGTTCCCATAACTCGGCGGCACCGGGAAATTCGGTGCCGTCCTCACTGTCCAGATCCTCCGGGTCGTAACGGCTCAAGCACCCCTCACCTAGTGTCGATGGTGCTTTGGAGGTGGCTTTTTCCAGTGGGTCACTCATCGGTCAATCCTCAACGACAGACAAAGAAAAAGGGCCTGCAACGATTTAACGCCCAGGCCCTTTTTTCTTCAATCAAAACGGCTTGATCAGAACACGACGGTCTTGTTGCCGTGCACCAGCACGCGGTCTTCCAGGTGGTAACGCAGGCCACGGGCCAGCACCATCTTCTCGACATCGCGACCGAAGCGCACCATGTCCTCGATGCTGTCGCTATGGCTGACACGCACTACGTCCTGCTCGATGATCGGGCCGGCATCCAGCTCTTCGGTGACGTAATGGCAAGTTGCACCAATCAACTTCACGCCACGCAGAGACGCCTGATGGTAAGGCTTGGCCCCCACAAAGGACGGCAGGAAGCTATGGTGAATGTTGATCACCTTGCCGGCGTATTCGCGGCACAGTTCCGGCGGCAGGATCTGCATGTAGCGCGCCAGCACCACCACGTCAGCCTCATGCTGCTTCACCAGGCGAGAAACCTCGGCGAATGCAGGCTCCTTGTCCTGAGGGTTGACCGGCACATGGTAGTAAGGGATGCCATGCCACTCGACCATGCTGCGCAGGTCGTCATGGTTTGAGATTACGCACGCGATCTCGCAGTCCAGTTCGTCACTGTGCCAGCGGTGCAGCAAGTCGGCCAGGCAGTGAGATTCGCGGCTTGCCATCAACACCACGCGCTTCTTCTGCTCGGTGTCGGTGATATGCCAAGTCATCGAGAACTCTTCAGCGATTGGCGCAAATGCCTCGCGAAAAGCCTCAAGGCCAAAGGGCAGTGTGTCGGCACGAATTTCGTGACGCATGAAGAACCAACCGCTGAGATTGTCCGAGTGATGGCTCGCCTCAGTAATCCAGCCGTTATGGGAGGCCAGAAAATTACTGACCTTGGCAACGATGCCGACCCGGTCCGGGCAAGCAATCACCAGCCGAAAAGTGCGCATTAGGGGGAAACTCCAGAACTTCGCAAAGGCCGCCATTCTAGCGATTGTGCAGAAAAACTGCAGTATTCAATGAGCCTTATTCTGATCCGCCCCCGAGGCACATCCCTTAATAGCGTATGGTTTTACCACCCCTATATGAACGAACAGCGCAGGCTGACGCAGTTATACAAAAAATTAACGGCATTATCTTCAGGTGCATCACCTACTTAATTAACTCGATTGCATAGCGCATTCACAAACATTCAAAGTAATTTACCTAAATGCAGTCTTAAATGTTTACTTGAGCAAATCGCCTGACTATTATTAGGCCACTATCCCTGTCAATCAGCGTTCTACATAAGGTAGTCCACATGTCTCTGATCAACGAATACCGCGCCACCGAAGAAGCTATCAAAGAGCTGCAAGCTCGTTTGAAGAACCTGTCCCAAGACGACAAACTGAAAACCGAGCTGGAATTCGAAGGCAAACTGCGCACCCTCATGGGTGAGTACTCCAAATCCCTGCGTGACATCATCGCGCTGCTGGACCCAGAGTCGAAAGTTAAAGCTCCACGTGGCGCTGTGAAAACTACCGGCACCAAACGTGCTCGCAAAGTCAAACAATACAAAAACCCGCACAACGGCGAAGTGATTGAAACCAAAGGTGGCAACCACAAAACTCTGAAAGAGTGGAAAGCCAAGTGGGGCGGTGACGTGGTTGAAGGTTGGGCTACCCTGCTGGGCTAAGCTTCACCAGGTCTGCGCCTGATGCGCGACCCATTAAAAACGCCAGCATGCTGGCGTTTTTTATTGATCGTATTTTTTACAAACCTCTGTCACTGATTCATACGAGCAGCTAAAGAGTCGGCATATTCCTGCCATTGCTCCAGCACCTGCTGCTGAAACGGCGTCGCACTAACCATCAACTCCAGTCGCGCTTGATTAAATGCCTCAAGGGTATTCGGTGCGCCAAATTCGGAATTTGACAAACGTTGCTGACAGAAAAATTTCCAGCGTTGTAGCTCTTCGCTGTTCAACGTATCGGGGAAGTTGCGCGCCCGGTAGCGAAACAATAATTCAGGCAGACGGTGATCATCAAAAGGCCACTGCTGACGAGCTAATTGCGCAGGTTCAGCCGCGCGAATTTGCTCACATAACCGTCGATCACGATCCCCGATAAAACCCTCGTAAAGCTGCTGTTCGGGATCGACACTCGGTGCAAAATCTTCCTCGCCGTAAATAACTGCCAATTTATCGAGCCAAAGTTCCTGTGCGTCAGTTAGCCGCAGAGCCCGTGACTGGAAAACACTCATGTCCAATTGCAGGCGCTCACGATCTTCGACCCGCAGTACGTTCAAGGGCGCAACCACGGGGCAGCGGTTGATATGCACCAGTTTGAGCGGCACCGGCAACTCACCTTCTGCGAGCTCATCACGGCGGGTGTACAAGCGTCGACGCAAAATGTCGGCATCCATATCCAGCAGCCCCTGAGGATCGAGCCCAAGGTCGCAGACAATCAGCGCGTTGCGGTTGCGCGGGTGCCAGGCCAGGGGCAGCACAATGCCCAGGTAATGACGTTCGGCGGAAAACCGCCCGGAGATATGCACCATCGGTTGCAGCAATCGCACTTGGTCCATTACCCGTTGTTTGCTGCGTAGTTGAAACAGCCAATCATAAAGCTTGGGCTGTTTCTCGCGCACCAATCGAGCCAGGGCGATTGTGGCGCGCACGTCGGATAACGCATCGTGGGCCTGACCATGGTAGATACCATTGGCGGCAGTCAGACGTTCAAGCTTGAGGGTCACGCGCCCGTCCTGCTGCGGCCACTCGATACCTTCCGGGCGCAGGGCATAAGCGGTGCGAACCACGTCGATCAAGTCCCAACGACTATTACCGCCCTGCCATTCGCGCGCATAAGGGTCGAAAAAATTGCGATACAGGCTGTAGCGCGTCATTTCATCGTCAAACCGCAACGTGTTATAGCCGGCACCGCACGTCCCCGGAGCCGCCAGTTCGGCATGTACGCGAGTCATGAAATCAGCCTCGGCCAGGCCCTTTTCGGCCAGAATGGCAGGGGTGATCCCGGTAATGGCACAGGCGGCGGGATGGGGCAGAATATCGTCGCTGGGCTGGCAGTAAATGTTGACCGGTGGGCCGACCTCGTTCAGTTCGAGATCCGTACGAATGCCAGCTACCTGGAGCGGTCGATCGCTACGCGGGTTGATGCCGGTGGTTTCGTAGTCGTACCAGAAAATGGAGGTCACGGGCTATTCCTGTGCTGAAGATCCACAAAGTCTAGGCGTTGAGCCCTGTTCGGGGCCAGCACCAAATAACCTGTACAAACATCCAGCAAAACCTTGAATAGTTGCTTCCATCGCCGACGCTGTTAGCATCCGTGCCACCCAGCCGCTCTGCACTGCCAAGGATCGCGATGCCATCAATCCCATTGGATACCCGCTACCAGATCGAGACCCCAGAAGGAATCGACCTGCCACTGCGCCCCGCCGGCTTGGTGCCACGGGCGCTGGCATTTGCCTTCGACCTCGTCGCCCGCGCAGTGATAATGGGCGTACTTCTGGTGCCACTGGCCCTGCTCGGCAATATTGGTATCGGCCTGGGCTCGCTGCTGCTGTTCCTGGTCAGTTGGTGGTACATGGTGCTGTTCGAGGTGCTCAATCAGGGCTGCTCACCGGGTAAACAGGTTATGGGCTTGCGGGTCGTGCAGGACGACGGCACGCCCATCAGTTGGTCAGCCTCGCTGATCCGCAACCTGCTGCGGTTTGTCGACATGCTGCCGTTCGGCTACTTTCTTGGCGCGATCAGTTGCCTGCAACACCCTCACTTCAAACGCCTTGGTGACCTGGCCGCCGGCACCCTGGTGATCTACCGAGAACAGCCCCTGAAACGCCCCCAGGTGCCTCAAGCTGTAGCACTGCGCTTACCGTTTGCCCTGGACCTGAGTGAACAGCGGGCGATCCTGGGTTTCGCGGAACGCCAAGGCGAACTCTCCGCCGAGCGGGTACACGAACTCGCTTCCATCCTCGCAACGCCGCTTCAAGTCTCCCCCGCCCGTGCCGTGGAGCAACTCAATGGCTTGGCCCGTGGCCTGTTGGGGCCAACATGAAACAGAGCCTCTTCGAAAGCCGTTACCAACCGCAATGGCAAGCCTTTGCCGAACAACTGAAACAGTTGGAACAAGGCAAGGCCAAGGCCGGTGACATGGCCGATTTCCCTCACCAATACCGGCGTCTATGCCAGCACCTGGCCCTGGCCCAGGAGCGCGGTTACAGCAGTTACCTGGTGGACCCGCTGCAACAACTGGCGTTGCGCGGACATCAACAACTCTATCGCCACCGCAGCCAATTGGCGGCGAAAGTGCTGAGCTTTGTGCTGGCCGACTTTCCGCGACAGGTGCGGGAACAGTGGCGCTTCGTGTTGATTGCCAGCCTGCTGTTCTTTGGCAGCCTGCTGAGCATTGCCTTGCTGGTCTATCTGTTTCCCGACCTGATCTACAGCATTGTCAGCCCCCAGCAAGTGGCGGAGATGCAGGGCATGTATGACCCCGATGCCAGCCGCTTGGGTCGAGCCGCCGAGCGAGCATCGAGCGAAGACTGGATGATGTTTGGCTACTACGTGATGCACAACATCGGCATCGCCTTCCAGACATTCGCCGCCGGGTTGCTGTTCGGCTTGGGCAGTGTGTTTTTCCTGATATTCAACGGGCTGATCATCGGCGCGATTTCCGGGCACCTGACTGAAATCGGCTATGGGCAGACCTTCTGGTCATTTGTCATCGGCCATGGTGCCTTTGAGTTGACGGCTATCGCCCTCGCTGGCGCCGCAGGCTTGCAACTGGGCTGGGCGCTGATTGCACCTGGGCAACTGACACGAAGCGAATCCTTGCGACTTGCCGCTCGCGAGAGCGTGCAACTCCTGTGCGGCGTCATGGTGTTTCTACTGATCGCAGCCTTTATCGAAGCCTACTGGTCTTCCACCACCCAGGTAGCCCCTTGGATCAAATACCTGGTGGGCGCTGCACTGTGGCTGTTGGTGGGCGCTTACCTGACCTTTGCCGGAAGGGCTCGCCATGCGTCTGAGTGATGCCAGCGTAGTGATTCGCCCACGCACCGCCTGGGAGGCCATGGATCTTGGCGTATTAATGGCCCAGGAACATCGCTTGCTGTTGATGGGGAGCTGGGCGCTGGTGACCCTTCCGGTTTTTGCGTTGCTCACCGCACTGCTATGGAATTACCCCTCCATGGCCATGTTCCTGTTCTGGTGGTTGAAACCGGCTTTCGACCGCTTACCTTTATATATCCTCTCCACAGCCCTGTTCGGCGAAGCGCCTAGCCTCAAGCAGGCTGTGCGCCAATGGCCAAAACTGCTTAACAGCCAACTGCTGGCCAGCCTGACCTGGCGCAGACTCAGCCTCAGCCGCAGTTTTGTGATGCCGGTCAGTCAGGTTGAAGGCATGGACGGCCAGGCGCGTCAGCAACGCCTGGGTGTACTGCTGCAGCGCAACGCCGGCGCCGCTCGCTGGTTAACCACTGTCGGGGTGCATCTGGAAATCGGCCTATGGTTTGGCTGCATGGCGCTGTTCTATCTACTCATCCCGCAACAACTTGAACTGGATTGGGATTGGCAGCGGTTGGCGCTGGCGACCGGCTCCGAAGCGGTGTGGCTGGAGCATCTGGGCAACGCGTTCTACGCCTTGATTCTGGTGTTTTGGGAGCCCGTCTATGTCGCCTGTGGCTTCAGCCTTTATCTCAATCGTCGCACCGTGCTGGAAGCCTGGGACCTGGAACTGGTATTCCGCCGCCTACGCCAGCGCCTGAGCAATGTGGCGTCACTTTTATTACTGGCGTTAGGGCTGACATTACTGCCATACACCCCACCCGCCATGGCTGATGAAAGCAAACCGCTGAGCCCTGAAAGCGCAAGCCAGTCAATCCATTCGCTGCTGGAAAAGCCCCCGTTCAAAAACCCGGAAACCGTCACCCGCTATCGCTTTGGTGAGGAAAAGCCCGCCGTTAAAAACAAGGCACACGGTGACGGCAAACTTCCGGCGTGGCTGCAGACACTCTTGGATAACCTCAACAGCGATACTTTCAAGCATGTGGCCCAAGGCCTGGAAGTGCTGCTGTGGAGCGTACTTATCGGCGGCCTGGCCCTGTTGGTGTGGCGCTATCGTGACTGGCTACGCACCTTTGTCACCCGGCGCGGACCACGCGGCCCCAAAGCAGCCAGGCCAGTGCCCGCACAACTTTTCGGCCTCGAATTGGGCACCGAGACCTTGCCCACGGACATCGCCAGCACTGCAGAACAACTCTGGCCTAGCCAACCACGGGAAGCCCTGGGTCTTTTGTATCGTGGTCTTCTGAGCCGCTTGTTGCATGACTTCAACCTGCCACTTAAAAACGCCGACACTGAAGGCCAGGTGCTGCAACGCGTTTACCTGCTGCAGCAACCGCAACTGCTGGCGTTCAGTGAAGAGTTGACTCGGCACTGGCAAAACCTAGCCTACGGCCATCAACTCCCACCCGCCTCAGCACAGCAAAAATTATGCAGCGATTGGCGTGCCCTGTTCAGCTCGGAGGGCGCCCGATGAACCGTTTTTTATTAGGGATAGGATTGCTCCTGGCATGCCTGCTTACTGCGGGCGGATTTTACGCCTGGAGCAAAGCGACCCCCTATGAAAAAGTGGTGGACCGCGGCCCCGCCCCGGAAGCCCTTGCCAACCCCTATCTGGCTGCCGAATATTTTCTGCGCCAGCAAGGCCTGGCCGTGGCACATGCCAATAGCCTCGAACGCTTGGCCACCCTGCCCGCCGCCGGCAATAGCCTGTTGTTACTGGGCGAACGTAGCAACATGTCGCCACGCCAGGTAGGGCAACTGCTGGATTGGGCCAAATCCGGCGGACATCTATTGTTAGTGGCCGAAGCGCTGTGGGATGAAGAGACCGGCAAGAGCGGCGACCTGTTGCTAGATCGCCTGCATATCCACCAGACGCTGAGTGACGACCCCGAAGAACCCGCACCGGCCCGTAAAAACAAAACGCCAGACCTGACCAAGCTCTATGTCGACAATGACACCGCTCCGGCCTACTTCAGCTTCGACACTGACTTCAACCTCATCGACCCCAAGCACATGGCACAATTTTCAGCCAATAGCGCCAGGTCTAGCCACCTGATGCAACTTAACCTCGGGCAAGGCCGCGTTACGGTAATCACCGACAGCGAACTGTGGAAAACACCCGATATCGGCAAACACGACAATGCCTGGCTGCTGTGGCACCTGAACCAGGGGACTGCCGTGACTTTGTTGTTCAACAGCGACGTGGATGATCTGTTCACCCTGCTGTTGCGATATTTCCCCCAGGCGGTGGTAGCACTCATTGCGCTGATAACCCTCGTACTCTGGCAGGCGGGTATGCGCCAGGGCCCGATCCAAGCCCCCGCCTCGAAGGCGCGCCGGCAGTTGCACGAACACCTGAAAGCCAGCGCCGACTTCCTGCTGCGCCGCAGCGGCCAAGGCACGCTACTGAAGGCTTTGCAGCACGACATCCTACGTGCGGCCCGACGCCGCCATCCAGGCTTCGAACATCTCGACAACTCAGAACAATGGCGGGTACTGGAACACCTTACGCGCCAACCCTCTCACGTCATCAGCCAGGCCCTCGGCCCACTCCCGGCAAAACGGCTTTCCAGCGCCGATTTCAGCCGGCAGGTGGCATGCCTGCAAACTCTCAGGAATGCCCTATGAGCGAATTTCCCAGCGCTAACACCCTGTCCGGTGAAGCCTTACAGCACGCCAGCCAGCAAGCCCAGGCCTTGCGCATGGAACTGCGCAAGGCGGTGATCGGGCAGGATCAGGTGATCGATGATGTGCTGACTGCACTGATCGCCGGCGGCCACGTATTGCTTGAAGGTGTACCCGGGCTGGGCAAGACCTTGCTGGTACGCGCCTTGGCCCGCTGCTTTGACGGCGACTTCGCGCGGATTCAGTTCACCCCTGACCTGATGCCCAGCGATGTCACTGGCCATGCCGTGTACGATCTGCACACCGAGCAATTCAAGCTGCGCAAGGGACCGGTATTCACCCACCTGCTGCTGGCCGACGAAATCAACCGCGCCCCGGCCAAGACCCAGGCCGCCCTGCTCGAAGCCATGCAGGAACGACAAGTAACCCTCGAAGGTGAAGCGCTGCCCATCGGGCAACCCTTCATGGTGCTGGCCACCCAGAACCCTATCGAGCAGGAAGGCACCTACCCCCTGCCAGAAGCCGAGCTGGACCGGTTCATGCTCAAGGTACGCATGGACTATCCCGACGCGCAGCAGGAACTGGATATGGTGCGCGAAGTGACACGCTCTTCACGGGCCGACATGCTGGATGTGCAACCGTTGCGCACCGTGCTACAGGCCGAAGATGTGCTGCAACTGCAACAGATCGCCAGTGAGCTAGCCCTGGATGAACACGTACTCGACTATGCCGTGCGCCTGGCACGAGCCACCCGCAGTTGGCCAGGTCTCGCCATCGGCGCAGGCCCGCGAGCTTCCATCGCACTGATCCGCGGCGCCCGCGCTCGAGCATTGTTGCGCGGGGGCCAGTTCGTTACGCCGGATGACGTCAAGAGCTGCGCTCTTGCAGTACTCCGTCATCGCGTACGTATAGCGGCAGAACTGGACATCGACGGGCTGGAGGTCGACCAGGTACTCAAACAGTTACTCGACCAGATTGCAGCTCCCCGGCAATGAATCGCCCATGAAACCGACCCGCCTGTTATCAGTTTGGCTTGGCGTACTGCTGGGCTTAAGCATCCTGCTAGGCACTACAACAGCCTTGCAGTTCAAGGTGCCCGCCACCTTGCACTCAGTGGCGTGGGGCTTGCTCCTGGCGCTGTTGCTGCTGGCCTTGCTGGACGCCGCGCGACTGCGCCGTCGACCGTCGCCTCGCGTGCATCGGCATATGCCCGGCAGCCTGGCGCTGGGTCGCTGGGGCGACGTACGTCTGGCCCTGGAACACGACTCCTCGCAGGCGCTGACGGTTCAGGTGTTCGATCACGTCCCCGATGGGTTGAGCATGGAGAACATGCCCCAATCCATTGAGTTGCGCCCCGGTGCACGCAGTGAACTGGGCTATCGCCTGCGCCCCCTGCGGCGAGGGCATTTCACGTTCAGCCGCTGCGAAATCCATCTGCCCAGCCCATTGGGGCTCTGGTCCGCCAGGCGCTTCATCGAAGTCGAGGATGCCACCCGCGTCTACCCAGACTTCGCTCGCCTGTACGGGGCACAACTGCTGGGGGTGGATAACTGGTTGAGTCAACTGGGAGTGCGTCAACGTCAGCGTCGCGGTTTGGGGCTGGAGTTTCATCAGCTGCGCGAGTTTCGTGAGGGCGACAGCCTGCGGCAGATCGACTGGAAAGCCACGGCGCGGCAACGTACCCCCATCGCAAGGGAGTATCAGGACGAGCGCGACCAGCAGATCGTGTTCATGCTCGATTGCGGCCGACGCATGCGCAGCCAGGATGATGAGCTGTCCCATTTCGACCACGCACTCAATGCCTGCCTGCTGCTCAGTTACGTGGCCTTGCGCCAGGGCGATGCCGTGGGGTTGTGCACCTTTGCTTCTGACCAGCCACGCTACTTGGCGCCTGTCAAAGGGAGCAGTCAGTTGAACCTGCTGCTCAATGCGGTATATGACCTGGATACCACCCGTCGAACTGCCGACTACGAGGCGGCGGCCAGTCAACTGCTCTCTAGGCAAAAGCGTCGGGCATTGGTGATTGTGGTCAGTAATCTGCGAGACGAGGACGATGAAGCGCTACTCTGCGCCGTCAAGCGCATCAGTCGCCAACATCGGGTAATGGTGGCCAGCATGCGAGAGGAAGTGCTCGATCTACTGCGCCAGTCCCCTGTGCAAACCTTGCCCGAAGCCCTGGCCTACAGCGGCACTGTCGACTACCTCAATACCCGGAATGAACTGCACGACCGCTTGAACGCCCACGGCCTGTCGGTGTTGGATACGTTGCCATCAGACATGGGAGCAGCCTTGGTGACACGCTATCTGGATTGGAAGAAAGCGGGAGTGTTCTGAAAAAAGCGTACAACTACGGCTGGACAGCAACACCCCAGCCGCGTCGACCGCTCGCTGCTTCTTAGGCTGAAGCCTGCAATGAGTCAAAGCTGAAGTACCGCAACAACAACTTGATCAGTTGCCCATATTCCGCTGGAGCCTGAAGCACGCTGAACCCGGAGTCGTAACGCTGCGGGTTGATATCTTCACGGCTCCACAGGCAGGTTGCCGTGAGGTCAACGGCATGGAAGGTGTCGTCAGCCCCGGGAATTTTCAGGCGCAGCTCGAAATCAGCATCGACCATCATGGGCAACTCGCTGATCAACATCAGCCCGTCGCAAGAGACGTTGCCCAAATAGCCGATGGGCTTGTCGGTAACACGGTTAAACACCTGGAGGAAATAACGTAGTTGATGCCGCTCAATCCGTCGGTCGGTAAACATGGTGAGATCGCCATGCAGTGGCCATGGTTGTGGCCGGTCCAGTGATTCGGAACGAGCGTAATTGCTCGCTCTCCCTGGATCTCGGTATGACAAAAGACAACGCTCTGTCACTAGACAGCTGCCGAATCCGGGCCCTGCCTCCATTTGAATAGAAACCTATACAAACGAACGTCCAAAGAATAGCCCAAGACTGGCAAGAGGCCAGTTATAAAGTAGCGAATCTCATCACAATGAGGCTGGACGCGGCTGTGCAACACTCACGCCGCGGTAGTGACCCAGTTGTTGCAGGGTGTCCAACCTTGCGCGTGCTCGGTAGGCGTATTCGCTCGACGGGTACTGATTAATGATGAATTGGTAGGTTTGCACCGCGTCGACAAACAGTTTCTGTCGTTCCAGACATTGCCCGCGCAACATCGAGACCTCTGGCTGTACATAACGCCGGGTGCGGCTCTCGCGGTCGACCTGGGACAATTCCAAGGTGACACGCTCGCAGTCACCGACCTTGTAAGCGCGGTAGGCGTTGTTCAAATGGTGGTCCATCGACCAGCGGGTGCAGCCGACAACACTGACGGCCAGGGCAGCAATGAGCAAAATTCGCATGAAGGTTCTCCTGTCTTGTGCAGTGTATCGACCCCTCGTCCAAAATCTTCAAAGATGTTCATCTATTCAATCGGCGCGAAAACAAGTGAATCGGCGATAAGTAGTGCAAACGAACAATGACTACAACCAAAGAGCATAGTAGCCTTCCTCAGCGCTTGAACTCAGGAGTCTGTGCATGTCCGTCCGTCGTACCAAAATCGTCGCCACCCTTGGCCCGGCCAGTAACTCGCCGGAAGTCCTCGAACAGCTGATTCTGGCTGGTTTGGACGTTGCCCGTCTGAACTTCTCCCACGGCACCCCGGACGAGCACAAGGCTCGCGCCAAGCTGGTGCGTGACCTGGCCGCCAAGCACGGCCGCTTCGTCGCACTGCTGGGTGACCTGCAAGGCCCGAAAATCCGTATTGCCAAGTTCACCAACAAGCGTATCGAGCTGAAGATCGGTGACAAATTCACCTTCTCCACCAGCCACCCGCTGACCGAAGGCAACCAGGACGTCGTGGGTATCGACTACCCGGACCTCGTCAAGGACTGTGGCGTCGGTGACGAGTTGCTGCTGGATGACGGCCGCGTGGTAATGCGTGTCGACACCGCCACCCCGACCGAACTGAACTGCACCGTGATCATCGGCGGTCCGCTGTCCGATCACAAAGGCATCAATCGTCGCGGCGGTGGCCTGACTGCCCCGGCCCTGACTGAAAAAGACAAGGCCGATATCAAGCTCGCTGCTGAAATGGAAGTGGACTACCTGGCCGTGTCCTTTCCGCGCGACGCCGCTGATATGGAATACGCCCGCAAACTGCGCGACGAAGCCGGCGGTACTGCCTGGTTGGTGGCGAAGATCGAACGCGCCGAAGCCGTGGCCGACGACGAAACTCTCGACGGTCTGATCAAAGCGTCCGACGCCGTGATGGTTGCCCGTGGTGACCTGGGTGTGGAAATCGGTGACGCCGAGCTGATCGGTATCCAGAAGAAGATCATCCTGCACGCACGCCGCCACAACAAAGCGGTGATCGTCGCGACCCAGATGATGGAGTCGATGATCCAAAACCCGATGCCGACCCGCGCCGAAGTATCCGACGTGGCCAACGCCGTGCTCGACTACACCGACGCCGTGATGCTCTCGGCTGAAAGTGCCGCCGGCCCGTACCCGCTGGAAGCTGTGCAGGCCATGGCGCGCATCTGTGTCGGCGCCGAAAAGCACCCGACCAGCAAGACCTCCAGCCATCGTATCGGCAAGGTCTTCGAAAGCTGCGACCAGAGCATCGCCCTGGCAGCCATGTACACCGCCAACCACTTCCCGGGCGTCAAAGCGATCATCGCCTTGACCGAAAGTGGCTACACGCCGTTGATCATGTCGCGCATTCGTTCCTCGGTTCCGATCTACGCGTTCTCCCCTCACCGCGAAACCCAGGCCCGCGCGGCCATGTTCCGTGGCGTGTACACCGTTCCGTTCGACCCGGCGTCGTTGCCGCCCCATGAAGTCAGCCAAGCGGCCATCGACGAACTGATCAAGCGTGGCGTCGTGGAGAAAGGCGACTGGGTCATCCTGACCAAGGGCGACAGCTACCACACCATCGGCGGCACCAACGGCATGAAGATCCTGCACGTTGGCGACCCAATGGTCTAAGTGACACGCTGAAAACAAAAACCCTGCCATGCGAATGGCGGGGTTTTTTGCTTTTCATGTGGGTTAGCGTTTTGCGATAAACCCCGATAACGCCGCAATCGCCTCCGGTGACTTCAAGCGCTGGACGAACAACGCGCCCTCCTCCTCGATGACCTGGCGTAACTGATCACGGTCCACACTTTTCATCAATTGCTTGGTCACCTGCACCGCCCCCGGCGCCAGGATTTCAAAACGCTCAGCCATTTCCCGCGCCTTGGCCAACGCCGCTTCACCACTGCCCAACGCCTCAGTGGCGATGCCCCAGGCGGCAGCCTGCTCCCCGGTAAACCCCTCGCCCAATAGCAAAAGTTCAGCTGCCTTCGCATGCCCAAGCAAACGCGGCAGGATCAGGCTCGAACCAAACTCCGGGCACAGCCCCAGGTTGACGAACGGCATACGCAAGCGCGCATCACGACTGATGTAAACAAGGTCACAGTGCAGCAGGAGGGTTGTGCCAATCCCCACCGCGACTCCCGCCACTGCCGCGATCACCGGCTTACGGCAGTTGAGTAGGCTTTTCATAAAATGAAACGCTGGGCTGTCGAGATCACTGGGCGGCTGTTCAAGAAAATCGCCGATGTCATTACCGGCGGTAAAACACTCGCTGCTGCCCTGGATCAGCACGGCGCTGATCGCTGAGTCGGCATCCGCCTGCTCCAGCGCCTCGGCCAGTTGCGTGTACATGGCGCGGGTCAGGGCGTTTCTCTTATCCGGGCGGTTGAGCTGCAGGGTCAGCAACCCGCGCTCGCGGTGCAGCAGGATGGCGTCGGTCATGGTGAGTCTCGCGGCTGTAGAGTTCAGCGCTCAACCACGGGGCAGGAACACATCGGCCAGCAGTTGATTACGCGGCAGTCCCGCCAGAAACAGGCGCTTGGAAAACGCCTCGACACTGGCGGGGTGTCCGCAGAGTAAGGCGAGCGTTTGCCGGGAAACAAGCCGCAGTTGCGCCAATGCCTGGGCCGACTCGGCCGCGGTCCACAGTTCCACCGTAAGGTTCGGATGACATGCACCCAGCGCCATCAGGGGTTCAGCCAGATAATGGCCGTCGGCATCATGGGCCAGGTGAATCACACGAATGGCGCCTTGGTGATCCTGGCGCAAAGCCTCGCGCAATACGCCCCACAACGGGCCGAGGCCAGTGCCGGAGGCAAGCAGCCAAAGCGGCCGGGATTGCCAGTCGGGATCGTATTGCAAAGCGCCGCCGCGTAGCTCGCCCAGGCGCAGTTGATCCCCGACCTGCAACTGCCGGGCAAGATCACTGAATTCACCGGGCTGCCGACAATCGATATGAAACTCCAGAAATGCATCTTCCTGGGGCAGGCTCGCCAGGGAGTAAGGCCGCGCGACGTGCCCTGCCCACAGCACCAGGTGCTGTCCAGCCCGATAACGGAGACCGCGCTCAGGTTGCAGGCGCAGGCGCACTACATTCGAGTTCAGCCAATCAGCACCCACCACCAGGGCGGCCAAACCGTCACGCAGCGGGTCAAACGCCTCGACCTGCAGATCGCCCGTCACTTGGCACTGGCAGGCCAACCGCCAACCGTCCTGGCGTTGCGCGGGGCTCAGGGCATCGGGCTGCTTGTCCTCGACCTCGCCCCGGCAGCGCACCAAACACGCATGGCAACTGCCCGCCCGGCAACTGTAGGGCACGGCCACACCCGCCTGGTTCAAGGCATCCAGCAGATTGCTGCCGGCAGTTACCGACCAATGGCGTTCGCCGACGTACAGTTCAGGCATATAAGGACTCAATTACAGGGGAGGCGCACAGGGAATCATGCCTGCGACAGTTTGACCATAGTCGGGTGTATCGGCCACCGCGTCGGGTTATACTGCCGCGCCTTTTTAGCGTCGCGCCTGCACCACTTTGGCGTGCCTTGGAAAGGTGGGCTCAGCCGACCGATGTACCCCACTGAGCCCACCTTTATTGAATGTTCCCTTATAGAGGAGCGCGACTCATGACCGTGATCAAGCAAGACGACCTGATTCAGAGCGTTGCCGACGCCCTGCAATTCATTTCCTACTACCACCCCGTTGACTTCATCCAGGCGATGCACGAGGCCTACCTGCGCGAAGAATCGCCGGCAGCCCGTGACTCCATGGCGCAGATCCTGATCAACTCGCGCATGTGCGCCACCGGCCATCGCCCGATCTGCCAGGACACCGGTATCGTCACCGTGTTCGTGCGCGTGGGCATGGACGTACGTTGGGATGGCGCCACCATGGGCCTGGACGACATGATCAACGAAGGCGTGCGTCGCGCCTACAATCTGCCGGAAAACGTCCTGCGCGCATCCATCCTGGCCGACCCGGCCGGTGCACGTAAAAACACCAAGGACAACACCCCGGCCGTGATCCACTACTCCATCGTCCCGGGTAACACCGTGGAAGTGGACGTGGCGGCCAAAGGTGGTGGTTCCGAGAACAAGTCAAAAATGGCCATGCTCAACCCATCCGACTCGATCGTCGACTGGGTGCTCAAGACCGTTCCGACCATGGGCGCCGGCTGGTGCCCGCCGGGCATGCTCGGCATCGGCATCGGCGGCACCGCCGAGAAAGCCGCAGTGATGGCCAAAGAAGTGTTGATGGAGTCCATCGACATCCACGAGCTGAAAAAGCGCGGCCCGTCCAACCGTATCGAAGAGATGCGCCTGGAGCTGTTCGAGAAGGTCAACCAACTGGGCATTGGCGCTCAGGGCCTGGGTGGCCTGACCACCGTGCTCGACGTGAAGATCATGGACTACCCGACCCACGCCGCCTCCCTGCCGGTGTGCATGATCCCCAACTGCGCCGCCACCCGTCACGCACACTTTGTGCTCGACGGCTCGGGCCCGGCGTCGCTGGAAGCGCCACCGCTGGACGCCTACCCGGAAATCGTCTGGGAAGCCGGCCCGTCGGCTCGTCGCGTCAACCTCGACACCCTGACCCCGGAAGAAGTCCAGAGCTGGAAACCGGGCGAAACCGTGTTGCTCAACGGCAAGATGCTCACTGGCCGCGACGCTGCGCACAAGCGCATGGTCGAGATGCTGAACAAGGGCGAAACCCTGCCGGTAGACCTCAAGGGTCGCTTCATCTACTACGTCGGCCCGGTTGATCCGGTGCGCGAAGAAGTGGTTGGCCCGGCTGGCCCGACCACCGCGACGCGGATGGACAAGTTCACCCGCCAGATCCTTGAGCAAACCGGCCTTTTGGGCATGATCGGCAAATCCGAGCGCGGCCCGACCGCCATCGACGCGATCAAGGACCACAAGGCCGTGTACCTGATGGCCGTGGGCGGCGCTGCTTACCTGGTGGCGCAAGCTATCAAGAAGTCGCGGGTTGTCGCGTTCGCCGAACTGGGTATGGAAGCGATCTACGAGTTCGACGTCAAAGACATGCCGGTCACCGTTGCAGTCGATAGCAAAGGCGAATCCGTGCACATCACCGGTCCTGCCATCTGGCAGCAAAAGATCAGTGAAAGCCTGGCGGTAGAAGTGCAGTAAGCACTTTCCCTCAAGGATAAAGGCGACTGCGGCCCCATGGCCCAGTCGCCTTTTTTATGGCGCGTGGTATGGTGCTTGCCCCTTACCGTGCCTGCTCATCACCGTATGATCGCGATCCCTCGCCCCCTGCGCCTGACCTTCTACGCCCTGTTGATCATCGCTGGTGCGGTGCTGGCCGCTGCATTGGCCACGCGCCAGGCCGAACGCCAGGCCCTCGTGGATGAGGCCGCCCGCGCCAACCAACAGCTCGCGTTATATGCCAACTCGCTGCACACCCTGATCGAACGCTACCGCGCCCTGCCCGCCGTGCTCGCACTGGACTCGGAAATGATCAGCGCGTTAAAGGGCCCGTTGGACACCGCTACCCAAGACGCGCTTAACCGCAAGCTCGAACGCATCAATGGCGCCGCGCAGTCGTCCACCCTGGAATTGATGGACCGCACCGGCCTGGCCGTGGCTGCCAGCAACTGGGCGCTGCCGAGCAGTTACGTCGGGCACAACTATGCATTTCGGCCGTATTTCAGCCAGACCAAAAGCCAGGGCACCGGGCGCTTTTACGCGGTGGGAGTGACCACCGGGATTCCGGGTTACTTCCTTTCCAGCGCGGTGCTCGATGAACACGAGCAGTTCCTTGGCGCCATGGTGGTGAAGCTGGAGTTCCCTGAGCTTGAGCAAGAATGGGCCCAGGGGAATGACTTGCTGCTGGTCAGCGATGCGCGTGGCATCGTGTTCATTGCCAACCAGCCTGGCTGGCGCTATCGGAACCTGCGGCCGCTATCGGCCAATGACCTCGCTGAGCTCAAGGCCACCCGCCAGTACGACAAGAAACAACTGCTGGCGCTGGAAACCGACACCCTGCAGCGCTTCGACGAAAACAGTCACCTGATGCGCGTCAACGGCCCCGACGGCAGCGCCCAATACATCTGGGAATCCCTGCCATTGAAGGCAGAAGGCTGGACCCTGCACCTGCTGCGCAAACCGCAATTTCCTTTTGAAGACCAACGCAACGCGGGACTGGCCGCCGCCGGTTCCTGGCTGGCACTGGTGTTCCTCGCGCTGTTCCTGAGCCAACGCTGGCGCCTGGCCCGCTTGCGCCAGCGCAGCCGTGAAGAGCTGGAGCAACTGGTGGAAGAACGCACCCAGGCCCTGCGCACCGCCCAGGATGGTTTGGTGCAATCGGCCAAGCTGGCGGCGCTGGGGCAGATGTCCGCCGCCCTCGCCCACGAAATCAACCAGCCACTCACGGCCCAGCGCATGCAGCTTGCTACCCTGCGCCTGTTGCTGGATCACGGCCGTGTGGACGACGCCTACAAGGCGCTCACGCCGCTGGACGACATGCTCACGCGCATGGCCGCACTCACCGGCCATCTCAAGACCTTCGCTCGCAAAAGTCCTAGTGGCCTGCGCGAACGCCTGGACCTGGCCACGGTGGTCGACCAGTCCCTGCATCTGCTCGACGCGCGCCTGCGCGATGAAGCCATTGGCGTCGTGCTGGACCTGACACGCCCGGCTTGGGTGCGCGGCGATGCCATCCGCCTGGAACAAGTACTGATCAACCTGCTGCGCAACGCCCTCGACGCCATGGCCGACAAACCGCGCAAGCGCCTTGAGATCCGCCTGCACGCCGACCAACAGCTTTGGCTTTTGACCGTCAGCGACAGCGGCGGCGGGATCCCCGAAGAACACCTGAACAACGTGTTCGATCCGTTCTTCACCACCAAGCCGGTGGGTGACGGCCTCGGTTTAGGGCTGGCGGTGTCCTTCGCTATCGTGCACGAACTGGGCGGACGCCTGATCGCCGATAACCAGGGCGACGGCGCGACTTTCACCCTGACCTTGCCCATCGCGCTGGAGACGCCGGACCTATGCTAAATGCGGTGATTGTGGTCGATGACGAAGCCAGCATTCGCACGGCCGTGGAGCAGTGGTTAAGCCTCTCAGGGTTTGAGGTGCAGTTGTTCAGCCGCGCCGAGGAATGCCTGGCGCACCTGCCCAAAGACTTTCCCGGTGTGATCCTGAGCGACGTGCGCATGCCTGGTCTCAGCGGCCTGGAATTGCTCGCCGAAGTACAGCGCCGCGACGCCGACTTGCCGGTGATATTGCTCACTGGTCACGGCGACGTGCCGATGGCCGTCGAAGCCATGCGCGACGGCGCCTACGACTTCCTGGAAAAACCCTTCAGCCCCGAGGCCCTGCTCAACAGCCTGCGACGTGCATTGGACAAACGCGGGCTGATCCTGGAAAACCGTCGCCTGCATCAACAGGCCGATCACCGCTCGCAGCTCGAATCCAGCCTGCTCGGCGTGTCCCGCGGGTTGCAGAACCTGCGCCGCCAGGTGCTCGACTTGGCCAGCTTGCCGGTCAACGTGTTGATCCGTGGCGAGACCGGCAGCGGTAAAGAACTGGTCGCGCGCTGCCTGCATGATTTCGGCCCTCGGGCCAAGAAGCCGTTTGTGGCGCTCAATTGCGCGGCAATTCCCGAGCAGTTGTTTGAAGCCGAGTTGTTTGGCCACGAAAGCGGCGCGTTCACCGGCGCCCAGGGCAAGCGCATCGGCAAGCTGGAGTACGCTCACGGCGGCACGCTGTTCCTGGATGAAATCGAAAGCATGCCCTTGGCCCAACAAGTGAAACTGTTGCGGGTATTGCAAGAGCAGAAACTGGAACGACTGGGCTCTAACCAGAGCATCCATGTGGACTTGCGCATCATTGCCGCGACCAAGCCTGACCTGCTCGAAGAGGCCCGCGCCGGACGCTTTCGCGAAGACTTGGCCTATCGCCTCACCGTCGCACAATTGCGCCTGCCGCCCTTGCGCGAGCGTCGTGAAGATATTCCGCTGCTGTACGAGCACTTTGCCCACAGCGCTGCCGAACGCTTAGGCCGCACGCCCGAGCCGTTGAGCGGCCCAGCCTTGGGGCGCCTGCTCAGCCATGACTGGCCCGGCAATGTGCGTGAACTGGCCAACGTCGCCGAGCGCCAGGTATTAGGCCTTGGCGAGCCGGAGCCGGAGGGCATCGAGGCCGGGCAATCACTGGCTGCGCAGCAGGAAGCCTTCGAAGCCCATTGCCTGAAGGCCGCTTTGACCCGGCACAAGGGCGATATCAAGGCGGTGTTGACGGAGCTGCAACTGCCCCGCCGGACGTTCAATGAAAAGATGCAGCGCCATGGCCTTGCACGGGACATGTTCCTCAAGGACGAATGAGCGGATTTCCGCTCATTGGCCCCGAATCTTCAGCAAGTTTCCGCTCAAAAAAATCTGCAAACCCTTCTAGATCGGGCCTTCATCTACCTGGCACAGCTCCTGCTATAGCCCAGCCAGGCAGCGCTCGCGCCGCTCCATAAAAACAACTAGATGAAGGATCCTTCAATGGATAACTCCAACTCCCTGCCTCTGGGGTCGGCGGCAGCGCCGGCAAAAGAACGCACCACCTCCAGCCGCATCAAATCGATCTTCAGCGGATCGGTCGGCAACATGGTCGAGTGGTACGACTGGTACGTCTACGCCGCTTTCTCGCTGTACTTCGCCAAAGCCTTCTTCCCGAAAGGCGACACCACCGCCCAACTGCTCAACACCGCCGCGATCTTCGCCGTGGGCTTCCTGATGCGCCCGATCGGTGGCTGGCTGATGGGCCTGTACGCCGACAAGGTCGGGCGTAAAAAAGCCCTGATGGCCTCGGTCTACCTGATGTGCTTCGGCTCGCTGCTGATTGCCCTGAGCCCGGGCTATGAATCCATTGGTATCGGTGCGCCCATCCTGCTGGTGTTTGCCCGTTTGCTGCAGGGGCTATCAGTCGGCGGCGAATACGGCACCTCCGCCACCTACCTCAGCGAGATGGCGACCAAGGAACGTCGCGGCTTCTACTCCAGTTTCCAGTACGTAACCCTGATCTCCGGTCAGCTCATCGCCCTGGCGGTGCTGATCGTGCTGCAACAGGTACTCACCACCGAGCAACTGTACGCGTGGGGCTGGCGTATCCCGTTCGCCATCGGCGCCCTGTGCGCAGTCGTCGCGCTGTACCTACGTCGTGGCATGGAAGAAACCGAGTCCTTCACCAAGAAAGAAAAAGCCAAGGAAAGCGCAATGCGCACCTTGATGCGTCACCCCAAGGAACTGATGACCGTGGTCGGCCTGACCATGGGCGGCACCCTGGCGTTCTACACCTACACCACCTACATGCAGAAATACCTGGTGAACACCGTCGGGATGAGCATCTCCGACTCCACCACCATCTCGGCGGCAACGCTGTTTCTGTTCATGTGCCTGCAGCCCATCATCGGCGGGCTGTCCGACAAGGTCGGCCGTCGTCCTATCCTGATCGCCTTCGGCATCCTCGGCACCCTGTTCACCGTGCCTATCCTCACCACCCTGCACACCATCCAGTCCTGGTGGGGCGCGTTCTTCCTGATCATGGCCGCGCTGATCATCGTCAGTGGCTACACCTCGATCAACGCGGTGGTGAAGGCCGAACTGTTCCCGACCGAAATCCGTGCCCTGGGCGTGGGCCTGCCGTATGCACTGACCGTGTCGATCTTCGGCGGTACAGCTGAATACATCGCGCTGTGGTTCAAGAGCATCGGGATGGAAACCGGCTACTACTGGTACGTGACTGCGTGTATCGCGGTGTCGCTGATGGTCTACGTGACCATGAAAGACACCCGCAAACATTCGCGGATTACCACGGACTAAACATGTGGGAGGGGGCAAGCCCCCTCCCACATTGGTTTTACATCGCTGGGTTAATCAGGACAGTTCCGCCACCTCGTTGCGCCCATACCGCCGCTGCGCATAGGACGCTCCGGCAATCATCACCACCAGCACCGCCGCCAATACCGCCGATGATCCAATGGTGCCGAAATCCAATCCGCCCTTTTCATGGGGCTTGGTCAGGAAGTCGCCCAGGGTTGCACCAAACGGCCGGGTCAACACAAACGCCACCCAGAACAACAACACCGACGAGATTTGGGTGAAGTACTTGAGCGCCACCACCGCAGCGATGGTCGAGCCAATCAACAAGGCACCACCGGCGAAGCCGAGACCCGAATCATCCGCCAGGAAGTCGCCCAATGCGGTGCCCAGTGTGTTGGAGAACAGGATCGCCATCCAATAGAACAACTCACCCCGGAAGGTCTGCACCTTGTTCACGTTCAGCGAGTCACCGCTGAGGTGCCACAGCGCAAAAATGATCATCAGGATCACAATCAGGATCATCGACCCCGTGGCGTAACCCAGCCCCAGGGTACGGTCCATGAAGTCGGACATCGTGGTACCCGCAGTGCTGGTGGACAAAATCACGATCCAGTACAGCACCGGGTTGTAGGTTTTGGACCAGAGTTGCGTCACCAGGGTGACCAGGAACACGCTGATCAAAATCATCGAACTGATCGCATAACCGACATTCAGGGTCATCGACAACAAGTCCCCGGCGGTTTCGCCCAAGGTGGTTGCGCAGATTTTCATGACCCAGAACGCCAGGGTGATCTGAGGAAGTTTATTCATAAGGTAGAAGGCTCCGAAGCTCAGTCTTTCGATGGCCGACTTATAGGGGTGTCGACCTTGTGCGCAGACTGAACGGGCCGCTGTGAAAAATAGGTGGGCGATGAATGAAAATTCCATGGCTTGATGGAAATTCGCTGCCACGGGTTGCACTATGAGCGCCTCCCAGAATTGCGTAGCAGGAACCCCGGCTCATGTCTGACGATATCCATTTCTACGAACCCGCCAACGGCCACGGCCTGCCACATGACCCGTTCAACGCCATCGTTGGTCCACGGCCAATCGGCTGGATCTCGTCGCACGACAGCGCAGGCCGCCTGAACCTGGCGCCCTACAGCTTCTTCAATGCGTTCAACTACATTCCGCCGATCATTGGGTTTTCCAGTGTCGGGCGCAAAGACAGCCTGAACAATATCGAACAGACCGGCGAGTTCGTGTGGAACCTGGCTACCCGCCCGCTGGCCGAGCAGATGAACCAGAGTTGCGCGGCGGTCTCGCCGGAGGTGAATGAGTTCGAGTTGTCCGGCCTGACGCCCGTGGCCTCGAAAATCATCGCCGTGCCACGGGTGGGCGAAAGCCCGGTGTCATTCGAATGCAAGGTGACGCAGATTATCCAGCTGCAACGCGCCGACAAAGGGTTGGTGCCGAGCTGGCTGGTGCTGGGCGAGGTGGTCGCGGTGCACATTGCCAAGTGGCTGCTCAAGGATGGCATCTACGACACCGCCGCCGCCGAGCCGATCCTGCGTGGTGGCGGCCCGGCGGATTACTTCCAGCTGGGGCCGGAGGCGCTGTTCAAGATGTATCGCCCAGGCGCCAGCAAACCCTGACTGAAATACAACAAAAATGTGGGAGGGGGCGTGCCCCGATGGCAATGGCACATTCAACATCTTTGTTGACTGACACACTGCTATCGGGGGCAAGCCCCCTCCCACATTAGATTGTCGGCGTTGTTCAGATGGCGGCGCTCGCCCAGGTCAGCTGCCCCTCTTCATCCACACCGATCAACCGCTCAAGCTGCACGGTGGCTGCATCATCGGCGTCGGAGGCGGTCTTGAACGTCTGTCCATCCAGGATCTTGTGAAACTTCGGTGCCCCCATACCATCCAGTGCCTTGACGGCGACGGCGGCGCTGTAGCCCCCTTCACCCGGTACTACGGCGGATACGGCTTCGTGGTGGGTAAATTGTTTACGTGCCATGTTGCAGGTCCTGGCCAATGGAAAGGCGGCCATTCTAAACCTGTTCACCCAGCGAGTTGCAGGTACTCGCCATAGGCGTTGGTGGCGGATGCGTCGGTGAAGGTTTGGAAATCCATGCTGCGCACCACCATGTCGTTCAACAGCTCGGTAAAGATCATCAGGGCCGGCGAGCTGAAGTAGGCACTCATCGCCTGCTCGCTGCTCCAGAAACCCGAGACCAACCACACATCGGGATCGACCTGGGAATGCTGCAACGAGAATTGCAGACAACCCTGAGCCTGGCGACCCGGTTCGATCAAACTGCTCAAGCGTGCACCGAGTTCGGTGCTGCACCCGGTGCGGGCGCGGATAAAGGCCATATGGCTCGCGGGAATGGGGGTGGACATGTTCGACTCTCCCGTTGAGAAGTGATGCTCGGCAAACACGGTGAGGGTGTGCTGCCACAGGATCAAAGATAACGGCGCGCAGGTAGGCGCGGTTAGTCGATTCCTGCCGGCTTATTGCACAATCCTGCGAGAAGCGTAAACCGGGTACTCGGCTCACTGGTTTTGCGCCATGCACAAACGCAGTATTTCAGGGAGATGACAGGCCTCACGCTTGCCTGATTGGCGATACGCCGCAGGATCAGGCAAGGATTGTGCAGAATCGACCTAACACTATTTGAAAAGCCGCCGCTAAGCTGACCCCATCAAAGCCGCCTGCAGAGGACGCTTCATGTCGTTGCCCGAATATCAGTCCATTCCTCTCGATGCCGAGATGGAAAAGCAGCGTGCCGAACTGGCCAGTATCGTGCACAGGCATACTTGGGAAGATGGCTCCTACGGTACCGCGATCACGTCGCTCTACCTGAACCGCCACAACACGCCACGCGACTTTATGCCGGTGCTGGTGGAACCCGCGCTGTGCATCCTTGCCAACGGCAGCAAGGAAGTGCGCCTGGCGGATGAAATCTTTGCCTACGACCCGCTCAATTACCTGGTGTTCTCGGTGGCGATGCCGGTGGCCGGGCGGATCATCGACGCCACGCCCGACGATCCGAACCTGTCGGTGCGGATCAATATCGACCCGGCGCAGCTGACCGCCCTGATCGCTGAAGCCGGCCCCATGGGCGTACCCACACGCCCGACATCACGCGGCATGTACGTGGACCGGATTGACAACCAATTGCTCGACGCGGTGCTGCGCCTGGCGCGCTTGCTGGATACGCCCAAAGACATCGCCATGCTGGCCCCACTGATCAACCGGGAAATTCTTTACCGCTTGCTACGTGGGCCGCAGGGTTATCGCCTGTATGAAATTGCCGTGGCCAACAGCCAGAGCCATCGGGTGAGCCAAGCGATCAAGTGGCTCAATGGCAACTACGAACAACCGCTTCGCATTGATGATCTGGCCAAGGAAGTGAACCTGAGCGTTTCGACATTGCACCACCGCTTCAAGGCAATCACCGCCATGAGCCCCTTGCAGTACCAGAAGCAGTTGCGCTTGCAGGAAGCACGCAGATTGATGATCGCCGAAGGGCTGGAAGCATCAGCGGCGGGCTATCGGGTGGGGTATGAAAGCCCGTCGCAGTTCAGTCGGGAATACAGCCGATTGTTTGGGGCGCCGCCGCTGCGGGATCTGGCCCGCCTGCGCCAAAGCATCTGACCGAATGAAGATCAAAATGTGGGAGGGGGCTTGCTCCCGATAGCGGTGGGTCTGCTTTAGATACCAGACTGAGACACTGCCATCGGGGGAAAGCCCCCTCTCACATGGGGCCGCGAGCATTCAATCCAGGGTGCGCGGTAGTTGCAGGGTCACCCGTAAGCCCCCCTCCCGCAAATTCTGCAAACTCACTTCACCGCCATGGCTGTGGGCAATATTGCGCGCAATCCCCAGGCCCAACCCATAGCCCTGCTGCTGCCCGGACAGGCGGAAGTGCGGCTCGAATACCTGTTCCAAACGCTGCTCCGGAACGCCGGGACCTTCATCGTCGACGTGCAGGACAAACTGCGCACCATCATCCTCGATATGCAAATGCGCGTTCTGCCCGTACTTCAACGCGTTATCGATCAGGTTGCCGATACACCGCTTGAGCGCCAGCGGCTTGCCCGGATAGGTCGCCAATGCAGCGCCATCCAGGGTCACACGGCCGTTACCGTTTGGCGCCACATAAGGCTCTACCAGGCATTCGAGCACATGGTTGAGATCGACCGGCTGGATGTTCTCGTGGATATCGGTGTCTTTCACACATTGCAGCGCGCCCTTCACCAGCAACTCCAATTCATCCAGGTCACGGCCGAATTTGGTTTGCAGGTTTTCGTCTTCGAGCAGTTCCACACGCAGACGCAGGCGGGTGATCGGTGTGCGCAGGTCGTGGGAAATCGCGCTGAACAGTTGGCTGCGCTCGGTCAAATAGCGGCTGATGCGCTCGCGCATGGCATTAAACGCGCGGCCCACTTCCACCACTTCACTGCCGCCGCCTTCGGCCACCGGCTCCACATCGGCGCCGAGAGACATGTCTCGCGCCGCCCGCGCCAAGCGCTTGAGGGGGCGGCTTTGCCAGTGCACCAGCAGGCCAATGAACAACAGCAGAAAACCGCTGGTCAACACGATAAACCACACCTGCTGGGACGGTAGGCCCTGTTCTTCAAGGCTGGTGTAGGGCTCAGGCAGCAACGAGGCGATGTACAGCCATTCGCCGGGGGCGAGTTGGATCTGGGTCACCAGCACCGGCGGGTTTACCGGTTCCAGGGTCAGGGCGTAATGGGCCCAAGAGCGCGGCAACTCATCGAGCTTGAGGCCGGCGTTGAAGATGCGCAGGTCTTCGGCGCTGACGAATTCCACCGAGATGTGCACGTCGGCGCCCAGGGTCTGGCGCAGCACTTCGTCCACGGCCACCAGCACCGCCTGCTTGCGTGGGGTTTCGGGCAATACCTGCATGTCCAGCGGACGGTCATTAAGGGTGACTACAAACCGGGTGCCGCCCATGCTACGCAATTGGTCGAGAACCAGCGGACGATAGGCCACCGGCAACGAACGGAAGTAACTCACACTGGCGGTCATCGAATGGGCCAGGCTGCGAGCGCTGGTGACCAGGCCCTCAAGCTGGGTAGCACGCAACTGCGAAACCCAAATCACGCTGGACAACGCCTGGGCGAACAACACCGCAAGCAAGGTCAGCAGCAGCATGCGCCCCAGCAGCGAGCGCGGTACCGGGAAGCGGCGCCGGCGTTCGGTCACCGGTTCAGTGGACATTGCCGGCAACCACGCTGGCTGCCAGTTGATAACCGCTGCCACGTACGGTGCGGATCAGCCTCGGGGGCTTTTCGGTGTCGCGCAGGCGTTGGCGCAGGCGGCTGACCGCCATGTCGACGATGCGGTCCAGCGGCATCAGGTCGCGGCCACGGGTGGCGTTGCCGATAGTGTCGCGATCGAGAATTTGTTGCGGATGGTCGAGAAACAACTTGAGCAGTGCGAAGTCGGCACCGGAGAGAATCACTTCCTCGCCGTCCACGTGGAACAGCCGATGGCTGATCATGTCCAGGCGCCATTCATCGAACACCAGCACATCGCCACTCCCACTGCGCTCCTGGCCAAACTGGCAGCGCCGCAACAGAGCCTTGATCCGCGCCTGCAACTCGCGAGGGCTGAACGGCTTGCCGATATAGTCATCGGCGCCCAGTTCCAGGCCGATCACGCGGTCGGCTTCGTCAGAACTGGCGGTAAGCATAATGATCGGCACCTGCGCCTGGCGCGGGTGCTGGCGGATCCAACGGCAGAGGCTGAAGCCATCTTCGTCCGGCAACATCACATCGAGGATGACCAGGTCGCACGGCGCCTCGTTCATCGCCTGGCGGAACCCCGCGCCATCCGGCACGCCACGCACCTGGAAACCGGCGCGACTGAGGTAGGTTTGCAGCAATTCGCGGATTTCCTGGTCGTCGTCGACGAGGAGAATCGATTTACTGATTACGCTCACGGGGTCCTCCTTGTTGTTATGGGGTGTTCTTTATGGCCTCATCGGGGGCAGGTCACTGCCTAAGCAAATGCCTGCTCTAACGCCACACCCGCCCCGGTCAACCCGGAATACGGCGCGGTCACCAACCACACCGGAATACCTTTGAAGTAGTCGCTCATGCAGCCTTTGTCGCTGAAACTCTTGGCAAAGCCGCTGTTGATGAAAAAGTCGGCAAACCGCGGAATCACCCCACCCACGATATACACACCACCGCGTCCACCGGTGGTCAGCACATTGTTGCCCGCCACTCGGCCCAGCCAGACGCTGAACTGCTCCAACACTTCCATCGCCACCGGGTCGCCGGCCAAGCCTGCAGCCGTGATGGCCTCGGGCGTGTCGAGCACAGGCGCGTGACCGTCCACCGCACAAATCGCGCGGTACAGACGCGGCAAGCCGCCACCGCTCAACGCCGTTTCAGCGCTGACGTGGCCAATCTCGTTGTAAATGTGTTGCCACAACTGGGTTTCCCGAGGGCTGCTCAGGGGCAGGTCGACGTGGCCGCCCTCCCCCGGCAACGCCGCGTAACGACCTGCGCCGAGATCCAGCAGTGTGCCGACGCCCAGGCCAGTGCCAGGCCCGATCACCACCGCCGGGCGCAACGGCTCCGGCGTGCCCTCACAAACCACGCGAAATTCGTCGGGTTGCAGGCGGGTCATCCCCAGGGCCATGGCGGAGAAGTCATTGACCAGCAGCAGTTCATCCACCTGCAAGGTCTTGCAGAACGCCGTCTTGCTCAGGCGCCAGTGATTGTTGGTGAATTTGAATTCATCGCCACTCACCGGCCCGGCCACCGACAGGCACACCGCGCCGATGTCCCCGATTTCCAGGCCCTCTTCCTTCAGATAGACCTTGATCGCCTCTTCAGGGGTTGGGTAATCCGCCGTGGCATGCACCCGAATCGAATGCAGTGCCGAATCCCGCCACACTGCAAAACGGGCGTTGGTACCCCCGATATCACCGACCAGCGCTAACTTCACTTAAGCGTCTCCAAGGCAGAGGTAAAGGCGCTGGCGCCCTGCTCTGCGGAGCTTGCGGCCAAGCGCATAAATCCAAACAGCTCGCGGCCGGCCCCCACGTTATTGCCCAGAAGGCCCGTGGCAGGCGTGCGCGCTGCAAATTCTTCGGCGTCCACCTTAAGCTCCAAGGTGCCGGTAACGCCATCCACACGAATGATATCGCCATCGCGCACTCGCGCCAGCGGCCCGCCGCTCTGGGCTTCGGGGTTGACGTGAATCGCGGCGGGAATCTTACCCGACGCGCCGGACATACGCCCGTCTGTCACCAATGCCACCTTGAAACCACGGTCCTGCAGCACACCCAGGAACGGCGTCATCTTGTGCAGCTCGGGCATGCCGTTGGAGCGCGGGCCCTGGAAGCGCATCACCGCGACGAAATCTTTTTCCAACTGACCAGCCTTGAACGCATCGGCCAGATCCTGCTGATCCTGGAACACCACCGCCGGCGCTTCGACGATCTGGTGCTCTGGGGCTACCGCAGAGACTTTCATCACACCGCGGCCGAGGTTGCCTTCCATCACGCGCAGACCACCTTCCGGCGAGAACGCACGGGCCACGGGGCGCAGAATGGTTTCGTCGAGGCTTTCGATAGGACCGTCACGCCAAACCAGCTCGCCGTCGACCAGGAACGGTTCCTGGATGTATCGGCTCAGGCCCTTGCCGGCCACGGTGTTGACGTCTTCGTGGAGCAGGCCCGCTTCCAGCAGCTCACGGATCAGGAACGACATGCCGCCCGCCGCCTGGAAGTGATTGATATCGGCCTTGCCGTTTGGATACACGTGGGACAGGGTCGGCACCACCTCGGAGAGGTCAGCCATATCGTCCCAGGTGAGGATGATGCCTGCCGACATGGCGATGGCCGGCATGTGCAGGGTGTGGTTGGTGGACCCGCCGGTCGCGTTGAGGGCGACGATGGAGTTGACGATGGATTTCTCGTCGACGATCTCGCCGATCGGCGTGAAGTTGCCGTTGGCCTTGGTCAGGCGCGTAACCTGATGCGCGGCTTCACGGGTCAGCGCGTCACGCAGCGGCGTGTACGGGTTGACGAATGAAGCGCCCGGCAAGTGCAGGCCCATCACTTCCATCAACAGTTGATTGGTGTTGGCAGTGCCGTAGAAGGTGCAGGTGCCGGGGCTGTGGTAGGACTTCATCTCCGATTCCAGCAGCTCTTCGCGAGTGGCCTTGCCTTCGGCGTAGCGCTGGCGCACGTCGGCTTTCTGCTTGTTGGAGATACCCGACGGCATTGGGCCGCCCGGTACGAAGATCATCGGCAGGTGACCGTAGCGCAGCGCGCCCATCATCAGGCCGGGGACGATCTTGTCGCAGATGCCCAGCATCAGTGCGGCGTCGAACATGTTGTGGGACAGCGCCACCGCCGTGGACATGGCAATGACTTCACGACTGAGCAGGCTCAGCTCCATCCCTGGCTCGCCCTGGGTCACACCGTCGCACATTGCAGGCGTACCACCAGCGAACTGGCCGACCGAGCCGACTTCACGCAGAGCTTTCTTTATTTGTTCAGGGAAATGTTCGTACGGCTGGTGCGCCGACAGCATGTCGTTATATGAGGAAACAATTGCCACGTTGGCGGCATTCATCATGCGCAGGCTGTTTTTGTCTTCGGTGCCGCAACCGGCCACGCCGTGGGCAAAGTTGGCGCATTGCAGCTTGCCGCGCATCGGACCGTCGCTGGCGGCGCCGCGAATGAGCGCAAGGTAAGCCTCGCGGGTGGCGCGGCTGCGGGCGATAAGCCGTTCGGTGACCTCAAGAACGCGGGGATGCATGTGTAGAACTCCAGGCTAACGGATGTGGCGACCTGAGTGTCTATGCTGATCAAACGCCCGCAGCGCATGGGATGGCAGGGTGTCGTTTGAATCATCGGACCAGTTGATTCAGGTCACTCGTTGTAGATTGAACAAAATATTGCCACTAAAAAGGCTTGTTTTCTATTTTTATGCGAATAATCTTGTAATTCTTACAACAAATCGACGACAGGCACTCTCCAATGACTCTTCGTATCGCAATCAATGGTTTTGGCCGTATTGGCCGTAATGTCCTGCGCGCACTGTATACCCAAGGCTACCGCCAGGATTTGCAGATCGTCGCCATCAACGATCTGGGCGACAGCTCGATCAATGCCCACCTGCTCAAATACGACACCGTACATGGCACATTCGACGCAGAGGTCGCCCACGATCAGGAAAGCCTGACCGTCAACGGTGACCGGATTGCCGTGAGTGCCATTCGCAACCCGGCTGACCTGCCATGGGCTGCACACAAGATTGACGTGGTATTCGAATGCACCGGTCTGTTCACCGACCGTGACAAGGCCGCCGCCCATATTACCGCCGGCGCACGCAAGGTGATCATCTCGGCACCGGCCAAAGGCGCGGACGCCACTGTGGTGTATGGCGTGAACCACGACATTCTGCGTCAGTCCCACCAGATCATCTCCAACGCCTCGTGCACCACCAACTGCCTGGCGCCGGTCGCCCAGGTGCTGCACCGCGAGCTGGGCATCGAGAGTGGCCTGATGACCACCATCCACGCCTACACCAACGACCAGAACCTGACCGACGTCTACCACACCGACCCGTACCGCGCGCGCTCCGCCACCCAGAACATGATCCCAAGCAAGACCGGCGCTGCCGAAGCGGTGGGCCTGGTGCTGCCGGAACTGGCGGGCAAGCTGACCGGCATGGCCGTGCGCGTGCCGGTAATCAACGTGTCCCTGGTAGACCTCACCGTAACGCTGAAGAAAGAAGCCACTGCCGAAGAGGTCAACGCGCTGCTCAAGGAAGCCAGCCAGCACTCGAAGATCCTCGGTTACAACACCCTTCCGCTGGTTTCCAGTGACTTCAACCACAACCCGCTGTCGTCGATCTTCGACGCCAATCACACCAAGGTCAGCGGCAAGTTGCTCAAAGTACTGGCCTGGTACGACAACGAGTGGGGCTTCTCCAACCGTATGCTGGATAACTGCCTGGCATTGTGTAACGCCGAATAATGCGATGCTTTGGGAGGGGCGATTCGACTTGCTCCCGATGGCGGTGTATCAGTCAGGAATGTGTTGACTGACACACCGCTATCGGGGGCAAGCCCCCTCCCACATTGTTCTAAGTAGGCCCAGAGAAATAGCCACTTGCCATTTGAGTTGATGATAAGCATTATCATTTGCTGCAAATCGGTCTGGTATCACTGTGAGCCAATCTCGCTTCAACCAAGTCTTTCTCACCCAACGGGTGATTCTGCTACGCACCTTGCAGCGGATGGTGAATAACCACAGCACCGCCGAGGACCTGCTGCAGGAAACCTACCTGCGCGTCACACGGGCCCTCAGCGAGCGGCCGATCGATCACCTTGAACCCTTCGTTTATCAAACCGCACGTAACCTCGCGCTGGACCACCTGCGCTCACGCAGAATCCAGGCCCGCACGCTGCAGGAAGATGTCCCGCTGGACATCCTGCAAAGCGTCGCCGCCCCTATCAGCACCCCCGAAGATGCGACTCAGGCCGAGCAACTGCTTGAACACCTGAGCGTCAGCCTGGGCCAATTGAGTGCCCGCCAGCAGCAGATTTTCATCCTCAGCCGCCTGCACGGGTGCAGCTACCAGGAGATTGCCGATCAGTTGGACGTGTCCCTGAGCACGGTGCAAAAGGAACTGAAATTGATCATGGCCATCTGCGTAGGTGTGGCCGACCGGCTGGATCGGCCTTAAGCTGCACGCGACAGAAATGTCGACCCGAGCTGTAGGAATAATGAATAGAACGTGGCGAAGACCCGAGGAACACCGTGACGGACCCCAATAAACTGCGCCCTCATGAGCTGGCTCATGAGGTGCTGCAAGACACGGCTATGGACCAGGCCCTGGATTGGCTGATTGCCTTGCAGTGCCCGCAAGCTGGGCAGCAGGCCGAGTTTGAAGCCTGGATGGCCCGCGACCCGGCCCACGTCAACGCCTTCGCCAAGGCCCAGGCCGCCTGGGGTGGCGCGCCGGTTCACAGCGCCGCGGTGGCCCTGGCCGCGCCGCGCAAGCCCAGCGCCTGGCGCCGAATCAAACCCCATTGGAAACCGCTCGCCACCGCCGCGGTGTTGCTGATCGGGCTGTTCAGCTTCAGCAACCTGCCGGTGCGCCTGCAGGCCGACCACCTCACCGTGGTGGGCGAACGACAACGTCTGCAATTGGACGACGGCTCGAAAGTATTGCTGAACACCAACTCGGCGTTCTCCAGCAGCATCAAGGACCACCAGCGCATCGCCCGCCTGTACCAGGGCGAGGCTTTTTTCGAGGTTGTGCCCAACCATGGCCAGCCCCTGGAAATCGACGCCGGCCCGGTGCGCGCCAGCGTGCGCGACACCGCCTTCGCCGTGCGCTACCTCAATGGGGAGGCCCAGGTGCAAGTGCAGCGCGGTGATGTCGACCTCAGCAACACTTTCGACGATGCCCGCGTACGCCTGCGCGCCGGCGAAAGTATCCGCATCGGCCCCAAAGGCTTCGGCCAACCGGCCAAGCTGGACGCCAATAAGGACCTGGCCTGGGTGCAAGGCCGGCTGATTTTTGAAAACTGCCCGATGAGCGAAGTGCTCGCCGAGTTGCGCCGCTATTACCCCGGCTGGATCGTCAACACCAACGACCAACTCGCCAGCGTCGCGGTCACCGGCAATTACCGGCTCGATCAACCCCTGGACGTCGTGCGCTCACTGGCGCACATCACCTCTGCCAAGCTCTCGGAATACCCGGCGCTGGTCATCCTGAACTAAATGAGAATTATTTTTACTCGATAACCTTCGGCGGTACGTCTCGTCTTAGCCAATGCAACTGATTCCTATTTGATTCGGTTCGCAACTATAAGATTCGTCCCCCGGAGCGCTTTCGATGTCCTCTCGTTTCAACCGCCGGTCTTCTTCGCCCGTCCTGTCCTTGTTGACTGCCGCCATCCTGCTGGCCGGCGCGCCGGCCATGGCCGCCACCGCTGCCGAACCGGTTTCGCGCAGCCAGGGCAACTACACCTTCAGCATCGAACAGCAGCCGCTGGTCTCGGCGCTCAACGCCTTTACCGCCGTGACCGGCTGGCAAGTCGGCCTGCCCGCAGAGCTGGGCCAGGGCGTGTCGTCTCCTGGCGCACGCGGCCCGTTGTCGCCAGAAAAAGCGTTAGACCGGCTGTTGGTGGGGACCAACCTGAGCTACCGCAAACTGGGCAATAACAACATCGTGCTGGAAAAGCGCGCAGCGGGCAGCACCCTCAATCTGCAACAGGTGACCATCAGCGCAACCCGTAACGCGCAGGATGTGAACAGCGTGCCGAGCACCGTCAGCGTGCATGAGCGTGAGGAACTGGACCGCCAGAACGTCAACAACATCCGGGAACTGGTGCGCTACGAGCCCGGCGTCTCGGTAGGCGGCGCAGGCACCCGCGCAGGTAACGCCGGCTTCAACATTCGAGGCATCGATGGCGACCGTATCCTTACCCAAGTGGACGGTGTGGAAGTGCCGGGCAACTTCTTCAACGGTCCCTACGCCAAGACCCGCCGCAACTACGTCGACCCGGAAATCGTAAAGCGCGTGGAAATCCTGCGCGGGCCGGCGTCGGCCCTCTACGGCAGCAGCGCCATCGGCGGCGCCGTCAGTTACTTCACCCTCGACCCGGTTGACATCATCAAGCCAGGCCAAGACTTCGGCGCCCGCCTGAAGACCGGCTACAGCTCCGCCGACGAAAGTTGGCTGACCTCTGGCACCTTCGCCGGCCGCGTTCAAGACTTCGACGGTTTGCTGCACCTGAGCCAGCGCAACGGTCACGAAACTGAGTCCTACGACGGCAACAACGCCACCGGCCTGGATCGCACAGGCGCCAACCCGGAAGAAGCGCGCACCACTAACATCCTGGCGAAGCTCGGCTGGAACTATGGCGATGACAACCGCCTGGGTCTGACGTACGAGAAGTACAAGGATGATCGCGACGTCAACCTGAAGAACGCGGTGGGCGGCCCGTTCATCGGCGGCCGAGGCTTCAACCTCTACCGTGATCGTCGTGGTAACGACACCATCACCCGTGAACGTTTCGGCCTGGAAAACAGCTTCGCCCTTGAGTCGCCGATTGCCGACCGCATCAAGACCAGCGTCAATTACCAGATCGCCAAGACCGACCAGACCACCGCCGAAATCTATCAATCCGGTCGTCGCGTCCTGCGCACACGCGACACGCTCTACCAGGAAAAACAGTGGGTTTTCGATGCACAGTTGGACAAAGCGTTCAGCCTTGGTGAAACCGATCACCAAGTGACCTACGGCACCACCCTCAAGCAGCAGAAAGTCACCGGCTCGCGCGAGGGCAGCGCCACCTGCGTGGCCGTCGGCAGCGGTTGCACCGCCATCGGCGCGCCCAGCCCGATGGCCTCCGATAGCGTGAAGAAGGCCAGCGACTTCCCCGACCCGACCATCAACACCTATTCGCTGTTCGCACAGGACCAGATCACTTGGGACAAATGGACCTTCCTCCCCGCCGTGCGCTATGACTACACCCAGCTCAAACCCAAGCTGACCCAGGAATTCCTCAACACCGTCAACCCGACAGGTGCGGAAACGGTGAGCGACAAGAAGAAAACCTGGCACCGCGTGACGCCCAAGTTTGGCCTGACCTACGCGCTGACGGACCAATACACCTGGTTCGGCCAATACGCCGAAGGTTTCCGCACGCCGTCCGCCAAGTCGCTGTACGGCCGCTTTGAAAACTTGAACCTGGGCTACACCGTCGAACCCAATCCGGACCTCAAGCCGGAGACCAGCAAAGGCATCGAAACCGGGATTCGCGGCAAGTTCGACGAGGGTTCCTTCGAGGTGGCGGTGTTCTATAACAAATACCGCGACTTTATCGACGAAGACAACGTCGTGGTCGGCGGCACTGCCGAGCAGTTCCAAGCCGTCAATATCAAGCGCGCCAGCGTCAAGGGCGCCGAAGCCAAGGGCCGCCTGAACCTGGATGCATTCGGTGCCCCACAAGGCCTATACACCCAGGGTGCGGTCTCCTATGCCTACGGTCGCAACGACCAAAACGGCGAACCGCTGAACAGCGTCAACCCGCTCAAGGGCGTGTTCGGCCTGGGCTACGACCAGGACAATTACGGCGGCCTGCTGAGCTGGACCCTGGTGAAGAAGCAGAATCGCGTAGACAGCTCCACCTTCCACGCGCCGGACGGCGACACCAGCGGCCCATTCAAAACCCCCGGCTTCGGCGTTGTCGACCTGACCGCCTACTACAAAGTCACCAACGACGTGACCATCAACGGCGGCCTCTACAACCTCACCGACAAGAAGTACTGGAACTGGGATGACGTACGCAGCTACGACAGCGTCGGCGAAGCCGCGGTAACCGGCCCGGCCAACCTCGACCGCCTGACCCAGCCCGGCCGCAACTTTGCGATTAACGTGATCTGGGATATCTGACCAAGCCCTTCTCACCTCGTCGAAATATCAACGACGAGGTGAGGATTTTTTACTGTGCCGCGTCTTCTTGTTCGTCTAGTTGATAACCGCTCTCTTTCGGGCACCAAGGCGCTCCCCTTCTCAAGGACTTTTTCATGACCGCTTCTCCTAACGCAGAACGTCCAAGCCTGCGCTCCCAGCGCCTGAACCAGATCACCAACGAGCCGCACACCAAGCTGGATGCACTGGTGAAGGCTCATGCCCCGTTCGAAACCCAGGCCAACTTTGCCCGTTTCGTGGTGGCGCAGTACCTGTTCCAGTCGGAACTGGTGGCCCTGTACAACGACGCCGAACTGATCAAGATCGTGCCTGACCTCGCCGCACGCTGCCGCGCCGAAGCCGTCAAGCTGGACCTCGCCGACCTGGACACCGAAGTGCCGGCTGCGGTGGCCGGTGCAGTGAGCAACCCGAGCAAAGCAGAAGCCCTGGGCTGGCTGTTCGTCTCGGAAGGCTCCAAGTTGGGCGCCGCGTTCCTGATCAAGCGCGCCGTAGGCCTCGGCTTGAGCGAAACCTTTGGGGCCCGCCACTTGGGTGAGCCAGCCGGCGGTCGTGCCGAAGGCTGGAAGCGCTTCACCCGCACCCTCGACGGCCTGCAATTCAGCCCCGAGGAAGAGGCCGCAGTAGAAAAAGGCGCGGTGGATGCGTTTGTGCGCTTCACCGTGTTGCTGGAACAGGCGTACGCTAGCGCCCCTGAACTGGCCTGATCCCGCAAATTGAAATGCAACCCAATGTGGGAGGGGGTTTGCCCCCGATAGCGGTGCATCAGCCAACAAATAGGTAACTGACCCACCGCCATCGGGGGCAAGCCCCCTCCCACATTTTGATCGCATTTAAGTTCGGACTTTTTTGTAACCTTCCCCAAGAAAAGCTTCACCATGACTGGCAAAACCCAATCCACCTCGAAAATCGCACAGATCCTGTTCGGCCTGCTGGCCTATGTCAGCCTGGGCATCGGGCTGGTGGCGATTGTGATACCCGGTTTGCCCACCACCGAGTTCATCCTGCTGGCCGCCTGGGCCGCGACCAAAAGCTCGCCACGCCTCAGCGCCTGGCTGGAAAACCACCGCCTGTTTGGGCCGATCCTGTTCAACTGGCGCAACGGCAAGATCATCGCGCGCCGGGCCAAAGTCAGCGCCACCGTGAGCATGCTGTTGTGCGCGATCCTGATGCTGGTGATGCTCGACCATGGCTGGCCCATCTACCTGGCGATTGCCGGGATGAGCCTGGGCAATCTGTGGATCTGGTCACGCCCCGAACGGCTCGCACAGCCCGTATAACCCTACCTGTAGGCGTTTTCCTACCGCCCATCGCCTTCTGCTCATGAAAGCCCCTACCGCGCCGATGCTCCGGATATAGCGCTGAATGGACTTGGCCGTGCTGTGCATTCCAACAAGACCATTCGTGAGTGAACCTATGTTCGACACCCTCTCTATCCGCTTGAAAATCGTGCTGCTGTCCGGCCTTTGCCTGCTGGGGGTGATTACGCTGATCGTGAGCATCAATCTGTACGAAACGGACCAGAACGACCATCTGATCAGCGATTCAAGTTCACGCATGCTCACCAGCAGCGTGCAAAGCCTGTTGCAGGCAAGGGCCGCTGAACAAGCGGTGCAGTTGCAGAAAACCTTCGGCGAAAATCTAACCGCGGTCACCGCCCTGGCCGACCAAGTCAAAGACTTGCGCAACCTCGCCGCCAAACGTGCTCTGGAGCCCGCAGCCCTTCGCGAAGAACTCAATCAGAGCCTGAAAACCGCCTTTGAACGCAACAACAAGGTGCTCGGAATCTGGCTGTCGTTCGAGCCCGATGGCTTGGACGGTAAGGACAGCGAATTCATCAACGACAAGGCCCGCGTCTCCAATGAAAAAGGCCGCTTTTCCAGCTACTGGAGCCGTGCCGGGGGTGAAGGCCTGAACACCATCATGGTCGAGGAAGACCTGACCAAGACCACCCCCAACCTAAACGGCACACCCTACAACATCTGGTACACCTGCCCGCGTGACACCCGCAGCACCTGCCTCTTGGATCCGTACGAAGACACTGTGGCCGGCAAACCGGTACTGATGACCACCATTTCCCAACCGCTGCTGGTGGATGGAAAAGTGATTGGTGTGGTGGGTGTGGACATTGCGCTCAACAGCCTGCAAACCCTGGCTGATGCGGCCCAAAAGACGCTGTTCGATGGCGCCGCGCACCTGGAGGTTATCTCCAGCACCGGTCTGATTGCCGCCTACAGCGGCGAGCCTGCGCGGGTCGGCAAAAATCTGATCGATACGCTGGGCGCCGAGGGCAATGAGATCGTGCAACTGCTGGCCAATGACAGCCACGTCAATCTTGAGCAGGGCGATACGATTCGTGCGGTCTACGCAGTCAAGCCGATCGCCGATGCCAAAGCCTGGGGGGTGGTGATTAAACTGCCCAAACACGTGATGCTGGCCGACACCGTAAAACTGCAGGAGGTCCTCGACAAAGCCCAGGCGACCGGCACCCTCAAGGCCTTGCTGGTGGGCGCTGCCGCCGGGCTCCTGGGTTTGCTGCTGATCTGGCTGACCGCCACCGGCGTAACCCGCCCGATCAACAGCGTGGCCGCGATGCTCAAGGACATCGCCAGCGGCGACGGCGACCTCACCCAACGCTTGGCCTACAGTAAAAAGGATGAACTGGGCGAACTGGTGAACTGGTTCAACCGCTTCCTCGACAAGCTGCAACCGACTATCGCCCAGATCAAGCAAAGCATCACCGAGGCCCGCGGCACGGCGGACCAGTCCTCGGCCATCGCCCGCCAGACCAGCGAAGGCATGCAGGTGCAGTTCCGTGAAATCGACCAAGTGGCCACGGCGTCCAACGAAATGAGCGCCACCGCCCATGACGTCGCCAACAGCGCCTCGAATGCCGCCAGCGCGGCACGCGGTGCCGATCAGTCGGCGCGCGAAGGCATGCAGATCATTGAAAAGAGTACGCGGGATATCACGATCCTCGCCGAAGAAGTCAGCAGGGCCGTGGGCGAAGTCGAAGCCCTGGCAGTCAACAGCGAGCAAATCGGTTCGGTGCTGGAAGTGATCCGCAGCATTGCCGAACAGACCAACCTGCTGGCGCTGAACGCGGCGATTGAAGCGGCACGCGCGGGCGAAAGCGGCCGCGGCTTTGCGGTGGTGGCCGACGAAGTCCGTAACTTGGCCAAGCGCACCCAGGATTCCGTGGAGGAGATCCGCCTGGTGATCGAACGCATCCAGAGCGGCACCCGTGGCGTGGTCGCGACGATGCACTCAAGCCAAAACCAGGCCCAGAGCAATGCCGGACAGATCCATCAGGCCGTGCAGGCCTTGGGCAAGATCAGCGACGCCGTGACGGTGATCAGCGACATGAACCTGCAAATCGCCAGCGCCGCCGAACAACAGAGCGCGGTGGCCGAAGAGGTCAACCGTAACGTCTCGGCGATCCGCACCGTGACCGAAACCCTCACCGGCCAGGCCACCGAATCGGCGGCTATCAGCAGCCAACTCAATGCGTTGGCCAGCCAGCAGATGAAACTCATGGATCAGTTCAAGGTTTAAGAAACACCACAGGTGAAATGTGGGAGGGGGCCTGCCCCCGATAGCAGTGTGTCATTCAGCAGATTCATTGACTGAGACACCGCTATCGGGGGCAAGCCCCCTCCCACATTTTGATCGCGTACTGCTTAGAGACCCGTCCAAGCCTGCACAAACGCCGCCACATCTTCCTTCGGTGCCGTACGCGGCGGGTTCTGCGGGGTACCCAAATAGAGGAAGCCAATCACTTCCTCATCCGCCGTCAGCCCCAGGCCTTTGGCAACGTGGGCCGAGTAGGACAACTCACCCGTACGCCACACCGCACCAATCCCCTGGGCATAGGCCGCCAACAGAATGCCGTGGGCCGCACAGGCCGCCGCCAGCAGTTGCTCAGACTTGGGTACCTTGAAGTGCTCCTGCAAACGGGCGATCACCACCACCACCAACGGTGCGCGCAATGGGCCGTTCTGGGCCTTGTCGATGGCGGCTTGCGGGGCGTCGGCGTCTTGCAGGCGTGCAGCCTCGGCCAGCAGCGTCCCCATCTGCTCACGGGCGGCGCCTTCTACGGTGAGGAAACGCCAAGGGCGCAATTGACCGTGGTCGGGTGCACGCATAGCAGCGGCGAACAGCACGTCGCGCTGCTCCTGGGTCGGTGCCGGCTCCAGCAAACGCGGCACGGAAACACGGTTGAGCAAAGCGTCGAGAGCCTGCATTGGCCACCTCCAGAAAAAATGTGCGGTCATTCTAGCGGGAATAAACCGGCGACCACCAAACGATAATTGCTCTTATTCATTCCCCCCGGCCCTGTTAGACTTTGCGACCATATTTTTCACGCTCGTTCAGGAAACTCGATGTTCCGTTCGCTTCTTCGTCTGTCCGTCGTATGCATGGCCTTGGGCCTGACTGCGTGCGATGACGCCCCCAGGTTCACCAAGGCCGAGCCGGGTGAATCGCGGGCAGGCGGCGCGACGACGGTGAATAAGCGCGACCAGAACGCGTTTTCCCTGCCGTCGGCCAACTTGTCGCCGACGCGCCGCTTGGACTTCAGCGTCGGCAACAGTTTCTTTCGCAGTCCTTGGGTGATCGCGCCGTCCACCACCACCGCCCGTGATGGCCTGGGCCCGTTGTTCAACACCAACGCTTGCCAGAACTGCCACATCAAGGACGGCCGTGGCCACCCGCCGTTGCCCGACGCAGCCAATGCGGTCTCGATGCTGGTGCGCCTGTCGATCGCCCCGCCAACTCAGGATCAGCAACCCTACGCCAAACTCATCGAGCAAGCAGGCGTGGTGCCAGAGCCGACATACGGCGGGCAATTGCAGGACATGGCCGTGCCCGGCGTCACTCCGGAAGGCAAAGTGCGGGTCGACTACACACCGGTCAACGTCACCTTCAAGGACGGCACCGTCGTCGAACTGCGCAAGCCGGACCTGCAGATCACCCAACTCGGCTATGGCCCAATGCCCCCCGACCCCCGTTTTTCGGCGCGCATCGCCCCGCCGATGATCGGCCTTGGCCTGCTTGAAGCCATCAGCGACGCGGACATCCTGCGCAATACCGACCCCAAAACCGCCGATAAAGAAGCCATCGTCGGCCGGGCCAATCAGGTGTGGGATGACGCCCAGCAAAAAACCGTGCTCGGGCGTTTTGGCTGGAAAGCCGGACAACCCAACCTCAATCAACAAAATGTTCACGCGTTTTCTGGTGATATGGGCCTCACTACGTCCCTGAGACCCTTCGATGACTGCACCGAAGCCCAAGTGGCCTGCAAACAGGCGCCCAACGGCAATGGCGCCGATGGCGAGCCGGAAGTCAGCGATAACATTCTGCGCCTGGTGCTGTTCTACACCCGTAACCTTGCCGTGCCCGTGCGCCGCCAGGTCAACGATCCGCAAGTCCTGGCCGGGAAAAACCTGTTCTTCCAGGCCGGTTGCCAGGGGTGCCACAAGCCGACGTTCACCACCTCAGCCAATGCCGCCGAGCCTGAATTGGCCAACCAAGTGATCCGCCCCTATAGCGATTTGCTGCTGCACGACATGGGCGATGGCCTGGCCGACAACCGCAGCGAATTCAAGGCCGGTGGCCGCGACTGGCGCACGCCGCCGTTGTGGGGCATTGGCCTGACACACACCGTAAGTGGCCATACCCAGTTTCTGCATGACGGCCGCGCCCGCAACCTGCTGGAAGCCGTGCTCTGGCACGGCGGTGAGGCACAAGCGGCGCAGCAGCATGTGTTGTCCTTTAATGCCGAACAGCGCGCTGCGTTGCTGGCGTTCCTGAATTCTTTATAAGCTTCGCCCCACTTACAGAAGGGAGCTCGACATGTTCCGTCCCAAGTTGTTGTTCACCAGCCTGGCCGCCCTCGCCCTGGGCGCCTGCTCGCCACAAGACCCGCAAGCTGTGACCTCTGCAGCGATCGCCAAACAAGTGATCCTGCCGACCTACAGCCGCTGGGTCGAAGCCGACCGTCAATTGGCCGTCAGCGCCCTCGCCTACTGCCAGGGCAAGGAAAGCCTGGACACCGCCCGCGCCGACTTCATCCATGCGCAAAAAGCCTGGGCCGAGTTGCAACCGCTGCTGATCGGCCCGCTGGCCGAGGGCAACCGTGCATGGCAAATACAGTTCTGGCCGGACAAGAAAAACCTGGTCGGGCGCCAGGTCGAGCAATTGGTCACCAGCCAGCCGCAGATCGACGGCGCCGCCCTGGCCAAGTCCAGCGTAGTCGTGCAAGGCCTGTCGGCCTACGAATACATCCTCTACGACGCCAAGACCGACATCGCCGACGATGCGAACAAAGCCCGTTATTGCCCACTGTTGGTGGCCATCGGCGAGCGTCAGAAAACCCTGGCCGAAGAGATCCTAGCCAGCTGGAACAGCACCGATGGCATGCTCGCGCAGATGACCAAGTTTCCGAACCAGCGCTACGCCGATTCCCACGAAGCCATCGCCGACCTGCTGCGCGTCCAAGTGACCGCCCTGGACAGCCTGAAGAAAAAACTCGGCACGCCCATGGGCCGCCAGACCAAGGGCATCCCGCAGCCGTTCCAGGCCGACGCTTGGCGCAGCCAGTCGTCCCTGCAAAGCCTGGAGGCCAGCCTTGCTGCCGCCCAGACCGTATGGGTCGGCGTCGACAACAAAGGCCTGCGTGGCCTGCTGCCGTCGGATCAGAAACCATTGGCCGACAAAATCGACGCCGCCTACGCCGCGTCCCTGAAACTGTTCGCCAGCAACCAGCGCACCCTCAACGAACTGTTGAACGATGACGCCGGTCGCCAGCAACTCAACGACATCTATGACAGCCTCAACGTCGTCCACCGCCTGCACGAAGGCGAACTGGCCAAGGCGCTGGGCATCCAACTGGGCTTTAACGCCAACGACGGTGACTGATGATGCTCAGGCGACAGGCTTTGGCGGTTGGCAGCGTACTGCTCAGCGCACTCACACTGGGTGGTTGGACGTTGTTCAAGCAGAAAGACAAGGGTCCGCTGCTGCTGTCGGCGCGCGATGATGCAGACGGCAAGCACTACGCCGTGGGTTATCACTTGGACGGCAAGCAAGTGTTTGCCACTCAGGTCGGCCAGCGCTGCCACGACATCATCAACCACCCGACACTGCCGATTGCGCTGTTCGTCGCCCGTCGCCCAGGCACCGAAAGTTACCTGATCGACCTGCGTGATGGCGCGCTGCTGCAAACCATCACCTCGAACACCAATCGCCACTTCTACGGCCATGCGGTGATTCACAAGAGCGGCGACTGGCTGTACGCCACCGAGAACGATACGTCAGACCCCGGCCGTGGCTTGCTCGGTGTGTATAAGTTCGAAGGCGAGCGGCTGGTGCACAGCGGCGAACTTTCCACCCACGGCATTGGCCCGCACCAGGTGTCGTGGATGCCCGACGGCGAGACGTTGATCGTGGCCAATGGCGGCATTCGCACCGAAGCCGAAAGCCGCGTGGAGATGAACCTCAATGCCATGGAGCCGAGCCTGGTGTTGATGCAGCGCGATGGCACGCTCATCAGCAAGGAAACCCTGGCCCAGCAGATGAACAGCGTGCGCCATATGGGCATCGCCAGCGATGGCACCATCCTTACCGGGCAGCAGTTCATGGGGCCGTCCCAGGAGCGTTCCGAGTTGCTGGCGATCAAGCGTCCGGGGCAACCGTTCGTGGCGTTTCCAGTGGCAGACGAGCAATTGCAGGCCATGGGGCATTACACCGCCAGCGTCGCGGTGCACAGCGAGTTGCGCCTGGTGGCATTGACGGCGCCACGTGGCAATCGCTTCTTTATCTGGGACATGGACAGCGGCGAACTGCGTCTTGATGGTCCGTTACCCGATTGCGCAGGGGTCGGTGCAGTAGAGGATGGGTTTGTCGTCACCTCCGGCCAAGGCCGTTGCCGCTACTACGATTGCCGCCAGAAACAGTTGGTCGCCAAACCGCTGGAATTACCAGCAGGGCTCTGGGACAACCATCTCCACTTGATCTGACATCCCCCTGTAGTCGCCGGCAAGTCGGGCTATTACAGGGCCGTTGACCTGTCAAAAATACCGTCTGGAATCCCCACTACACTCGGAGTAATGTTTCGAGCTTGTCTGTTTTCGTCTGTCTCAGTTTTTCCAAGGAACCGGAATATGCTGCGCCGTCGCATGCTGATCATGTTGGGTGTCGTCCTGTTAATCGTCCTGCTGCTGGCGGGCTATAAAGCCTTTTCCATCTATCAGCAGATCCAGGTCTTTTCCAAACCCAAGCCGCCCGTGAGTGTCGCCGTCGCCACCGCTGTCGAACAGCCATGGCAGCAACGCCTACCGTCGGTGGGCACGCTCAAGGCTTTGCAAGGCGTCAACCTGAGCCTGGAAATTGCGGGAACGGTCAAAGACGTGCAGTTCGAATCCGGGCAGAAGGTCAAGGCCGGGCAACCCCTGGTGCAACTGGACAGCGCCGTAGAAAGCGCGCTGCTGGAAACCGCTCAGGCCGACTTAGGCCTGGCCCAGTTGGATTACGGACGCGGCAGCCAGTTGGTGGGCAGCCAGGCGATTTCCAAAGGCGAGTTCGACCGCCTGTCCGCGCAACTGCAAAAGAACAAAGCCACGGTCAACCAGCTCAAGGCCTCGCTGGCGAAGAAGCATATTGTCGCGCCGTTCAGCGGCACCATCGGCATTCGCCAGGTGGACGTGGGCGACTACCTGGCCAGCGGCACGGTGATCGCCACCTTGCAGGACATCAGCAGCCTGTATGTCGACTTCTATATCCCCGAGCACGCGGTGCCCAAGGTCGCCATCGGCCAAACCGTGCAGGTGCAGGTCTCAGCCTACCCCGGGCAGCAATTCCCCGGTCGCATCAGCGCGATCAACCCCAAGGTCGAGGACAGCACACGCAATGTCCTGGTGCGCGCCACCCTGGCCAACCCGGACAACACATTGCTGCCCGGCATGTTCACCAGCCTCGACGTCTTGCTGCCCAACCCCACCGCACAGATCGTGGTGCCGGAAAGCGCAATTACCTACACCCTCTACGGCAACTCGGTGTACGCCGTGGCCGAGAAGAAGAACGAAAGCGGCGCGCTGGAAAAGGACGCCAATGGCCAACCGCTGCTGGTCGCCGAGCGACGCTTTGTCGAGACCGGCGAACGACGCGGCGGCCTGGTGCTGGTGAGCAAGGGCTTGAGCGCCGGTGAACAGGTGGTCAGCGCCGGTCAGCTCAAGCTGGATAACGGCACGCCCATCGCCATCAGTCCGGACAAAAACCTGCCGGCAGGGCACTGAGCCATGAAGTTCACAGATGCCTTTATCCGCCGTCCGGTGCTGGCCATGGTGGTCAGCCTGCTCATCGTGCTACTGGGTTTGCAGGCCTACAGCAAGTTACCGCTGCGCCAATACCCGACCATGGAAAACGCCCTGATAACGGTGACCACCGCCTACCCCGGTGCAAACGCCGAAACCATCCAGGGCTATATCACTCAGCCATTGCAGCAAAGCCTGGCCAGCGCCGAGGGCATCGACTACATGACGTCGGTGAGTCGCCAGAACTTTTCGGTGATTTCCATCTACGCGCGCATCGGCGCCAACAGTGACCGCTTGTTTACCGAGTTGCTGGCCAAAGCCAATGAGGTAAAAAACAAACTGCCACAAGACGCCGAAGACCCGGTGTTGAGCAAAGAGGCGGCCGACGCTTCGGCGCTGATGTACATCAGTTTCTCCAGCCAGCAATTGAGCAACCCGCAGATCACCGACTACTTGTCTCGCGTCATCCAGCCCAAGCTCGCCACCCTGCCGGGCATGGCAGAAGCGGAGATCCTCGGCAATCAGGTGTTCGCCATGCGTATCTGGCTGGACCCGGTCAAGCTCGCCGGTTTCGGCCTCAGCGCCAGCGACATCACCGACGCCGTGCGCCGTTACAACTTCCTGTCCGCCGCCGGCGAGGTGAAGGGTGAGTTCGTGGTGACCAGCATCAACGCCAACACCGACCTCAAGTCCGCTGAAGCCTTTGGCGCCATCGCCGTTAAAACCGACGGTGACAGCCGTGTGCTGCTGCGGGACGTGGCCCGCGTAGAAATGGGCGCGGAAAACTACAACGCCATCAGCTCGTTTGGCGGCACGCCCTCGGTGTACATCGGCATCAAGGCTACCCCCAGCGCCAACCCGCTGGAGGTGATCAAGGAAGTGCGCAAGATCATGCCAGAGCTGGAAGCCCAGTTGCCGCCTACCCTCAAGGCAGAAATTGCCTACGACGCCACGCTATTTATCCAGGCCTCCATCAACGAAGTGGTCAAGACCCTGTTTGAGGCGGTACTGATCGTCATCGTGGTGGTGTTCCTGTTCCTCGGCGCGTTGCGCTCGGTGGTGATCCCGGTGATCACCATCCCGCTGTCGATGATCGGCGTGCTGTTTTTCATGCAATTGATGGGCTATTCGATCAACTTGCTGACGCTGCTGGCGATGGTATTGGCCATCGGCCTGGTGGTGGACGATGCCATCGTGGTCGTGGAGAACATCCACCGGCATATCGAGGAAGGCAAGACGCCATTGGATGCGGCGCTGGAAGGCGCGCGGGAAATTGCCCTGCCGGTGGTGTCCATGACCATCACGTTGGCCGCGGTGTATGCGCCCATTGGTTTTCTCGAAGGGCTCACCGGGGCGCTGTTCAAGGAGTTCGCCCTGACCCTGGCCGGGGCGGTGATCATTTCCGGCATTGTCGCTCTGACCCTGTCACCGATGATGTGCGCCCTGCTGTTGCGCCACGATGAAAACCCGAGCGGCCTGGCTCATCGCCTCGACCGGATTTTTGACAGACTCAAGCGGCGCTATCAACGCATGCTCCACGGCACCCTGAATACGCGGCCGGTGGTGATCGTGTTTGCGCTGATCGTGCTGTGCCTGATCCCGGTGTTCCTCAAGTTCACCCAGTCGCAACTGGCCCCGGACGAAGACCAGGGCATCATCTTCATGATTGCCAGCGCGCCGCAGCCCACCAACCTGGACTACCTCAACACCTACACCGACGAGTTCATCAACATCTTCAAGGAGTTTCCGGAGTACTACTCGTCGTTCCAGATCAATGGCTTCAACGGCGTGCAATCGGGCATCGGCGGTTTCCTGCTCAAGCCGTGGAACGAGCGCGACCGCACCCAGATGCAAATCCTCCCCGAGGTGCAGCATCGCCTCGAGCAGATTCCCGGCCTGCAAGTGTTCGGCTTCAACCTGCCGTCCCTGCCCGGCACGGGTGAAGGCCTGCCGTTTGGCTTTGTGATCAACACCGCCAATGACTATGAGTCGTTGCTGGAAGTGGCCAACCGCGTGAAAAAGCGCGCGATGGAGTCGGGCAAGTTTGCCTTTGTCGACATCGACCTGGCCTTCGACAAACCCGAAGTGGTGGTGGATATCGACCGCGCCAAGGCGGCGCAGATGGGTGTGTCGATGCAAGACCTCGGCGGCACCCTGGCAACCCTGCTGGCGGAGGCGGAGATCAACCGGTTCACCCTCGATGGGCGCAGTTACAAGGTGATCGCTCAGGTAGAACGCGCCTACCGCGATAACCCCGACTGGCTGAACAACTACTACGTGAAAAACACCCAGGGTGAATTGTTGCCGCTGTCGACCCTGATCACACTCACTGACCGCGCCCGACCGCGCCAGTTGAATCAGTTCCAGCAACTCAACTCGGCGCTGATCTCAGGCTTTCCGATCGTGAGCATGGGCGAGGCCATCGACACCGTGCGCCAGATCGCCATTGAAGAAACCCCACCCGGCTATGCGTTCGACTACAGCGGTGCGTCCCGACAATTTATTCAGGAAGGCTCGGCGCTGTGGGTAACCTTTGGCCTGGCCCTGGCGATTATCTTCCTGGTGTTGGCGGCGCAGTTCGAAAGCTTCCGTGACCCGCTGGTGATCCTGGTGACGGTGCCGTTGTCGATCTGTGGGGCGCTGATTCCGCTGTTCCTGGGCTGGTCGAGCATGAACATCTACACCCAGGTGGGGTTGGTAACGCTGATCGGCTTGATCAGCAAGCACGGCATTCTGATCGTGGAATTTGCCAACCAGTTGCGTAAGGACAAGGGCCTCACGCCCCGACAAGCCGTGGAGGAAGCCGCATCGATTCGCCTGCGACCAGTGCTGATGACCACAGCCGCCATGGTGTTCGGCATGGTGCCGCTGATTTTCGCGACCGGGGCGGGTGCCGTCAGCCGGTTTGATATCGGGATGGTGATTGCGACGGGGATGTCGACCGGTACGTTGTTTACGCTGTTTGTACTGCCCTGCGTTTATACCCTCCTGGCCAAACCGGATAAGGCTTGAAGCAAAAAAAAGGGCCTCGCATCGCAAGGCCCTTTCGGGGTGGTTTAAATCGTTTCAACTCTGCGGCCTCATCCCTTGAGACATTCCAAACATGAACAGGAGCAACTCGTGATCAGGCTTGGCCGCCACACTCGCCTTGACGACGCGCGGCAACAGGCATTGCGCCCCGTCCTGCGTCGCACTGAGTACCTGTGTGCGAGGCTGTTCCCACGCGGCCAGGGCCAAGGCTGCAACGCCTAACGCCCCTACCAGAAACACACCTCGTGCTATTTCTAGCTTCATTTGGTTAAACCCTTGATAGCGCTGCCAAACGCCGTCTCGTAAAAGTAGCTGAGTTTTGCCCAGTCGCTATCGTTCCACGACGAATGGCGGCGCAGTTGCAGCATGTCGTGGGACGCTGCCTTATGAGCGGTAATGCGCTGGCGGCACTTCTCAAAATCCAGCAGTGCCACTTCCACGTTGGCCGCGTCGCCCTCGCCCGTCACCCTTACAAAGATATGCTTGATGTACAGGCAACCGTGCTGCCAACGCCCCTTGTGCATACGTGCCAGGGTGCAGGCCAATTCCTTGAGTACGCGCTCGTGGACCAATTCGCCGTAGCGTTCACGGCCACCCGCGGAGTACCAGTTTTCAATTTCGTCAAAACCGTCTAGGGACGCGGTGACCAGCAACGCCTGCCACTGGTGCTCAGCATCGCGGCGCGCCTCGCAGAACACCAACTCCGGCACCCGCACATCCAGCAAGCGCAGCCCTTTGAGGGCATCACGCTCGCGAAGCACCGTGGGGCGCCCAAAGGGGTGCAGCCAACTGCGGTAGATGTGGCCAGTCTGGCGCTTGCTGTAGAGCAGACGCCCATTGGCGCTCATCACTCGCTGCACACCACTTTCACCGCCGCGACGACGATTGGGCTCTTCGACCCACTCGCCTTGTTGGCGCCAGAAATAATCAAATCTTTCTTCGGGAGCTACGTGACTGCCTGCTACGCACTCAACTGCCATGCTCTTACCTCTTGCGCAATACATACACTCGCCACATGGCGTACAGCGGGATGAAATCCAGAGAATCCTGAACACGGAAACCCGCTTGCTCAAATTCTGCTTCAACAGTAGCAGCTGGTAACACAAATCTGTTTTGGTAACCTTCTTGCTCACCGCTCTTGCGTCGCTGCCCTTCAAGGCGTTTGCGTTTCCAGGCTTTGAAATTGCCATCGACCCACAGCGAAATGATCACGCTGTCGCGGGTAACACGCTGAAACTCCCGCAATATCGCCAGTCGGTGCGCCGGATCACCAATGTGGTGCAACAGGCGCATACAGAAAATGCTATCGACCGAGTTATCCGGCAAATCGATATCAAAGGCAGATGTCTGCAAAGGTCGTACCCGTTTCACCACATCCGCCGGTTGGGCGGCGGTTGCGACCTTCAACATCGACGCGGAATTGTCGGCGCCAATAATCACACGGTTGGGTTTTTCCGCCAGCAACGGCCAGAAGCGCCCCGCACCACACGGCAAGTCCAGCACCAGGCTAGGCTCACCCGCCATCGCCAAGGCACCGCGGGCCAATTGTTCGTCGCGCTTGTGGGACAAGCGGCGGGCCAAATTGTCCTGATGCTTGAGCAAATATTCGTGGGCGTGTTCGTCGTCGTACTTGTCGGAAAATTCGAGTTTGATCGGGGTAGGCATCAACGGATCTCCTGTTGCTGATGCCTACAACCTTAAGCAGCGTCCTGTGATCAACAGGTCAACCCATTGTGAAAAACTTGTCCTGTCCAATCTCATATATTTCAAGACTTTACAGATACAAGCAATATCATGGGGCCATCTTCGCCGAATTACGGCGATCTCTGGCAGGATAACGGCAGGGGAAACGGTCAGGCGTTGACCTGACTCAACTGAACATGAAAGCGACAGCCATTGGGTTCCATAGTGCTGAGGGTAACGCTCCAGCCCTGGTTCTCGCAGATGCGCTGGACCAGTGACAAACCCAATCCGAGGCCCTCACCGCGCTTCTCACTGCCGCGGACAAACGGCTCGAACATCGCTTCGCGCTTATCTTCGGGAATGCCGACGCCGCTGTCTTCCACCACAAACCCGGTAGGCTCCAGGGTCAGCCGGATAAAACCGCGTTCGGTGTAATGCAGCGCATTGCGCAACAGGTTGCCCATCACGGCATGCAGGAAGGTCGCGTTGTAGCGGGTATCCAAAGGGTTGCCCGGTTGGTAGATCAACTCCAGGCCCTTGTGCTCAATGGGCTCGCGCCAAATGCCAAGCAGATCATCAGCCACCTGCGACAGGTTGACCTTGGGCGACATGCTGCCATCGTCATGTTGGGCACGGGCGAGCATCAGGAAGGTTTGGACCAGTTCACGCATTTCTTCACAGGCACGGGCGATTCGCTCGACCTGGTTACGCCCACGCTGATCGATCGCGGGGTTTTCCAGTAGCAGTTCGCAGGAACTGGCCAGCACCATCAGGGGCGTGCGCAGTTCGTGGCTGACATCGCTGGTAAACAACTGCTCGCGTGACAATGCCTGACGCAGGCGCCCCAGCGTGGCGTCGAAGGCCACGGCCAACTCCCCGACTTCGTCGGCGGCATAGTCGGGCGCCAGGGGCGGCGCCAGGCCAAGCAACTGGTCACGGTGGCGCACCTGACGAGCCAGGCGCACCACCGGCGCCATCACCTTGCGGGCCAGCACCCAACCGAGGAACACCGCCAGCGCCAGGCTGAGCACGAAGCCCACCAACACCACGGCAAACAGCACGCGCTCGCGCTCTTCGAAATCGCTTTGATCTTGCAGCAGCACATAGCGCCGACCGTCGACTACTTCGACCATGGCGTGGTACGACAGCGCCTCACGAAACACCTCATGAAACCCTGGCTCCAGATGGCGCAGGTCCTTGGGCAATTCAAAATCGCCGGGGCCACCGCTGAAGTAAAACAGCTGATCGGGCTCGGGCCGGTGCCGCCAGTCCTCAACGGTGTCCATCAGCAGCAGGCGCTGCAAGTCACCGCCCAAGCCTGCCGAGATCAACTTCTCTTCCACCAGGTGCACGGTCGCGACGATGCCCATGGCGAAGGCGCCCGCCACCAACGCACTCATCAAGGCAAAGGCGATGATGATCCGCTGGGCAAGGCTTTGCTTAAACTCCATCACGGCCCTCGGCCAAGCGGTAACCCACACCATGCACCGTTTGCAGCAGCGGTTTGGCGAACGGCTTATCGATCACTTGCCGCAACTGGTGCACATGACTGCGCAGGCTGTCGCTGTCCGGGCAGTCATCGCCCCACAGCGCCTCTTCAAGGACTTCCCGACGCAGTACGTGGGGACTCTTCTGCATCAAGACCGCGAGCAGCTTCAGGCCGACCGGGTTGAGTTTGAGCAGGCGCCCTTCGCGGGTAACTTCCAGGGTATCGAGGTCGTAATTAAGATCGGCCACTTGCAGGGCGCGACGACCGCCACCTTGGGCACGGCGTAGCACGGCTTCGATACGCGCGGCCAATTCCGACAGGGCAAACGGTTTGAGCAAATAATCGTCGGCGCCGGACTTGAAGCCCTGCAACCGGTCATCCAACTGGTCGCGAGCGGTGAGCATGATCACCGGTGTGTCGCGGCGGGCGTCTTCGCGCAGGCGTTTGCACAAGGTGTAGCCATCGATGCCAGGCAGCATGATGTCGAGCACGATCAAGTCGTAGTGCTCGGTCGCGGCCAGGTGCAAGCCCGACAAACCGTCCTGCGCACAGTCCACGGTGTAGCCTTTTAGCCCCAGGTAGTCGGCCAGGTTGGCCAGAATATCGCGGTTGTCTTCAACCAATAGAATTCGCATGGGCAGTGTCTCCGTACGCGGTAACGGCCGTGTTGGCTCGCGCAGCTTAAGGCCAAGTGTGGCTAAGGGATAGAGCTGAGAGGTACGACGATAAAGGTTTTCAACCTTGTAAGGAATTGAACAAGTTTTTCACTATAGCTTCACAAACTGACTACAGTGTCAGGCAGAAGATCGCCCCCCATTGATATAAGGAACATTGACATGGGGTTTCTCAAGATGGCGCCAATGCGCTATTTGCTGTTGGTAACCGGTGCCTGGCTGGTTATTTTCCTGCTCACTCGCAGCGTACTGCTCATCACCCACCTGGATGAAGTCGGCGGCAACCTGCTGCCGGTGTTTGGCGTGGGCCTGCTGTACGACCTGGGTTTCCTGGCCTATGCAGCACTGCCGCTGGGGCTGTATTTGCTGCTATGCCCACCCGCGCTGTGGCGCCGTCGCGGTCACCGCTGGTTCCTGCAGGCGGTGCTCACCGTCAGCCTGTTCGCAATGCTGTTTACCTCGGTGGCCGAGTGGCTGTTCTGGGATGAGTTCGGCGTTCGCTTCAACTTTATTGCCGTTGACTATCTGGTGTATTCCGATGAGGTGTTGAACAACCTGTTGGAGTCCTATCCGATCGGTAAACTGCTGAGCCTGCTAGCCATGCTGGCCATTGTGCTGAGCCTGGCCTTGCGCAAGCCGTTCAACGCGGCGGTGAGCGCCCCACTGCCGACAATGCGTGGCCGGCTGGCGAATGCCTTGGGCCTGTTGATCGTCAGCGGGTTGAGCCTGCAACTGATCAGCCAAGACAGCCCACGCGCCCAGGGCGGTAACGCTTACAAGAACGAACTGGCCAGCAATGGCCCGTATCAGTTCTTTGCCGCCTTCCGTAATAATGAGTTGGATTACCCGCAGTTCTACAAAACCCTGCCAACGGACGTCGTTGCCCAGCAAATGCGCACCGAACTCAGCGAGCCCAACGCCCGTTTTATCGGTCAGGACCCGCTGGATATTCGCCGCGCCATCACCAACCCGGGGACGCCGCGCAAACCCAATATCGTGCTGGTGACTATCGAAAGTTTCAGCGCCAAATACATGGGCAGCAACGGCGACGAACGCAACCTCACGCCTTACCTCGATGCACTGCGCAAACAGAGCCTGTATTTCAATAATTTCTATGCCACCGGCACCCGCACCGACCGTGGCTTGGAAGCAATTACCCTGGCGATCCCCCCTACGCCCGGGCGCTCGATCGTCAAGCGCATTGGTCGTGAAAGCGGCTTCGCCAGCCTGGGGCAGCAACTCACGGCCGTCGGTTACGACAGCGTGTTCGTGTACGGCGGGCGCGGGTACTTCGATAACATGAACGCGTTTTTCAGCGGTAACGGTTATCGCGTCGTGGACCAGAGCAGCGTGCCCGAGTCGGAAATCTCGTTCAAGAACGCCTGGGGTATGGCTGACGAGGACCTGTACAAACAAACCCTGAAACTGGCCGACACCGACTACGCCAAGCAGCAGCCATTTTTGCTGCAGTTGATGACCACTTCCAACCACCGCCCCTACACCTACCCGGATGGGCGTATCGACATCAAATCCGGGAATGGCCGCGACGGCGCCGTGAAGTACACCGACCATGCCATCGGCCAATTCCTGGAAGCCGCCCGTCAAAAACCCTGGTTCGATACCACGATCTTCATCTTCGTCGCCGACCACACCGCCGGCAGCGCAGGTAAAGAAGATCTGCCCATCACCAACTACCAGATTCCGCTCTTCATCTATGCGCCCAAGCTGATCGACCCACGAGAAAGCGCACAACTGGCCAGCCAGATCGACTTGGCGCCTACGCTGCTGGGCCTGCTCAACCTGAGCTACGAATCAACGTTCTTTGGCCGTAACCTGCTGCAGGAAAACCCACTGCCACCTCGGGTCGTGGTCGGTAACTACCAGCACCTGGGATTGTTCGACGGCAAGGACCTGGCCATTCTCAGCCCGCGCATGGGCCTACGCCGCCACGACCAAGCCCTGGGTGAAAGCAAAGAGCTGCGCGTCGGCAGCGATGATCCGTTGATCCAGCGGGCGATCAGCTACTACCAGGCTGCCAGTTATGACTTCAAACAACAGTTGCTGAGCTGGAGGGCGCCCAAGGAAGAGGCCCCGGCATTGAGCACGCGCTAACCAAAACGTCCCGTACAGGTCAGTACGGGACTGTTTCACCAGGGTTCACCATGCGAACCGTTCCCGCCGTACCGGCTTCCAAACCTCTCAACTTATGGCTATGCCTCGGCATCCCTGGCGGCGCTGCGCTTCTATTGCTGTTGCTGGAGCTGACCTCGCTGGACATGGACCTCGCAAAGCTGTTCTACAACGGCGCGGAGGGCGGTTTCATCGGGCGTTACAGTTTCTTCCTCGAAGACATCCTGCATGACCGCGCCAAAGAGTTGGTCATCCTGTTCTCGGTCTTGGCGATCCTGGGATTTGTCGGCACGTTTGTCCTCCAACGGCTCAAACCCTATCGCCGCGAACTGGGCTGCCTAGTGCTCTCACTCGGGCTGGCGACGGCGTTTGTCTCTCCGCTGAAAACCATCACCGGCGTCCAGTGCCCATGGAGTGTCCAGGAGTTCGGCGGTCAGGAAACCTACAGCAAACTGCTGAACCCTCGCCCGCCCACCGATAAACCCGGGCGCTGCTGGCCAGGCGGTCATGCCGCCACCGGGTTCGCCTTGTTCGCGCTGTTTTTTGCACTGCGGGACAGGCAGCCGCGCATGGCGCGCTATGCATTCATCTTCGCCGTCGGCTTGGGCAGCGTCTTTTCCGTAAGCCGTATGATGCAAGGCGCACACTTCTTTTCCCATAACGTGTGGACGGCGATTTTCTGCTGGCTGATCTGCCTCGGGCTGTATTGCCTGTTGCTGTACCGGCCATCCAAGCGCGCAACGCACACCTGAACCCAAAGCAACGCCCACAAAAAAGCCCCGCCTGCATCACTGCAGGCGGGGCTTTTTCAGTACAGGGGTAAGGCTGGCTTACATCATGCCGCCCATGCCACCCATGCCGCCCATGTCTGGCATACCGCCACCGCCAGCGCCTTCAGCCTTTGGCTTGTCAGCAATGGCAACTTCGGTAGTCAGCAGCAGACCAGCGATCGAAGCCGCAGCTTGCAGTGCCGAACGGGTGACTTTGGTTGGGTCCAGGATACCCATTTCAACCATGTCGCCGTATTCGCTGGTTGCAGCGTTGTAACCGTAGTTACCTTTACCGTTCTTCACTTCGTTGACCACAACACTTGGCTCGTCGCCGCTGTTGGAAGCGATCTGGCGCAGTGGGGATTCAACGGCGCGACGCAGAACAGCGATACCGACGTTCTGGTCAGCGTTATCGCCTTTCAGGTCAACCAAGGCTTCCAGAGCACGGATCAGCGCAACGCCACCGCCAGGTACCACGCCTTCTTCAACGGCTGCACGGGTTGCGTGCAGGGCGTCTTCAACGCGGGCTTTCTTCTCTTTCATTTCGACTTCGGAACCGGCGCCAACCTTGATCACTGCAACGCCGCCGGACAGCTTGGCCAGACGCTCTTGCAGTTTTTCACGGTCGTAGTCCGAGGAAGTCTCGGCAACCTGGGCGCGGATCTGGTTGATGCGGGACTGGATGTCGCCATCGACGCCAGCACCGTCAACGATGATGGTGTTTTCTTTGGAGATGGTCACGCGCTTGGCACTACCCAGGTTTTCCAGGGTGGCGCTTTCCAGGCTCAGGCCGATCTCTTCGGAGATTACGGTACCGCCGGTCAGAACAGCGATGTCCTGCAGCATGGCCTTGCGACGGTCGCCGAAGCCTGGAGCCTTGACGGCTGCAACCTTGACGATGCCACGCATGTTGTTCACAACCAGAGTCGCCAGGGCTTCGCCTTCAACGTCTTCGGAAACGATCAGCAGTGGGCGGCCGGCTTTGGCAACGGCTTCCAGCACTGGCAGCATTTCGCGGATGTTGGAGATCTTTTTGTCGACCAGCAGGATCAGCGGGCTTTCCAGCTCGGCAACCATGGTTTCTGGCTTGTTGACGAAGTACGGGGACAGGTAGCCACGGTCGAACTGCATGCCTTCTACAACCGACAGTTCGTTTTCCAGGCCAGTGCCTTCTTCAACGGTGATCACGCCTTCTTTACCGACTTTTTCCATGGCTTCGGCAATGATGTCGCCGATGGAGCTGTCGGAGTTGGCGGAGATGGTACCTACCTGAGCGATAGCCTTGGTGTCAGCGCATGGCTTGGACAGGTTTTTCAGCTCGGCAACAACGGCGATGGTGGCCTTGTCGATACCGCGCTTGAGGTCCATCGGGTTCATGCCGGCAGCGACGGCTTTCAGGCCTTCGTTGACGATCGACTGAGCCAGAACGGTGGCGGTGGTAGTACCGTCGCCTGCGTCATCGTTGGCACGGGAGGCAACGTCTTTGACCAGCTGCGCGCCCATGTTTTCGAAACGGTCTTCCAGTTCGATTTCTTTAGCTACAGAAACGCCGTCCTTGGTGATGGTCGGAGCGCCGAAGCTCTTCTCGATGATCACGTTACGACCTTTCGGGCCCAGGGTAGCTTTTACTGCGTCAGCCAGGATGTTGACACCGGTGAGCATTTTTTTACGGGCGGAATCGCCGAATTTAACTTCTTTAGCAGCCATGATCGATATTCCTTAAATACTTTGTAGTAACGGGAAAATGAGCGGGGAAATCAGTCTTCCAGAACAGCGAGAATCTCGTTCTCAGCCATAACCAGCAGGTCTTCGCCGTCGACTTTCACAGTGTTGCTGCCGGAGTAAGGGCCAAAAACAACCTTGTCACCGACTTTAACGGCCAGCGCACGTACGTCACCGTTTTCCAGAGTCTTGCCTGGGCCTGCAGCGACGATCACACCGTGGTTGGCTTTTTCAGCAGCCGAACCTGGCAGAACGATACCGCCAGCGGTTTTCTTTTCTTCTTCGCTGCGACGGATTACGACGCGGTCGTGCAGAGGACGAAGCTTGCTCATTGTCGATCTCTCCTAATTGTGTTTTTCATCGGCCGGTGTCAGTACCGGCAGGTTGTTATCCGGCTGTGCCGGTCGCGCCTCGCCAAGCAAGACGCGGAAGTCTGTCTGGTGTCGCCACCAGAAACCTTGCGGTGACCGTTACATAAGGGCGCATAAGCTTATTACAAGGGCGATCGGCGGAATTTTTTTGCAGTTGCCGAGCGATAAAAGCAACACGGCACCCGCAGGTGCCGTGTCAATAAAGCGGTTATTTGCTGTCGCGGTGTTCGAACTCACCTTCGATCACATCGCCTTCACGCCCCAAAGGCTGGCGCGGAGCCGGGCCACCACGGGGTTGCAGGTCGTCTGCGAACGCACGCTGGCGAATCGCCGCCTCTTCGGCGCGCTGGCGCATCTTGCCCGCCAGAAGTTTGCGAGTGAACGGCAGCAGCAGGAACAGCCCGACAACATCGCTGACGAAACCCGGCAGGATCAACAAGCCACCCGCCAGGGCCATCATCAGACCTTCAAGCATGGTCTGGGCCGGTAGTTCGCCACGGTTCAGGCTTTCACGGGCACGCAGTGCCGTTGCCAGGCCGGCGACGCGCAGCACCAGAACGCCAAGCATCGAGCCGAGAATGATCAGCAACAGGGCCGGGAAAAACCCGATCGCACTGCTGACTTGGACGAATACGAACAGCTCCAACACCGGGAACAGCAGAAAGAGCAATAAAAAAGGGCGCATCAAATGGTTCCTCAACGCAAGAATGCCTTGCCAGTCCACCTTAGATGACGTCGCCGTTTCGTGAATTCAAGCGTCAGCCGCGGCTTTTTTCGGCCAGGCTGCGGCGTGGGCCAATGAAACCAGGGCTTCGCGTACTTGTGTCGGCGTGTTGCAAGGCTCGGCAAACGGCAGCCAGTACAGGGATTGGCCGATACGCAGGTGCATGCCTTCGCTGTCGATGCCGGCCAATTGCGCGGGCTCCACGGCAGGCAGGCCGGCAAGCCGAACGTAATGGGCGATGGCCTTGGTGTGATCGCTGTTCATGTGCTCGATCATGCTTCGCTCAGCCTTGCCCGCGAACGGGTTGGCGAGTGTCAACTGGTCGACCCAGTGAATCGCGCCAAAGCCGCCGATGTAACGGTGGCGCACCGGCTTGAGCACCCAAAAGTCGAAATCGTGAGCTTTATGGTAGTTGGCGGAATCGGGGAAGTAGCGGTAATAGCGCTCGGCGGCAGCCTCAATGGCGGCGCCCTCCTCCAACTTCTCGGCTTCACCCAGGTAGGTCAGACGCCCAACGGCTTGCACATCGTCGGCCTCACGTTCGCCCACCAGCAGCGAGCACTTGGGGTCTTTTTGCAGGTTGTGGGTGTGCTGGGCGATACGGCTGATCAGGATCAGCGGGCGACCCTGTTCGTCCAGGCAGTACGGCACGACCGAACCAAAGGGAAAACCCGGCATGGCTTTTGACTGTGTGGCGAGAGCCCCACGGTATTCCTTGAGCAATAGCTCTCGGGCGTTCTTGGCAACGTGCGCGCTCAACGTGAGACTCCTCGGGTATTCAACCGCCCAACCCATATGGGAATGGATCGCAACACAAGGTAATCAATATCCGCGCAGGTTGCCAAGCAGGTTTTATGCAGCCTTATTACCAGGCCACGCCGAAGCCTGCGGTGTAGCGGGTCTTGCTCAAACTGCTTTCCGAGTCGCCACTGATAACGTCGCGCTCGGCCTTGAGATTGAGGGAAGCCCACTCGGTGACCTTGTAGCGCAGGCCGACTTCCGCATCCAGAGAGTAATCCGCGGGCGCATCGATAGGCTTGCCCAGTTCGCCAGTGGTGAAGAACTCGACGGTCTTGCCCACCAGATAGCGGTTGTAGTTCCACTTCATAGCCAGGGAATAGAAGTTGTCCTTACCGCCATCGGCATATTCATAATCGGTGCGGTTGACCAGCGACCCCAGGGAGAACGCACCCAATTCGTCGTCCCAGAACTGGTAGCCCGGACCGGTACCGACCGTGCGTTGACGCGCAAGGTCTTCCACTTTGTCGCGCTTGTAGGTCAAACGCCCTTGCCAGAACCAATGCTCGGTGATGAACCGGTCCAGGTCGTATTCCAAAGCCCAGTTGTCGGTGGTGGTCACGTCGTCCTGGAATTCGCGGTTGTACTCACCTTGACCGGTATGCCGCCACTGGCCATGGCGGGCAGTGGTTTTGAAGTCGATATCGTAGTCGTTGGTGTCGTTCTCGGCGCGTTTGTAGTCCAGCGCCATGTCGACGTTGCCCTTCCACACCAGGTCTTCGATCACAGGCTTGGGCTTGATGATCTGCTGGATGCTGGCCAGTTCTACAGTCTTGGGCGCTTCGCCATTGGCCAGCACCACTTTGCCATCATCCGCAGCCTTGAGGGATTTGGCCTTCTCGCCAGTGTAGGCGTCCTGCTTGACCAACAACTCCTGGTCGCTCTCCAGGGTTTTAACCTGCTTCCAGTCCACCGGGATTGCACCCGCGTAGTCGGTCTGGATCAGCAGCTTGCCACCGTCAAATACCTTGATCTTGCCGGTCAGGCGGTCACCGTTCTTCAACCAGACGGTATCGGCGAGCAAAGGTGTTGAGGCGCTGAAAACAGCAAGGCACAGCAGGGTTCTGGACAACATATGCGGATTCGAGGCTCGGTTTTGGCGAAAAGAGGGCATTATCGTCTTAGATGACGTGTTAGCAAGGACTGACTCAAGGATCTGTATTGAGTTCAATTCTCAACACCCTGCTTACAGCATATTTCTTACAGATATGCCGACATTTTCAACGGATAGCACCTCAGTGAATCAATCTGCCGACACCCCGCAAAACGCGGCCGAGATGCGCCGTACCGCGTTGTACCTGACATTGGCGCAAGTCCCCGCCGGCTGCGTGGTGAGTTACGGCGAGCTGGCGCAACTGGCCGGGCTGGGCCGCGCTGCACGCTGGGTGGGGCGCACCTTGAGCCAACTCCCAGAAGGCACCACATTGCCCTGGCATCGCGTGCTGGGTGCCGGCGGTCGGATAAGCCTGCCGGTGGGCAGCGCCTCGGGCGACGAGCAGCGCGCGCGTTTGCGCGATGAAGGCGTCACTGTCCGTAATAATCGCGTGGATATTCAGCGCCATGGCTGGCGCCCGGTAGAGCACAGCGGTTAGAGTGCGCGCTTTGTTTCCGCAAACCTGAGGCAGACTCCAGCCCATGCCCCGTAAAACCTGGCGCGCCGCGCTCGCCGCCTATGCCAGCCCCTCGACGTTAGTGCTGTTGTTGCTCGGCTTTGCCGCCGGCATGCCTTACATGTTGGTGTTCTCGACGCTTTCGGTGTGGCTGCGCGAGGCCGGTGTGGCCCGCGAGACCATCGGCTATGCGAGCCTGATCGGTCTGGCGTACGCCTTCAAATGGGTCTGGTCACCACTGCTCGACCAATGGCGCCTGCCGCTGCTCGGCAAACTTGGACGGCGTCGTTCCTGGCTGGTATTGGCCCAGTCGCTGGTGATCCTTGGATTGATCGGCATGGGTTTCTGCGACCCGCAGAAACATTTGTCCTGGCTGATCGCTATTGCCGTCGTCGTCGCCTTCGCGTCCGCCACCCAAGACATCGCGGTCGATGCCTATCGCCTGGAAATCGCCGACGATAGCCGCCAGGCCGCGCTGGCCGCCAGCTATATGTCCGGCTACCGCATAGCCGCCCTGCTGGCCACGGCGGGTGCACTGTTCTTTGCCGAAGGCTTCGGCTCCACCGGTTTCAACTATAAACACTCGGCGTGGACCGGCACCTATGTGCTGTTCGGCGTGCTGATGATCCCCGCGCTGCTGACCACCCTGTTCATGCGCGAACCCAATGTGCCATTGCGCACCCAGTTGCAGGCCGGGCGCTACAGTTTCATGCACCAACTGATGTCGGTGTTTGTGCTGATCGTTCTGCTGGTGTCAGTGCCCGCCATGTTTACCCAGTTGTACAACACCGACTTCGGAAGCGTGGTGTTCCACGACACTAGCGTGTGGGACCTGCTGATGGAGGACCGCGCGTTCCTGCGCGCCATTCTCTATATCATCCTCACCGCCCTGTGCCTCTCGACCATGGGCCGTCGCGGCCTGGCGCCGGTGCTGACACCGGTCAACGACTTTATCCTGCGCTACCGCTGGCAGGCACTGCTGCTGCTCGGGCTAATCGCCACCTATCGCATGTCCGACACAGTGATGGGCGTGATGGCCAACGTGTTCTACATCGACCAGGGCTTTACCAAGGATCAGATCGCCGGGGTCAGCAAGATCTTCGGCCTGATCATGACCCTGCTCGGCGCCGGCATGGGTGGTTTGCTGATTGTGCGGTTCGGCATCCTGCCGATCCTGTTTATCGGCGGTGTCCTGTCGGCCGGCACCAACCTGCTATTCGTGATGCTCGCAGACATGGGCCCCGACCTGCAGATGCTGATCTTCACCATCTCCCTGGACAACTTCAGCTCCGGCCTGGCCACCTCGGCATTTGTGGCTTACCTGTCGAGCCTTACCAACCTCAAGTTTTCCGCCACTCAATATGCCTTGCTCAGCTCGATCATGCTCCTGCTGCCGCGCCTGATCGGTGGGTATTCGGGGGTGATGGTGGAGAAGTTCGGATATCACAACTTCTTCCTGATCACCTGCATGCTGGGGGTGCCGACGCTGCTGCTGATTGCGTTGCACTGGTTTCAGGAGAATCGGCGGATTCGGTTGAATCCGCCGGCAGAAGACTGATTTTGGGGGCCCTTTAAAAGCCAGACTGCGGCGCCCCCATCGCGAGCAAGAACTAGGCGTCCCCCTCGCTCCTTCAAACAGCCCTATATTCTGATGCCTGTACGGCGGCAGTTTGCGCCCGTACAATCCCAAGTCATTTCAAGTCCAAGCAACCGACAACGGCCTACCATGCGTACCAGTCAATATTTGCTCGCCACACAGAAAGAAACGCCTTCCGACGCGGTCGTGATCAGCCATCAGCTGATGCTGCGCGCCGGCATGATCCGCAAACTGGCCTCCGGCCTGTACACCTGGCTGCCCATGGGCTTGAAGGTGATGCGCAAGGTCGAAGCCATCGTTCGTGAAGAAATGAACGCCGCCGGCTCTCTCGAAGTGTTGATGCCGAGCACCCAACCGGCTGAGTTGTGGCAGGAATCCGGGCGCTGGGAAGAGTACGGCCCTGAGTTGCTGCGCTTCAAAGACCGTCATGGCCGCGACTTCTGCGCTGGCCCGACCCACGAAGAAGTGATCACCGACCTGATGCGCAACGAGCTGAGCAGCTATAAGCAGCTGCCGCTGAACCTGTATCAGATCCAGACCAAATTCCGTGATGAAATCCGCCCACGCTTCGGTTTGATGCGCGGCCGCGAATTCATCATGAAGGACGCCTATTCGTTCCACGCTGACCAGGCATCGCTTCAGGTCACCTACGATCGTATGCACCAGGCTTACTGCAATGTGTTCACGCGCTTGGGCCTGAAGTTCCGGGCAGTTGAAGCGGACAATGGCTCCATCGGCGGTGCCGGTTCCCACGAGTTCCACGTACTGGCTGAATCCGGCGAAGACGATATCGCGTTCAGCAACGGTTCCGACTACGCGGCCAACATCGAGAAAGCCGAAGCCGTACCGCGCGAAACCTCGCGCCCAGCGCCGGCTGAAGAACTGCGCTTGGTGGACACGCCGGAAACCAAGACCATCGCGGCCCTGGTGGAAAAATTCAATCTGCCGATTGAAAAGACCATCAAGACCCTGATCGTGCGCGCCGAGGAAGAAGGCAAACTGATCGCCCTGGTGATCCGTGGCGACCACGAACTCAACGAAATCAAGGCTGCCCAACAGCCTGGCGTGGCCAGCCCGCTGGTCATGGCCACCGACGACGAACTGCGCAACGCCATTGGCGCCGGCGCCGGTTCCCTCGGCCCGCTGAACCTGCCACTGCCGATCATCATCGACCGTTCGGTAGAGTTGATGAGCGACTTCGGTATCGGCGCGAACATCGACGATAAGCACTATTTCGGCGTGAACTGGGAACGTGACCTGCCAGTTCCGACCGTAGCGGACCTGCGCAACGTCGTCGCCGGAGACCCAAGCCCGGATGGCAAGGGCACCCTGGAAATCAAGCGCGGCATCGAAGTCGGGCACATCTTCCAGCTGGGCAACAAGTACAGCAAGGCGATGAAGTGCGAAGTGCTGGGCGAAAACGGCAAGCCGATCACCCTGGACATGGGTTGCTACGGCATTGGCGTATCCCGCGTGGTTGCTGCTGCCATCGAGCAGAACAACGATGAGAAAGGCATCATCTGGAGCGACACCCTGGCACCGTTCCAGATCGCCCTGGTACCGCTGCGTTACGAAACCGAGCAAGTACGCGAAGCCACCGACAAACTGTATGCCGAACTGACGGCCGCCGGTTTTGAAGTGCTGCTCGATGACCGGGACAAGAAAACCAGCCCGGGCATCAAGTTCGCCGACATGGAACTGATTGGCATCCCGCACCGGATCGTGGTCAGCGACCGCGGCCTGGCCGATGGCAATCTGGAATACAAGAGCCGGACCGAAGCCGAAGCCCAACCGTTGCCGGTGGCTGACGTGCTGTCTTTCCTTCAGGCGCGTATTCGTCGCTGAAAACCAGATCAAGAGAAGTCATGTTCAAGCGAAACACCAGAGCCCTGGGGGGCGCCGCCTTGTGCGGCGCCCTGCTGGTCAGCGGCTGCGCCAACCAGATGTCGCAACGCAGTGAGCACGAGGAACGGGTCGAGCGTAAGTTGCTCGACCACAGTCTGCAGATCGATGTAGGCGATCCCAAAGTGCTGGAACTGCCGCAACGCCGGGTTCGCATTCACGAGCAGAAGACTTTCGAGGTCACCGAATTCGAAGTCACCCGTCGCTACGACCGCTACACGCCTTACCAGCCCTGGCGCAAACTCTATGAGTTGCCCCTGGGTGCGGTGGCATTGGTGGCGGGCGCGGGTGCCAACGTGGCGAATATCTTCGCCCTCGGCAACCTGCCTACCAGCATGACCCACGACTGGCTGACTTACGGCGTGGACGGTATCAACCCGTTCATGAACGTGCAATCCCACGGCCGGGCGCAACAGAATCTGGCAGGTATCGATGAAGTCCAGCGTGACAAGCGCGTGGAGTATTCAAGCCTGCCCTGGAGCGAACGACCGGTGCAGGTCACCGCCGGCAAAAAGATCCACGAGCTGACCACCGACCGCAACGGCGTCCTGCGCCTGAACCTGTTGGACAGCCCGTTTGCCGAGCAAGACCTGAATCGCATCACGACGCTGAAGATCAGCGTGGAAGATGGCCAGGACGACGTACATTCGGACTCGACCCTGGCAATCAGCAGTACCTTGCGCGGCAAGTTGCTGGAAGCCCACGGCCTGATCTACGACGACCTGGAAGACGACGAAGTCAGCCAATGGGTGCACCGGGTCAAGCGTCTGTCGGAGCTGGGCTTAGAAGAAGAAGCCAGTGAACTGGAACAAAGCCTGATTGAGCTGACCCGAAATGATCCGGAGCTACAGCAGGAATTCCTGCAGGCGCTGACCAAGGACGCGGGGCGGTTAGTCGCAGATCCCGGAGCACGCTGAGACTTCGAAAACACTGTAGATCCAAATGTGGGAGGGGGCTTGCTCCCGATTGCGGTGCATCAGTCAGCTTATACGTAGCTGACCCACCGTTATCGGGAGCAAGCCCCCTCCCACATTTTGTTTCCGGTTTCTACCAAGAGAACTCTAACTGTTCGTGGCCGCCGCTTAGGTCCAGCAACCGCACGCCAATACCCAACAATCGCACCGGTTTATCACCACGATTAAACGCCTGGGTCATCAGCTGTTGATAACTCTCCAGATCCCGCCCTGCCCCCGCCTGCTCCAAGGTGGTCTGGGTAAAGTCGTGAAACTTCACCTTAACGAACGGTTTGCCCGCACGGTAACTGCTGTCGATGCGCGCCATGCGCCCGGCCAGGGTCTCCATCAGTTCAGGGAGTTTTTCCAGGCAGCTTGAGAGATCCGGCAGGTCCACGTCGTAGGTATTTTCCACACTGATCGATTGCCGACGATTGTCGTTCTGCACTGCGCGTTCATCGATCCCGCGAGCCAGGTTCCAGAGTCGCTCGCCAAAACTACCGAATTCCCGTACCAACGCCAGTTTGCTCCACTCGCGCAGTTGCAGGCAGTCTTCAATGCCCAAACGAGCCAGCTTGTCGGCCGTGACCTTGCCGACGCCGTGCAACTTGCTCACGCGTAACTGCGAGACAAAGTCTTCGACCTGGTCCGGGGTGATCACAAACAAGCCGTTGGGCTTTTTCCAGTCGCTGGCGATCTTGGCCAGGAATTTATTCGGGGCCACGCCGGCGGATACGGTGATGTGCAACTGGTTGGAGACCCGCCGACGAATGTCTTGGGCAATACGCGTGGCACTGCCGCCAAAATGCGGGCTGTCCGAGACGTCCAAGTAGGCTTCATCCAAGGACAATGGCTCAATCAAGTCGGTGTAGTCGCGAAAGATCGTCTGAATTTCCTTCGACGCTTCTTTATAAGCATCCATGCGCGGCTTGACGATGGTCAGGTCCGGGCAAAGCTTCAAGGCATGGCGCGACGACATGGCTGAGCGCACCCCGTACGCCCGCGCTTCGTAATTGCACGTAGCGATCACGCCCCTTCGGTCCGCCGAACCACCCACCGCCAGAGGCTTTTGCGCCAGGCTCGGGTTATCGCGCATCTCGATAGCGGCGTAGAAGCAATCACAGTCGACGTGGATGATTTTGCGCTGCGTCATATATAGAGGGGTGAAATCCTACGGGTGGGCAGTATCGCACTCGCACCTGTATATAGCACCAGTAGTTTGAATCTTCTGCCTAAGCGGTAGGAAATTTCACACATGGATTTATTTTTTCAATCGAAAACAGCATCCCGATAGACCCAAAACCCTTGCCCCGCCTGGCTCGCGCAGCCCCTACGAGGCTTTCTGGAGAGCTAACCGATTGAAGCACAAGCGCTTTTCTTCAACTCACAGGTTGACACACTCGTGATCCTCTGTAGAATGCCGACACACAGACGCGGGATGGAGCAGTCTGGTAGCTCGTCGGGCTCATAACCCGAAGGTCGTCGGTTCAAATCCGGCTCCCGCAACCAAACATCAAAAAAGGCTACTCGAAAGAGTGGCCTTTTTTGTGCGCGTGTGTTTTTCAAACCTGGATCGCGTGCACTTCATTACGAACGCTTCGCGCCCAACGCGGAGCAAGCCTGCTCACCACAAAAAGCCTTCTCAATCGAGAACTTAGGTTGCATGGGCGGTTAATTCACACTTATTTGCACCATCGGTTGATTAACGGTTGACACCTCGCCGCTTGGCTGTAGAATGCCGCCCACAGACGCGGGATGGAGCAGTCTGGTAGCTCGTCGGGCTCATAACCCGAAGGTCGTCGGTTCAAATCCGGCTCCCGCAACCAAACATCAAAAAAGGCTACTCGAAAGAGTGGCCTTTTTTGTGCGCGTGTGTTTTTCAAACCTGGATCGCGTGCACTTCATTACGAACGCTTCGCGCCCAACGCGGAGCAAGCCTGCTCACCACAAAAAGCCTTCTCAATCGAGAACTTAGGTTGCATGGGCGGTTAATTCACACTTATTTGCACCATCGGTTGATTAACGGTTGACACCTCGCCGCTTGGCTGTAGAATGCCGCCCACAGACGCGGGATGGAGCAGTCTGGTAGCTCGTCGGGCTCATAACCCGAAGGTCGTCGGTTCAAATCCGGCTCCCGCAACCAAACATCAAAAAAGGCTACTCGAAAGAGTGGCCTTTTTTGTATCCGGTGAAAAAGTTCTTCTGAAACAATGGGATGGCATCTTTCATGAAACCGTACACGGTTTGTAGAGTCCATCTCATCGCACGCTATGCTTACTCCTCTACGACCAAGGGCCGCTGTCGCCGCCCCCGGTGATACGCGTTAATATTTGTAATTATTTTGTCCATAGGGATTGGTAACTTGGCTGGATACCCCCATCCTGTCGCGCACAATCCACGAGGTGATTGATGCGCGCCAACTCGTCTGAACCACAAGACACCGTCACAGCAGAACAACCGATCACGCCTACCCGATTGCGTTGGCTGGATCTGATCAGCAAGTACCGGCAACCCCTCGGGCTGGCGGTCACCCTGTTGCTGTTCGCCATCGCCTTGATCGCTTGCCGCCACCTTCTGCTGGAACTCGACCTGTACGCACTTCACGACTCGATCCTGGAAGTGCCCAAACCTGCACTGCTGGGAGCATTTGCCGCGGGCGTCGCAGGGTTTGTCATTCTTCTCGGCTATGAGTTCTCCGGCGCACGCTATGCCGGCGTGAAGCTGCCCGCCAAGACACTGGCCCATGGCGGCTTCACCGCCTTTGCCATTGGCAATGCGATTGGCCTGTCGATGCTCTCCGGCGGCTCGGTGCGCTACCGTTTATATGCACGCCATGGCATCGGGGCCTCGGAAGTCGCCCATATGACTGTGTTCGCCAGCCTGGCCCTGGGCTGCGCCCTGCCCCCGCTGGCCGCACTCGCGACACTGAGCAACCTACCTGCAGCGTCGACCTACCTGCATCTGTCGCAAGGCCTGCTCGGCGCGATTGCCGGTGCCGTACTGCTGTTGTCGGCCGCGCTGTGTATCGGCATTTACCGCCGCCGCTTGCCGGAGCAACCTTACCCGGACAACCTGCTGGTCAAAGTCGGCCGTCGCACCCTGCGCCTGCCCGGCCGGCGCCTGACGCTCCTGCAATTGGTCATCACTGCCCTGGATGTCGCCGCCGCCGCCACTGTCCTCTATCTATTGCTGCCAGAAGCGCCGCCCTTCGGTCCATTCCTGCTGGTTTACCTGCTGGCCCTCGCCGCTGGCGTGCTCAGCCACGTACCGGGCGGAGTCGGGGTGTTCGAAGCGATCCTGCTCGCCGCGTTTGCAGACAAGCTCGGCGCCGCACCACTGGCCGCTGCCCTGCTGCTGTATCGCATGATCTACGTAGTGTTGCCGCTCCTGATCGCGTGCGTGTTCCTGCTGATCAATGAGGCGCAACGACTATTCCAGACCCAGCAGAGCCTGCGCGTGGCCTCAGGTCTGGCGGCGCCAGTGCTGGCCGTACTGGTTTTTTTGTCCGGCGTGGTCCTGCTGTTTTCAGGCGCCACGCCAGAGATCGACTCACGCCTGGAAAACATCGGCTTCCTGATTCCCCACCGCCTGATTGATGCCTCGCACTTTGGTGCCAGCCTGATAGGCGTACTGTGCCTGTTGCTGGCCCAGGGCCTGCGTCGACGTTTGTCGGCGGCCTGGATGCTGACCATGGTGCTGCTGCTGGTGGGCGCCCTGCTCTCGCTGCTCAAAGGCTTCGACTGGGAAGAAGCCAGCCTGATGACCATGACGGCGGTGCTGCTGGCGATCTTTCGCCGCTCGTTCTACCGCGCCAGCCGCCTGACAGAACTGCCGTTCTCACCGCTGTACCTGGTGTCCAGCGTCTGCGTGCTGGGTGCCTCGATCTGGCTGCTGCTGTTTGCCTATCAAGATGTGCCGTACAGCCATCAACTGTGGTGGCAGTTCACCCTCGATGCCAACGCCCCACGCGGCCTGCGCTCATTGCTGGGAGCCGCCGTGCTGCTGGTGATCGTATCGCTGACCTGGCTGCTGCGCACCGCCCGCCCGGTGATCCACTTGCCGACCCCAGATGAGCTGGAGCGCGCCTCGAAGATCCTGATGGCTTCGTCCCAACCCGACGGTGGCCTTGCGCTGACCGGTGACAAGGCGCTGCTGTTCCACCCCAACGACGAAGCCTTCCTGATGTATGCCCGTCGCGGCCGCAGCCTGGTGGCCTTGTACGACCCAATTGGACCGACCCAACCAAGGGCCGAGATGATTTGGCAGTTCCGCGACCTGTGCGACATCCACCACGCGCGTCCTGTGTTCTATCAGGTACGGGCAGAGAACCTGCCCTACTACATGGACATCGGCCTAACCGCGATCAAGCTGGGCGAAGAGGCGCGCGTCGACCTGAAACGCTTTGACCTGGAAGCCAAAGGCAAAGAGATGAAGGATCTGCGCTACACCTGGAACCGTGGCACCCGGGACGGTCTGTCCCTGGAGATCCATGAACCGGGTACGGCGCCGATGGATGAATTAAAAGTCATCTCGGACGCATGGCTTACCGGTAAGAATGTGCGCGAAAAAGGGTTTTCCCTGGGACGCTTCAGTGACGACTACCTCAAGCATTTTCGGATTGCGATCATTCGCTTCGAAGGACGCCCGGTAGCCTTCGCCAACTTGCTTGAGACTTACAATCACGACCTGGCCAGCCTCGACCTGATGCGCGCCCATCCGGATGCGCCCAAGTTGACCATGGAATTCATGATGGTCGGTCTGATTCAACACTATAAGAGTCACGGCTACGCCCGTTTCAGCCTCGGCATGGTGCCGTTGTCGGGCCTGCAACCGCGACGCGGCGCGCCACTGACCCAGCGTTTGGGTTCGATGGTGTTCCGTCGTGGCGAGCAACTGTATAACTTCCAAGGTTTGCGCCGCTTCAAAGATAAGTTCCAGCCAGACTGGGAACCCCGTTACATGGCCGTGCCCGCAGGACTTGATCCGCTGGTGGCACTGGCCGATACCGCCGCCCTGATCGCGGGTGGCTTGACTGGATTGGTGAAACGCTGATGATTCGACGCTCCTGGCGGTATGTATTGGCCTTTGTAGTGCTGCTGGCCCTGGTTCTGGGTGGCGGCTTTTGGTATTTGAAACGCCCTGCCCCGCAGCCGACCCTGGAGCAACTGCCCCAGGCCGATGGCTCGGTAATGACCCGCGTGACCCCGGCCGGCAACCCGAAAGCCCGTGTGGCCGTGGCGGTGATGGCCGACGAAACCCTGACCGATAGCCAGTTGTTAACCCTGAGCCAGGGTGGCAAAGCGCAGATCGTCCAGGTGGTCTTGCCAAAAGATGACTGCAAGCTGCAGGAACAAGCGCTGCAAAGCGCCTTGAGCCAGCTCAAGGGCCCAGCGACGCTGGTCAGCGGCATCGGCCCTGGCGCGGCGCTTGCCTGGCGCTGGCTGGCCACTCAGAACGACGACAAGGCCAATGCCATCTCTGTCGGCTTCGCTCTGGCGCAGGAAGGCTGCAAGGATCCGCTGCCGAAAACTGCAGAGCACGGCAACTGGCTGGTGGCGTGGAATGACAACCCTGACGACGAAAGCGCCAGTTTCGTACGCGATACACCACGCGCCACAACCAGCATCAGTGACTACGACATTCACTACCCGCAAGTACTGAACAACGAACTGCGCAAGCAACTGGTGGGTTCGGATAACGGTGGCCTGGCGATTCCCGTGGTGGAAGTCCCGGCAGGCCAGGCTAAGGACACCGTGACCCTGTTCCTCTCCGGGGACGGCGGCTGGCGGGACCTGGACCGCGACGTGGCCGGTGAAATGGCCAAGATCGGCTACCCAGTGGTCGGCATCGATACCCTGCGCTACTACTGGCAGCACAAGACGCCGGAACAAAGCGCCAAAGACCTGACCGAGCTGATGCAGCACTACCGGCAAAAGTGGGGCACCAAGCGCTTTGTGCTGACCGGCTATTCGTTCGGCGCCGACGTGTTGCCAGCAATCTATAACCGCATGCCGGAGAACGAGCAACAGCGCGTCGATGCGATCATCCTGCTGGCCTTCGCCCGCACCGGTAGCTTTGAGATCGAAGTGGAAGGCTGGCTGGGCAACGCCGGCAAAGAAGCCGCGACCGGCCCGGAAATGGCCAAGCTGCCGCCTGAGAAAGTGGTGTGCATCTACGGCGCCGAAGAAGTCGACGAGAGTGGCTGCACCGACAAGACCGCCGTGGGCGAGGCTGTGAAGCTGCCCGGCGGGCATCACTTCGATGAGAACTACCCGGCGCTGGCCAAGCGGTTGGTGGATATCATTGTCAAGCACCAGGCCAAAAGCGAATAACCCCAGGCCTTACACAAATCAAAATGTGGGAGGGGGCTTGCCCCCGATAGCGGTAGGTCAGTCACAGCATTGTTGACTGACACTCAGCTATCGGGGGCGAGCCCCCTCCCACAGTTGTTTTGCGGTGTTAATAAAATCTAGCGCGGTTCGATGTGGGCAATCATCAACTGCACGGTTTCATTCCCACGAAACTCGTTCACGTCCAGCTTGTAGGCCAACTCCACCCATCGCACGGTCGGATTCGGCCAGACCTCACGGTCCACGCCAAAGGCGATGCCATCGAGCTTCACTGACCCGCATTCGCTCTTGAGCACCACTTTCAGGTGCCGCTCCCCCACCACACGTTGCTCCACCAACTGAAACACCCCGTGAAACAGCGGCTCGGGGAAGTGCTGCCCCCAAGGACCGGCGTGCCGCAGGGCGCGGGCCAGCTCCAGGTGAAACTCCTCAACCGCCAGTGTGCCGTCGGACAACAGGCGACCGGTGAGGTCTTCTTCACGCAGTTGACGACGCACTTCGGCATCAAAAGCTTCGGCAAACAGAGGGAAATTCGCCTCTGGCAATGTCAGACCCGCCGCCATGGCATGGCCGCCGTACTTGGCGATCAGAGTGGGATGCTGGCTGGCGACCACCGCCAGCGCATCACGGATGTGAAAACCCGGCACAGAGCGCCCAGAGCCCTTAAGCAGGCCATCACCCGCATCGGCGAAGGCGATGGTCGGGCGAAAATAACGCTCTTTCATGCGTGACGCCAGAATGCCGATCACGCCTTGGTGCCATTCAGGGTCGAACAGGCACAGGCCATAGGGCATTGATTCCACCGGCAAGTCCTTGAGCTGGGCCAGAGCCTCGCGCTGCATACCTTGCTCGATGGATTTACGGTCCTGGTTCATGCCGTCCAGTTGCGCCGCCATTTCCCGCGCCGCCGCGAAATCCGTGGTGAGCAGGCATTCGATACCCAGGCTCATGTCGTCCAGGCGCCCGGCGGCGTTGAGCCGCGGCCCGAGAATAAAGCCTAGGTCGGTGGAGGTGATGCGCGCCGCATCGCGCTTGGCCACTTCAAGGATCGCCTTGATCCCAGGCCGTGCGCGACCTGCGCGGATACGCTCCAGGCCTTGGTGCACCAGGATGCGATTGTTGGCGTCCAGCGGCACCACGTCGGCGACACTGCCCAGGGCGACCAAGTCGAGCAGATCGCCGATATTCGGCTGCGGCTTGTTCGCGTACCAGCCCAGATCACGCAAGCGCGCGCGCAGCGCCATCAGCACGTAGAAAATCACGCCAACACCGGCCAACGCCTTGCTCGGAAACTCACAGCCCGGCTGGTTAGGATTGACGATGGCGTCTGCCGCCGGCAACTCGTCACCGGGCAAGTGGTGGTCGGTGACCAACACCTGCAACCCCGCCGCCTTCGCTGCGGCCACGCCTTCGACGCTGGAGATGCCGTTGTCCACGGTAATCAGCAACTGCGGCTCGCGCTGCAAGGCCACGGCAACAATCTCCGGCGTCAGGCCGTAGCCGTATTCGAAGCGATTGGGCACCAGGTAATCGACATGGGCGGCACCGAGCAAACGCAGGCCCAGGGTGCCTACAGTGCTGGCGGTGGCGCCATCGGCGTCGAAGTCACCAACGATGAGGATGCGTTGGCATTGCTCCAGGGCCGTCACCAAAAGGTCTACGGCGGCGTCGATGCCCTTGAGCTGTTGATAGGGAATCAAGCGCGCCAGGCTTTTATCCAGCTCGGCCTCGGACTGCACCCCGCGTGCGGCATAAAGACGGGTCAACAGCGGTGGCAGTTCACCGAGAAATGGCAGGACAGCGGGCAACGGACGAGGATCAATACGCATGGGGTGATGGGCGCTTCTCTTTGATACGACGGTTAAACGACAACGCTGAAGGCAACACGGGGCACATGTGGAAGGGGCAAGCCCTACCCGCAGTATTCAACCGCGCTCGCCGACCAGCCATTGCAGTTGCACTTCATGCTGGCCACGGTCATCAGTGACGAAGATCGTGCCTTCGCTGATCATCACGTCCCACTTGATTACGCGGGGCATGTCCTTGGCCAGAACCTCCAGAATCTCCTGGGGCACCGCAGCGATGTGTACGTTTTTCAGATTATTCGCCACCGGCACCACTTTGCCTTCCCACACACGCAGGCTGCCATAAGCCAGCAGGCTGGTACGTTCAGTACGGCGCGAGCACCAGGTCAGACGGTCGGCATCGGGCTGGCCGACTTCGATCCAGTGCAAAACCCGATCATCCAGGCTTTTTTCCCACAGGGCTGGTTCGTCTACATCTGACAGGCCACGACCGAATGCCAATTGCTCATTGTAAAAAAGGGCGTAGGCCAGCAGGCGCACGGTCATGCGCTCTTCAGTTTCCGAAGGATGGCGGGCGATGGTCTGTTTGACGCTCTCGTACACCGAACGGTCGAGGTCGGTGAGGTTGAGTTCGAATTTGTAGGTCGTGGACGGCTGGGCCATGAACGGGCTTCTAGAGACAGGGAAAGGCGGCCAGTCTAACTGATGGTGGTGCCATTCAACGAATCCTGCGCTGTTTCACGCTTATCCCTGGCCGCTCGCCTATGTTAAAAGGCATCACACACCCGCTCCGCGCAGACAAGGATCCCCATGTCGTTTAATGCCAAACCGCTTGCCGGCCTGAAAGTCATCGAACTCGGCACCCTGATCGCCGGCCCGTTCGCTTCGCGTATCTGCGCTGAATTTGGTGCAGAAGTGATCAAGGTCGAATCCCCGAATGGCGGCGATCCGCTGCGCAAATGGCGCAAGCTGTACGAGGGCACCTCGCTGTGGTGGTTCGTGCAGGCACGCAACAAAAAATCCCTGACGCTGAACCTAAAGCACCCGGACGGTCTGGAGATTCTCAAGCAACTCCTGACGGACGCCGACATTCTCATCGAGAACTTTCGCCCCGGTGTACTGGAGAAGCTCGGCCTGAGCTGGGAAACCCTGCACGCGCTGAACCCGAAACTGGTGATGGTGCGCCTCTCGGGCTTTGGCCAGACCGGACCGATGAAAGACCAGCCGGGGTTTGGTGCCGTCGGTGAATCCATGGGCGGGCTGCGTTACATCACCGGTTTCGAGGACCGCCCGCCAGTGCGCACAGGGATTTCCATTGGCGACTCCATCGCTGCGTTGTGGGCAGTAATCGGTGCATTGATGGCGCTGCGTCATCGCGAAGTGAATGGCGGCGTAGGCCAAGTGGTGGATGTGGCGCTGTATGAAGCTATCTTCGCCATGATGGAAAGCATGATTCCTGAGTTTGACGTGTTCGGATTCATCCGTGAGCGCACCGGCAACATCATGCCCGGCATTACACCGTCGTCGATCCATACCAGCGCGGACGGCAAGCATGTGCAGATCGGCGCAAATGGGGATGCAATCTTCAAACGGTTTATGAGTGCCATTGGCCGTGAAGACCTGGCGAATGATGCGCAGTTGGCGAGCAATGACGGGCGCGATACCCGTCGTGATGAGCTGTATGGCGTGATTGATCGTTGGGTCAATTCGCTGTCACTGGAGCAGGTGGTGGAGCAACTGAACAAGGCCGAGGTACCCGCCAGCCGGATCTACAGCGCCGAGGACATGCTTGGCGATCCGCAATTCCTGGCGCGGGAGATGTTCCTCAAGGCGCAACTGCCAGGCGGCAAGGACTTTAAGATGCCGGGCATCGTGCCCAAGCTGTCGGACACGCCCGGGAGCTGCGAGTGGGTCGGGCCGCAGTTGGGCGAGCACACCAACGTGCTGCTTAACGAGCTGGGTTACGACGCGGCCGCGATCACCCGGCTACGTGAACAAGGCGCGATCTGATGGCGCACTCGCAATAATGGCGCGGCGTTGGCTCCTGGGTGTTTGTGCACCGTTGCTCGGGCTTCTGCCGCTGTCTGCCAAGGCAGCGGACACCTTGACCTGGTTAATCCGCGACCTGCCCCCGATGACCATCCTCGACGGCCCGCAAAAGGGCCAGGGCGTCATCGACGAATTGCTGCCGATGCTGATGGAGCGCCTGCCCGAGTACCAACACAAGATTTTGCACGTTAACCGTGCACGCGGCCTGCAGATACTTCAGACCCCCGCACTGACCTGCGACCCCACCATGCTATGGACCGCAGAACGGGCCAAGTGGGTGGTGTATTCGCGCCCGGCTTTTTCCATGGTCAGTAATGGGGTGGTGGTACGTCAGGACCGCCGTGACGTGCTCGCGCCGCTTGTCGCACAGCAAAGGGTGGACCTCGCGGCGCTCCTGCTGGATAAGCGCGCACGCCTGGGCGTGGTGGCCGAGCGCAGCTACGGGACGCTCATCGATGAAATGCTGGACCAAACGGATGCGCCCACCCGCGTGCTGCACTACGGAAACGACGCCCTGGGCAGCCTGCTGCAAATGCAGCGATTGGGTCGCCTGGAAGCCGTGCTGGGCTACTGGACTGAAATTCGCTATCACGCCCTGCGCCAGGGGATTGATCCGCTGACCTTGGCGTTCTATCCGATTGCTGGCGTCATGCCCTACCAACGTGTGCATATCGGCTGCTCCGATACGCCTGAGGGCCACCAGGCAATTGAACACATCAACCAAGTGTTGAACGCGCTGCCCCAGGCTCAACTACTGCACGCCTATGCCGCCTGGCTCGACCCTGCGCTGCGCGCGCAATATCTGACCGACCATGTCCAGTTTTACCAAGACGCGACTACGCCCTGACAAATCGCGGGCAAAAAGAAACCCCGAAGCGTGGGGAGACACTTCAGGGTTAAACGTGGCCAACAAAGACCAGTACAGCAAGCCACAAACACCGGAGCACAATGTTTGCTCTTGCTGTTACAAAATCTGACCGGCCATGCCGTAGGAAGTTTCCATCGATGAACAATTCTTCATGCGCGGGCAATGCCACGGGTCTGGGCGGCATTGCGTAAGGCGGCGATGACCGAGGGTTCCAATCGGCCTTCTGCAATTTTGATGTCACGCAGCAGGCAGTCCACTACGTCCACCAGCACGCGTTTATCCATCAATTGAGCACGGTCAACTTCACGCTCGACCACAATAGCGCCAGTAGGATTCTTTACTGTCACCAAGCACTCGTCCTGAACACCCGCAGTGGTCAGCGTAACCTGATAAGGGGTCAGTGCTTCTTCGAGCAATAGGCTGATACTTTCCATCTCGATCACCACTCAATAGTTCGGGAACAATCGTTTCAACGGGAACTGCATCTATCCTAAGTGACTGGTTATGACGTAGGAAAGTTCGCTTTTTCGTATTTACGGGGGTTACCGGGGGATGAGGTTTCCAGCATGCGCTTGCAATATGACAAGCAAAAAACGGCGACACATAAATGCTTGCGCAATGGGCGGTGGTTTGGGGTTTGGCCGGGCGCTATCGCAGGTCGCCCCTTTACTTAATGAGCGCTGCCAAAAAACAAAAAACGCCGCTGACCCAGCAAGGGAAAGCGGCGTTTTTGTGTACGCGGTCTGCCTTACAACGGCTTACCACGATTGCCGTGCTGGCTGACGAACGCCTGCACTGCTTTCAAGTCATTGGCCAACACCGTGCAACGCTCTTCGCGCTCGAACAGGTCGGTCAAGTGCACCGGCAGCTCCAACGCCTTGCCGACACCGGCTTTCTCCACCGCTTCCGGGAATTTGACCGGGTGCGCGGTACCGAGGATCACCATTGGAATATCCAGGCTGCGACGGCATTCGCGGGCGGCCTTCACTCCGATGGCGGTGTGCGGGTCGAGCAGTTCGCCGGTCTGGGCATAGACTTCGGCGATGGTCTCGCAGGTCTGTGCATCGTCCACGGCCAGGGAGTCAAAGAGCTTGCGGGTTTCGGTCCAGCGCTCCTCATCAACGCTGAAACCGCCGCCGCTCTTGAAGGTGTCCATCAAGCCGGCAATCGCCGAACCGTTGCGACCGTGCATGTCGAACAGCAGGCGTTCGAAGTTCGACGAGACCATGATGTCCATGGAAGGCGACAGGGTAGCGCGCAGGGTTTCCTTGACGTACTGATTGCCGCTCATGAAGCGGTGCAGGATGTCGTTGCGGTTGGTGGCGACGATCAACTGATTGATCGGCAGGCCCATGTTACGCGCCAGGTAACCGGCGAAGATATCGCCGAAGTTGCCGGTCGGCACCGAGAACGACACCGAACGCGCCGGGCCGCCCAACTGTAGGGATGCGTGGAAGTAGTAAACGATCTGGGCCATGATCCGCGCCCAGTTGATCGAGTTCACCGCGACCAGGCGGGTGCCCTTGAGGAAGCTCTGGTCAGCGAAGCTGTTCTTGACCATTTCCTGGCAGTCATCGAAGTTGCCTTCGATGGCGATGTTGTGGATGTTCTCGCCAAAGATGGTGGTCATCTGACGGCGCTGAACTTCCGACACACGCTTGTGCGGGTGCAGGATGAAGATGTCGACGTTTTCGCAGTGCTTGCAGCCTTCGATGGCGGCCGAACCGGTATCACCGGAGGTAGCGCCGATGATCACAACGCGCTCGCCGCGCTTCTCCAACACATAATCCAACAGGCGACCGAGCAGTTGCAGGGCAAAGTCCTTGAACGCCAGAGTCGGGCCGTGGAACAGTTCCAGCACCCACTCATTGCCGTTCAGTTGGCGCAACGGAGCGATGGCGCTGTGGGAAAACACGCCGTATGTTTCTTCCAAAATCTTCTTGAAGTCCGCATCTGGAATACTGCCGGTGACGAATGGACGCATCACTCGGAACGCCAGTTCGTGGTACGGCAGCCCGGCCCAGGAGGCGATTTCTTCCTGAGTGAAGCGTGGCAGGTTTTCCGGCACGTACAGGCCGCCGTCAGTGGCAAGGCCTGCCAGCAAAACGTCTTCGAAATTCAGGGCCGGTGCCTGGCCGCGGGTGCTGATGTAACGCATGACTGGCTCCTCTAAAACATTCTCGAACAGAGGCCGCCGAACGCGCGGGGCCCCTGGAACAATCGGTTAGTTCAGGTGTTCAACACGAATACGAACGACCGGGCCGACAACGCCTTGCAAGGCTTCCAGCGCGGTGATGGCGTCGTTGATGTGCTGCTCAAGCACGCGGTGGGTCAGCAGGATCATCGGCACCTGGCCATTTTGCTCCTCGACTTCCTTCTGCATGATCGACTCGATGTTGATACCGCGCTCCGACAGGATGCTGGCGACCTGGGCCAACACGCCCGGATGATCCTTGGCCTGGATGCGCAGGTAGTAGGCACTTTCGCACGCTTCGATAGGCAGGATCGGGTGGGCCGACAGTGAATCAGGCTGGAAGGCCAGGTGCGGGACGCGGTTTTCCGGGTCGCTGGTCATGGCGCGAACCACGTCTACCAAGTCGGCGATCACCGAGGAAGCGGTCGGCTCCATACCAGCGCCGGCGCCGTAGAACAGCGTGGAACCCGCAGCGTCACCGTTGACCATCACTGCGTTCATCACGCCGTTGACGTTGGCGATCAGGCGATCGGCGGGGATCAGCGTCGGGTGCACACGCAGCTCGATACCAGCCGGGGTGCTGCGCGCTACGCCAAGATGCTTGATGCGGTAGCCCAGGGCTTCGGCGTAGTTCACGTCGGCCGTGGTCAGCTTGGTGATGCCTTCGGTGTAGGCCTTGTCGAACTGCAGCGGGATACCAAAGGCGATGGACGCCAGGATGGTCAGCTTGTGGGCCGCGTCGATCCCTTCCACGTCGAAAGTCGGGTCGGCTTCGGCGTAACCCAGAGCCTGGGCTTCTGCCAGCACGTCTTCGAAGGTACGGCCCTTCTCACGCATTTCGGTGAGAATGAAGTTACCGGTGCCGTTGATGATGCCGGCCACCCAGTTGATACGGTTGGCGGACAAGCCTTCACGGATCGCCTTGATCACCGGGATACCACCGGCTACTGCGGCTTCGAACGCTACGATCACGCCCTTCTCACGCGCCTTGGCGAAGATCTCGTTGCCGTGCACGGCGATCAGCGCCTTGTTGGCAGTGACCACGTGCTTGCCGTTCTCGATGGCTTTGAGCACCAGCTCACGGGCAACGGTATAGCCGCCTACCAGCTCGATGACGATATCGATCTCCGGATTGGTGGCCACGGCGAAGACATCGTTGGTAATCGCAATACCGGTCGTTTCGAACTGAGGCTTTGGCGAACGCGTGGCAATTTGCGCCACTTCAATCCCGCGCCCTGCACGGCGGGAAATTTCTTCAGCATTACGCTGAAGTACGTTGAAGGTGCCGCCACCGACGGTCCCTAAACCACAGATGCCTACTTTGACCGGTTTCACTGAAGAACTCCCCATGAAACGGCCGACGCTAGGTCGGCCGTGGAAAACAGCCGCACAACTGCGGCTTTCAATTAATGACCCGTCGACTGATCAACGAGCCATGATCGTCAAAGGTTCGACGATGCTGGTTTATTTGGCACTCAGCGCCAGTTTGGCAACTTGTGGCGCCGGCTGGTAGCCCGGAATAACCTGGCCGTCAGCCAAAACGATAGCCGGTGTACCGTTCACGCCAATGGACTGGCCCAATGCGAACTGCTTGGAGACCGGATTGGCGCACTTGGCAGCCTTGATTTCCTTTCCGTCGACCATCTTGTCCATGGCCGCTTTCTTGTCGGCCGAGCACCAGACCGCCTGCAATTGTTCGTCACCCGGCGAACCCAGGCCCTGACGCGGAAACGCTACGTAGCGCACTTCCACACCCAGCTTGTTCAACGCAGGCACTTCGGCGTGCAGCTTATGGCAGTACGGACAGGTGGTGTCCGTAAACACGGTAATGTGAGTCTTGGTCTCGCCGATGGCCGGGTACACCACAGTTTCGGCCACCGGAATGCCATTGATCAATTTGGACACGCCCAGACGCTCGGCTTTCTCAGTCAGGTTGACCGGCTTGCCGTCTTTCAACTGGAACAGGTAACCCTGGACGATGTACTGGCCATCGGCACTGGCGTACAACACGCGGCTACCCTTGAGCTTGACTTCATACAGGCCGGCCATCGGGCTGGCGCTGATGCTTTCGATCGGGGTATCAAGTTGCAGGTTGGCCAGGCTCTTGCGGATGGTCTGCTCGGCAGCATCATCGGCGACGGCAAAGGTGGAAACCAACGCAATGGCTGCGGCGGCAATAATCTGGGTCAAGCGCATGGGAACTCCTGAAGGCAGATGTAGGGACGGGAAGGAACACCGCTGTCTCTGTAGACACGGGTCGGGACCGTCACCTTTGCTAACCGACAAAGCCTACCACAGTTGGGCCGCAGGGCAGCCCGCGGCGGGATAAATTGGCGGTTTTCAGCCTCGCGGGTGGTGCTTGGCGTGCATATCCTGCAATCGCGCACGCGCCACATGGGTGTAGATCTGGGTGGTGGATAAGTCGCTGTGCCCGAGCAGCATTTGCACCACGCGTAAATCCGCACCGTGGTTGAGCAAATGGGTGGCAAATGCATGGCGTAGCGTGTGGGGAGACAGGCTCTTGCCAATTCCGGCGACCTTGGCCTGGTGCTTGATGCGATGCCAGAAAGTCTGGCGGGTCATTTGCTCACCGCGCAGGCTGGGAAACAGCACATCGCTGGGGCGCCCACCGAGCAATTCGCCACGGGCATCGCGCATATAACGCTCGACCCACACAATCGCCTCCTCCCCCATCGGCACCAGCCGCTCCTTACTGCCCTTGCCCATCACACGCAGCACGCCCTGACGCAGGTTAACCTGCTCCAGGGTCAGGCTGATCAGCTCGGTAACCCGCAGCCCGCATGCGTACAACACTTCGAGCATCGCGCGGTCACGCTGGCCGATGGCTTCGCTCAGGTCAGGGGCGGCGAGCAAGGCGTCGACGTCGGCTTCCGATAGGGATTTGGGCAATGGCCTGCCCAGTTGCGGCATGTCGACCTGCAAGGTCGGGTCCAGGGCAATCAGCTTTTCTCGCAGCAGATAGCGATAAAAGCCACGTACACCAGATAGAAAACGTGCAGTGGAGCGCGGCTTGTAATTCTGATCCAGGCGCCAGGCCAAGTGATCGAGGATCAGCTCACGGCCAGCGCTGACCAGCTCAAGGTTATTCTCCTGCAGCCAGCCGTTGAACAGCGCCAGGTCACTGCGGTAAGCCTGGCGAGTGTTATCCGAAAGGCCTTTTTCCAGCCAGAGGGCGTCGAGGAAGCGGTCGATCAGGGGGTGGTCGATAGCAGGCATGAGGGCTCGAAGCAGAAAAGAATAGGGGGATGCTACCGCATGTAGAAGTCGGCTTGCCGGCTCCTACAAAAGGATGTTTCAGTTTGCAAATCCCGGCAGCACAGGTACTGGGCGCTTGTCCGCATCAATCGCGACAAAGCTGAACACGCCCTGGATCGCCTTTTCACGTCCATCGGCACTCATGCTCTCGACGAACACTTCAACCTCAACCTTGAGACTGGTGTTGCCGACCTTGATCACACGGCCGATCAGCTCAACGATGGAACCCGCCGGGATCGCATGATTGAAGTCGATGCGGTCGGTAGAAACCGTCACCAACGGCAAACGGCAAAAACGCGTGGCGGTGATGAACGATACTTCATCCATCCAGGCCAGTGCAGTGCCGCCGAACAAGGTGTTGTGGTGGTTGGTCGTCGGCGGGAATACAGCCTTGGTCACATGGGTGACAGAGAGGTCAGTACGGCGCTGAATTTCTTCGAGGCGAGTAGTCATGGGCAAATACCGGAAAATGGACAAATTTCAGGCACAAAAAAGCAGCCCGTAGGCTGCTTTTTTCTGCATCGGAAAGCTGGACTTAAGCCAGTTTTTCCTTGATGCGAGCTGCTTTACCGGACAGGTCACGCAGGTAGTACAGCTTGGCTTTACGTACGTCACCGCGACGCTTAACGGCCATGCTGTCGATTTGCGGGCTGTAGGTCTGGAAAGTACGCTCTACGCCAACACCGTTGGAGATTTTACGAACAGTGAAAGCACTGTTCACACCACGGTTACGCTTGGCGATTACCACGCCTTCGAACGCTTGCAGACGCGAACGGTCGCCTTCCTTCACTTTCACCTGAACGACAATAGTGTCGCCCGGGGCAAAGGTAGGGATCTCTTTGGTCATCTGCTCTGCTTCGAGTGCAAGGATGATTTTGTTAGTCATGCTGTGCTCCTAAGGTAAGTCAATGGACCTACCATCGATACGTTGTTAACTATCGTCCCGCGCGAGGATGTATTCCTCGAGCAGCTTCTTCTCTTCTCCAGAAAGCGAGCGGCTTTCCAGAAGATCGGCGCGTCGTTCATAGGTCCGACCAAGGGACTGCTGTAAACGCCAACGCCGGATGTGTGCGTGATTGCCACTTAGCAATACGTCGGGAACACGCTGATCCGCATACACCTCCGGACGGGTGTAGTGCGGGCAATCCAGCAAACCATCCGTGAAGGAATCTTCCTCCGCGGAGTCCGCATGCCCTAAAGCTCCAGGCAGCAGTCGTGTAACCGCATCTATCAGGACCATCGCCGGCAGCTCGCCGCCAGACAGGACATAGTCCCCAATCGACCACTCTTCATCGACATGAGCCTCAATAAAGCGCTCGTCAATGCCTTCATAGCGACCGGCAATCAGGATTAATGCTTCCTCATTCGCCAGTTCGCGTACCGCCGCCTGTTTCAGCTGACGGCCTTGAGGGGACAGGTAAATTACCTTCGCCTTCTCCCCAGCAGCTGCCTTGGCCTGAACCAACGCGTCTTCCAGGGGCTTGATCTTCATCACCATGCCCGGGCCACCGCCAAATGGGCGATCGTCCACAGTGTGATGTCGATCCGTCGTGTAGTCTCGCGGGTTCCAACAGGTGAGCTGCAACAGCCCCTGTTTCACCGCCCGACTGGTGATGCCGTACTCGCTGATGGCGGAGAACATCTCGGGAAACAAACTGATCACTTCAATGCGCAAATTAGCCACGCTTAGAAGTCCGCGTCCCATTCCACCTTCATCTCGCCCGCTGCCAGGTCAACAGCCAACACGCATTGCTCCGTATAGGGCAACAAGCGTTCGCGATCATCCAGGCTGCCAGCACAAGGCTTGACCACCATTACATCATTGGCGCCGGTTTCCAGAAGATGATCGATTTTCCCGAACAATTGCCCGAGTTGATCAATAACCTTCAGACCTTCCAGCTGGTACCAGTAGTACTCGCCGTCGGTCAATTCAGGGAACAGGTTGCGCGGCACGCAGATCTCATAACCAGCCAGAAGACGAGCTTCTTCACGATCATCAAGACCCTTGAGCTTCGCGACCAGGAACTTATCGCTCCCACGCCCACTGACCAGCTCGACCTGTTTCACACTACCTTCGCGCTTGAGCGTCCAGGTTTTGTACTGCAACAGGTTTTCTGTCGGATCAGTAAAGGAATACACCTTCACTTCGCCGCGAACGCCATGAACAGAATAAATCTTGCCGATAACGATCAAATCATCAGCAACAGCTGGCGTCGCGTTCATATTGCTCAGGCTGCGGCCTTAGCCGAGTCCTTCAACAGTTTTGCAACGCGCTCGGATGGCTGTGCGCCAACGCTCAGCCAGTAGGCTACGCGCTCTTGGTTCACGGACAGACGAACTTCTTGACCACGAGCAACAGGGTTGAAGAAACCAACCTGTTCTTTGTGCGAACCGTCGCGCGGGTTGCGGCTGTCGGTTACGGTCAAGTGGTAAAACGGGCGCTTTTTGGAGCCGCCGAGGGCAAGACGGATTGTTAGCATGTGAAGATCGTTCCTGTAGTCGGTGCTGCAAATCTAAATGCACAGCGGGCATAGGTGCCCGAAAGGCCGCATATTCTAAGGAATATCCGGACTTTTGCAAATGTCTTTTTCTGGCGCCTATCAGCGTGCCATTCAGATCTGCTATAGAGCCGTCGTTTAAAACGGCAGGTCAGCCCCCGCCAACGGCGGGTTTGCTGGAGATCCCACATCCCTGTGGGTCGGAGCGCAAGCAAACTTGCGCTCGAATTCTTTACATTTTCGGCATGCCGCCGCCGGGCAACATACCGCCCATGCCGCGCATCATCTTGGCCATTCCGCCTTTGGCGGAGAATTTCTTCATCATCTTCTGCATCTGCTTGTGCTGCTTGATCAAGCGACCGATGTCCTGCACCTGGGTGCCGGAACCCATGGCGATCCGACGCTTGCGCGAACCGCTGATCAGCTCAGGATCGCGGCGCTCGGCCGGGGTCATGGAGTTGATGATGGCTTCCATCTGCTTGAACTGCTTCTCTGCCGCGCCTTGGGCATTGCCCATTTGCGCCAGGTTCACACCGCCGATGTTCGGCAGCTTGTCCATCAGGCCGCCGAGGCCGCCCATGTTCTTCATTTGTTGCAGCTGGTCGCGGAAGTCTTCGAGGTCGAAGCCCTTGCCCTTCTTCAGCTTCTTGGCCAGTTTATCGGCCTTGTCCTTGTCGAGGGTGGCTTCGGCCTGTTCGATCAGGCTGAGCACATCACCCATGCCGAGGATACGCGAGGCGATACGCTCAGGGTGGAACGGTTCGAGCGCTTCACTCTTCTCACCCATACCGATGAACTTGATCGGCTTGCCGGTAATGGCGCGTACCGACAGCGCAGCACCGCCACGGGCGTCGCCATCGACCTTGGTCAGGATCACGCCGGTCAGCGGCAGCGCATCACCGAAAGCCTTGGCGGTGTTAGCCGCATCCTGGCCGGTCATGGCGTCGACCACGAACAGTGTCTCGACCGGATTGATCGCGGCATGCAGCGCCTTGATCTCGCCCATCATCTCTTCATCAATGTGCAGGCGACCGGCGGTATCGACGATCACGACATCAATGAACTTGAGCTTGGCCTCTTTAATAGCTGCGTTGGCAATGTCGACCGGCTTCTGGCTCAGATCGGACGGGAAGAAGGTTACGCCCACTTCGCCCGCCAGCATTTCCAACTGTTTGATGGCCGCCGGACGGTACACGTCGGCCGACACAACCATTACCGACTTCTTCTTGCGCTCTTTAAGGAAGCGCGCCAGCTTGCCGGCGGTGGTGGTTTTACCCGCACCTTGCAGACCGGCCATCAGCACGACGGCCGGTGGCACGGCGCTGAGGTTCAAATCTTCGTTGGCGGCGCCCATCAGGCTTTCGAGTTCGGCCTGGACGATCTTCACAAAGGCCTGGCCCGGGGTCAGGCTGCGGGACACTTCAGTGCCGACCGCACGCTCCTTGACCGAGTTGACGAAGTCCTTGACCACAGGCAAGGCCACGTCGGCTTCCAGCAACGCCATGCGTACTTCACGCAGGGTGTCTTTAATATTGTCCTCGGTCAGCTTGGCCTTGCCGGTTACGTGGCGCAGCGTCTGCGAGAGACGGTCAGTCAGGTTTTCAAACATGCGCGATCCTTTCAGGCCCTATTCATCGAAATGCATTGTAGACCGAGGTAATGGCGGCCCAGGCTGTGGTAAATCGCTATTAAAAACAGCGCTCGGCGAGCCTGCGGCGTGGGCAGGTCGCGGATTATAGCGAAGACTGCGCCCATGCACACCCGCTGTCTGGTCCGGGAGTCTTTCGTGGAACGCAGGTGTATGCCAAACTCAGCGCCTTTCGGGCTTGTCTATCAGGATTTATGGTCCCCTTGTCACCCAGTTTGCTACCCAGTCTCGCCGCCGCCCTCTTATATGCCGCTGCGACCTTCTATCAGGGCACTCGTCTTGCCCAAGGCACCAAGGCGGACAAACGCCTGCTGGTCGGCCTGGGTGTACTCGCCCTGCTGGCTCATGCCGCGAGCCTGTTCACCCACCTGATGACGCCGGTCGGCTTGGGCCTGGACTTTTTCAGTGCCGCCAGCCTGATCGCTGCAGCGGTCATCGCGCTGACGCTGCTGGCCTGCTACCGGATCCCCGTTGAGAACCTGCTGGTCCTGCTCTTCCCCCTGGGCGTACTGACGGTGCTACTGGCGCAGTTCGCGCCCACCGGCACGGTGCAGGTGATTGACGAAGAACCCGGTATCCTCGCCCATATCCTGCTGTCGATCCTGGCCTACGGCATGTTCACCATCGCGGTGTTCCAGGCCCTGCTCCTGCTCCTGCAGGATCACCAGCTCAAGCACAAGCACCCCTCCGGCCTGATCAAGAACTTCCCTCCGCTGCAAACCATGGAAAGCCTGCTATTCGGTTTCCTATGGGCCGGCTGGACGTTGCTCTCGCTGTCGCTTATCTCCGGCTGGTTGTTTGTCGAGAACCTGTTTGCCCAGCACCTGGTGCACAAGACCCTGCTGGCGTGCCTGGCCTGGGTGGTGTTCAGCGTGTTGCTGTGGGGCCGCAATCGCCTCGGCTGGCGCGGGCACAAGGCGATCCGCTGGACCCTGGCCGGTTTCTGCCTGCTGATGCTGGCCTATTTCGGCAGCAAGCTGGTTCGCGAATACATCCTGCATATTTGACGGGCAGCAATCATGGACAACTTGCCCCTTGGGCCGATGCTCGCGGTAATCGCCTTGCTGGTGTTATGGGCGGCGCTGTTTACCGCCATCGAAGCCGCACAACAACACCTGCTGGCCCTGCGCCCCGGTACACGTCAGGGCGACAAGGCTGCCGCCCGCCTGAGTTTCCCGCGCCACAGCCTGATCCTGTGCAACAGCCTGTGCCGTGCGGCCGTGGTAATCCTCTGCACCCTGCTGGCGATTTATGCCTGGGCACAGAACGGCCCGTGGCTCGGCTGGCTGATCTCCTGCGCTGTTCTACTGATCCTGGCCGACTACCTGCCACGCGCCTTGGCAACCCGCCATCCGCAAGCGGTGCTGGGCTTCGGCAACACGCTGCTGGGCGTGCCATTGAAAATCCTCTATCCCGCCGCCTGGCTGCTCAATGGCATCAGCCTGTTGCTGCTACGCCCGTTTGCCCGAAAGCCCGGCGTGGTGAAAAACAGCGACGAGCCACAGCCCGACCACGACGATGAGCCGCAGCCCGAGGCCGACGACAGCCGCACCCCTCGCATGCCGGGCATCCACGCCTTGGACAACATCACCGTCAATGACATCCTGGTACCCCGCAGCGAAGTGGACGGTATCAACCTGGATGACTCGATCGAAGAAATCATCGAGCAACTGCGCACCTCCCCGCGCACTCGCCTGCCGGTGTTCCACAGTGACATCAATCAGGTCGAAGCCGTACTGAACACCCGACTGATCCAGCATCTGCTGCCGGACGCCAGCCTGACCAAGGAAGCCTTGCTCGAAGCCTCCTACGAACCCTACTTCGTTCCGGAAAGCACGCCCCTCCAGCTGCAACTGCTGAACTTCCACAAACAGCAGCGGCGCTTGGGCATGGTGGTGGATGAATATGGCGAAGTGCTGGGCATCGTTACCCTGGAAGACATCCTCGAAGAAATCGTCGGAGAGTTCGAAAGTGAACAAGGTACGGACAACCCGCATATCGAAGCGCAGCCCGATGGCCGCTACATCATTGATGGCGCCGCTTCGATCCGCGAACTGAACAAGAGCCTGGGATGGCACCTGCCAAGCGACGGCCCCAAGACGCTCAACGGCCTGGTGACCGAAGCCCTGGAGACCATTCCGGATTGCGCGGTGTGCCTGAAGATCGGCCGCTACCGCCTGGAAATCCTCGAAACCGAGGACAACCGGGTGAGCAAGGTACTGATCTGGCACACCAGTCGAGTGCCGGTGGCCGTTTAATCCGCTTGTTCGATGCGCAACCCCCTTCCTATAATCGGGTCGGCTTACCCAAGCCCCGCCCGACCGTGTGCTATCCGCACTGAGCGCGTCCAGGCACCGCAGCATCCTGTCTGACCGGTGTACGCTCCCATCCCGAGCCGCCCCGCGCACAACCCTGATCCAGGGGTGTTCGACCAATAATAATCCGCGTCCAAACGCGCAATGACTGTCAGGGATAACTCAATGAGCACCACCTATAACGAGGCTGTGACCGCCGCCCCGACCAACTCGACTGCACGAGTCGCCACCGCGAGCATCGTCGGTACCGCCATCGAGTTCTACGACTTCTATATCTACGCCACCGCCGCTGCCCTGGTGATCGGCCCGGTATTCTTCCCGCAAACCTCCGGCACCGCGCAGATGCTGGCGTCATTCCTGACCTTCGGTATCGCCTTTATCGCCCGCCCACTGGGTTCAGCGCTGTTCGGCCACTTTGGCGACCGTATCGGCCGCAAGTCGACGCTGGTGGCTTCACTGCTGCTGATGGGCGTGTGCACCACGTTGATCGGTTTGCTGCCCGGCTATGACAGCATCGGGGCCTGGGCGCCGATTCTGTTGTGCGTGCTGCGTTTCGGCCAGGGCCTTGGCCTGGGAGGGGAATGGGGCGGCGCGGCGCTGCTGGCTACCGAGAATGCGCCAAAGGGCAAACGCGCCTGGTTCGGCATGTTCCCGCAGCTTGGCCCATCGATCGGCTTCCTGGCCGCAAACGGCTTGTTCCTGATCCTGGCCATGAGCCTCAACGACGAGCAATTCCGTAGCTGGGGCTGGCGCATCCCGTTCATCCTCAGCGCCGCGCTGGTGATGGTCGGCCTGTACGCGCGGTTGAAATTGCATGAAACCCCGGTGTTCGCCAACGCCGTGGCCAAGGAAAAACCGGTAAAAGTGCCGCTGGTGGAATTGTTCAGCCAGCATTGGCTGCCGGTGCTGCTGGGCGCCGCATCGATGGTGGTGTGCTATGCGCTGTTCTATATCACTACGGCGTTCTCCCTGAGCTACGGCGTGTCGACCTTGGGCTACAGCCGCGAGACGTTCCTTGGCCTGCTGTGCTTCGCGGTGCTGTTCATGGGTTTGGCCACACCGTTGGCTGCCTTGGCCAGTGATCGGTACGGGCGCAAGCCGGTGCTGATCGTCGGCGCAGTCCTGGCGATCCTGTCCGGCTTCACCATGGAGCCACTGCTGACTCACGGTTCGACCTGGGCCGTAGCACTGTTCCTGGCGCTGGAGCTGTTCCTGATGGGTGTGACCTTCGCACCGATGGGCGCCCTGCTGCCAGAGCTATTCCCAACCCGCGTGCGTTATACCGGCGCTTCGGCGGCGTATAACTTGGGTGGAATTGTGGGCGCTTCGGCGGCACCGTTTTTCGCAACCAAGCTGGTGGCGATGGGCGGGCTCAGTTATGTCGGCGGGTATGTGTCGGCGGCAGCGTTGCTCAGCTTGATTGCTGTGCTGTGCCTGAAAGAGACGCGGGATAATGATTTGAACAAGGTTGCCTGATAGACCGCTATCGGCGGCAAGTCGAATCGTCGCACCGCCCCTCCCACATTTTGAGCGCATTTCTACAGATTAAACGCGGTCAAGTGTGTGAGGGGCGGTGCGAAGATTCGATTTGCCCCCGATGCTTTTAGAGCTCTACGACAACGGCTTGGGAAGCACGGGTTGCCTTGGCCCGAGCCGCTTCAATCGACTCATCCCGCGCCAACGCCACGCCCATGCGGCGCTGGCCATTCACTTCTGGCTTACCAAACAGACGCAACGCGGTGTCCGGCTCGCTCAGTGCAGCGCCGAGGTTGGCAAATGCGGTCTGGGTCGACTGCCCTTCCACCAGAATCACCGCCGAGGCCGAAGGCCCGAACTGGCGAATCAACGGGATTGGCAAGCCCAGAATGGCGCGCGCGTGCAGGGCAAACTGCGATAGATCCTGGGAAATCAAGGTCACCAGACCCGTGTCGTGCGGGCGCGGCGACACTTCGCTGAACCACACCTGATCGCCCTTAATGAACAGCTCCACGCCAAACAGACCACGGCCACCCAAGGCTTCGGTCACGGCTTTGGCAACGCGCTCGGATTCCGCCAGGGCAACCGGGCTCATGGCCTGTGGCTGCCAGGATTCCTGATAGTCGCCCTTCTCCTGACGGTGGCCGACTGGCGCGCAGAAGGTGGTGCCGCCGATATGGCGCACGGTCAGCAAGGTGATTTCGTAGTCGAAGTCGATAAAACCTTCGATGATCACGCGGCCTTTGCCAGCCCGCCCGCCTTCCTGGGCGTAATCCCAGGCCTTCTGCACATCGTCAGCGCTGCGCAGCAAGCTCTGGCCTTTGCCCGACGAACTCATCACGGGCTTGACCACGCACGGGAAGCCCAGATCCTGGACAGCCTTGCTGTAGTCTTCAAAGGTGTCGGCGAAGTGGTACGGCGAGGTCGGCAGGTCCAGTTCTTCGGCGGCCAGGCGACGGATACCTTCGCGGTTCATGGTCAGCGACGTGGCGCGCGCGGTCGGGATCACGGTGAAGCCTTCGGCTTCCAGCTCCACCAGGGTAGCGGTGGCGATGGCTTCGATTTCCGGCACGATGAAGTGCGGTTTTTCCGCTTCGATCACCGCACGCAGGGCGGCGCCGTCGAGCATGTTGATCACATGGCTACGGTGGGCAACCTGCATGGCCGGCGCATTGGCGTAGCGATCCACGGCAATCACTTCAACGCCCAGGCGTTGCAGTTCGATCACCACTTCCTTGCCCAGCTCACCGCAGCCACACAGCAAAACGCGGGTCGCGGTTGGCGACAATGGAGTTCCGATTCGGGTCATCTCAGGTCCTCAGGGGAGCGGATCATGGGGAGAAAGGCCGGCATTTTACATGAACTGTAAAAATTGGCCTCAGTTGGCGACGGCCCGCTTGCGGATACGCCAGGCCATGATCAGCCACACCACCGTGACCCCGGCGAATTTCGATGCCAAGGCCGTACCCACCACCGCCGGCGTCAGCGCGCCGATCAGGCCGAAGAAGATAAACGTGTCGAGGGGAATGCTCAGCGCCGAACTTATCCACAGGCGATCGTGGAGCGGGCGCTTGGTGATGCTGAACACCAGCCAGTCGATGCATTCGGACACCGCGAATGCCGTGGCACTGGCCAGGGCAATGGCAGGGTCGGAAGTGACATAGGACAGTACCAGCGCCGCCAACATGGCGATGATCGCACCGTGGCCGAAGCGGGTTTGCACCATGTCGCGCAGAATAAATACCAGGCCACCCCAGGCGGACCAGATCACGTCAAGGTGCGGGGCGGTGGAGAAAGCGAAGTTGATCAGCACGACGCTGCTGATGTAGGCGATCAGGAAGAGCATGGGGCGAGAGACCTGTGAACAAGGGGCACAGGGTACTTCACATTTTGAAATATGTCGTCTGGGAGGGCCTCATCGGGGGCAAGCCCCCTCCCACATTTTTGACCGTATTCCTACAGATTAAACGCGGTTAAGTGTGGGAGGGGGCTTGCCCCTGATGGCGATCTATCAGGCGCCGGATTTACCAGAAGCCATAAACACCAGCCCAGCCGCCACCGCTCGCTCGTGGCACAAGCCCAACACCACCCGGCGTTCGGCGTTGTCCATGCGGCTCCAGCGCGTGATTTCATCCACGGTGCGCTGGCAGCCGGTGCAGATGTCGTCATCATCCAGCGCGCAAATGCTCACGCACGGCGAGCCAACGGGGCGTTCAATCGGGTTCATTCTTGCTGCTCAGCCAGGTCGCGGGCATAGCGCTGTGAGTTATGCACATAGTGGGCGGCGCTGGCTTCGAGCATGCGCTTCTGGGCGTCGGTCAACTCACGCACCACTTTGCCCGGCGAGCCCATGACCAGCGAGCCATCGGGAATTTCCTTGCCTTCGCCAATCAGCGAGTTAGCGCCAATGATGCAGTGCTTGCCGATTTTCGCGCCGTTGAGGATCACTGCATTGATGCCGATCAGACTGTAATCGTCCACGGTGCAGCCGTGCAGCATGGCGTTATGGCCGATGGTCACGCCCGTGCCCAGAGTCAGCGGATAGCCCATATCGGTGTGCATCACGCTGCCGTCCTGCACATTACTGTTCTTGCCGATCAGGATCAGTTCGTTGTCGCCACGCAATACCGCGTTGAACCAGACGTTGGCGCCCTCTTCCAGCTTGACCTTGCCCACCAGCGTGGCGTTCGGCGCCACCCAGCTGTTGGGATGCGTCTCGACGCGGGCATCGCCCAGGCGGTATTTCATGGTGTGTCCTCACGGCTTGCCATTCAAACGATGGCTTAGATATTGATGAAGCTCTTGGGTGGCTGGTGCAGGCTGATCTGGGCGTCGTCATAGAGCAGGTTAATCAACTCGACGATCATGATCGCCGTCAGCCCCCAAATCTTGTATTCGCCAAACCGATAGCTGGGCACATACCAACTGCGGCCCTGGTAATCGATTCTGTGGGTATGTTCGCGCGGATCCTGCCGGAAAAAGTCTAGGGGAACGCTGAAAACGGCGGCAATCTCTGCATCATTGGCCAGGTATTCGACGTAATCAGGGACCACGCCGACATAAGGTGTGACGCGAATACCATGCAGGGAGATCAGGGGGCTCAACGGGCCGATCACTTCGACCAAGCCAGGCGGCAGGCCGATTTCCTCTTCGGCCTCACGCAGGGCGGTGAAAATCAGGTCCGGGTCTTCGGGGTCGCGACGACCGCCGGGAAACGCCACTTCGCCACCGTGGGTCGACAGGCCGCTGGCGCGTAAGGTCAGGATCAGCTCGGGTTCATCACTGCGGGTAATCGGCACCAGCACCGCAGCCTCGGGGAAACGCCCGTCGGTTTCCAGCGTGTGGGGGGTGTGGTTGCTTACCCGGCGAAGTAGCTCGTCCAGCATGAGTCATCTCGGTCTGTTGGCTACCATGCATCATGCACCAAAGCGTGCGGGCGCCCAACCCCAAAACCCGGCGGGTGTCGCTAAACGACAACTTGCAGGCCCCTGCCCGCCACGCCAAGATAGGCGCACTTTCCAGGAACCCCAGCATGAAATTCTGCAGCCAGTGCGGTAAACCGGTCACCCAACGCATTCCCGAAGGCGACGGGCGCCTGCGTTTTGTGTGTGATCACTGCTCGACCATTCACTATCAGAACCCCAATATCGTCGCCGGGACCGTGCCGGTGTGGGGCGATAAAGTGCTGCTGTGCCGACGCGCCATCGAACCGCGCCTGGGCTACTGGACCCTGCCCGCGGGCTTTATGGAAAACGGCGAGACCGTCGAGCAGGCCGCCACGCGCGAAACCCAGGAAGAAGCCTGCGCACGCGTGCGCAACCTGGCGATTTACACCCTGATCGATGTGCCGCACATCAACCAGGTGCATATCTTCTACCGCGCCGAACTGGTCGACCTGGACTTCGCCGCAGGCCCCGAAAGCCTTGAAGTGCAGTTGTTTGACGAAGCCGACATCCCTTGGTCCGAGCTGGCTTTCCGCACGGTGGGACGTACCTTAGAATGCTTTTTCGCTGACCGCAGACTTGAGTCCTACCCGGTGCGCAGCGAGGCTGTGCCGCCGATGGGCAAGCCCGCCCAATAATAATCCGGCATCAAGGGAAATCGTTTTAATGCGTTGGTTGCTTGCTCTGCTCTGCCTGTCGTTCACTACCCTTTCGCCGGCTTCTACCGTGGAGACCCTGGGCGGCAAAACCGTCGAAAAAGTCCTGGTGCTCAAGTCCGCCCATCAATTGCAACTGATCAACGACGGCAAGCCGATCAAGACTTACCGCATTTCCCTGGGCAAAAACCCCAAGGGCCACAAGCTGATAGAGGGCGACCGCCGCACCCCGGAAGGCCTGTACTGGATCGACTGGCGCAAGACCAGCGACCGCTTCAACCTGGCCATGCACATCTCCTACCCCAATATCAGCGACGCCGCGCGCGCGCGTCGCGAAGGCGTGAAGCCCGGCAGCATGATCATGATCCACGGCACGCCTGACACCGAAGACTATCCCGAACAGTGGTTCCACACCCTGGACTGGACCGACGGCTGCATCGCCATGCGCAACGTCGATATGCGTGAAGTCTGGACCCTGGTCAAAGACGGCACCCTGATCGAGATTCGGCCGTAATCGTCGACCGTTCGTAAAATAATTCGAAAATTTTTCCCGCCTTCAACAGCGCCCGCCGGTGAATACCAGTTCACCGCGCGGGCTGCGCCGTTCTGCGCGCCATAAAGACCTCTCTAATACCACTTAAGACCGAGCCCCGTTATAGGGCCATAAAAACCGGATTTGCACCGTTTTCGCTGCATTGACATGGTATTTAAGTGGTATTAATTTCCGGCCAATACCGGGCGACAACACTCCAATAACGCATCGGAAACCTGACAGATGAATCCCATCCTGGCCCTGCGCCCTGACGACAAACAATCCACGCCGCTTTACCTGCAATTGGCCCGCAAGCTGGAAGCGGCCATCCATGCCGGCGAGTGGAAATCCGAACAGGCATTACCGTCTGAACGCGTCCTTAGCGAGCAACTGAGCATCTCGCGAGTCACCGCCCGCAAGGCGCTGGAAGTGTTGTTTGCACAAGGCCTGATCCGCCGCAGCCAGGGCTCCGGTACCTTTATCACGCCTCGCCTGGAACAGCCGCTCTCACGCCTGTCGGGTTTCAGCGAGATGTTGCGCCTCAAGGGCTTTGTGCCCAGCTCCCAATGGCTGGAGCGTGACATCACCCCGCCGACCCATGAAGAGCTGATCCGCCTGGCCCTGTCGCCCACCGACAAAGTGGCGCGCCTCAAGCGTTTGCGTAAGGCCGACGACACCGTCATGGCCATTGAGATGACCACCATGCCCGCCTCGGTGCTGCCGCAACCGCAAGCCATCGGCAGCTCGCTGTACGAGTACCTGGAAGGTATCGGCAAGCCCATCGTCCGTGCCCTGCAGCATATCCAGGCGGTCAACGCCTCGGACGAGTTCGCCGCCCTGGTAGGCATCGCCCCCGGCACCGCCATGCTGCTGATGACCCGCGTGGGCTACACCGCCGACAACACGCCGATTGAAATCACCGACACCTACTGCCGCAACGACTACTACGACTTTGTCGCAGAGCTGCGTCGATATGACTTTGCCGCCGAGTAGCGGCCTTAGAGAACTGCCCATGTCCGAAGATAATATCCTCACGCCCCACGGCTGGATTCGCGGCCGCCTGGTGCATGAACACGGCAAGGTGACCGCCATTGAAGGCGTGCCTTGCGACCCGACGCAAAACGATTTGCCCTACCTGCTGCCGGGCTTTATCGACCTGCATGTGCACGGCGGCGGTGGCAAGGACATCATGGAAGGCATCGACGCCTTCGAGACCATCACCCGCACCCACGTGCGCTTTGGCACCACCTCGCTGCTGGCCACCACCATGACCGCGCCGGTGGATGAAATCTCCAGCGTGCTCGGTCAACTCGGCGGCTTTTGCGAGCAGCGCCCTGCCGGCAGCGCCCGAGTACTCGGCGTACACCTGGAAGGGCCTTACATCAACCCAGGCAAACTTGGCGCCCAACCCAACTTCGCCCACACCGCGCTGATGGAAGAAGTCGAGGCGTACCTGCGCCTGGCGCCCATCCGAGTGATCACCATCGCCCCGGAAATCGCCGGCCACGACGCCCTGATCCGCACCCTCAGCGAGCGCGGCGTACGCATGCAGATCGGCCACACCTTGGGCAGCTATGAAGAAGGCGTCGCCGCCCTCGCCGCGGGCGCCACCAGTTTTACCCATCTGTACAACGCGATGAGCCCGTTGCATCACCGCGAGCCGGGGATCGTCGGCGCCGCGCTGGCCCACGCCAAGTACGCCGAGTTGATTCCGGACCTGCTGCATGTGCACCCCGGCGCGATACGCGTGGCGCTACGGTCGATCCCTTGCCTGTATTGCGTTACCGATTCCACCGCCGCCGCCGGCATGCCCGATGGCGAATACAAGCTGGGCAGCCACACCGTGACCAAATGCCTGGGCGGCGTACGCCTGGCCGACGGCACCCTGGCCGGCAGCACGCTGACCATGGACCAGGCGCTGCGCAATCTGGTGAAGATCGGCCTGCCTATCAGCGAAGCCTCACAACGCCTGTCGCAATTTCCTGCGGATTACCTGGGCCTGGAAGAACGCGGCCGCCTGCAACCCGGCAGCTTTGCCGACTGCGTACGCCTGGACCGCTCCCTGCAACTCACCGACGTCATGGTCGAAGGAGAAACCATTGTCTTCAAAAATGCTTGAAGAGGCCTTGGCCTCCTGTGACGCCGTCGCGGCGCAACTGCAACGCCTGAACCCGGCGCTGGAAGAAATCGCCGGCCGCCTGCGCCGCCAGCCGCCGCAAGTGGCGATGACCATCGCCCGTGGCAGCTCGGACCACGCCGCCAGCTATTTCGCCTACCTGGCCATGCAACATGTGGGCATTCCGGTGGCGTCGTTGCCGATGTCGGTGGTGACCTTGCTGCAAGCGCCGTTGAAGGTCAGCGGCCAGGTGGCGTTCGGTTTCTCGCAGTCCGGCCAAAGCCCGGACCTGGTCAACAGCCTGCGCCTGCTGCGTAAGCGCGGGGCTTTGAGCATCTCGTTGGTCAACGCCGAAGACTCGCCGCTGGAAGCCGCCTGTGAATTCCACGTGCCGCTGTGCGCCGGGCCGGAACTCAGCGTGGCCGCGACCAAAAGCTTTATCGCCACCCTCAGCGCCAGCGCGCTGTTGGTCGGCCACTGGAATCAGGAAGTCGACCTGCTGCAAGCCTGCCAGGCGTTGCCCGATGGCCTGCGTGAAGCGGCCCGCCAGGATTGGAGCCGCGCCATCGACGCCCTGCGCGACAGTCAGCGCCTGATGGTGATCGGCCGTGGCGCCGGTTTTGCCATTGCCCAGGAAGCCGCACTCAAGCTCAAGGAAACCTCGGCGATCCAGGCCGAAGCCTTCAGCAGCGCCGAGGTGCGCCATGGGCCGATGGCCTTGATCGGCGACAACTATCCACTGTTGGTGTTTGCCCCGCGCGGCGCCGAGCAGGCAGGCCTGTTGAGCCTGGCCGCCGACATGCGCCAGCGCGGTGCCCGCGTGCTGTTGGCCGCGCCGGACGATATCGCCGAACGCGACCTGACCCTGAGCCGCGCCGAACACCCGAGCCTGGACCCGGTGCTGGCGATCCAGAGTTTCTACGTCATGGCCGCCGGTCTGGCGGTCGCCCGCGGCATGGACCCGGACCAACCGCGCCACCTGAGCAAAGTCACCCGCACTCACTAAGTGGTGTGCCGTGTTTTCCTGATGAGTACCGTGCCCATGTCTAACAACAATAATGCAGTAACCCTCAGCGCCCCCCTCAGTGGGCCGGTGCTGACCCTGGGCAACGTCCCCGACGAAGTATTCGCCAGCGGTGCCATGGGCGAAGGCCTTGCGATCGACCCGCTTAACAGCTGCCTGCATGCGCCCTGCGACGGCGAGATCATTCACGTCGCGCGTACCGGCCACGCGCTGACAATCCGCGCCGACAATGGCGCCGAGCTGCTGATGCATCTGGGCATCGACACCGTCGAGCTGAAGGGCGAAGGTTTTGCGCTGCTGGTCAAACAGGGCGCGCGGGTGAGCCTGGGCCAGGCGCTGGTACGGTTTGACCTGGATTGCATTGCGCGCCAGTGCAAGAGCCTTATCAGCCTGATCATCCTAACCAATGGCGAGCACTTTGACGTGCTGCCTCTGGCGTCGCAAACCGTCAACGTCGGCGAGCCACTGATGCAGGTCATCGCGCGGTCGACAGCGCCCGCTCAGACGGCTGTGGATAACTCCATCGAAGAAGCCAGCGCCCGTGTGCACATCACCCATCGAGGCGGCTTGCATGCTCGGCCCGCAGCGCTGATCCGCAAGACGGCCCAGGGTTTCAGCAGCCAGGCGCGCTTGCACTACGCTGACAAGTCGGCCGCCTGCGACAGCTTGATCGGTTTGATGGGGCTCGGCATCGGCGAAGGCGACGAAGTGCGCGTCACTTGCCGGGGCAAGGACTGCGAGGCGGCGTTGCAGGCCTTGGTTGCCGCGCTGTCTGCACCGATGAAAGAAGAACATCACGCGCCTGCCGCCGTTACGCCACGCCGAGCCAATACCGAAGCCGGTGTATTGCAAGGCGTCTGCGCGGCGCCCGGCCTGGTCTGCGGGCCGCTGTTTCGCCTGAGCGGTATCGAGCTGCCCGCAGACACGGGCCAGCATTCGGCCGACGAACAACTGCAACGTCTGGACACGGCGCTGGAGCAGGTGCGCGGTGAAATTCGCAACACCCTGGAGCACGCCCGCCAGCGTAAAAACGTCGAGGAAGAAGACATCTTCGCCGCCCACCTGGCCCTGCTGGAAGACCCGACCCTGCTGGAAGCCGCCACGGGTGCCATCGAGCAAGGCAGCGCCGCCACCCATGCCTGGCGCGATGCGATCCAGGCCCAGTGCGCAGTGCTGCTGGCATTGGGCAAGCCATTGTTCGCCGAGCGCGCCAACGACCTGCGCGACCTGCAACAACGCGTGCTGCGCACATTGCTGGGTGAAGCCTGGCACTTCGAGTTACCCGCTGGCGCCATCGTCAGCGCCCATGAACTGACGCCCTCGGATTTGCTGCAACTGAGCGCGCAGCAGGCCGTCGGCCTGTGCATGGCCGAAGGGGGCGCGACCTCCCATGTGGCTATTCTGGCGCGCGGCAAAGGTCTGCCCTGCGTGGTCGCGCTGGGCAGCGAAGTCCTCGACGTACCGCAAGGCCAGCGGGTGGTACTGGACGCCGCCAACGGTCGCCTGGAACTGGCGCCCAGCGAAGCCCGTCACGCTCAAGTGCACCAGATTCGCGACGCGCAAAAACTGCGCCGCCAACAGCAACAGGCCCAGGCCCACCAACCAGCACGCACCAGTGACGGCGTAGGCATTGAAGTGGCTGCCAATGTTGCCTCCAGCGCAGAAGCTCAAACAGCGTTTGAAAACGGCGCCGATGGTGTCGGCCTGCTGCGTACCGAATTCCTCTTTGTCGACCGCCGCACCGCGCCGGATGAACAGGAGCAACGCCAGGCCTATCAAGCCGTGCTGGATGCCATGGGCGACAAGTCGGTAATCATCCGCACCATCGATGTGGGCGGCGACAAACAACTCGACTACCTGCCCCTGCCCGTCGAAGCCAACCCGGTCTTGGGCCTGCGCGGTATCCGCATGGCCCAGGTGCGTCCCGAACTGCTCGACCAGCAACTGCGCGCGCTGCTGCAACTCACACCGTTGGCGCGCTGCCGCATCCTGTTGCCGATGGTCAGCGAAGTCGACGAACTGCTGGAGATCCGCCAGCGCCTGGATGAACTGTGTGCGCAGCTGAAGCTGACCCAGCGCCCTGAACTGGGGGTGATGATCGAAGTTCCCGCCGCCGCGCTGATGGCCGAACAACTGGCCGAACATGCGGACTTCCTGTCCATCGGCACCAATGACCTGTCCCAGTACACCCTGGCCATGGACCGCGACCACGCCGGACTCGCCGCGCGGGTCGACGCGCTGCACCCGGCGCTGCTGCGGCTGATCGCACAAACCTGCGACGGCGCAGCCAAGCATGGGCGCTGGGTTGGCGTCTGCGGCGCGCTGGCGTCCGACCCGCTGGCCACCCCCGCACTGATCGGCCTGGGGGTCAGCGAGCTGTCGGTGAGCCCGCCGCAAATCGCAGAAATCAAGGACCGCGTCCGCCACCTGGATGCGGCGCAATGCCGGCAACTGAGCCTTAGCCTGCTCGACCTGAGCAGCGCCAAAGCCGTACGCCAAGCCTGTCAACACCACTGGCCGCTGAGCTGACAACAACAACAAGAAAAAGGAGACCCGCCATGTACCAACTGTTCATCGAAGGCCTGCAACGCCTGGGCCGCGCGCTGATGCTGCCTATCGCCATCCTGCCGATTGCCGGCCTGCTGTTGCGCCTGGGCGATACCGACCTGCTCAACATCGCAGTGATGCACGATGCCGGCCAGGCGATCTTCGCCAACCTGGCGCTGATCTTCGCCATCGGTATCGCCGTGGGCTTTGCCCGCGACAATAACGGCACAGCCGGGCTGGCCGGTGCGATTGGCTACCTGGTGATGATCTCTACCCTCAAGGTGATGGACACCAGCATCAACATGGGCATGCTCGCCGGGATCGCCAGCGGCCTGATGGCCGGTGCGCTGTATAACCGTTTCAAGGACATCAAGCTGCCTGAGTACCTGGCCTTCTTCGGCGGGCGACGGTTCGTGCCGATTGTCACCGGGTTCTCAGCGGTTGGGCTGGGGGTGATCTTTGGCCTGATCTGGCCGCCGATCCAGCACGGCATCAACAGTTTCGGCGTGCTGCTGATGGAAAGCGGCAGCATCGGCGCGTTCGTGTTCGGCGTGTTCAACCGCCTGCTGATCGTCACCGGCTTGCACCACATCCTCAACAACATGGCCTGGTTTGTGTTCGGCAGCTTCACCGACCCGGCCACCGGCGCCGTAGTGACCGGCGACTTGACCCGCTATTTTGCCGGTGACCCCAAAGGTGGCCAATTCATGACCGGCATGTTCCCGGTGATGCTGTTCGGCCTGCCCGCCGCGTGCCTGGCGATGTACCGCAACGCCCTGCCGGAACGGCGCAAGGTGATGGGCGGGATCTTCCTGTCGATGGCGCTGACCTCGTTTCTCACCGGCGTGACCGAGCCGATTGAATTCGCATTCATGTTTCTCGCGCCGTTCCTGTACCTGATCCATGCGCTGCTCACCGGTCTGTCGATGGCCGTGACCAATATGCTGAATATCCACCTGGGCTTTACCTTCTCCGGCGGGTTTATCGACATGGTGCTGGGCTGGGGCAAGTCCACCAATGGCTGGCTGGTGGTGCCGGTGGGGCTGGCGTACGCAGCGATCTACTACACGGTGTTCAGCTACTGCATTCGCCGCTTCAACCTGAAAACCCCGGGCCGTGAAGACGGCCAAGTGGCACCGGCCGAAGCAATGAGCGACAACCAGCGCGCCACGGCGTACATCCGCGCCTTGGGCGGCGCGGACAATCTGCTGAGCGTCGGTGCCTGCACCACTCGCCTGCGCCTGGACATGGTTGACCGCAACAAGGCAGTGGATGCCGAACTCAAAGCCCTGGGGGCGATGGCTATCGTGCGGCCGGGCAACGGCGGCAGTTTGCAGGTAGTGGTCGGGCCGCTGGCAGACAGCATTGCCGATGAGATTCGTCTGGCGATGCCGACCTCCGTCAGCACATCACCTGCCAGCGCCACTGCGCCGACTCAAGCCAGCAACGTTGCCTCGACCGTGGCGCAGCAATGGCTGGATGCGCTGGGCGGTCAGGCCAATGTCGTGCAGTTGGAATGCGTGGCCATGACCCGCCTGCGCCTGCACCTGGCCGACGAAAACGCGCTGTCGCAGGCGCAGCTCACGGCACTCGGTTGCCAGGGTGTCAGCCGGATCGACGCCGGTGTGTGGCACCTGCTGGTCGGCGAGCAGGCCCAAGGCTTAAGCGACGCACTCAAGGCCTTGACCTCTCGCCAGCCAGTCCGCACCGGCGCCTGACCTACCTATCTACCGCCCTGTTCAGGGCGGTCGTCCCCATGCTGAGGGCTCCAATCCTCAGCATGGAGCCTGTGCCCGTGAGCACTTCCACCCCACCCCTGACCTTTGACGAGATCAAAGGCTCACTCAACTTGATCGGCCATCACCTGCTCGACCTCGATGCACCGCTGCTGCCGACGCAGCCAGCGTCGCCTCCACTCGCGTACCTGGAGCGCCTGAATACCCATCTGGAAAACTACCGCCAGCAGTTCCTGACAAATAGCCGCGTGCTGTACCAGAACCTGGCCAACAGCGATCTGCGCAGTGCTGAAGGTCAGGCCCTGCTGACCACGCTCAAGGCCACGCTCAACACGCAATTGCTGGACATGGATAGCCGCGAGCAGATCGACGGCAAAGCGCGCAAATCCTTCATGACCTTTGAAGCCGGCTACATCGCACTGACCCACGAAACCGCACTCGCGGTCGCCGATCGCCTGTTCCACCCTCAAGAGCAGGCGATCCTGGACCGCGTACCACTGGGCGTCACGCAACGCCCCGGCCTGTATGCACTGACCTTTGAATACCAGGAGCAAACCATCGAACTGGCCGGTGCGTTTGTGCTGACCGAACATTCAAGCCCGGTGGTAAGCGAGCTTCAATCGAGCACGCCGGTTGGCCGCGTGGCACTGTTCACTCCCTCGCGCGGGATTGAGTTTTTCGCCTCCCTGGCCGACCTCGACAGCGATCTGTTCCAACGCCTGGACACCGCCGCCGAGCGCGCTCACTTCATGGGCATGCTGGCGACCGACTACCGCGCACTGACGCCGCAAGCCATCTGGCCGCTGGCATTGACCCCGATCAGCGAACGGCCACTGTTCGAGCACCTCGACAACCAACTGATCGCCAAGCGCAGCGCCGACATCGACCGCGCCCTGAGCCTGGTGGACAACCCGCACACTGACGCGCAGGCACTGATCAATGCGCTGGAGCAGGCCATCGTCGACGCCGTGCCCGACCTCGGCGCGCGACTGCAATGGCGCGCCCAATTGCTGCTCGACCGATGGTTACGGCACAGCGCGCCAGACTGGTACCGCAGCGCCTCAGACACCCAACGCGCACGACTCGCCGAACACTTGCAGCATTACGACCAGTCCCGGCAGCGCCTGGAACAACTGTTCGGCGCCCTGGCCACGCCGTACACCCTGGCACGCCACCAATGGCTGGAGCGCCTGAGCGATGACCTTGATATCCACGACCTGGAACCACAACGCTTGCTGGTGACCACCCGCCGCGCCGTCACACCGATCGGTGAATACAGCCACAAACGCGACCTGGTCGAATTGGCCTTGCGCGGCCTGCATCCCGACGATGAAAACGCCGGTTCCGATTTCCTCGAAAAGACCAGCCTCAGCTACGACGGCGCGCCACTGCCCGACACCTACGCCGCGCTGACACCGGCCTGGCTCGCGCAACAAATGGGCACGTTGCAACCGCGTATCGACTTCAGGGACCTGCAAAAGCAGCTGCATGCCAAGACCGAGCTGTGCCAGGCCATCGAAGCCATGCTCGACCACAGAATCAACGCGCTGGCCTGCACCGCAATGCTGCAGGGGCATCTCACTGCTGACGATTTCGAACTGATCCAACGCGTGCGCCAGGGCAGCGATCCATTGCTGAGCGCCACGACCCTGGCGCTGCACGAGGCCCAACTGCAAGACCTGTGGGTGCTGCTCCGGCGCGACGCCAGCGGCGCCGTCGACCGCGTGTTGCTGTGTACGCCGCAGGCTCCGCGCGAGCAACAGTTCCAGGCGTTCGACAGTGAAATTGCCTGCCAGAACCACATCCTCGGCTGGACTTTGGACAATGGCCTCAAATCGCCGCCAGGTACCCTCACCGATTACCTGATCAGCCGCGTCGCCCTGCGCTTTCGGGCCAAGATGAAACAGGTGCTCAGCGGCCTGAGCTACAAGTTTCACGCCCAGGAACACCGCGAAATCAGCTTCGGACACGCCGGCAGCCATGCCGATTGCCTCAAGGCCATGGCCACCCATGTGTTGGCCACGCGCCTGGATGACGATGAGTTCAGCACGCCCACCTGGTTCCGCGCGGCGCCGCTGACCACGCGGCGAACCCTGATGAAACTGGCGGACGACACCAAAGGCGGTCTGCGCGCCTACAACGATTATTCGTTGTCCGAGGCGCAAGTGCCGAGCTTCAGCGCTTACCTGCATGAGCAGGCGCGCGCCCGTCTGAATGAGCTGCTGGGACGCCCACGCAACGATGTCGACCCCGACACTGTTTGGGCCTACTCACCGGGGTCGGCAAAGGCTGCGCCCATCAACTACACCCAGCTGTATCGCGACGGCTATGCCGATGGCATCGGTTTTCTCGACGAAAAGTTCTCGCGCTCGGCACGCTTCAAAGGCCCCGAAGGCATCGACCTGAGCCCATTGACCGCCGAAAAAGTCGCACGCTCGGTCACCGGCGTCTGGATCGGCCAGCGCTACATCGATGAGATCAAGACACGCCTACTGAACGTCGGCAGCCCGGACTACAAGCTGCGCCGCGATACCACACTGGCCATTACTCAAGGGCAATTGCGCAGTGCCGCTCTGGAATCTCACTTGCAGGGGGATATCGCGTCCATCGACCGGGAATGGCTGGAGCGCAGTATTGCGAAGATGGGCGAGACGGCACCGGCCATCCGCCGCGACCATGGGATACACCGCCTGGTCATCGACGGCGACTGGGTGATCGGCTGCTATCTGTTCACCCATGCCGATGACCCAACGCTGCTCTACACCCCCAATGCTCCGGATGGCATCAGCGTGCGCGAAGCCAGGCAGTTCAACTACTTGCTGAAAAAACTGCCCGGCATGCTCGGTTACCTGGTGCAACGCGTCGCGGTGCAGTCCCAGGGACGAGTGCGCACATTCCTGGAGGACGCCCGGCACCAGTTGCCTGAAGGGCTGGATAAAACCAGCATCAGCCCGCCGCGCTATGACCCGATACGCGCGCAAACCCAGATCCAGGACCTGCGGCGCGAGGTGTATGACCTCAAGCTGCAACGCACCATTGATGATGTTCACGCGACTACCGTCAACCGTACCCAGATGATCAGCGGCATCGCCTGGACCTGTGTGGAATGGGTTGCCGCCATCGCTACCGCGCCTTTTCCAGTGCTGAGCCTGAGCATCGGTCTGGCGCTGGCGTTCAAGGACGCCATGCTGGCTCTGCACGCTTACCACCAGGGCGACAACGCCCAGGCCCTGGAACACTTGATGGGTTACCTGCTCAACAGCGCCGGCGGGCTGTTCACCGACCTGCGCCCGACCCTCGGCACCTTGCAACAGTTCGCCGTGCGCCAGGCCCCAAGGCGCCTCGTACAGAGCCCGACGCTGCAGTTGATCAGCGCCGTGGAACCGGCGCCACTCAAGCCTGCGGGGATGCAATCGGTGCTGTTCAATGGCGAATATCTCTGGGCTCATCAGACTCCGGACCCGATCGGACGCTATTTGCTCTATCGCCTCGACCCGGTCACCGGCAAGCTGGTCTCCACCACCCGCCTCGCGGCACCGGATGCCCAAGGTGTATGGCGCCGTACCGGAGTGACTGGCGGCGCGCCGAAGTATGAAAAAGTCCCGCAGGCCCCCGACGCACTCAAGCACTACGAGATGCCCGCCCAGTACGCGGACAAACTGGAGCAGGTGCTCAACCCCGACCTTACGGCGCAACTGCGCCAACAGGGTGACTGGGTGTACCAAAACCCGCACGTCACCGTCGCTGCGGCGTCCCGGGAATTGCAGCCGGTGCGCGATGTGTATCAGCAACAAGTCAGCCAATTGACCCGCGACGCCAAGGACTTTTTCCGCCAGCAGCCGCCCGTCGCGCCCCGTGCCGAGGTACCTACCGTAACGCGGGAGACATCGTTGGCCACGCTCACCGATAACCCCGCATTTAGCCGCGCACCGAACCTGATCATTGGCGCCATCCCCGGCAGCGGTGTCGGCCAGCAGGTGCTTATCGAGAACATCGACGCGCTGCTCAACAAAGGTTTCAAGCGCCTGTACATCGAATACCTGCCCGGTGATGTGTTTCGCCTGAAACTGGACAAGCTCAACAGCGGCAAATCCTGGAAGCACATCGAGCGGCATCTGAAGCTCGTCGACAAGGCAATGGGCTTTGCCGACAACGCCGAATTCTCCTATGTGGCGCTGGTACGCAAGGCTTCGGCCAAAGGCATCAAGATCAAGGCACTGGACGCCTCGACCTGCTACGACCTGGATGATGCCCTCAACCTAGGCGACACCCCACCCACCACAACGCGCAGCACCGCGTTGCGCAACTTCTACTCGCACAAAGTCCTGCAAGGCGACAGCGACGCCCTGCCCGATGAGCGCTGGGTTGCCCTATTGGACCCCGCGCGCATGCGCGCGGCCGATCAAGTCCCGGGCCTGGCCGATCTGCACAAGGCGGTTGCTGTGCGCGTGGAGAATGTCGGCGCTGACCACGCCGTGGGTTTGCGCATCGACGCCAGCGACGCTTCCGCCGATTACACCCTGGCCGTGCGCGGGCCTGAACGAACCGTAGAATCCCCTGCCCCGTCGAGTGGTGCGGCAACGGTCACGCATTACAGCGACTACGATATCGCTGCCGACCTGCGCGAAAGCATCCAGACCCAGTCATACCAGTCCCACGGCCTGGACAGTCATTTCCTGCCGGCCCCCGAGCACCGCAAGGCGTTTTCAGTGTTCAAGAAAACGCGGGAGCGTCTGACCCAAGATGCACAGCAGTACTTCAGCCAGCACACCCTGCCGGCTCGCCCGGAACTGTCGCGACTCAGCGGGCAGACGCAGCCGGAACCGTTTCTGCGCGCTGTCAGTGAAAGCCGGCTGGCGGGGCTGGTCATCGGCGAGGCCCACAGCGCGCAGACGAGCAAGGCGTTCCTGATCAAACACATGAAGCAACTCAAGGCGCTCAAGTTCGACACGCTGTACGTCGAACATTTGCTCACCGACCTGCACCAGGCCGAGCTGGATGCCTTCCGCCAATCCAAACGCCTTTCGCCCGCGCTCAAGGACTACCTCAAACGCCAGGATGCCGGGCACATGCCGCTCTACAGTGGCGCCAACACCTACTTCGAAGTGATCCAGCAAGCCAACAAATATGGGTTGCGTGTACGCGCACTCGACTGCACCGCCAGTTACCACGTCAAGGGCGCCAACACAGAGGCGCGCAACCAGATGTTCAGCTACTTCGCGTCACGGGTGATCGACGCTGACCAGGCGGCGCACGGCCCACACAAATGGGTGGCGTTCATCGGCAGCGCCCACACCAACACCCACCTGCAAGTGCCCGGCCTGGCCGAGCTGCAAGGCGCCGCCAGCCTGCATATCCGCGATGCTGCGCCCAACCTGTCGTCCCCCATCCGCCCCGGCCGCTGGGAGACAGGCCTGGAAACCCGCTGGACGGCACTGCGCAGCGACTTCACGCTAAAGGTCGGCGTGGCTGGCATGCGTGAGCCTGCCGCATTCGTACCGCTGGACCGCACCCGACTGAAAGTGTCCGGCCACTTTCTGGTCGAACACCCGTCAATGGCCGAAAGCAACCTGCTGCACAAATCCCGCAGCGGCGAAATCGTCTCGACCCCCATCCAGGTCGACGACCAGGGCCTGTTCTACATCGATCGCTGGGGCATGGCGCAGCAGCGCTTCCTCTACCAGACCACCTTGATCGACGCCGTACGCGCCCAGGTACAACTGACGCCCGCGCCGTAATCCAGGCAACAAAAAACCCGCTGACCAAACTGGCCCAGCGGGTTTCTTGTTTATGCAGTCAACGAATCAGAAATCCGCCAACTGCCACACCTCATACGCCGGTGTCTCGTAGGGGTGGCTCAGCTTCAACGCGGCCACAACAGCCACGATCAGCGCATCCGCCACCACCAACTCGACCTTCCATTCTTCGACGACTTCGACCTGGCCAACCTGGCCGATAAACGGCTGACTGCCGTCCAACGCGCGGAATTGGCCCTGGCCCAGCACTTGCCAGGCGCAGTTGTCGTAGTCGCCAATGCGCCCGCCGCCAGCTGCAAAGACGGCGGTTTTCACCGTCTCTACATGGCTGTCGGGCACAAAGAAGGCAAGCTTGTACACGACCTTAGTTCACCCAAACGCGAGCGTTACGGAACATGCGCATCCACGCACCGTCTTCGTTCCACTCTTCCGGGCGCCACGAGTTCTGCACAGCGCGGAATACACGTTCAGGGTGCGGCATCATGATGGTCACGCGGCCGTCGCGGCTGGTGAGGCCGGTGATCCCGCGCGGCGAGCCGTTCGGGTTGGCAGGGTAGTTTTCGGTGACTTTGCCGTGGTTGTCGACGAAGCGCATGGCCACACAACCGGACAGGTCGGCTTCGAGCAAGGCTTCTTCGCTGGCGAACTCCGCATGGCCTTCGCCGTGGGCGATGGCGATCGGCATGCGCGAACCGGCCATGCCTTGCAGGAAGATCGAGTTGGACTCCTGCACCTGCACCATGGCGACACGGGCTTCGAACTGCTCGGAACGGTTACGCACAAAGTGCGGCCAGAACTCGCTGCCCGGGATCAGTTCGCTGAGGTTGGACATCATCTGGCAACCGTTGCACACACCCAGGGTGAAGCTGTCGTTGCGCTCGAAGAAGCCTTGGAACGCATCGCGGGCACGGCTGTTGAACAGGGCCGACTTGGCCCAGCCTTCACCGGCACCCAGCACGTCGCCGTAGGAGAAACCGCCGCAAGCGACCAGGCCTTTGAACTCGTTGAGGTCAACGCGACCGGCGAGGATATCGCTCATGTGCACGTCAATCGCATTGAAGCCGGCACGGTCGAACGCCGCCGCCATTTCCACCTGGCCGTTGACGCCCTGCTCACGCAGCACAGCAACTTGTGGGCGAATGCCTTTCTTGATGTACGGCGCGGTGATGTCCTGGTTGACGTCGAAGCTGAGCTTGGTGCTCAGGCCCGGGTTGTCTTCTTCCAGGATCACGTCGAATTCCTGCTCGGCGCAATCGGCGTTGTCACGCAGGCGTTGGATCTGGTAGCTGGTCTCGGACCACTGGCGTTGCAGCAGACGGCGTTGACCGGCAAACACTGTATCGCCATTGAACGAGATATTGATTTCACCGTTGTTGATCGGCTGGCCAATCACCGCCACGCAGTCGTCCAGGCCAGCGGCGCTGAATTGAGCGAGTACGTCCGGGGTCGCGTCCTGGCGAACCTGGATCACGGCGCCCAACTCTTCGTTGAACAGGATGCCGTTGATCTCGGATGCATCCTCGGCAACGCTGTCGAGCACGATGTTCAGGCCGCAGTGACCGGCAAACGCCATCTCGACAACGCTGGTCAGCAGGCCGCCGTCGGAACGGTCGTGGTAAGCCAGCAGATGGCCGTCGGCGTTCAGGCCCTGGATCACGGCGAAGAAGGCCTTGAGGTCTTCAGCGTCGTCAACGTCCGGCGCCACTTTGCCGAGCTTGCCGTGGGTTTGCGCGAGGATCGAGGCGCCCATGCGGTTCTGGCCACGGCCCAGGTCGATCAGGATCAGATCGGTGGTGCCTTTGTCCATGCGCAGTTGCGGGGTCAGGGTCTGGCGGACATCGGTAACCGGTGCAAAACCGGTCACGATCAACGACAGCGGCGAGGTCACGCTCTTGTCGGTGCCGTCTTCGTTCCAACGGGTGGCCATGGACATCGAGTCCTTGCCCACTGGAATGGTGATGCCCAGTTCCGGGCACAGCTCCATGCCGACCGCTTTTACGGTGTCATACAGACGCGCATCTTCACCCGGGTGACCGGCAGCGGACATCCAGTTGGCCGACAGTTTGATGTCAGACAGTTTGCCGATACGCGACGCGGCGATGTTGGTGAGGGTTTCACCAATGGCCATGCGGCCCGACGCCGGGGCGTCCAGCAGGGCCAGCGGCGTGCGCTCGCCCATTGCCATGGCTTCACCGGTGTAGACGTCGAAGCTGGTGGCGGTGACGGCAACGTCGGCCACCGGCACCTGCCATGGGCCGACCATTTGGTCACGGGCTACGAGGCCGGTGATGCTGCGGTCGCCGATGGTGATCAGGAAGCTTTTGCTCGCCACGGCCGGGTGATGCAGCACGCGTTCGATGCTGTCGGCCAGTTCGAGTGTGCTTGGGTCGAAATCATCGCCCAGCTCGGCTTCACGCACCGCTGAACGGTGCATGCGCGGGGCTTTGCCCAGCAGCACTTCGAGGGGCATGTCCACCGGGCTGTTGCCGAAGTGGCTGTCAGTGACCGTCAGTTGCGGCTCGGCAGTGGCTTCGCCGACCACGGCAAACGGGCAGCGCTCGCGTTCGCAGATGGCCTGGAAGCGCGCGAAGTCTTCAGGGCCGACGGCCAGCACGTAACGCTCTTGGGATTCGTTGCTCCAGATTTCGTGCGGGGCCATGCCCGGCTCGTCGTTTGGAATGTTGCGCAGTTCGAAACGGCCACCACGGTCGCCATCGTTGACCAGTTCCGGGAAGGCGTTGGACAAACCACCAGCACCGACGTCATGGATGAAGCTGATCGGGTTCTTGTCACCCAACTGCCAGCAACGGTCGATGACTTCCTGGCAGCGACGCTCCATTTCCGGGTTTTCACGCTGTACGGAAGCAAAGTCCAGATCAGCCGAGCTGGTGCCGGTTGCCATAGAGGAAGCAGCACCGCCGCCCAGGCCAATCAGCATCGCCGGTCCACCCAGCACGATCAGCTTGGAGCCGACCAGAATCTCGCCTTTCTTGACGTGTTCTTCACGGATGTTGCCCATGCCGCCGGCCAACATGATCGGCTTGTGGTAACCGCGCACTTCATCACCATGGGGCGTGGTGATGGACTGTTCGAAGGTACGGAAGTAGCCAGTCAGAGCCGGGCGACCGAACTCGTTGTTGAACGCGGCGCCGCCGAGCGGGCCTTCGATCATGATGTCGAGGGCGGTAACGATGCGCTCAGGCTTGCCGTACGGCACTTCCCACGGCTGTTCAAAGCCAGGGATCTGCAGGTTGGACACGGTGAAACCGGTCAGGCCGGCCTTTGGCTTGGCGCCACGTCCGGTAGCACCTTCGTCACGGATTTCACCGCCGGAACCGGTGGCTGCGCCAGGAAACGGGGCAATCGCGGTCGGGTGGTTGTGGGTTTCGACTTTCATCAGGATGTGCACCGGTTCCTGAACCGCGCCGTACTGGCGGGTCTCTGGATCCGGGAAGAAACGGCCGGCGACGGAGCCGACGATCACCGAGGCGTTGTCCTTATACGCCGACAGAACGCCTTCGCTGTGCATCACGTAGGTGTTCTTGATCATGCCGAACAGGCTTTTTTCCTGGCTCTGGCCGTCGATGTCCCAACTGGCGTTGAAAATCTTGTGACGGCAATGCTCGGAGTTGGCCTGGGCGAACATCATCAGTTCGATGTCGTGCGGGTTGCGCTTCAAGCCGTTGAAGGCGTTGACCAGGTAGTCGATCTCGTCTTCGGCGAGGGCCAGGCCTAGTTCGGTGTTGGCCTTCTCCAGGGCGGCGCGGCCACCGCCAAGCACGTCAATCGCGGTCAGCGGCTTGGGCTCGGCGTGGCTGAACAGACCGGCAGCCTGTTCGAGCTGGCTGACGATGATCTGGGTCATGCGGTCGTGCAGGCTGCTGGCGATCAGCTCGGCCTCGGCATCGCTGAACTGGCCGGCAACGTAGAAGGCGATACCGCGCTCCAGGCGCTGGATTTTTTCCAGGCCGCAGTTGCGGGCGATGTCGCTGGCCTTGCTCGACCAGGGCGAGATGGTGCCGAACCGTGGCAGAACCAGGAACAAGCGGCCGGTCGGCTCTTGAACGGGAACGCTTGGGCCGTACTTCAGAAGGCGTGCGAGCACTTGCTGTTCGTCGGCGGTCAATACGCCGGTAACGTCGGCGAAGTGAGCAAATTCAGCATACAGGCCTGTAACCGCTGGAACCTTCTGGCTCAGTTGTTCAAGGAGTTTGCTGTGGCGAAAGGCAGAAAGGGCAGGAGCGCCGCGCAGGATCAACATCTTCGGGACAGCCTCGGGAAGGGGTGTGCTTTGAGGCCGTGCATTCTAGCGTAAACCATCGCCAACGGCACCCGAAACGGCATCGCTGGCTGCTGCCGGGCGTCAGTTGGCACGGTTTGCACACTATCGGGGCGTTATCCAAGGCATTGCGCGTAGTTATTTTAACCGTCACATTTGCCCGCCAAGCCACGTTTCTGCGGGCTGCAGCACAGTTTTGGCGGCGCTAGCAGACAAGTCCCCCGCTGTCGAGATATGGCGCCGTGGGCCGTTTGCGTATACTGCGCAGATGTTCTCACCAACTGCTTTGCGCCCGCGATGCGCCAAATGGCTCATCGCCACCGGACTCTTCCTGATGCTCAGCGCCTGTGTTGATAAACCCAGCACGCTTGAGCGAATCAAGGAGGATGGCGTATTGCGGGTCATTACCCGGAACAGCCCGGCCACGTATTTCCAGGACCGCAACGGTGAAACCGGTTTCGAATATGAACTGGTCAAGCGCTTTGCCGACGACCTGGGCGTGAAGCTGGAGATCGAGACTGCCGACAACCTCGACGACCTGTTCGGCCAACTGGGCAAGACCAATGGCCCGGTGCTCGCCGCCGCCGGCCTGGTCAGCAGCGAGCAGCGCCAGCAACAGGTGCGTTTCTCCCATCCTTACCTTGAAGTCACTCCGCAGGTCATCTACCGCAACGGCCAGTCACGGCCGACGAACGCGGCGGACCTAGTGGGCAAGAAGATCATGGTGCTCAAGGGCAGTACCCACGCCGAGCAATTGGCCGAGCTGAAAAAGCAAAACCCTGCAATCGAGTACGAAGAATCCGACGCGGTTGAGGTGGTCGACCTGCTGCGCATGGTGGACGAGGGGCAAATCGACCTGACCCTGGTGGACTCCAACGAAGTCGCGATGAACCAGGTGTACTTCCCCAACGTACGCGTGGCCTTCGACCTGGGCAACGCCAGCAACCAGAGCTGGGCCGTGGCCGCCGGCGAAGACAACAGCCTGCTCAACGAGATCAACAGCTACCTGGACAAGGTGGAAAAGAACGGCACCCTGCAACGTCTCAAAGACCGCTATTACGGGCACGTCGATGTGCTCGGTTACGTCGGCGCCTACACCTTCGCCCAGCATCTGCAGCAGCGCCTGCCCAAATACGAGAAACACTTCCGGGCCTATGCCAAGGAAGAAAAGGTCGACTGGCGCCTGTTAGCGGCCATCGGCTACCAGGAATCACTGTGGCAACCGGCGGTCACCTCCAAGACCGGCGTGCGCGGCCTGATGATGCTGACACAGAACACCGCACAGGCCATGGGCGTGTCCAATCGCCTGGATCCCAAGCAGAGCATCATGGGCGGCGCCAAGTACCTGGCCAAAATCAAGGATGAGTTGGACGACAGCATCGCCGAGCCGGACCGCACCTGGTTTGCCCTCGCCGCCTATAACGTCGGCACCGGCCATCTGGACGACGCGCGCACCCTGGCGAAGAAAGAAGGCCTGAACCCGAACAAGTGGTTGGATGTGAAGAAAATGCTGCCGCGCCTGTCGCAGAAGCAGTGGTACAGCAAGACCCGCTACGGCTACGCCCGGGGCGGTGAGCCGGTGCACTTTGTGGCGAACATCCGGCGCTACTACGACATTCTGACGTGGGTGACCCAGCCGCAGCTGGAAGGCAACCAGGTGGTCGAAGGCAACCTGCATGTGCCAGGTGTGGACAAGACCAAGCCTGCGGAAGACAACCCTAAGCTCTAAACGCCACCAACCAGCGCGGGACAAGCCCGCTCACCACAAGCAAGTAAATTACACCCCATTCAAACGGCTCACATTCGATCACCGTCGTCTTGTAGGCCAGTGATCAGGTGCACCACACCTCCCGCCAACACCATCACACCCGGCACACCCGCCGCTTTCAACGCTGACTCATCCAACCGCCCCACATCCTGCAATTGCACCCTAACCCGCGTCAGTGCCACACGCTGTTGCGACGTGAGGTTATCCGCGCCACCCAACGCATTCAGCACGTCGGCCGACACTAGACTCTGCGTCGGCGCCTCGACCGTTTCGGCAATCAAATCCGGGGTCAGGGCTTTCCAGAACGCCTGCTTCAATTTATCCAACATGCTCAGTTCTCCAGCACAGATGAGGTTTCGACGGTCGCCGCGTGAAAGCCACGCAAGGCCTCGCGCACTTGGGCGGCCTCTTCCAGGCCCAGCACCTGACGGGCAATGCTCTGGCAGTCGACCAGGTCCAGCTCGCGCACGGTGGCTTTGATGGTCGGGATCAACGGCACGCTGACCGATAACTCATCCACCCCCAGCCCGATCAGCACCGGCACCGCCAGCGCTTCGGACGCCAACGCGCCGCATACGCCAACCCACTTGCCATGGGCATGGGCGGCCTTGACGGTGGTGGCGATCAAGCGCAATACCGCCGGGTGAAAGCTGTCCGCCTGGCTGGCCAGGCGTGGGTGGTCGCGATCCATGGCCAGGGTGTATTGGGTCAGGTCGTTGGTGCCGATGGAGAAGAAATCCACATGGGGCGCAAACACGTCAGCCATCAACGCCGCAGAGGGCACTTCGATCATGATCCCCAGCTTCGGCAACTCGCCCACCCCCAGCGCCAGCGCTTCTTCTTCGAGAATCCTGCGGGCCAGGTGCAGTTCCGACAGCAGGCTGACCATCGGCAACATGATATGCAGCCGCGCCAGACCGGCGCTGGCGAGGATCGCGCGGAACTGTTCGCGCAACAGTTCCGGGCGCTCCAGGCACAGGCGAATGCCGCGCAAGCCCAGGAACGGGTTGGTCTCGGCCTCCATCGGCACGTAGGTCAGCGGTTTGTCGCCGCCCACGTCCAACGTGCGCACAACCAGGTTGCGCTCAGCGCCCAGGGCGCGGGCGATGGCCGTGTAGGTGCTGGCCTGCTCCTCCGGGCTCGGCGCGCGGTTGCGGTCGAGGTACAGAAACTCCGAACGCAGCAAGCCGACCCCTTCACCGCCGAGAGTCAGTGACTGCTCCACCTCCTGCAATGAGGCGACGTTGGCCGTGACCTCAACATGATGGCCGTCGCGCGTGATGGCGGGCAACGCAGCCTGTGCAACGTCGCGCTGCTGTCGCTGTGCCTGTTGTTGACGTGCGGCTTTCAGCTGTTCGATCTCAGCTTGGTTCGGCTCCAAGTGCAGCTCGCCCTTATCGGCATCCAGCAGGACGTGTTTGCCGTTGGCCAGCGCCAGTACTTGCAAGGGCACACCACAGATCGCTGGCAAACCCAAAGCACGGGCGAGGATCGCCACATGGCTGGTCGCACCGCCGCCGACCGTGACAAACCCCAACACCTTGCCGGTGTCGAGGCTGGCGGTTTGTGACGGGGTCAGTTGCTCGGCGATCAAGATGGCGCGCTCGGGCAGATCCCAGGCGCGGTCCTCAATTTCCAGGATCAGTTTGAGTACGCGCTGGCCCACATCGGCCAGGTCCGCTGCACGCTCAGCGATCAGCGCATTGCCCAGCCCCTGGAACAACTTGACCGTGGCCGCCGTGGCGCTGTGCCAGGAAAATGCTGCGCTTTTGCCAGCGGCGAGCAGGCCGTGGGCGTGTTCCAGCAGGGTCGGGTCTTCGAGCAATTCCTGATGAGCACGGAAAATCTCCGCCTGGGCACTGCCGACCGCCTTAGCTTGCAAGGTTTGCAGCGCTTCCGTAGCAGCCCGCAGCGCACGCGCCAGCGCGGCACGCTCGACCGCTTCGCCCGCGCCCTTTTCAGGGATGTTCAGTTCAGGCTCAGCCACCTGCACCACATGACCACACGCCGAACCCGGCGATGCACAAACACCTCGCAGCACAGTCGCAGACACCACCGACTCAACCACCGCCACCGTTGCCGCGACCGGCTCGCCGCACCCTTGCGCCAGCAATTCCACCAACGCCTTGATGGCCGCCTCAGCCTCTTCTCCCGCCGCACTCACCTGCAAGATATCGCCCTGCACGGTTTGCAGCGCCATGATCGCCACCAGGGATTTCGCGTTGGCGCTTTGGGTTTGCTTGTGCAGGTAAATGCTCGCATTGAACCCCTTCGCCGCCTGGGCAAATACCGCCGCCGGGCGCGCGTGCAGGCCATTGGCGTTGGGCAGGCTCAGCGGTTTGGAGAACAGCGCATCACCCTCCTCCTCGCTTGCAGCTTCAATCGGCTCGCCTGGGGATACCTGCAACAGCGGCTGGCCGATGTCTACAGCACCGTTTGCCAGCAGGGTGAACGGTTCGCCGCTGACCACGAGCATCAGGGTCAGCAAACTGCGGGCATTGAGCGCCACGTAGTCAGCGTCAAATTCGATCAGCGGCTCGCCGGCCTCCACCCGCTGGCCTTCTTCGACCAATCGGGTGAAGCCCTTGCCCGCCAGGTTCACGGTATCCAGGCCGATATGCATCAGCACCTGCACGCCGTTGTCGTCGGTGATACTCACCGCGTGCCCCGTGTTCTGAATATTGCTGACCACCCCGGTCAACGGTGCGCACAAGGTCTGCGAGGTGGGATCGATGCACAGGCCGTCGCCGATCATGCGGCTGGCGAACACCGGGTCCGGCACCTGATCCAGCGCCAGCAGCACGCCGGATAAAGGCGCCAGCAATTCCAGGGGTTGAGTTGCGGTCATGACGTCACCTGCTGTTTGGTTCTGTAAAAATCATTGGGCAGAAGAGGGATCACTTCCACCAATACTCGACCTGCACACCAAAGTTCGATCCATGCCGCGCGGTGCCGTAGGACCCGGTGTCGGATAACGCCGAACCAGCCGCCAGTTCATTCGCCGCACGCTTGGCAGCTTCGTTCCAGGTGGCATAGGTGTAGTACAAGCGCACTTCGGGCCGTGCCCAGAAATCCGGACCTTTGGGCGACCATGTCGGGGCGAAGGTGAATTTGCTCAACTTGCGCGTACCGCCGCTGGCATCGACTTGATCATGGCCCAGCTCGGTGACCAGTTTGAATTGCTCGCTGAGGGCATAGGCCGGGCGCACGCCGATGGACATCCAGGTCTGGTCCTGGCTGCCGGGGCGAATATCCTTCTGGTACACCGCCTCGATCTGCCCACCAAAGCGCGGGGTCACTTGCCAGTCGAAGAACTCCACGGCGCGATAACTTTTGCTGCTTTTATCCAGGAAGGTATTGCCGGTGTAGCCCAGGCCAGTGCCGGGGCCTTCGCCGTATTGCAGGGCGAATTTGTTCTTGCCGCCGAGGAAAGGTTTTTGCACGTGCTGCGCTGTCAGTGCCCAGCCGCTGTTGGTATCGCGACCGCCGGCTTTCTCGATATAGCTCAAGCCCAGCTCCAGCTCCCCGCCGGGGTTGGTCTTGAAGCCCCCGACGTTGAAGTCGTGACGGGTGGCGTATTCCTTCTGGTACAGGTTGTCCTTGCGCGAAATGGCGTAGCTGTATTTAAGGTCGCCGATCAGCACGTCCTCGATGCCGCCGCCGGTGGCGCTCTGGTTCCAGTAGTAGAAATCGGAGATATGGATGTCGTTACGTTTGTAGTAACGCCGACCGGCCCACACCGAACCGCCGTTGAGGGCGGGCAGGTTCGTCCATTGCGCATACATCTGCGGCATGCGCGCCGAGCCGTTATTCTCGCCCTGGAATTTCAGCTCGCGGTCGTACTTGTTGTAGAGGGAAGCCATGGCATCGACGCTAAGCACCGAGCCATCGTCAAACGTCAGCAGGTCCTGGCGCAGTTCCAGTTCGCCGTATTGCTCGCATTCATTACCCAAACGATATTTGGATTGCGCGCCCGGAAGTTGGAAACATTGCTGCGGGCCACTGCCGGTTGACGTCCCCGCGCCACTACGCAAATAGCCGGCGAATTCGAGGGCTTGAGCGCCGAGAGGCAGGCTCAGGCAGGATGCAACGAGGCCCAACTTTATTGTTGTTTTCATGAAGCACTCCGATATTTTTATTATGTTTTTTTGCAGCGCCCCCGCACTCCCATACGGGGGTTACAACGGGTCTTAGTCCTTGAGATGCAGCACGAAGGATTCGTAAGGGCGCAGCACCACCGAAGACGTACGCCGCGGACAGTCGGGGTAATTGCTGATCAACAGACGCTGCTCGCTCGCCGCACTGATCACGCTCTCGGGCAGTTGGATGTCACAGGGCTGCCCGTAGAAATTGTTCAGCACCAGTAGGCGTTCGCCGTGGCCCTCGCGCAGGTAAGCCCAGACTTGGGGATGGTCTTGCAGCAGTTCGCAGTAAACGCCCTCTTGAATCAGCGGTTCGTGACGACGCAAGGCGATCAGCGCGCGGTAGTGATGCAGCACCGAGTCCGGGTCATCACGCTGGCTGTCGACGTTGATCTGCGCCGCATTGGCCGCAACGCCGATCCACGGCTCGCCACTGCTGAAACCGGCGTTGGCCTGCGTGTTCCAGTGCATCGGTGTGCGTCCGTTATCGCGGGACTTCTGCATGATCGCCGCCATGCTCGACGCCTCGGATTCACCGGCATCGCGTTTGAGGCGATAGATGTTGAGGGTCTCCACATCGCGGTACTGTTCGATCGCGTCGAAACCCGGATTGGTCATGCCCAACTCTTCACCCTGGTACACGAACGGTGTGCCCTGGAGGAAGTGCAGCGCCGTGGCGAGCATCTTCGCCGAGACCACGCGGTGTTCACCGTCATCCCCAAAGCGCGAGACCACTCGCGGCTGGTCGTGGTTACACCAGAACAATGCATTCCAACCGCCACCGGCCTGCATGCCCAGTTGCCAGTCAGACAAGATCCGCTTGAGTTGCAGGAAATCGAAGTCGGCCTTTACCCACTTCTGCAGGTTGGGGTAATCCACTTTCAGGTGATGAAAGTTGAAGGTCATCGACAGTTCTTTCGACTCAGGCCGAGAGTAACGAATGCAGTGTTCCAGGCTGGTGGACGACATTTCGCCGACGTTGATCAGGTCATGGCCTTCGAAGACTTCGCGGTGCATCTCTTGCAGGTATTCGTGCACGTTGGGGCCGTCGGTGTAGAAGCGGCGGCCGTCGCTGGTGTCTTCGGGGAAGTCGGCAGGTTTGGAGATCAGGTTGATCACGTCCAGCCGGAAACCGCCTACGCCTTTGTCGCGCCAGAAGCGCATCAGCTTGAACACTTCGGCACGGACCTTGGGGTTGTCCCAGTTGAGGTCGGCCTGGGTGTGGTCAAACAGGTGCAGGAAGTACTGGCCGGTCTGCGCTTCGTATTCCCAGGCCGAGCCGCCGAACTTGGATTCCCAGTTGTTCGGCTGGTCACGCCAGATGTAGAAGTCGCGGTACGGGTTGTCGAGGCTGCTGCGCGCTTGTTGGAACCACTCGTGCTCGATGGAGGTGTGGTTGACCACGATGTCGAGCATCAACTTGATTCCGCGCTTGGCCGCTTCGCTGATGAGCAGGTCGCAGTCGGCCATGGTCCCGTAGCTGGGGTCGATGGCGTAGTAGTCGCTGATGTCGTAGCCGTTGTCCCGTTGCGGCGAGCGCAGGAACGGCGTGATCCACAGGCAATCCACGCCCAGCCATTGGAGGTAATCGAGTTTGTCCACGATGCCCAGCAGGTCACCGGTGGCGTTACCCGCGTGGCTGTGGAAGCTTTTGGGGTAGATCTGGTAGATCACCGAGTGTTGCCAGGTTTGCATGCTGGGTTCCTTCAGTTGAATTGTGTGCCGGCCTCTTGGGCCCTATCGCCGGCACAGGGGAGCGCGGTCAAATGTGGGAGGGGGCTTGCCCCCGATAGCGGTCGATCAGGCGACGCGATAACCCGGCCGAACAATCTTCATGCTCAACGCACAGGTCAGAACAAACGGCACCACCATCGCGACCACCATCCCAATCACAAACATCGGAATGGCGCTCGGCACGATCGAAATAAACCCAGGCAAGCCACCCACCCCGATGGCCGACGCCTGCACCTTGTTCATCGACAGGAAAATGCTGCCCAGCGCCGAGCCGAGCAATGCCGCATAGAACGGAAACTTGAAGCGCAGGTTCACCCCGAACATCGCCGGCTCAGTGATACCGAAGTACGCGGAAATCGCCGAGGTCGAGGCCATGCTTTTGTCCCGCGCATTACGGGTCATGTAGAACACCGCAAGCGCGGCGCTGCCCTGGGCCAGGTTGGACATCACGATCATCGGCCAGATAAAGGTGCCGCCTTGGGTGGAAATCAGTTGCAGGTCCACGGCGAGGAACATGTGGTGCATGCCGGTGATCACCAACGGTGCATACAGCAGGCCGAAAATCGCCCCGCCGAGCATGGGCGCCAGGTCAAACAGGGTGACCACGCCTTCGGTGATCAGGATGCCGAGGTGACGGGTCACCGGGCCGATGATCGCCAACGCCAGCACGCCAGTAACGACGATGGTGGTGATCGGCACGACCAGCAGTTGAATGGCATTGGGCACGCGAGCACGCAGCCATTTCTCGATGACGCTCATCACATACGCCGCCATCAGGATCGGCAGGATCTGCCCTTGGTAGCCGACTTTTTCGATCTTGAACCAGCCGAAAATATCGAAATACGGCAGGCTCTGGCCGTCGAGCCCCGCCACCGCCTTCCCGTAGTTCCAGGCGTTGAGCAGGTCCGGGTGCACCAGCATCAGCCCGAGCACGATGCCGAGGATTTCACTGCCGCCAAACCGCTTCGCCGCCGACCAGCCCACCAGCGCCGGCAGGAACACGAACGAGGTGTTGGCCATCAGGTTGATCAGGCTCCAGAGGCCATCCAGGTTCGGATACGCCTCCAGCAACGTCTTGCCCTCGATGAACATGCCCTTGGCGCCCATCAGGTTGTTCACACCCATCAGCAGGCCGGCGATGATCAGCGCAGGCAGGATCGGCATGAACACATCGGAGAACACCCGCACCAGACGCTGCATGGCGTTGGTCTTGTCGGCGCCCTTCTTCTTTACGTCGGCGATGGTGGCAGCGGCGAGGCCGGTCTGTTCGCGCAGGGCGGCGTAGACCTTTTCCACTTCGCCGGGGCCGATGACCACTTGGAACAGACCACCGGTGAAGAACGAGCCTTTGACCAGATCGACCTGGTTCAGCGCGCTGTTATTGACCAGGCTTGGGTCCTTGAGCGCCAGGCGCAGGCGGGTCACGCAGTGGGCAGCTTGCTCAAGGTTTTCGCGCCCCCCGAGGTTGTCGAGAATCTCGCGGGCGATCGTTGAATAGTCGTGGCTCATGCTTGGTTTCCACTTTGATTTTTTTATTTGAGGGCAGTCATTGGCAGCACGCCGAAGCCAAAAGTACTCGTCTGTACGAGTTAAAGCAACAACTCGTACAGACGAGTTTAAAAATATTGGCTTACCGCTTTCCAAGGCCCAATGGACAAACCCCACCGCTGCCACTAAGGTTCCTGCCTTGAACGCACCGTTCACCTACAGAAAGCCGGGCACAGAGCAGCCATCACATGAGCAAATACAACCAGATCTATACGGATCTGCTTGCCAGCATCACCACTGAACGCCTGCAACGCGGTACGCGCCTTCCTTCCGAAACCGAATTGATGGACAGCTACCAGGCCAGCCGTGGCACCGTGCGTCGCGCCATCGAGCAGCTGCAGGAACGTGGCTTTGCGCAAAAAATCCACGGCAAAGGCACCTTCGTCCTATCGCCCAACCCGATCGAATTTCAACTGGGTGGCATCGTCAGCTTCCACGAAACTCACGCCGACCTGGGCGATGACGTACACACCGAAGTGGTCGAGTTCACGCAGTTCCCGCTGGAAGGCTCATTGCAGCAACACATCGAAGCCGAACCCGGCAGCCTGATCACCCGCATCAAACGCGTGCGGCGCATCGGTGGTAAACGGGTGATTCTCGACATCAACCACTTTGTCGCCGACCTGATCCCTGGCCTGGACCAAGCAATTGCCGAGCAGTCGATCTACGCGTTTATCGAGCAGACCTTGCAGCTGCAGATCAGCTACGCCCAACGCACCATCGAAGCCCTGCCCCGCAGTAAAGACGACCAGACACACCTAGACCTCGACGGCCAAAGCCACGTGATCGTGGTGAGCAACCAGACGTTTTTGCAGGATGGGCGGCAGTTCGAGTACACCGAGTCGCGGCATACGTTGGATAAGTTTTACTTTTCGGATATTGCGCGGCGCTGAGCCGAGAACGGAAAGCACAGTGAATATTCCGAACGCGTGGCGTGAACAGTTCCCGCAAGCGCTGATTGAGCAACAGGCCATCGGTGAATCGCGGGCTGACGTGTTTCGCCTGAGCCAGGGCTGTGGTGCAGACCTGTTCCTGAAGGCCGAGCCCCAGGGAGCGTTCGGTGAGCTTGCGGATGAAGTCGAGCGCCTTCGGTGGCTCCAGCAGGTTAATTTGCCGGCGCCCATCGTGCTGGCTGAGCTGACAGAAAACCATCACCACTGGGTGCTGATGACCGCCCTTCCGGGACAGGACCTGGCCAGCGCCAATACGCTGTCTGCCGCGCAAACCATCGACATACTGGCAACGGCCCTGCGTACCTTGCACCAGATACCCCTCGCGCAATGCCCCTTCGATCACCCTCTACAGCAACGCATCGGGCTCGCGCGGGAGCGCGTTCGTGCCGGGCTGGTCGATGAGACAGACTTCGACGACGAACGACTCGGACGCAGCGCGGAAGATGTGCTGGCCGAACTCTTGTCGACTCAGCCAAACACCCATGATCTGGTAGTGGCCCATGGTGATGCCTGCCTGCCAAATTTCATGGCGCAAGGCGGCCGTTTCAGTGGGTTCATCGACTGCGGGCGCCTGGGTATCAGCGACCGATACCAAGACTTGGCGCTCGCGGCACGCAGCATCGGGCGTAACCTTGGGCCGGAATGGGTAAAGCCATTTTTCGAGCGTTACGGTATTGAGCCTGATGAGCAGCGCATGAGGTTTTACTGCTTGCTGGATGAATTCTTCTAACTCGCTTGAAGCCCTGCTGGGGTCGCAATCATTTAGAACGGTGATAGTTATAAAGGTCGCGAAGTTTGCACCCGCTTAGCCACACCGCCAGCAACACAGTCCTCAGCACCAGACACACAGCCCACAGCCACATCAGCAATTGCGCCAGCGCAAGAGCCTCTGGGAATTTCAGAGAGATCAGAATTACGATGAGCATTACACCGTAGGCGGACTTTCGTAAGTTGAATATCAACAACAACCCTGCCGGCAAGACCCAGACTAGGTAAGCAAGGATGTCCATGGCAGTGAATATCAGCATCTTCTGGCCGAGTGAACTACCCACCCCCACGTATTTCACAATGAACGGCAGGTAAAGCGCGAGGTGAAGCGTTGTACTCAACACCAGGCCCACCAGCATTAGCAACGCGAAGCTTTTGAGCCAGATCCGTATTTTCATAAATGTTCCATCCTTGATTTGGCGGAGCAGAAAATGCCCTGCATCTACTGGTTTAGCCCCCTACTGGAAGACTGTGATACAGCTTGAGTATCGTTGATGAAGTAACTGTCTTAGCGATGCACAAAGCGGCCAGAATTTGCCAGCACCAAAAAACCAAAAGCCCGCAATTACGCGGGCTTCAGGGTATTTCTTGCTAGATCGTACCGGACAATGCCGGACGCCCAATCATTCCCACTCAATCGTCGCTGGCGGCTTGCTCGACACGTCATAAGTAACGCGCGAGATGCCTTCGATCTCATTGATGATACGGCCGCTGACAGTCTCCAGCAGTTCGTACGGCAGGTGGGCCCAGCGGGCGGTCATGAAGTCGATGGTTTCTACGGCACGCAGGGCAACGACCCAGGCGTAACGACGGCCATCGCCGACAACGCCAACCGATTTCACCGGCTGGAACACTACGAACGCCTGACTGACCTTGTGGTACCAGTCGGCCTTGCGCAGTTCTTCGATGAAGATGTGGTCGGCACGACGCAGCAGGTCGGCGTATTCCTTCTTCACTTCACCGAGGATACGCACGCCCAAGCCCGGGCCTGGGAATGGGTGGCGGTAGACCATGTCGTACGGCAGGCCCAGTTCCAGGCCCAGACGACGGACTTCGTCCTTGAACAATTCGCGCAGTGGTTCTACCAGCTTGAGGTTCATTTCCTCAGGCAGGCCACCCACGTTGTGGTGGGACTTGATCACGTGGGCCTTGCCGCTCTTGGCGCCGGCCGACTCGATCACGTCAGGGTAGATGGTGCCTTGGGCGAGGTACTTGATGTTGTCCAGTTTGTTGGACTGGGCATCGAATACGTCGATGAAGGTACGACCGATGATCTTGCGCTTCTTCTCCGGGTCGGACTCGCCGGCCAGGTTGTTGAGGAACTGGTCTTCAGCGTTGGCGCGGATCACCTTGACGCCCATGTTCTCGGCGAACATGGCCATCACTTGCTCACCTTCGTGCAGGCGCAGCAGGCCGTTGTCGACGAACACGCAGGTCAGTTGGTCGCCGATGGCTTTGTGCAGCAGCGCAGCAACCACGGAGGAGTCAACGCCGCCGGACAGGCCGAGCAGCACGTTGTCGGTGCCGACCTGGGCACGCACGTTGGCGATGGCGTCTTCAGCGATTTTCGACGGGGTCCACAGGGCTTCACACTCGCAGATGTCGAGGATGAAGCGCGACAGGATGCGGCCGCCTTGCTTGGTGTGGGTCACTTCCGGGTGGAACTGAACGCCGTAGTAACGACGCTCGTCGCTGAACATGCCGGCGATCGGGCAGCTTGGAGTGCTGGCCAAGATGTGGAAGTCTTCCGGCATCTTGGTGACCTTGTCACCGTGGCTCATCCACACGTCGAGGCCGAACAGGCCATCGGCGTCAACGTGGTCTTCGATGCCGTCCAGCAGGCGGCTTTTGCCGACCACATCTACACGGGCATAACCGAATTCACGCAGCTCGGAACCTTCAACCTTGCCGCCCAGTTGCTCGGCCATGGTCTGCATGCCGTAGCAGATACCGAAGACCGGCACGCCCAGGTCGAATACGGCTTGAGGGCAGCGCGGGCTGTTGGCTTCGTGCACGGACTCGGGGCCACCGGCGAGGATGACGCCTTTCGGTGCGAATTCGCGAATCGCTTCGTCATCCATGTCGAACGGGTGCAGTTCGCAATACACGCCGATTTCACGCACGCGGCGGGCGATCAGTTGGGTGTACTGGGAACCGAAGTCGAGGATCAGGATGCGGTGGGCGTGAATGTCGAGGGCCATGAAGTCAGTCTCGTCTAATGAATCAGAAACAACTCGGGGCTGAAGAACAGCCCCGGTTACTTAACATTTTGCTGGAAGCCTCAACCTACGCGGTAGTTTGGCGCTTCCTTGGTGATCTGCACGTCGTGGACATGGGATTCAGCCATGCCGGCGCCGGTGATCCGTACGAACTCTGGCTTGGTGCGCATTTCTTCGATGTCGGCGCTGCCGGTGTAGCCCATCGAAGAACGCAGGCCGCCCATCAGTTGATGGATGATGGCGCTCAGGGTGCCTTTGTAAGGAACACGGCCTTCGATGCCTTCCGGAACGAGCTTCTCGGCGCCTGCCGAGGAGTCCTGGAAGTAACGGTCGGACGAACCTTGAGCCTGGGACATGGCGCCCAGCGAACCCATGCCACGGTAAGCCTTGTACGAACGGCCCTGGAACAGTTCGATCTCACCCGGTGCTTCTTCGGTACCGGCGAACATCGAGCCCATCATCACGCAGGAGGCACCGGCTACGATGGCCTTGGACAGGTCACCGGAGAAACGGATGCCGCCGTCAGCGATCAACGGAACGCCGGTGCCTTCAAGGGCAGCGGCAACGTTGGCGATGGCGCTGATTTGCGGCACGCCCACACCAGCGACAATACGCGTGGTGCAGATCGAGCCAGGGCCGATACCGACCTTGACTGCGTCAGCGCCGGCTTCGGCCAGGGCCTTGGCCGCTGCGCCGGTGGCGATGTTGCCGCCGATCACCTGCACGTCAGGGAAGTTCTGTTTGACCCAACGTACGCGGTCGATCACGCCTTTGGAGTGACCGTGAGCGGTATCGACCACCACCACGTCCACACCCGCGGCTACCAGGGCTGCAACGCGGTCACCGGTGTCTTTGCCGGTACCGACGGCAGCGCCCACGCGCAGACGACCTTGGTCATCCTTGCTGGCCAGCGGGTAAGCCTTGGCTTTTTCGATGTCGTTGACGGTCATCATGCCTTTGAGGGCGAATTTGTCGTCGACGATCAGCACGCGCTCGATGCGGTGCTTGTGCAGCAGTTCGCGCACGTCGTTCTTGTCGGCGCCTTCCTTGACAGTCACGAGGCGCTCTTTAGGCGTCATCACTTCGCGGACGGTGACTTCAAGACGGTTTTCGAAACGCACGTCACGGGAAGTGACGATGCCGACCAGGTCGCCATCGTGCAGCACAGGAACACCGGAGATGTTGTGCAGACGAGTGAGGTCGAACAGATCACGCACGGTGGCGTCGGCTTCGATGGTGATTGGATCTTTCACCACACCGGCTTCGTAACGCTTGACCTTGCGCACTTCGGCAGCTTGCTGCTCGATAGTCATGTTCTTGTGGATGATCCCGATACCGCCTTCCTGCGCCATGGCAATGGCCAGGCGGGCTTCGGTAACGGTGTCCATCGCAGCGGAAACCAGGGGAATATTCAGCTCGATGCCACGGGTTAGGCGGGTCTTGAGACTGACTTCGTTAGGAAGCACCTCGGAATAACCGGGCACTAGGAGAATGTCGTCGAATGTCAGAGCTTCTTGGCTGATACGCAGCATCGCGGGGGCTCCCGAGCGGGAAAATGGAAGCGCGCCATTATATACATGCACCCTGTCGGGCTCAATGTAAAACTCTGACAAACTTGGTAATACTGATAGATGGATTAAAGTTCGACCTTAACCCAACTGATCTTTTGGTCCAGCCAATCGGCGAATTCGTCGATGAAGCTTTGCTTGAACCCCGCCTCTGCCCAGTTATTGAAGATGAATCCCAGGTTGGAAAACCCGCATTCCTGCAGGAACAGAAACCCATTGATGTCATCTTCATGCCCACACAGCGGGCAGGTGAAGTTGTCGGTGTGGCCGGGCATCCAGTCTTCCAGGCTTTCAAACAGCGCCTCGCCGACTTCCTTGCGGCATTCCGGGCAGCCGGCTTCTTCGAGAAAGCCCTTGGCCGGGGTGTAGATGCAGCGTTTGTAGATGATCTCCAGGCCATTGACCGGCTCGTTGAACGGCAGCGCTTCGGGGTGCCGGACCACGGCGCGGGCTCCGTCGGCCAGGGCGTAGGCCATGCGGTTGCCGGTGCGCCCGCAAGTGGTGAGTTCTTCCTTGATGATGTTCTTGCGCACCAGCCAACGCACGATCGCCCGCGCGCGGGGTTCGTGAACGGGCAAGGTGGAGATTTTCGGGACAAGGATGCTTTGGGAGTTCATGAGAGTCCTGCGGTGTGGCTTCTGGCGTCATCGCGAGCAAGCCCGGCTCCCATATTGGAATGCGCTCAACTGTGGGAGCCGGGCTTGCCCGCGATGACGCCCGGGAGGCTGGCAGCTTAATCCCTGAAGAAATCCGGTCAAGTGCTCAGATACCGTCCAATCAACGCAATGCCACTGGCCAGCACCAGCCACGTCACTAACCGCACAAACGCCTCACGCGACATACGCATCGTCAACCTACGCCCAAACCACAGCCCAAGGCCCATCGCTGGCAGTAGGCACAGCGCCAACAGCAACAAAGGCACATCCGCATACACCCCGGCGATCAGGAACAGGCTCAGGCGCACCACGGTACTGCAACTGATCAGCGCACTTTGAGTCGCCCGCGCCGCGTCCTTGGATAATCGGCTGTTCAGATAGATCGCATATAAAAAGCCGCCACTGCCGAACAGCGCGCCAAACAGGCCGCCGACGGTGCCCATGGGAATCGACCAGCCTTTGCCGAGCTGCGTGGGACGGGCTTTTACTGCCAAGGTGTAGACGGCATAGGCGCTGATAAACAGCCCCATCAACAGCAGCAACAAGTCCGAATGCAGATTGAGCAAAAACACCACGCCCAGTGTGCAACCAATGGCCATACACGGCAGCAGCCGCAGCAATTCCGACGTGTTCACATCCCGCCGCGTTTGCAGCAGGCCGCCAAAGGCCGCGACAAAATCCAGCAGCACCAGCAACGGAATGATCTTCGACAGCGGCATAAACAGAATCAGGATAGGCCCCGCCACCAGCGCCGTCCCGAAGCCGGCAATACCAAACACGATGTACGCCACGACGACACCCAGGCCGATCACCAGCCAATCCACACCGCTAAACGACCACTGGTTCATCAGCTCAAGCGGGCTCATGGAGTCTTCCTTGAAAGAGATAACCATCACTTTAGCCATCGGCGAGGGTTGCGACTAATATCTTCAAAGCCCTCCACCCATCTCGAAAAGGCATGACGCGTGATTTCCACTCGCCAACTGCGCTACTTCGTTGAAATCGCCGACAGCGGCAGCTTCAGCGCCGCCGCCGAACGTCTGTTTGTGGCGCAATCGGCTCTAAGCCGACAGATCAAGGAGCTGGAAAAACAGCTGCAAACGCCATTGTTCGAACGCACCGCGCGTCAGCCACGCCTGACCGCCGCCGGTGAAGCGTTCTACCCGAGGGCACGCAACTTGCTGAGCGAGCTACTCAAGGCCAGTGAAACCGCGACCCAGGTCGGCAACGGCCAGCTCGGCACCCTGCGGCTGAGCCATTCGAGCACCGTGCCGATGAGCGGCGTTTTGTTGCAGGGCATCAACATGTGGTTGGAGCGTTGCCCCGGCGTATCAATGGACATCGTCAAACTGTCATCCGAGGCGCAACTGGAGCAAATCGCCGACGGTAGGCTGGATATCGGGCTGCTACGGTTGCCGGTGTTGCGCCAGCGTGAAGGGGTACGTGTGGAGCCCTTATATAACGAACAATTGCTGCTTGCTGTGCCGCCGAATCACCGTTTGGCACGTAGCAACGAGCCCGTCGACCTGGAACAGCTCAAAGATGAAGCGTTTATCTCGATCCCCCACCCACAGCGTGGCGGCCTGAGTTATCTGGCGGCCGAGCTCTGCATGCGCGCCGGATTTTTCCCTAAGGCTGCGCGGGTCATGTCACGAAAGACCACCCAGCTACAGTTGATCCAGGCCGGGTTTGGTATCGCCTTATTACCAAAATCCATGCAGGACATTGCTCCCGCCAATGTGCACTTTCTACCGCTGGCCGATCCGGATTGCCTGAGCACCGTGGCCCTGGCCTGCCCACCGACGCCGAGCCGGTTGGTTGAGCAGTTCTGTCAAACCTTGCACGAATGCCTATAAACTGCCGCCCATGATTAAAGACCCCTTTGCCCGCCTGGGCCTGGACCGTGAAGTCCTGACTGTCAGCCAACTCAACGGCCGTGCGCGGGTGTTGCTGGAAGACGTGTTCACCAATATCTGGGTCGAAGGCGAGATCTCGAACCTCGCCCGCCCAGCCTCCGGCCATGTGTATTTCACCCTCAAGGACAGCGGCGCCCAAGTACGTTGTGCGTTGTTTCGCAACAATGCCGCACGGGTGCGCCAGGCGCTGAAAGATGGCCTGGCGGTGAAGGTGCGCGGCAAGGTCTCGCTGTTCGAGGGCCGTGGCGACTACCAACTGATCCTCGACACCGTGGAGCCCGCCGGTGATGGTGCGCTGCGTTTGGCCTTCGATGCCTTGAAGGAAAAGCTCAGCGCCGAAGGCTTGTTCAGTGCCGAGCGTAAGGTCCCACTGCCGGCCCATCCTCGACGCATTGGCATTATCAGTTCGCCCACCGGCGCAGTGATCCGCGACATCATCAGCGTGTTCCGCCGCCGTGCGCCGAACATCGAGCTGACCTTGATCCCGACCGCCGTGCAAGGCCGCGAGGCGATCCCGCAGATTGTCCGCGCGCTGAAACTGGCCGATGCGCGAGGCTTTGACGCACTGATTCTGGCCCGTGGCGGCGGCTCCCTGGAAGACCTCTGGTGCTTCAACGAAGAAGCCGTAGCCCGCGCGGTGGACGCTTGCGTGACCCCCATTGTCAGCGCCGTCGGACATGAAACCGATGTGTCCATCAGCGACTTCGTGGCGGACGTACGCGCCCCTACCCCGTCCGCCGCCGCCGAATTGCTGGCACCGGACGCCAGCCATCTGGTGCGTCAGGTGGAAAACCTGCATCGCCGCCTGGTCATGCTGATGCGTAACCGCCTGACCCACGACCGCCTGCGTCTGGAAGGCATGGCCCGTCGCCTGCGCCATCCCGGCGAACGTCTGCGCCAGCAGGCCCAGCGCCTGGATGATCTGGATATGCGCCTGCGCCGCGCGTTTGAACGCAGCCTCAATACCCGTCGCGAGCGCCTGATCCGCCTGGAAACCCGCCTCGCCGGCCAGCACCCCGGCCGTCAACTGGCGCTATTGCGCCAGCGCCTGAACAGCCTCGCCGAACGCTTGCCCCGCGCCATGCGCGAAGGCCTGAAGGCCCGTCGCCTGCAACTGCAAAGCCAGGTGCAGACATTGCAGGTGGTCAGCCCGCTGGCAACCCTGGCCCGTGGTTACAGCATCCTGCTGGATGAGCGCGGCCATGCCATTCGCAACGCGGCGCAAACCCACACCGGCCAGCGTCTCACCGCGCGTCTCGGTGAAGGCCAATTGCAAGTGCGCGTGGAAGACAACCACCTGACACCCGTCACCCTTTCGTTATTGGATTGATTGATGCCTCGTCTCTTTAGTTTGTTGATGCTGCTGTGCCTTACCTTTAATGCCCACGCCGATAGCTATATCAGCCGTACCTTGAACAAACCGGTGCCGGGTGGTGTGGCCGTGGTCGACCTGGGCCCTTCGGCGGCAGCGCCGAAAGCGACCTATCAAGGCAAGCCGGTGCTGGTGGTCAAGGAACAGGACAATTGGCTGGCGATTGTCGGTATCCCGCTGAGCGTCAAGCCGGGTAACGAGCGCATCAGCAGCGGCGGGCGCAGTCTGCCGTTTATCGTCGGCTATAAGAAATACCCGGAACAGCGCATCACCCTGAAAAACAAAAGCCAGGTCAACCCCGACCCGGCTCAACTGAAGCGCATCGAAGGCGAACTGGCCGTACAGCTCAAGGCCTACCGCAGCTTCAGCCCCAACCTGCCGAGTAACCTGGTGCTGGATAAACCGGTAAACGGGCCCCTGTCGAGCAAGTTCGGCGTGCGCCGTTTCTTCAACGGCGAAGAGCGTAACCCGCATTCGGGCCTGGATTTCGCCGTGCCGGCCGGTACGCCGATCAAGACGCCGGCAAACGGCAAGGTGATTCTGGTCGGTAACTACTTCTTCAACGGCAACACCGTATTCGTCGACCACGGCCAAGGCTTTATCAGCATGTTCTGTCATATGTCGAAGATAGACGTGAAGGTCGGCCAGCAACTGGTGCGTGGGACAGTGGTGGGCAAGGTCGGCGCGACCGGCCGCGCCACCGGCCCACATATGCACTGGAACATCAGCCTCAACGATGCGCGGGTGGACCCTGCGATCTTTATCGGCGCGTTCCAGCCCTGAATGACTCGATTGCGTGCGCCGCAAAGCGCGCGCAATTAAATTCAGAACCCACCGAATTTCCAGGCATAAAATCTCGCCTCCTACGTAAATAGCAGAACTTCTCTCAATTTTTCTCGACTGCTTGCCATCTTTCACCTCGGCGGTTAGGGTTGAGCTTATGAAAACCTCTCACACCCTCATTCAGCTCCGCCAGCACCGCAGCCTGTGCCTCGTCAGCGCACGACTGCCAGGCTGAATCGATCTGCCTCGTCTCTACGCTTTATCCCCAAAAACAGTTCCACGGCAGGCCGCCTTTTCTCGGCCCCTACAACAAAGGATTTCCCGATGAGCATGCTCAAAGACCCGTCTTCGAAGTACCGCGCGTTTCCGACCATCGATATCCCGGACCGCACTTGGCCATCGAAGACCATCACCACCGCGCCAATCTGGTGCAGCTCCGACCTGCGTGATGGCAACCAGTCGTTGATCGAGCCGATGGACGCAGTGAAAAAACTGCGCTTCTGGAAGACCCTGGTAGCCGTCGGCGTGAAGGAAATCGAGGCATCGTTCCCTGCCGCGTCGCAAACCGACTTCGACTTCGTGCGCACCCTGATCGAAGACAATCACATCCCCGAGGACACCACCATCCAGGTGCTGACCCAGGGCCGTGAAGACTTGATCGCACGCACCTTCGAATCCCTGCGCGGCGCCAAGAAAGCCATCGTGCACTTGTACAACGCCACCTCGCCGTCGTTCCGCCGCATCGTGTTCAACCAGGACAAGGACGGCATCAAGGCCATCGCAGTCAATGCGGCCAAGCTGTTCGTCAAATACGCTGCCCAGCAGCCGGAAACCCAGTGGACCTTCGAGTATTCCCCAGAGACCTTCAGTGCCACTGAACTGGAGTTCGCCAAGGAAGTGTGTGACGCGGTGATCGAGGTGTGGAACCCGACGCCTGAGCACAAGATGATCCTCAACCTGCCAGCCACCGTGGAGTGCGCCACGCCTAACATCTATGCCGATCAGATCGAGTGGTTCGGCCGCCATATCAACCGCCGTGACAGCGTGATCATCAGCCTGCACACCCACAACGACCGTGGTACCGGCGTGGCCGCTACCGAGCTGGGCTTGATGGCCGGTGCCGACCGTGTCGAAGGCTGCCTGTTCGGCAACGGCGAGCGTACCGGTAACGTCGACCTCGTCACCGTGGCGTTGAACATGTACACCCAGGGTCTGGACCCGCAGCTGGACTTCTCCGACATCGACGGTGTGCGCAAAGTCGTCGAGGAGTGCAACCAGATCCAGGTACACCCCCGTCATCCGTACGTCGGCGATCTGGTGCACACCGCGTTCTCCGGTTCCCACCAGGACGCGATCCGCAAAGGCTTCTCCCAACAGAAAGATGATGCCCTGTGGGAAGTGCCGTACTTGCCGATCGACCCGGCTGACATCGGTCGCAGCTACGAGGCGGTGATCCGCGTGAACAGCCAGTCGGGCAAAGGCGGCATCGCCTACCTGCTGGAACAGGAATACGACATCAGCTTGCCACGCCGCATGCAGATCGAATTCAGCCAGGTAGTCCAGGCCGAAACCGACCGCGTGGGCCTGGAGATGACCGCACCACAGATCTACGCCTTGCTGCAGCGTGAATACCTGCAAGCCAACACTCCGTACGCGCTGGTCAGCCATCGCCTGCAGGAAGAGAACGGCAACAGCTTTGTCGAAGTGGAAGTCTCGGGCAAGGGCCAGGGCGAAACCAACCTGCACTGGAAGGGCAAGGGCAACGGCGCACTGGAAGCCCTGGTGGCTGGCCTGCCGATTGGCGTGGAAATCATGGACTACAACGAACATGCGATCGGCGCGGGCACCAACGCCAAGGCAGCGGCCTATATCGAACTGCGTGTGAACGGTGAACGTCCAGTGCATGGCGTGGGCATTGATGAAAACATCACCACGGCGAGCTTCAAGGCGCTGTTCAGTGCGCTGAACCGATCGCTGAGCCAGCAGGAAGCCAAAGCGGCGTAACCTTAGCCGTCATACAAAAGGCCCCTGGGTGAGAACCCAGGGGCCTTTTTATTGAGTTCCAGATTTGGGTTGCCTGTCAGGGACTCATCGGGGGCAAGCCCCCTCCCACATTTTGAATGTATTCACAAAGCAAAGTGTGGGAGGAGGCTTGCCCCCCCCGATAGCGGTCTGTCAGACAAACTGAAAGCTATCGGCATCCAGATTCGCCGGAAACTTGGTGCGATACGCAGCGAGCTCAGCCGCGTCAAGGCACACCTGGAACACCCCGTCCGCCTCCCCCGCACTCAGCAGGCTCTCGCCCTGGAAATCCAGCACTTGGCTATCGCCAGTGTAGGCAAAGCCCTTGCCGTCGGTGCCCACTCGATTGACCGCCGCTACGTAGCACAGGTTCTCGATAGCCCGCGCCGGCAACAACCGGTTCCAATGCTGGCGCCGCGCGCCCGGCCAATTGGCGGTGTACAGCAGCAAGTCAGTGTCCTGGGGATCCCGACTCCACACCGGAAAGCGCAGGTCGTAGCAAATCAGCGGCCGAACACGCCAACCTTTCAACTCGAACTGCACCTGGCGCTCGCCGGGTGTGTAGTGATTGTGTTCACCGGCCATACGAAACAAATGACGTTTATCGTAGTGCAACACCTCGCCATCCGGCCGCGCCCATAACAGGCGGTTGCGGTGGCTGCCATCAGCGGCCTGGATGATCACGCTACCGGTGATCACCGCGTTGTACTTCGCAGCCTGGGCCTGGAGCCAATGATGGGTCGGGCCGTTTTCCGGCTCGGCGAGGGTTTGCGAGTCCATGGAGAAACCGGTGGTGAACATCTCCGGGAGCACGATGAGGTCGGCGCCGCGGGCCTGCTCCAGCAGCCCTTCGAAATGTTCGAGGTTGGCCTGGCGGTCGTGCCAGGCCAGGGTGGTCTGGATCAGGGCGATATTCAGATTCGGCAGTGCACTCAGATCACGCATAGTTTTTCAGCTGCCTGTTGCAGCGTTTCCTCGCGTTTGGCAAAGCACAGGCGCACCAGGCGCTGGCCTTGGGGTGGGGTCTGGTAGAACACCGAGACCGGGATAGTCGCCACACCGTGTTCACGGGTCATCCACAAGGACATGGCGACGTCATCCAGCTCCGGGCGTATTTGTGAGTAATCCACCAATTGGAAGTAGGTTCCGGTCACCCGGGTAAAGCTGAAGCGCGACGGCGCCAGCAGGTCGCAGAACAGATCGCGCTTGGCCTGATAGAACGCAGGCAGTTCGTCGACGTGCTCCGGGTGTTCGGCCATGAAATCGGCCAAGGCGAACTGCAACGGGGTTACGCCACAGAAGTTGACGTATTGATGCACCTTGCGCAATTCAGCCGTCAGGGCCGGTGGCGCGACCACGTAGCCGGTTTTCCAGCCGGTGACATGGTAGGTCTTGCCAAAGGAGCTGACCACGAACGCACGCAGGTACAGCTCTTTATGGGCCAGCACGCTCACGTGGGGCACGCCGTCGAATACCAGGTGTTCGTAGACCTCATCGCTGAGCAGGTAGATATCGCGATCGCGGATCAGTTCTGCCAACTGGTCCAGCTCGGCGCGGCTGATCAGCGCGCCAGTCGGGTTGTGCGGGGTGTTGAGGATGATCATGCGCGTGCGTGGCGACAGCGCGGCCTTGATCTTCTCAAAGTCCAATGCGAAGCCTTGCTGGCTAAGTTGCACATGGACACAGCGTCCCCCGGCCAGTTCGACCGAGGGCTCATAGCTGTCGTAGCAGGGATCGAACACGATGACTTCATCGCCACTGCGGATCACCGCCTGGATCGCACAGAAGATCGCAGCAGTGGCACCGGGGGTGATGGTCACTTCGCTGTCCGGGTTGACCGTGGCGCCATAGCTGCGAGCGATCTTGCCCGCCACCTGTTGACGCAGCGCCGGAAGGCCGGTCATCGGGGAGTATTGGTTATGCCCGCTGGCAACATGTTTGCCCACGGCATCGAGTAAAGCCTGGGGGCCGTTGAAGTCGGGAAACCCCTGGGAGAGGTTGAGCGCACCGGTTTCGGCAGCCAATTGCGACATAGTGGTGAAAATAGTGGTGCCGACATTCGGTAACTTGCTGTTGATCATTCGGTGAGTCCCTGCTGAACACCTGTCGCTGCAATGGCGCGGTAAGGGTCGAGGATAGCCCATGCGGTTGTCAGAAAAAAAGCCGGCACGCGCCATTGATAGCCATGACCAGTATCGGCCTTCTACCGCGTCCTCTGCGACGAACGGACTGTCTCAGTGTGCATAACAGGTATTTCTGACAGTTACCTCAACGAAGAAAAAAGCGCCTAACTAATCAGGCTTACCCCATCAGCGAGGCAACCCATGTCAACCACTCTCCTCCACAAAACCGGTGAACTGGATCCGTCGTTTGGTGAACGCGGAGTCTTGCCGCTCAACATCGAAGATGGAGCGATTTTCAGGGCATATGGACTGAACAGCATTGACGACAAGTTACTGGTTTCCGCCAGTGTTCTGAAGGATATGAACACTTACACCCAAGGCCACTTCGTCTATTTCAACCTGCAAGCAGATGGGCAGCCCAATCAAGGTTTCGGTAAAAATGGAATCGTGACCGGGCTCTTTGAACCATCGGATCAGCAATGGCCCTCAAATGGCCTGAAAGTGCTCACGGCGGATCACCAGTCCTACTTGCTGTGCGGAGCCCTGACGCACAACTCAAGCACTCCCGTACCCGCAGTAGCTAAAAGCCAACTAACCGGAGCACCCGTCCTTCAGTTCGGTAAAAACGGCCTATCGGTACTGAATCTGCCAATCACCTACGAACAAGGCCCCTACCAAGCGCCAGGCCTGGACGCGGCCCTTCAAAGTACCGGGAAGATAATCACCCTGCACTTGTACACAGGCGAACCCGGACACTGGGGAGCTCTGATAGCCCGTATAAATGCCGACGGCCAAACCGACCTCGCCTTCAATAGTGGCCGTGGCTATATCGATACCCTTAAGGCGGGCGAGAACACGGCTTTAGCAGGCCTTGCCATTCAAGCGGACGACAAGATTCTCGCTTACGGCCACAGCGTCCATGTCAGGGGTATCAAGACGGGAATCCTCCAGCGTTACACCTCGGAAGGTGCGGTAGATACAACCTTCGCGATCAGCGGCGAGTACCGAACCCAGGATCATCAATACCTTGATCTCGTTGCCACCCATGAAAAGATCCTTGCGTGCGGCTCTGCTGCGCAAGGAGCACTGCTTATCTCACTAGACCCCGACGGCGTGCCGGATCCCGGCTTCAACAATGGCCTACCGGTAATCACGGCAAACGTGACCCGTTGGCACAAGTTGCTGGTGGACGCTGGCAAAATCGTAGCGGTCGGCACCCTTGAAGAGGTATTGAACAAAACGGCCGTGATGGCGCGCTTCAATAGCAATGGCGAGATAGATACAAGCTTCGGGCCTAACGGCACCGGCATCGTTGAGCTGGACTTCAACCAGCAGTTCAGCGAGCCCATTGGGCTGGTCATGGACCAACAAAAACGATTGCTCGTATTGATGTCCTTATCAGGCCTCACGCTTGAACCAACCTTCCTGCTGGCTTGTTATTTTTCCGAATCACAGGCGTAAAAAAGGCGCCACCGGCGCCTTTTTAAAGCTTGAATCAGCGCTTGTCGCGGCGCTTCTTGTCGGCCTTCTTGTGGTGAGTCATCAAACGACGCTTCTTGTTCACCTGACGGTCAGTCAGTGTGTTCTTGTTGCCTTCGTATGGGTTCTCGCCCCCCTTGAACTCGATACGGATCGGCGTACCGACCAGTTTCAAGACACGGCGGTAGGTGTTTTCCAAGTAACGCACGTAGGACTTAGGCACCTTCTCGATCTGGTTACCGTGGATCACGATAATCGGCGGGTTGGCACCACCCAAGTGGGCGTAACGCAGTTTGATCCGGCGGTTGTTGACCATCGGCGGCGCATGCTCGCCCACCGCATCTTCCAGGATCTGGGTGAGACGGTTGGTCGGCCAGCGGGTGACTGCGGACTTGAACGAATTCTGTACGGAAGCGTACAGGTTACCCACGCCAGTACCGTGCAATGCCGAGATAAAGTGAATATCGGCGAACTCGACGAAGAACAGGCGGCGCTGCAGCTCGATCTTGACGAAATCGCGCTCGCTCGGCGTCATGCCGTCCCACTTGTTGATCGCGATGACCAATGCCCGGCCCGCTTCCAGGGCAAAGCCCAGCAAGTTGAGGTCGTGGTCCACCACGCCTTCGCGGGCGTCCATCACGAAGATCACCACGTTGGCGTCTTTGATCGCTTGCAGGGTTTTCACCACGGAAAACTTTTCAACTTCCTCGTGGATCTTGCCGCGCTTGCGCACACCGGCTGTGTCGATCAGCGTGTACTTCTCGTCGTTACGCTCGAACGGGATGTAGATACTGTCGCGGGTGGTGCCAGGCTGGTCGTACACGATTACCCGGTCTTCACCGAGCATACGATTGACCAGGGTCGACTTGCCGACGTTAGGACGGCCGATGATGGCGATCTTGATACCGTCTTTTTCACTAGGGCCAGGAATGCGCTTGGCTTCCTCACCTTCTGCAACGATCTCTTCTTCGCCTTCTTCTTCCTCAGCATCATCCTTCGGGAAGTCGCGCAGAGCGATTTCCAGCATCTGCGTGATGCCGCGGCCGTGGGCACCGGCAACCGGGATCGCGTCGCCCAGGCCCATCGGGCTGAATTCAGCACGGGCCGCCTCAGGATCGATGTTATCGATCTTGTTCGCGACCAAATAGGAACGCTTGTTACGCTTGCGCAGGTGCTCGCCGATCATCTGGTCGGCAGCGGTGTAGCCAGCGCGGGCGTCCACCAGGAACAACACGACATCGGCTTCTTCAATGGCCAGCAGCGACTGCTCGGCCATTTTTTCGTCCATGCCATGCTCATCACCGGAGATACCACCGGTGTCGACAATAATGTAGGAGCGCCCTTGCCACTTTGCCTCACCGTATTGGCGATCACGGGTCAGACCGGACAAGTCGCCGACAATAGCGTCGCGAGTCCTGGTCAGGCGGTTGAACAAGGTGGACTTGCCGACGTTAGGTCGGCCCACCAGGGCGATTACGGGAACCATGCGGCTCTCCACTTCGTTATTTCAGAAAATACAAAAGCCGCTGCAGGGCAGCGGCTGGTGCTCGGGGCAGCATCGTCAGATGCCGCATGCCCCGCCGAAACGGGGCCGCCTGGGTGTTACCCCAAGCATAGTTCTTACTTGATGGTCAGGGCTTCCAGCTTGCCGCTGTTGCCATACACATAAAGCATGTTACCCACCACCAGCGGACGCGCGCGCAGGCCGTCGCTGTCGATACGCTCACGACCTACGAAGCGACCATCCACCTGGCTCAGCAGATGCAAGTAGCCTTCGAAATCGCCGACCGCTACGTAGCTGGAGAACACTTCCGGTGCCGACAGTTGACGGCGAGCCAGGGAGTCGTTGCTCCACAACGCGGTGGTGGAACGCTCGTCGACACTTTCAACAGTGCCGGATGCCAGGCTGACGTAGACGCTGCCAAACCCTTGGGAGACACCGGCGTAGCTGGAAGCATCACGCTGCCAGTTAACGCGGCCGCTCTGCAGGTCCAGCGCCGCAACACGGCCCTGATAGGTGGCGACGTAGAGGGTTTCACCCGACAGCAGCAAGCCACCGTCGATATCCACTACACGATCCAGCTCGGAACGACCTTGCGGGATTGCCACACGGGTTTCCCAGGCCGGCACGCCGTTCTGGGTGTCCAGGGCGACCACTTTACCGGTCGACAGGCCTGCAACGGCCAGATTGTTGGTTACAACCGGACCACTGGTACCACGCAGGGTCAACACCGCAGGAGTACTGTCGTACAACCAGCGCTGGTTGCCGGTAGCGGCATCCAGACCGATTACACGGTCATCCTGGGTCTGCACCACAACGATGTCGCCGTTGGTGGCAGGGGGTGCAAGGACTTCACTGGTCACGCGAGCGCGCCATTTCTCTTCACCGGTGCTGGAATCGAGGGCAACCACTTCGCCTTTCAGCGTGCCGACCATCACCAGGCCATAACCAACGCCTACGGCGCCGGACACAGGCAATTCGAGGTCAGTCTTCCATTTCACATCGCCGTTCATGCGATCCATGGAGATCACTACGCCGGTCACGTCAGCAGCCACAATGTTGTCACCGTCGATTGCCGGAACCAACATGTTGTAGGTCTCGCCCTGGCCGTCACCGATGGAGCGGCTCCATTGCTTTTGCAGGACTACTTCTTCCTTGAAGCTGGTCAGCTCGGCCGGAGGCAGTTCTTTTTTACTGTTGCTGCTGCAACCCGCGGCCAGAACGGCCAGAGCCAGCAATGCTGCATGTTTCCAACGGATCACGTCACGCATCCCCTTTGGCCAAGTCGTCGAGCTTGATTTGTAAGCCACCGACCGCCGCTTCATCAGACAGCGCCGCCTTGGCTTTCTTGTACGCAGCATTGGCTTCATCGGTACGACCCAATTGGACCAACAGGTCGCCCTTGAGCTCTTCGCGAGTAGCAACAAATGCCTTGTCCGCATCACCGTCGAGCAGTTTGAGTGCTTCGTCAGCTTTGTTCTGTGCCGCCAATACCTGGGCCAGGCGCTGACGTGCGATTTCACCCAGGGTCGGGTTGGTCGGCTTGTCGGCGATAGCCTTCAGTTCTGCAGCGGCGTCATCCAGCTTGCCGGTATCGACCGCGACCTTCGCGACGAACAGGCTGCCGTATTGGGCGTAGGTGCTACCGCCGAATTCGTTCTTCAGCTTGCCGGCCAGGTCCGCCACTTGCGCAGGGTCGGGCTTGCCGTCCGGCGTCAGGGTGGTTTCCAGCAATTGCTGATAGAGGATAGAGGCGCCCTGGGACTGGTTGGCCTGATATTTTGTCCAGGCTTGCCAGCCGAACACCACCACTAAAGCCAGGAGACCGCCAGTAACCAGGGGCTTGCCGTTACGCTGCCACCAGTCCTTGAACTCGGCCAACTGCTCATCATCAGTACTCGACACCCCAATACTCCTTAATCGCTAAATTCGGCTGTTCGACAGCTTCAACCCTGCACGACGCAGGTGGCCAAGTGCGCAGCGAGCGCATCAAAGGCAATGTTCTGTTGCTCGCCCTGGCCACGCAGGGGTTTGAAACCTATCACTTGCTGGGCCAACTCGTCATCGCCGAGGATCAGTGCATACAGTGCACCGCTCTTGTCGGCCTTCTTGAACTGACTCTTGAAGCTGCCCGCGCCAGCATTAATCTGCAGGCGCAGGTTCGGCAACTGGTCGCGCACGCTCTCGCTCAAGGCCAGGGCCGCCAGTTCGGCTGCCTCACCAAAGGCGCACAGGTACACATCCACCTGACGGGAGATTTCTGCGGGGATTTGTTCCAGAGTTTCCAACAGCAGGATCAGCCGTTCGATGCCCATGGCAAAACCCACGCCGGTGGTCGGCTTGCCGCCCATCTGCTCGACCAAGCCGTCGTAACGGCCACCCGCGCACACAGTGCCTTGGGCGCCTAGTTTGTCAGTGACCCATTCGAACACGGTTTTGCTGTAGTAATCGAGACCACGCACCAACTTAGGGTTGATTACGTAGGGAATGCCGGCCGCATCCAGGCGAGCCTTGAGGCCCTCGAAGTGCACGCGGGATTCGTCATCCAGGTAGTCGGCCATTTTCGGCGCATCGACCAGTACGGCTTGCGTGTCGGCGTTCTTGGTGTCCAGCACGCGCAACGGGTTAGTTTTCAGACGGCGCTGGCTGTCTTCGTCCAACTTGTCCAGATGCGCAGACAGGTACTCGACAAGTGCGACGCGGTAGCGGCCACGGGATTCGCTGGTGCCCAGACTGTTGAGTTCAAGCTTGACCGCATCACGAATGCCAAGCATGCCCCACAAGCGCCACGTCATCACGATCAGCTCGGCATCGATGTCCGGACCGTCGAGGTTGAATACTTCCAGGCCGATCTGGTGGAACTGACGATAGCGGCCTTTTTGCGGACGCTCGTGGCGAAACATCGGACCGATGTACCATAGTTTTTGCGGCTGGCCGCCACCGGTGAGGCCGTGCTCAAGCACAGCGCGCACGCACGCGGCAGTGCCTTCCGGACGCAGAGTCAGGGAGTCGCCGTTACGGTCTTCAAAGGTGTACATCTCTTTTTCGACGATATCGGTCACTTCACCGATGGAGCGCTTGAACAGCTCGGTGAACTCGACGATCGGCATGCGGATCTGCTTGTAACCGTAGTTATCCAGCAGACGCGCGACAGTATTCTCGAAGTAGCGCCACAGGGGCGTCTGCTCCGGCAGAATGTCGTTCATGCCACGAATGGCTTGCAGAGACTTGCTCACATCAAATCCTTAAATTCGTTCAATCAGCCGCGAGCGATCAGCGCTGCGTCAGCGGCGACCTTTTCGGCCGCTTTCTCGCGGATCAGCTTTTCCAGCTCATCCACAAGATTGTCATTCGTTAACTTCTGCGACGGCTTGCCGTCGATGTAAATCAGGTTCGGTGTACCGCCGGTCAAGCCCACATGCGCTTCCTTGGCTTCACCCGGCCCGTTGACCACGCAACCGATCACCGCAACATCCAGCGGTACCAGCAAGTCTTCAAGGCGCAACTCCAAATCGTTCATGGTTTTCACCACGTCGAAGTTCTGCCGCGAGCAGCTCGGGCAGGCAATGAAGTTGATGCCACGGGAACGTAAACGCAGGGATTTGAGAATGTCGTAACCGACTTTCACTTCCTCTACAGGGTCTGCCGCCAACGAGATGCGGATAGTATCGCCAATCCCTTCGGCGAGCAGCATACCGAGACCTACCGCAGATTTCACTGTGCCTGAGCGCAAACCGCCAGCCTCGGTGATACCCAAGTGCAATGGCTGCACGATTTCCTTGGCCAGCAGCCGGTAAGCTTCAACCGCCATGAACACGTCGGAGGCCTTTACGCTGACTTTGAAGTCTTGGAAATTCAGGCGTTCAAGGTGTTCAACGTGGCGCAATGCCGACTCAACCAGCGCCGCCGGAGTGGGCTCGCCGTATTTCTTTTGCAGGTCTTTTTCCAGAGAACCTGCGTTGACGCCGATGCGGATCGGGATCCCACGATCACGGGCAGCATCCACCACCGCGCGCACACGGTCTTCACGACCGATGTTGCCTGGGTTGATACGCAGGCAATCGACACCCAGTTCAGCCACGCGCAACGCGATCTTGTAGTCGAAGTGAATGTCTGCAACCAACGGCACCTTGACCAACTGCTTGATGCGGCCGAAGGCTTCCGCAGCGTCCATGTCCGGCACGGAAACCCGCACTATGTCCACGCCAGCGGCTTCCAAACGGTTGATCTGGGCCACAGTGGCGGCTACATCATTGGTGTCGCTGTTGGTCATGCTTTGTACTGCGATGGGGGCGTCGCCGCCCACCGGCACCGAGCCGACCCAGATCTTGCGCGATACGCGACGTTTGATTGGAGATTCGCCGTGCATGACTATTGTCCCAACTTGAGGCGAGCAGTCTCGCCACTGGTGAACGGCGCCACGTCCACAGGCTGACCGTTGTAGGCCACTTGCGCGCCACGGGCGAAGCCCAGACGCAGCGTCAGAGGAGGCTTACCGCCTTGGTCAAGAGTATCTCCCTTACGCTTAAGACCGCTAAACAGCACTTTACCGTTGCCATCGGTGACTTGCGTCCAGCAGTCAGCAATGTAGGTCACTTGTACGCGCCCGTCACCGGCGATCAATGCTGGAGTGGTAGGTGGCGAAATAGCTGGCGTAGCCGAGGCTGCTGGAGCGGGGGGCGCGGACGCGGGTGCTGCCGGCGTATGAGCCTGGGCGGTGGGCGCTGCCGGAGTCGCTGGCGTTACAGGAGCAGGCACAGCGGCGGTTGTCGCAGGAGCGGTTTCCGGTGCCGGTTGCTCGGTCGCGAGCGGCGCTTCAGACGTGGCTTGCCCCTCGGCAACAGCCTGGTCTTCCGGTTCATCCAACGGATGGATCTGAGTGGTTCCATCGGCGCTTTCGACTTCGACGTGCTCCATCGCGCTGCTGGTCAGGTCTTTACTGCGCTGAGAGGCTTGGTCTTGCCACCAGACAAACCCGCCACCGATCACCGCAACAAGCAGCAACAGGCTAACAATTCGCAAAATGGTGTGGGAAACGCGCACTGGCTCTTCGATACGACCCAGGCCATGAACACTGCTGCCCTGGGAATCGGTGCCGGTGAATTGGTCGAACTCCTGAACCAGAACGGTCTGGTCGATACCCAGCAATTTGGCGTATGCGCGGATATAGCCTCGGGCGAAGGTGTGCCCAGGCAGCTTATCGAACGCGCCAGCTTCCAGATTGCCCAAGGACGTGGTGGTCAAATTGAGCTTGAGGGCCACTTCCGCCAGCGACCAACCATTGCTTTCGCGGGCCTGACGCAAGGTTTCGCCTGGGTTTACGCGATTAGCTGCTACAACTTCCGGGTGCGCCGCTTTCATCATTGCTCCGACAGGTATTGCTGATATTCCGGCGTACCGGGATAGAGTCGTTCGAGTTGCTGGCCAAAATGTGCGGCCGTGTCGCGTTCTTCATGAACTGTCGCCAGGCGCACACCGAGCAATAGACTACGTGCATTTTGCCCGCTGAGCAGGCTAAAACGCTCGTAATAGTCACGTGCCGGCACATAATGCCTGTCTTCGTAAGACAACTCAGCCATTTCGAGCAATGCCCGCGGCTGGCGACTGTTCAGGTGCAGGGCTTTTTCCAATTGCTGGCGAGCACTGTCGCGCTGGCCGAGACGCATTGAGGTCACCCCAAGGTTCTCGAAGACCCGCGAACGCTCTGGGTAAAGGGTGTCGGCAGAAGCTTGCTGGAAATAACGGGAAGCCTGGTCATAACGTTTCTGTTCGAACAGGAAGCTGCCGTAATTGTTCAGCAGCCGAGGGTCGGCAGGACGGGAGGCCAAAGCCTTTCTGAAATACTGATCGGCAAGTTCAGGTTCGGCCTGGGCTTGGAACACCAAGGCCAATGCAGCGTTGGCGTCGGCATCGTTGTTGTCCAGCTCAAGGGCCTTTTTCAAAGGCACCTTGGCCTGCTCGCTCATGCCCTGCTGCAGGTAACCCAACCCCAGTTGCACATAGGCAACTCGCGCCTCATCACGACCTTTACCGGTTTGCAAAGGGCTCTCATGGCCCGATGAAACACAACCGGCCGCGAGGCCGGTAACAAGCAGAAGCAGCGCAAGGCGCAAGGGCATAGAGATCCTCTCTCAGATTCGATTCACAGCGATTTGCGGCATGTCGTCGGCGGCATTCAGTTCACGCACGGCGATATAACGTTCGCTGCGACGGGTGCGATCCAGCACCTGTCCTACCAATTGGCCGCAGGCGGCGTCGATGTCTTCACCACGAGTGGTGCGTACGGTGACGTTGTAGCCTGCCTGGTGCAGTTGATCCTGGAAACGACGAATGGCGTTGTTGCTCGGCCGCTCGTAGCCAGAATGGGGAAACGGGTTAAACGGGATCAGGTTGATCTTGCACGGGGTGTTCTTGAGCAACTCGATCATCTCGATCGCGTGTTCGACCTTGTCGTTGATGTCCTTGAGCATGGTGTACTCAATGGTCAGCACGCGTTTCTCACCCAAAGTAGCCATGTAACGCTGGCAAGATTCGAGCAGCATCTTAAGCGGATACTTCTTGTTGATCGGCACCAATTGGTTACGCAATGCGTCATTAGGTGCGTGCAGCGACAACGCCAGGGATACGTCGATGTGCTTGGCCAGCTCATCAATCATCGGTACCACACCGGAGGTCGACAGGGTCACACGGCGTTTGGAGATGCCGTAGCCCAGGTCGTCCATCATCAGATGCATGGCCGCAATCACGTTGTCGAAGTTCAGCAGCGGCTCACCCATGCCCATCATCACCACGTTGGTGATGGCACGGTCGACGGTCGCCGGGACGCTGCCAAAGGATTTGTTGGCAATCCACACCTGACCAATGACTTCGGCGGCAGTGAGGTTGCTATTGAAGCCTTGCTTGCCGGTGGAGCAGAAACTGCAATCCAGGGCACAGCCTGCCTGGGACGAAACGCACAAGGTGCCACGTTTGCCCTGGGGAATGTACACGGTCTCGACGCAGCTGCCGGACGCCACGCGCACCACCCATTTACGCGTGCCGTCGGTGGAAATGTCCTCGCTGACAACTTCGGGGCCACGGACCTCAGCAATGGCCTTGAGCTTGTCGCGCAGGGCCTTGCTGACGTTCGTCATGGCGTCGAAATCGTCGACACCAAAGTGGTGAATCCATTTCATTACCTGACCGGCACGGAAGCGCTTCTCCCCGATTGAGTCGAAGAATTTCTCCATTTCCGGCTGAGTCAGACCCAGCAGGTTGGTTTTAACAGTCGATGTAGTCATGGATTCACCCTCACTCTTTAAGCCAATGCTTAGCGAGCGGTTACTTCAGTAGCAGCGAAAAAGTACGAGATTTCGCGAGCAGCGGCAGCTTCGGAGTCCGAGCCGTGTACAGCATTGGCGTCGATGGATTCAGCGAAGTCAGCACGGATAGTGCCGGCAGCAGCTTCTTTAGGGTTGGTAGCGCCCATCAGCTCACGGTTCAGAGCGATAGCATTTTCGCCTTCCAGAACCTGAACAACAACAGGACCGGAGATCATGAAGGCAACCAAGTCGCCGAAGAAGCCACGAGCGCTGTGCTCAGCGTAGAAGCCTTCAGCTTCAGCCTTGGACAGTTGCTTGAGTTTCGAAGCTACAACCTTCAGGCCGGCTTTTTCGAAACGAGTGGTGATCTCGCCGATGACGTTTTTTGCAACAGCGTCAGGCTTGATGATGGAGAAAGTACGTTGAACAGCCATGGTGTAACTCCAGAAACGGTAATTTACGAAAAATTAAACCCGCGAATTATACGCGGGTTATTGGGTATTGCCTAACTGCGTAAAAGGCGGCTCAGTCTGCTTCTTCGATCCACAGGCCCTGAATCGCCTCCAGAACCTTTTCGCCACCCCGATCCGGGATGTCATCGAATTCCGGCAGCGCCATTACGAGATCACGCAGTTTGACGAAGTTCACGGTAAGAGGATTGACCTCAGGATGAGCTTCAGCAAGTTGTATAGCGATTTCTTGTACATCAACCCATTTCAGGCTCATGACAGTTCCTTGAATCAATGCGGCGCTTCGGCCGCATGGTTGAGCGAATATTTCGGAATTTCGACAGTGATGTCCTCAGTTCCCACCCTTGCCTGACAGCTTAGACGCGATTGCGCTTCCAAGCCCCAGGCACGATCGAGAAAGTCCTCTTCCAGCTCGTCGGCTTCTTCAAGCGAATTGAAACCCTCGCGAATGATGCAGTGACAAGTGGTACAGGCGCACACGCCACCACAAGCGCTTTCGATCTCGATGTGGTTGTCATGGGCAACTTCGAGGATGGACTTGCCGGTCTCAGCCTCCACAACCATACCGTCCGGACAATGCTCGGCGTGTGGCAGAAAAATGACCTGCGGCATTAATTATTCCTCGATTTCATTCAGGTTGCGTCCCGCCAGGGCGGCTTTTACCGTCTGGTCCATACGGCGGGCGGCAAAGGCATCGGTCACTTGCGACAAGCGCTTGGTCTGTTGCTCGATAGCATAACCATCAGTGCCTTTCATCAGTTCGGCCAATTCATGCATCTGCAGGTCGATGACCATGCGCTCTTCGGCATCCAGCAGGCGTTCGCCGTCAGCCTCAAGGGCGCCCTGCACCGCTTCAAGCAGGCGCTGCGCATCCACTTGCTGTTCGCGCAGCACACGGGCGACCTTGTCGTCACCGGCGTACTGGAAAGAGTCCTTGAGCATCTTGGCGATTTCGCCGTCGGTGAGGCCGTAGGAAGGCTTCACCTGGATGCTGGCTTCAACACCAGACCCCAGCTCACGGGCCGCGACACTAAGCAGGCCGTCGGCGTCGACTTGGAAGGTCACACGAATTTTCGCAGCACCGGCTACCATTGCAGGGATACCACGCAATTCGAAACGCGCCAGGGAGCGGCAGTCACTGATCAGCTCGCGCTCGCCTTGCAGCACATGAATCATCATGGCCGTCTGGCCGTCTTTATAAGTGGTGAAGTCCTGGGCGCGGGCGACGGGGATGGTGGTGTTGCGCGGAATCACCTTCTCCATCAAGCCGCCCATGGTCTCCAGCCCCAGCGACAACGGAATCACGTCGAGGAGCAGCAGTTCGCCGCCATCGCGCTTGTTGCCGGCCAAGGTGTCTGCCTGGATCGCTGCGCCGATGGCGACTACTTGATCGGGGTCGATTTCGGTCAGTGGCTCGCGACCAAAAGCCTCGGCAACTGCCCCACGAACACGCGGCACACGGGTCGAACCACCCACCATGACCACGGCACCGACGTCTTCCAACTCGATACCGGAATCACGTACGGCGCGACGGCACGCCTTGAGGCTGCGGGCGACCATTGGCTCGATCAACGCATCGAAGGCTTCGCGCGTCAGCGGTGCCGACCAGTTGCCGTAAGACACGTCAATAGAGGCAGCATCAGTCAGCGCTTCTTTAGCGGCACAAGCAGTTTGCAGCAAGTTGCGCTGTGCGCCTGGATCCAAGTCCGCGGACAAGCCGGCACTGCTGATAATCCAGCCTGCGATCGCGTGGTCGAAGTCATCGCCGCCCAGCGCGCTGTCGCCACCAGTAGCCAGCACCTCAAACACACCGCCGGTCAGGCGTAGGATCGAAATATCAAAAGTGCCGCCGCCCAGGTCATAAATGGCAACCAGACCTTCGGCGTGCTGGTCCAGACCGTAGGCCACAGCAGCAGCAGTCGGCTCGTTGAGCAGGCGCAGCACGTTGAGGCCGGCAAGCTTCGCCGCATCCTTGGTGGCTTGACGCTGTGCGTCGTCGAAATAAGCGGGAACCGTGATCACTGCACCGACCAATTCGCCGCCCAAGGTCGTTTCTGCGCGCTGGCGCAGCACCTTGAGAATATCAGCCGACACTTCCACCGGACTTTTCGGCCCCTGGACAGTATCAATGAAAGGCATGTGGGATTCGCCGCCGACAAAGCGATACGGCAGTTGGTCGCCGAGCTGCTTGACGTCGGACAAGCCACGCCCCATCAAGCGCTTGACAGACAGCACAGTGTTCAAAGGATCGCTAGATGCCGCCAACTTGGCAGACTCACCGACCTCGGTGCGATCAGCGTGATAGCGCACGGCCGAGGGCAGGATGACCTGCCCATCAGCGTCCGGCAGCGGTTCGGACAGGCCACTGCGCAGGGCAGCGACCAGGGAATTGGTGGTGCCCAGGTCAATCCCGACCGCCAGGCGACGCTGGTGCGGTTGAGGGCTTTGGCCGGGTTCGGCGATTTGCAGTAATGCCATGGTAATCAGGTCTTATCTGTCTATCAGGCGTGCATCACGGGCAGCACTGGGTTAATCGTCGAGGCGCTCTTCTAGCTGGCGCACTTCGTAGGTGAGCTTGTCGAGGAACTGCATACGTCGCATCAGGCGTTCAGCCTGTTCACGTTGCGCTGCATCATCCCAACAGGCTGCGAAGCTTTCGTTGAGCTCATCCTGGGCCACTTTCAGACGGCGCTTGAAGACGGCGACACCGGCCACATCGGCCTCGTCGTGTAGGTCTTCGAGCTCTTCGCGCCACTGCATTTGCTGCATCAGGAAGTCGGGATCGTGAACCGTGACTTCAATCGGCAACTCGCCGCCGTTCATGGCGAGCAGGTAACGCGCGCGCTTTGGCGGACTCTTCAGTGTCTGATAGGCCTCGTTGAGGCTGGCCGACTGCTGCAGGGCCAGGCGTTGCTCACGCTCGGAAGCGTCAGCGAAGCGGTCCGGATGCACCCCACGCGCCAACTCTCGGTAGCGCGTGGCAAGCTGCTCAAGGTCCAGCCGAAAGCTCGGCTGCAGCTCGAATAAAGCGAAATGACAAGGAGTACCCACGAATAGCCTCAGATGTTGAAGCTTTCGCCGCAGCCACACTCACCGCGTACGTTGGGGTTGTTGAACTTGAAGCCCTCGTTCAACCCTTCCTTGACGAAATCGAGTTCGGTGCCGTCCAGGTAGGTCAGGCTTTTAGGATCGATGATCACTTTCTCGCCGTGACTTTCGAACACCTGGTCTTCCTCAACCACCTCGTCGACAAACTCCAGCACGTAGGCAAGGCCGGAACAGCCCGTGGTGCGAACACCCAGACGAATCCCCTCACCTTTACCGCGCCCATTCAGGGAGCGGCGAATGTGCTGCGCAGCCGCTTCTGTCATGCTGATAGCCATCGTTGACTCCTTACTCGTCGCCAAATGCTTAGATCAAGCCTTTCTTCTGCTTGTAGTCGCGAACGGCCGCCTTGATGGCGTCTTCTGCGAGTACGGAGCAGTGGATTTTCACTGGCGGCAGGGCCAGTTCTTCGGCCAACTGGGTGTTGCTGATAGTCACAGCCTCATCCAGAGTCTTGCCTTTCATCCATTCGGTTGCCAGAGAACTGGAGGCGATGGCCGAACCGCAACCGTAAGTCTTGAACTTGGCGTCTTCGATGACGCCAGCTTCGTTGACTTTGATCTGCAGGCGCATCACATCGCCGCACGCCGGAGCGCCGACCATGCCGGTGCCGACATCAGGATCTTCCGCGTTCATCTTGCCGACGTTGCGCGGGTTTTCGTAGTGGTCAATGACCTTTTCGCTGTAAGCCATGGTACTGAATCCTCACTCATCAGGGCCGCTCTGGAACCCTGTAAAAACGCCTGCGTTTTCCGCCACGTTCCTACAGAGCTTGGGTGGCGGCTTCTATAGTTAGTGTGCCGCCCACTCGATCTTGGAAATATCGACACCGTCTTTGTACATGTCCCACAGCGGCGACAGAACGCGCAGCTTGTTGACGGCTTCGCAGACTTTCTGCGCGGCGTAGTCGACTTGTTCTTCGGTGGTGAAGCGGCCGAACGTAAAGCGGATCGAGCTATGTGCCAGTTCGTCGTTGCGGCCCAGGGCGCGCAGTACGTACGAAGGCTCAAGAGAGGCCGAGGTGCAGGCCGAACCGGACGAAACCGCCAGGTCCTTGAGCGCCATGATCAGCGACTCGCCTTCGACGTAGTTGAAGCTCAAATTCAAGTTATGCGGTACGCGGGCGGTCATGCTGCCGTTTATGTACAGCTCTTCAAGGTTCTCGACCTGCTTGTAGAAGCGATCCCTCAGGGCCTTGATGCGCACGTTCTCGGCAGCCATGTCTTCCTTGGCTACACGGAAGGCTTCGCCCATGCCTACGATTTGGTGGGTCGCCAGGGTGCCAGAACGCATGCCGCGTTCGTGACCGCCGCCGTGCATGGTGGCCTCGATGCGCACGCGTGGCTTACGGCTCACGTACAGCGCGCCGATACCTTTAGGCCCGTAAGTCTTGTGGGCCGAGAAAGACATCAGGTCAACTTTCAGCTTGGACAGGTCGATATCAACCTTGCCGGTGGACTGAGCAGCGTCGACGTGCAACAGAATGCCCTTGGAGCGAGTCAGCTCGCCGATGGCCGAGATGTCGTTGATGGTGCCGATTTCGTTGTTTACGTGGATCACGGAAACCAAGATTGTGTCTTCACGCAGCGCGGCTTCAATCATGGCCGGGGTGACGATACCGTCGGTGGTCGGCTCAAGGTAGGTAACTTCGAAACCTTCACGCTCCAGTTGACGCATGGTGTCGAGGACAGCCTTGTGCTCAATCTTGGTGGTGATCAGGTGCTTGCCTTTGGTCGCGTAGAAATGCGCCGCGCCCTTGATTGCCAGGTTGTCGGACTCAGTGGCGCCGGAAGTCCAGACGATTTCGCGCGGGTCGGCATTAACAAGGTCGGCGACTTGGCGACGAGCATTCTCGACCGCTTCCTCGGCTTTCCAGCCGAATACATGGGAACGGGAGGCCGGGTTGCCGAAGTTTCCGTCGACCAGCAGGCACTCGCTCATCTTTTGCGCGACACGCGGATCAACCGGGGTGGTCGCTGAGTAATCAAGGTAAATCGGCAATTTCATGGACTTTCTCCTAAATCAGGCTGGCTGGCGTGCCGTTAGCTCTTCGGCTGTCACTCGACGGCGGACGCTTCAATCTTGTCCAGACGCGGCGCCTTAGTGTTGCAACGGCGCTGGTCCTGACGCTGGGCTACTTCTTGTACCTCACGGCGAGTCACAAGATCAGCCAAGCTGATACCACTCAAAAACTCATGGATCTGCAGACTCAAGTCACACCACAAATGGTGCGTCAGGCAGGTGTCGCCTGCATGGCAGTCACCCAGGCCCTGGCATTTGGTCGCGTCAACGGATTCGTTGACCGCATCGATCACCTGGGCCACCTGAATGCCCTGCATATCGCGGGACAACTGATAGCCGCCACCTGGCCCACGCACGCTGGAGACCAGATTGCTACGGCGCAATTTGGCGAACAGTTGCTCAAGATAGGACAGGGAAATGCCTTGGCGCTCGGAGATATCGGCCAGGGACACCGGCCCAGTTTGCGCGTGCAGAGCCAGGTCGAGCATGGCAGTCACCGCGTATCGGCCTTTTGTAGTCAGTCTCATGGACAATTACCAAGGTGTTTCAGAATGTGGGCAAGTATGCGATTCCCGAGTATTTAAGTCAACTATAAGACCTAGTACTTTAGTCAGGATTACCCGTAAAAAGGGCGCGCAAATCATAGCAGGATGGGGTGGGGACGAACAGCGGGAACAGGGCCTAGCGGCTACTCCGAGACCAATGGAGGTCAAGATGTAGGAGGCAACCGCTCCCAATAGCAGCGGACCAGCCCACGTAGTGAACGACTAACAAACAGCTATCGAGAGCAAGCCCCCTCCCACAGGTGACTTTCAGTGCCTGGAAGACCTCAACCAGTCTTCGTCGCAGCTTCGTCCTTGATCTCGGCGAAGTCCTCTTCGCGCAGCTCAGGAAGCTCTTTCGCACAGTAACTGCTGCCCAGCTCCTTCAGCGCGCCGCACATACCGTCCAGCTTCCCGTCCACCGCCTGCAAGTGGTCAAGCAACTGGCCGATGGCGCGCGCGACCGGATCAGGCATGTCTTCACTGACTCCATAGGCATCAAAGCCGATCTTCTCGGCCATTGCCTTGCGCTTTGCTTCCTGCTCATCGCCAACTTCCGGCTTGACGATGATTCGGCCCGGAATACCCACCACGGTTGCGCCAGGCGGTACAGCCTTGGTTACGACCGCATTGGAGCCGACCTTAGCGCCAGCACCTACAGTGAATGGCCCTAGCACCTTGGCGCCGGCCCCTACCACCACGCCATCGCCCAACGTTGGGTGGCGCTTGCCTTTGTTCCAGCTAGTGCCGCCCAACGTCACACCTTGATAGAGCGTGACATCGTCGCCAATCTCAGCAGTTTCACCGATGACGATACCCATACCATGATCGATAAAAAAACGGCGCCCCACCTTGGCCCCCGGATGAATCTCGATACCCGTCAACCAGCGGCCGAAGTTCGACACCAGTCGCGCCAGCCATTTCCAGCCCATGCCCCACAAGGCGCCGGATAGCCGATGAATCCAGATCGCGTGCATGCCCGGATAGCAGGTCAGCACTTCAAAGGCGTTGCGGGCCGCCGGGTCACGGTGGAAAACACTCTGGATATCTTCTCGCAAACGCTCGAACATTTTTAATCCTTCCGCTTAAGAAGCTCGCCACGGGCCGCTTTTTGGGTTTCCGTGAGGATGCCACGCAATATATTCATTTCCGCCCGGCTTACCGAGCTGCGCCCGTACAACCGACGCAGGCGCGCCATCAAGTGCCGCGGCTTGTCAGGGTCAAGGAATTCGATAGCCACCAGGGTTTGCTCCAGGTGCTCATAGAACCGCTCCAGCTCATCCATGGTGGCCAGCTCGCCACTTTTGGTCGACGCAACCTCTTCCTTTTCCATTTTGCTTGGCTGACCGGCAGCTGCCAGCCACGACATGCGCACTTCGTAAGTCAGCACCTGCACCGCAGCCCCGAGGTTCAGTGAACTGAATTCAGGGTCCGATGGAATGTGCACATGGTAGTGACATCGCTGCAGCTCCTCATTGGTGAGGCCGGAGTCTTCACGACCAAACACTAAGGCGATCTCAGCGCCACCAGCAGCCTCTTCCACCACTTTACCGCCGCATTCACGGGGATCCAGCAGAGGCCAGGGGATGCGACGATCACGGGCACTGGTGCCGAGCACCAGATTGCAGCCGACCAAAGCATCCTCCAGGGTGGCGACGACCTGGGCTTTTTCAAGGATGTCATTGGCACCGGATGCACGGGCATCGGCCTCGTGATGCGGGAACACGCGCGGTTCGACCAGCACCAGGCGCGTCAGCCCCATGTTTTTCATGGCACGCGCCACCCCACCGATATTGCCGGGATGACTGGTATTGACCAAGACGACACGAATGTTTTGCAGCAAGGGAGGCGCTCTCGGACATGGGAAAGGGGAGCAAATCTTACAGAACAGCCTAAGGTTATGCCATGAAAGCTAACGTCGTCCTTCACCTGAAGAAAGTTTCTGCTAGAATGCCCGGCTTTCTTTAACAACCTTAGGTGACACATCCATGCAGCCCATGCTGAATATCGCGCTGCGCGCCGCCCGCAGCGCCAGTGAATTGATTTTCCGCTCCATCGAGCGCCTGGATACCATCAAGGTCGACGAAAAAGACGCCAAGGATTATGTATCCGAGGTAGACCGCGCCGCCGAACAGAAAATCATCGACGCACTGCGCAAGGCTTACCCTACCCACGGCATCCTGGGTGAGGAAACCGGCCTGCATAAAGGTAGCGGCGAAGGCGAAGACTACCTGTGGATCATCGACCCACTGGATGGCACCACCAACTTCCTGCGCGGCATCCCCCACTTCGCAGTAAGCATCGCCTGCAAATACCGTGGCCGCCTGGAACATGCCGTCGTCCTCGACCCGGTTCGCCAGGAAGAATTCACCGCCAGCCGTGGCCGTGGCGCCCAGCTGAACGGTCGCCGCCTGCGCGTCAGCGGCCGTACCAGTCTCGACGGCGCCCTGCTGGGTACCGGCTTCCCCTTCCGCGATGACCAGATGGACAACCTGGAAAACTACCTGGGCATGTTCCGCGCCCTGGTTGGCCAGACCGCAGGTATCCGTCGCGCTGGCGCAGCGAGTTTGGACCTGGCCTATGTTGCTGCCGGTCGTTTTGATGCGTTCTGGGAGTCAGGCCTGTCCGAGTGGGACATGGCTGCAGGCGCTCTGCTGATCCAGGAAGCCGGTGGCTTGGTGAGCGACTTCACCGGTGGTCACGACTTCCTGGAAAAAGGCCACGTCGTTGCTGGCAACACCAAATGCTTCAAGGCAGTGCTGACGGCTATACAGCCACACCTGCCAGCCTCGCTGAAGCGCTAAGCTAGCGAGCATAAAAAAAAGCACCCTTCGGGGTGCTTTTTTTATGCCTGCGATTTGGTGCGAACTTGAATACCAGCAACGCTACCAATCAATGTGAAAGGGATGTTGCCTCCGATGACAGCAGCTCAGTTACAGACTCATTAACCGATGCGCCCACATCAAGAGCAAGCACCCTCCCACACCTTCAACTATGACAAGCCTCAAATTATTGCTGGTTTTGACCCAACACTAAACGACCTTCTTTATCGACCGGAATCTGGCCACCCGGATCACGATCCATCCGCACCGAGCCTTCCTTGCCATCCAAGGTGTAACGCACGTCATAGCCGACTACCTTGTCGCTGATGTCGTTGACGGTGTTACAACGCGTTTGTGTGGTGGTGTAGGTATCGCGATTCTGCATACCCTCTTGAACCTTGTTACCGGCATAACCACCACCGACCGCACCGGCTACCGTCGCTAGCTTCTTACCGTTACCGCCACCGATCTGATTACCCAGCAAACCACCCGCCAGGGCACCTACAACGGTACCTGCGATTTGATGCTGGTCCTGCACCGGTCGCTGCCGAGTAACTGCGACGTCCTTACAGACTTCGCGAGGGGTCTTGATCTGGGTTTTTACCGGCTGCACCGCCAGCACTTGCGCATACTCAGGGCCGCTTTTTACCAGGCTGTAGGTGGCGACAGCACCCCCGGCAGTTACACCGACAGCACCCAATACCGCACCAACCAGTAACGACTTGTTCACGTTGAACCTCCTGACCATCACAAACGGACCGAAAGATCCGCGCTATACCCAGCCTTGGAGCAAAAAAAAAGGCACGAGTTCAATACTCGTGCCTTTCTTGTAACAGCAGATCAACAAGCGCTCATTAAGGGCGGTCGTCGACCTCCTTGCCAGTCGCGGCTGGAGGGATCAAGTCTTCGCTGTTGAGGTTCAACCAGATCAGCACCACGTTGGCGATGTAGATCGACGAGTAAGTACCCGCCAGAACGCCGATAAACAGCGCCAGGGAGAAGCCCCACAAGTTGTCACCGCCGAAGATCATCAGCGCAGCAATCGCCAGCAAAGTGGAGATTGATGTCGCCATGGTACGCAGCAGGGTCTGAGTGGTGGAGATGTTGATGTTCTCGATCAGCGTCGCCTTGCGCAATACGCGGAAGTTCTCACGAACCCGGTCGAATACCACGATTGTGTCGTTGAGCGAGTAACCAATAATCGCCAGCACAGCCGCCAGTACGGTCAGATCGAAGGTTATCTGGAAGTACGCCAGAATACCTACGGTCACGATCACGTCGTGGATCAGCGACACAATCGCGCCGACACCGAACTTCCACTGAAAGCGGAAAGCCAGGTAAATCATGATGCCGACGAGTGCCATCAGCATGCCAAGGCCGCCTTGGTCGCGCAGCTCTTCACCTACTTGCGGGCCGACAAACTCGACGCGCTTGACCGACGCGGGATTGTCGCCGCCAACCTTTTGCAAGGCTTCGGCTACTTGGTGACCCAGTTGCGGATCTTCGCCTGGCATGCGCACCAGCAGGTCGGTGGTCGCACCAAAGCTCTGCACCACGGCCTCGTGATAACCGGCCTTTACCAGCTCGTTGCGCACTAAGGTAACGTCGGCCGGCTTCTCGTAGGTCAGCTCAATGAGCGTACCCCCGGTGAAATCCAAACCGTAGTTCAGGCCCTTATGGAACCAGCTGAACAACGCCAGAACGGTAAGGAGCACAGTGACGCCGAACGCAATGTTGCGAACGCCCATGAAGTTGATTGTACGTAACATGGCAGCCCCTTAAATCCACAACTTCTTGAAGTCACGCCCGCCAAAGATCAGGTTGACCATTGCGCGGGTCACCATGATGGCCGTGAACATCGAGGTAAAGATACCGAGGGACATGGTCACCGCAAAACCTTTGACAGGGCCGGTGCCCATGGCAAAGAGAATCCCGCCAACCAGCAATGTGGTCAGGTTGGAGTCGAGAATCGCGGTAAATGCCCGGCCGAAGCCTTCGTTGATTGCGCGCTGCACAGTCATGCCTGCGGCGATCTCCTCACGTATCCGCGAGAAGATCAGCACGTTGGCATCTACCGCCATACCCATGGTGAGTACGATACCGGCGATACCCGGCAAGGTCAGCGTAGCGCCCAGCAGCGACATCAAGGCCAGCAGCATCACCATGTTGCCCGCCAGGGCTACGGTAGCGATGATGCCGAAGAAGCGGTAGATGGCGATGATGAACAGCGACACGAACAACATGCCCCACAGTGCAGCATCCACGCCTTTGGTGATGTTGTCCGCACCCAGGCTTGGGCCGATGGTGCGCTCTTCAGCGAAGTACATCGGCGCCGCCAGGCCACCAGCACGCAGCAGCAGTGCCAGCTCCGAGGATTCACCCTGGCCGTTCAGGCCAGTGATACGGAACTGAGCACCCAGCGGCGACTGGATGGTCGCTAGGCTGATGATCTTCTTCTCTTCCTTGAAGGTCTGCACCGGCACGTCTTTCTCGACGCCGTTGACGATCTGCTTGGTGTAGGTAGTAACAGGACGCTGCTCGATGAAGATCACCGCCATGCTGCGACCGACGTTGCTGCGCGTGGCGCGGCTCATCAGTTCGCCGCCGTGACCATCCAGGCGAATGTTAACTTCAGGTGTGCCGTGCTCGCCGAACCCGGCCTTGGCGTCGGTTACCTGATCACCCGTGATGATCAAACCACGCTCGATTTGCGCCGGCGGACGATTGCCTTCACGGAATTCGAACTCCTCGGAAGTCGCGCGGGAAGCGCCTGGCTCAGCTGCGAGACGGAATTCCAGGTTGGCAGTTTTACCCAGGATACGCTTGGCTTCAGCGGTGTCCTGCACGCCTGGCAGCTCAACCACAATGCGGTTGGCGCCCTGGCGCTGAACGATCGGCTCGGCCACGCCCAGCTCGTTGACGCGGTTACGTACCGTGGTCAAGTTCTGCTTGATGGAATACTCGCGGATTTCGGCGATCTTGGCCGGGCTCATTGCAAGACGCAGCACGGCCTGACCGTTCAGGTCAGCCGGTACGATGTCAAAATCGTTGAAGTTCTTGCGGATCAGCGCACGGGCCTGTTCGCGGGAAGCTTCGTCTGAGAAGCCCAACTGGATGGCGCCGTTGAGCTGCGGCAGGCTGCGATAACGCAACTTTTCTTTGCGCAGCAGGCTCTTCACATCGCCTTCATAGACTTTCAGGCGTGCGTCGAGGGCTTTGTCCATGTCGACTTCCAGCAGGAAGTGCACACCGCCGGACAAGTCCAGACCCAACTTCATCGGGTGCGCGCCAATGCTGCGCAGCCATTGCGGCGTGGTCTGTGCCAGGTTCAGCGCAACGACGTAGTCGTCACCCATGGCCTTGCGCACGACGTCTTTGGCCGGCAATTGGTCTTCTTGCTTGGTCAGGCGCAACAAGCCGCCCTTCGCACCAGCCGCCAATGTTGCCGCTTTAACTTGGATACCCGCGTCGTTCAGAGCCTTGCTCGCGCGTTCCAGGTCAGCCTGATTGACCTGCAACGAAGTGCTGGCGCCAGTGATCTGGATCGCCGGATCATCAGGATAGAGATTGGGAGCGGAATAAATAAAACCGATCGCCAGCACCGCCAGGATCAGTACGTATTTCCACAGAGGGTATTTGTTCAGCATCACGCCGCCCGCTTATAACGCGGGGCGCCTTGCGCGCCCCGTCGATTGGTAAAGGTTGTTACTTAGATCGCTTTGAGCGTGCCTTTTGGCAGCGTGGCGGCGATGGCGCCCTTCTGGAACTTCATTTCTACAGTGTCGGAGACTTCCAGAACCACGAAAGCGTCGGAAACCTTGGTGATCTTGCCGGCGATACCGCCAGTAGTCACAACTTCGTCACCTTTCTGCAGGCTGCCCAGCAGGTTTTTCTGCTCTTTGGCACGCTTGGCCTGTGGACGCCAGATCATGAGGTAGAAGATGACCAGGAAGCCGACCAGGAAAATCCACTCGAAACCACCGCCCATAGGGCCGGCAGCAGCAGGCGCAGCGGCGTCAGCCATGGCGTTAGAGATAAAAAAGCTCATTTAGCACTCCAGTTGCAAATAGTGAATCTTAGGGTCGGAAAACTCAGTCCAAGGGCGGCACAGGGAGCCCGCGCTTGGCATAGAAGGCATCGACGAAGGCGGCCAATGTACCCTGTTGAATAGCCTCGCGCAAACCAGCCATCAGGACTTGGTAGTGACGCAAATTGTGGATGGTATTCAACATGCTACCCAGCATTTCCCCGCATTTGTCCAGATGGTGCAGATAAGCACGGGAGAAGTTCTGGCAGGTGTAGCAATCACAGGTGGGATCCAGCGGCGAATCATCATGGCGATGGAACGCGTTACGGATCTTCAGCACGCCTGTATCGATAAACAGATGCCCATTGCGGGCATTACGGGTTGGCATCACGCAATCGAACATGTCCACACCGCGGCGCACACCCTCTACGAGATCTTCCGGTTTGCCAACGCCCATAAGGTAACGAGGTTTGTCAGCGGGCATCAGGCCTGGCAAGTAGTCCAGCACCTTGATCATCTCGTGTTTGGGTTCGCCTACCGACAAACCGCCGATGGCCAGGCCATCGAACCCGATTTTGTCGAGGCCTTCAAGCGAGCGTTTACGCAAGCTTTCATGCATACCGCCCTGGACAATACCGAACAGCGCAGCGGTGTTATCACCGTGGGCGTTCTTCGACCGCTGAGCCCAACGTAGCGACAACTCCATGGAGATTCTCGCGACATCTTCATCGGCCGGGTAAGGCGTGCACTCGTCGAAAATCATCACGATGTCCGAACCCAGGTCACGCTGTACCTGCATCGACTCTTCCGGCCCCATGAATACTTTAGAACCATCCACCGGCGAGGCGAACGTTACGCCCTCTTCCTTGATCTTGCGCATGGCGCCCAGGCTGAACACCTGAAAACCACCGGAGTCGGTGAGAATTGGGCCTTGCCACTTCATGAAATCGTGCAGGTCGCCGTGCTTCTTGATCACTTCCGTGCCCGGACGCAGCCACAGGTGGAAGGTGTTACCAAGAATGATCTCGGCACCGGTGGCGACGATGTCACGGGGCAGCATGCCCTTTACGGTGCCGTAGGTGCCAACCGGCATGAACGCCGGCGTCTCTACCGTACCGCGAGGGAAAGTAAGGCGACCGCGACGGGCTTTGCCGTCGGTGGCCAATAATTCAAACGACATACGACTCATAAGGTTTCCTCTGGGCCGCGTGGCGCCGGGTTACGGGTGATAAACATCGCATCACCGTAGCTGAAAAAACGGTACCCATTATTGATGGCCGCTTGATAAGCCGCCATGGTTTCCGGGTAACCGGCAAATGCCGACACCAGCATCAAGAGCGTGGATTCCGGCAGATGGAAATTGGTGACTAGGCAATCGACGACATGGAACGGCCGGCCTGGGAAGATAAATATATCGGTGTCGCCACTGAACGGTTTGAGCACACCATCACGCGCCGCGCTCTCCAAGGAGCGCACGCTGGTGGTACCCACTGCGACTACACGCCCGCCACGAGCCTTGCACGCAGATACCGCATCGACAACTTCCTGGCTGACTTCCAGCCACTCGCTGTGCATATGGTGGTCTTCGATGTTATCCACACGCACCGGCTGAAAGGTGCCGGCCCCCACGTGCAGGGTCACATAGGCCGTCTCGACGCCCTTGGCCGCAATCGCATCCAGCAGCGGCTGGTCGAAATGCAGTCCGGCCGTTGGCGCGGCAACCGCGCCTAGGCGCTGGGAGTACACCGTCTGATAGCGCTCGCGGTCCGAGTCTTCATCAGGGCGGTCGATATAGGGAGGCAGCGGCATATGGCCGACGCGCTCCAGCAGAGGCAGAACCTCTTCGGCGAACTTGAGCTCGAACAATGCATCATGGCGCGCCACCATCTCGGCTTCGCCGCCGCCTTCGATCAGAATGCTCGAACCCGGCTTCGGTGATTTGCTGGAGCGCACATGGGCTAGCACGCGATAGCTGTCCAGCACGCGCTCCACCAGAATTTCCAGCTTGCCGCCGGAGGCTTTTTGGCCAAACAACCGCGCAGGAATTACGCGGGTGTTGTTGAATACCATTAAGTCGCCTGGGTTTAAATGCTCAAGCAAATCAGTGAATTGACGGTGTGCGAGGGCACCGCTGACCCCTTCCAGGGTAAGCAGTCGGCTGGCGCGACGCTCGGCCAAAGGGTGGCGTGCGATCAGCGAATCAGGGAGTTCAAAAGTAAAGTCAGAAACGCGCATGATGGGGTTCGTCTAGCAGGGCCGGGAAGTTTAGCGGAAATAGTGAAAATAGACCATGAAACGTGATTGACCAACGGTAATCTCATCTCTATACTTCGCCGCCATTGAGCCCTGATGGCGGAATTGGTAGACGCGGCGGATTCAAAATCCGTTTTCGAAAGGAGTGGGAGTTCGAGTCTCCCTCGGGGCACCATCTTAAAAAAAGACCTTGAATTTCAAGGTCTTTTTTTTCGTCTGTGGAAAAGTGAAGTCACGTCGCCAGAGGCCGGCAAAGGTGCCCAGAAGGCGAGAACAGACAAAACCAGCCCACAACCTTAAAGATCGTTGAGCGCGCTCACGCCCCGCCCCAGAAGCCTTGTGATGACATCGAAAGCCCACTCTCGCTCACCTCCCATCACGCATAAGCCAACGCGCGAATCTCGAATTACGATATCGGCCTTATCGATTGGACGAATTTGGGCTACGCCGAGGCGTCGGCAACACCCAGGCCCAACCATTGAGAGATTTCTAGCTTAGGTAGAAGGCAATATCCGTTAGGAATCCTGGCAAATGTTCCGCATCAGACAGTGCGCGTATCGGTAAGCGTCTGCCGAACTCAACTTGCATAAGCTTGAGATTCATTATGGAGGGCTTCGCAGAGAGCTGTAGGCAGGTTTCGAGTGCAATCAACTGTTGGTTGAGGCTCGTCTTAGCACACTCGGCCTGCCGCCCTACCCAAAGGAGATGAGATGAAGGACCAATCCGCCCCTATCCTGATTGTTATCCTTGACGTTCAAGATGCGATTGATCGTCCGAACTGGGACGGCAAAAATAATCCTAACTATTTGCCGGTCATCCCGCGCCTTCTCAATCAGTGTGAATCGCCCCGGATTCTCTAGACACCTTGCAAGCTCATTGCGTAACGCTTTTCAAACTACCGATGGCAGCTGATTGTTGAAACCATGGCGGCGTTTTACGTTGTTTCATACGTACGAATGTAGGTGATGTCAGTGACCCAAACCCTGTTGGATTCCAAGACATCGAACTGGCGCTTCAACAAATTGGGTAATGCTACCGCTGGCTTACCGCCGCACTTTCCGGGGCGGCGTCGATAACCTGTCTGAGAACGCATACCTTAAAGACGCATCAGCCTAGCCACACAATGACCACCACAATCCTCACAGACCTAGCGCAGATCGTCATGGATTTTGCGATAGCCGTAAACGCCGCCGCTCTCCAGCCAGGAATGCTTGACCAAACCCAGCAGTCGCTGGTCGTCTTTGGCGCGTATAGATTGCGGCTCAGACCGCCACGCTGTAATAACCACCGGGATGCACTATCAGCGTCAGGCAAAGCCGTCGAATCGAGTAGTCGCCCGTGCGCTGCTTGATAAAGGCGCACTTTTTGGCGAAGTATCCAAACACCTCAGACTTGGGTACCAATATAGCGCCCGATTGAAGTGTTCAAAATCATTAGGCCAGTTCAGGCCCGCCGCCCCTGAGGATATTCGAGAGCTCGCCCTGATCCGCCCTCGCACTTTCCGCCCGCCCAAAACAAAACCCCATCTGCTTTCGCAAATGGGGTTTCGGAATTTAATCTTGACGATGACC